>DASZNF010000148.1:0-22223 GCA_035551355.1 Pseudonocardiaceae bacterium | reverse complement strand
GACCAGCCGCGAGTTGCTGCCACTGCTCAAGGCGCGCGGCGTCGACCTGCGCCGTCACCGGGGCGGCGTGCTGGGGCTCCGGGCGCCCAGCTGGCTGACCGCCCCCGCAATGGCCTGGCTGACCGCGCATTTCGCGCCGGTACGGGTGACTGGAGGCGGCGGAACCGTACTTCGCCCGCGAGGGGACGGGCTGAGCGAGCGGGTACCAGGCTTTCCCGCGGCTCAGTCGGTGGCGTCCCGGGGTGCGTCCTGGGGTTCGTCCTCGACGGTGATCGGTTCGGTGTCCTCGCCGCGGCCCTTGCCCGCGGCCAGTGCCCACCAGAACACCGCCAGCGCCACCACGGCGACGGCGATCGTGTCCCACGGCGCGGGGATGGCGCCGCTGCCCTTGAAACTGCCCAGCCCGGACAACAGGGTCAGGGCCAGCAGCCAGACCACGATCCACGCGCCGCTGCCCAGTTCGGACAGCAAGGACCGGCCCGCGCCGGGCCGCCACAGGACCAGGAACAGCGGCACCCCGATCAGCACCAGCGGCAGCGCCAGCCGCAGGTCGTGCCAGCCCGACCAGTACACGAACTCGCTGGCCACCACGAAACTCAGGGGCGCGATCCACCGCATGCCCGGCACCCAACCGGCGACCGGCCCGCCTCGGGCCCGGAACACCGCCGCGGCCACCGCCGAGGAGGCGTAGATCAGCAGGTACATGTCGCCCATCACGCTGACGATCTGCTGCCAGCCGCCGAAGGGCAGCAGGAACACCACGATCACCAGCAGGTTGAGCACCAGCGCCCGGCGCGGGATGCCGGAATTCTCGTGCACCCGCATGAACCAGCGGGGCAGCAAACCGTTCTTGGCCAACGCGAAGGTGTGCCGGGCGTCGATGGCCACGCCGACATAGGCCGAGCCGCCGGGGGACAGGACCGCGTCGGCGTAGAGCATGCTGGACAACCACTGCAGGTTCAGCAACAGCGCCAGCTGGCCGAACGGGGAGTCGAAGTTGACGCCCTGCCATCCGTTGCCCAACAACCGTTCCGGCACCGAGAACAGGAAAGCCACCTGCAGGGCAAGGTAAATCAGCACGGCCAGACCGATGCCGGCCAGCACCGACAGCGGGACATTGCGGCGCGGATTCCGTGCCTCACCGGAAAAGTCCACCGGGGCCTGGAAACCGTTGACCGAGTAGACGATCCCGCCGGAGGCCAGCGCGGTCAGGCAGGCCGCGTAACCGTAGGGCGCGAACCCGCCGTGCGCGGTCAGCCGGCCGGAGTGCCAGCCGGAGGCGATCAGCGCGATCACGGTGATCACCGGCACCGCGATCTTGAGGATGGTGACCAGATTGTTCAGCCGGGCGAACAGCCGCACCGCGAACCAGTTCAGCGCGGACAGCACGACGCTGAACACCAGCGCCACGCCGATTCCACTCAGCGTCAACGTTTTCCCGTGGTACAACCAGGGCAGGTAATGCCCGGCGTACTGCATGATCGCGGTGATCTCGGCCGCGGTGCTGCCCACCGACAGCAGCGTCGACCAGCCGACCACCGAGCCGACCAGCCGCCCACTGGCGTACAGCGGCCAGCGCACCGTGCCGCCGCCCTCCGGCCGGGTCCCGCCCAGTTCCACCATGACCAACGCGACCAGCGCGCACAGCAAGCCCGCGCCGATCCAGGACAACAGCGAGGCCGGCCCGGCGATCTGCGCGGCGTAGGCCGCGGCGAACAGCCAGCCCGAGCCAACGATGTTGGAGAAGCCGATCGCGGTCAGCCCGGCGAAGCCGAGGTCCTTGCGCAGTCGCTTTTCCTCGGTCCCGATGGCGACCGCTGCGGTGGTCGGTGCGGTGTGCGTCACCGCAACATCACACAGCGTTTGATCGCTCGACGCCAGTGGGGTCCACTGTCTGGATCACTTGTCCGTTGTGGTGCGGAAACCCGGGCGCGGAGATCTGGGTGATCAAGTCAAGGGATTCCGGCTCGGCCAGGGCTACCGCCTTCAGCTCCGCCACGATCTGCCGGTATACCGCGATGTCTCGGTATCGCTCGCTGAACAGCGTCATCGCGTCGGACTGCGTGCACGCAGCCGGCCGGTGCTCGCCGAACTCGAACAACCAGAATCGACCGGCCGCGGGCACCCGTTGCTCCGCTGCCGCTGGCACCACCCGCACCCGTACGCGGTCCCGGCCGGACAGCGTCACCAGCCTCGTCAGCAGTTCGCCTCGGATGTGGTGTTCGGTCGGCAGCGACCGCAAGCTCGACTCGGTCAGATAGAACAGTATCGGCGTACCGTCGGGCGAGCGCTGCGCCTCCAGTGGAGACCGGCCTCGCCAGGTGGCGAATTCCTTGGTCCACAACAATTCTGGTAGCCATCCGGGGTGATAGCAGGTGACTCGGTCGGCCGACTCACGAGTGAATCGCAGGGCTGGCACCTGTTCCGGCACCAGGTCGTCGTGCGCGTATAGCCACACCTCGCCCTGCCGCGCCAACGCCAGCAATTGGTCCTGCTGGGAAATGGGCACACCGCAGGCCGTGAGGTAGATCGCCAGGTTGACCGGTGTTGCCCCGCGCTGCCCGGATTCGACACGAGACATGGTGGCGGGCAGCCAACCCAGGCGTCGGCACAAGGCGATCGCCGACCAGTTCGCCGCCTCGCGATGCCGCCGCAATTCCGCGCCGATGAACCGGCTCCGCGCCGACGAAGTCGTTTTTCCCCTCATGATTTCTCGTTTCTGCTCAGGAGTGTGTGATCGGCCAGCCGGGCACTGTGGATCGATGCTGCGGCCAGCGCGCCGCGCAGTCGGCCCACCGCCAATCCGGTCAGCAGCCATGGACCAGGTGATGACCACGCCAACACGACTCCGTTCTCGACCGCGGTGACTCGGACCGTCGCGTGCCGTCCCCGCGCGTCCCGGCAGGACACCACCCACCGGCGCGGATCGTGCCGCCATCCCAACCGGATCAGCAGCTTGTCCAGCGGAGACGGCTGTTGATGCCTGCACACGCGCACACCACCAATCCACCTTGGACGACAACAGCACTGTGGCGCAACATGGCACTGCAAGCAAGTTGATTTGAAGAAATATTTCTCCAGTGCCCGGATCGGGTGATGGAGCAACTTGAGCGGGTGCTGGTTAGGCTGATCGACGACAGAGCGCGAGCGGGAGGTAGTAGTGCCAGACGGGTTTCGAGCGGGCATCAAGCTGCGCCGCATCGCCCGACGCATCCGTGGGTGGCGCGACGCCGCGGGCATGAAGGCCAACGAGACCGCGACCCGCCTGCATTGGTCGGCGTCGAAAATCAGCAAGATGGAGAACGCCGCCCAGCCCATCACGCCGGTGGATGTGCTGGCTCTCGGCCTGATCTACGGGGTGGAGGAGAACGAGCGAAACCGCCTGTTCGAGGAGGCGCAGCGCGCCCAATCGGGCGGCTGGTGGCAGGAGTACGCCGAGGACGAACTCATTGCGATCACCCGCGACTACCTTGAGCTGGAAGCCGAAGCCGCCGTCCTCCGCACCTTCAAGGGTGATCTGATCCCTGGCCTGCTCCAGACCGCCGACTACGCGGCCGCGCTCGCTCGTGCGGCCCTGCCCGCGGCCAACGAGGAGATTGTGCGACGTCGTGCGGAGGTACGGATGACCCGTCAGGCGTTGCTCCGCGGCGAGCATCCGTTGCGAGTGGAGGCGGTGCTCGGTGAAGCCGCACTGCGCATGTCGGTCGGCGGAGCGAAAACGATGCAAGCGCAGCTCACGCGGCTGGTCGACCTGGCGCGGGAGCCGAACGTCGCCGTCCGGGTCATCCCGTTCGCTGTCGGCGCCTATCCGGCGATCTGCTCGCCGTTCGTCTTGCTCGGCTTTGCCGAGGAGCACTACGAGGACGTCGTCTACCTCGAGAACGTCGACTACGGTGTCCTGTTGGAGGAACCCGCCGTAGTGGAGACTTACCGGGTGAACTTTGCCGGTGTACAGGAGGTGGCGCTCACTCCTGAGGAGTCCATCGCGGTGATCGCCGGCATCCTCGAAGAGTGATCCCTGGAGCACAACATGGTCCCCCTGGATGACGCGGCTCATGCCGTGTGGCGCAAGAGCAGCTACAGCAATGGCAACGGAGGCGAGTGTGTCGAGGTCGCGTGGCGCAAAAGCACCTACAGCAACGGCAATGGAGGCGCCTGTGTCGAGGTCGCGTTGCCGCCTGGCGGCGGGTTGATCCGGGATTCGAAGAACCCGTCCGGCCCGGTGCTGCGCGGCGATCTCACCGCGCTGCTGGACATGATCAAAGAAGACCGCGCCTGACCGCAATCATCCGTCCTGATCCCCGCGGAAACTCTCATAAGCCGGGCGCAGCAGATCGATGAGCCGTTGCCCGCCAAGGCTCAGCGGCAATGGCGCCAACTGGTCGAGCAGGGCGTCCGGTTCGGCCGGGGGTTGTGGGGCGCGGGTGGCCGGGGGCGGTGGGGCGGTCCAGAACGACTCCGCGTCCGGCTCGGGCTCGGCCGGTTCCGGCTCGTCGGGTTCCTCGGGCGCGGCGGGCCTGCGGGAGCGCAGTTCGCGTAGCCGTTCCAGCAGATCGGCCCGGGATCGGCCACGCCAGGCCAGGATCTGGAACGGGTCCTCGTCGAAGGATTCGGCCAGCAGGTAGCACGCGGCGGCCAGGTGTTTGCACGGGACTTCCCAGTCCGGGCAGGAGCAGTCCATGGTCAGCTCGCGCATGCTGTCCGGGAACAGCCGCAGGCCGAGTTTGGTGAACACCTCCTCCACCTCGGTCGGAAACTCCCCGGCCAGCAGTTTCGCCGCATACAGCGCCTGCCCGGCCAGCGCCCGCTCGATGCGTTTCCAGTCCTGCGCGCCGAACGCCTTCACCGCGATGCGCACCTTGTACGGTTCCGGCCGGGAACCCTGCACCAGCCCCGTGACCAGGCTGGTGGACACCGTCAGCGACAGCACCTGCCCAGCCCGCGCGTAGCGTTTACCGCTCTGCAACCGGCCGCCCATGCCGAAGGACTCCAGCACTTCGATGAACCGGCGTGACCACCAGGTCTGCGCGATCTCGCCGCGTTTGCTGCGCGCGGTCAGCCCGCCCGGCACCCGGATCGGCTTGGCGGGCGGGGGAAATCCGCGGAACGGGCGGCGCGGCTCAGTCAATGACCGCCTCCGAGGACAGCGTGACCAGCTCGCGCAGCTGGCTGGTGGACAGCTCGGTCAGCCAGTTCTCGCCGGCCCCGACCACCAACTGGGCCAACGCTTTCTTCTCCTCGATCATCGCGTCGATCTTCTCCTCCAGCGTGCCGATGCACACGAACTTGCGCACCTGCACGTCGCGCCGCTGCCCGATGCGGAACGCCCGGTCGGTCGCCTGATCCTCCACCGCCGGGTTCCACCACCGGTCCAGGTGCACCACGTGGTTGGCCGCGGTCAGGGTCAGCCCGGTGCCGCCTGCCTTGAGCGACAACAGGAAGATCTTCGGCCCGTCCGGCGACTGGAACCGGCGCACCGCGTCCTCCCGCGCCTTCTTGCTGGTGCCACCGTGCAGGAACAGCACCTCGGTGTCGAACCGCGCGCTCAGGTGCGGCACCAGCATGCCGCCGAACGCGGCGAACTGGGTGAAGCACAGCACCTTGTCCCCGTCGGCCAGCGCCTCGGCCAGGATGTCCTCCAGCCGGGCCAGTTTCCCCGACCGGCCGGCGATCCGGGAGCCGTCGCCCAGCAGCTGCGCCGGGTGGTTGCACACCTGCTTGAGCTTGGACATGGTGGCCAGCACCAGGCCGCGCCGCTCCATGCCCTCGCTGTCCTCGATGCGGGCCAGCATGTCGTCCACCACCGCCTGGTAGAGCGAGGCCTGTTCGGCGGTGAGCGTGCACAGCTGCTTCAGCTCGAACTTCTCCGGCAGATCGTCGATGATCTTCGGATCGGTTTTCAACCGCCGCAACACGAACGGCCCGGTCAGCTTGCGCAGCCGGGCGGCCGCCCCGGTGTCGTTGTCCCGTTCGATCGGCACCGAGAACCGGGCGCGGAACGAGTTCACCGAACCCAGCACGCCGGGATTGGCGAAGTCCATGATGGACCACAGTTCGGCCAGCCGGTTCTCCACCGGCGTGCCGGTCAGCGCGATCCGGTGCCGGGCCGGGAACTGGCGCACCGTCTGCGACTGCCGGGACGCGCTGTTCTTGATGTTCTGCGCCTCGTCCAGCACCACCCGGTCCCACTCGATCTCGCCCAGCGCCGTGGAATCCTTGGTGGCCAAGGAATACGTGGTGACCACCAGGTCGTGCTTGCCGATCGTCTCGGTCAGCTCCTCGCCGGTCAGCCGGTTCGAACCGTGGTGCACCAGCACGGCCAGGCCGGGGGCGAACCGGGCCGCCTCCCGCTGCCAGGTGCCGACCATCGACATCGGACAGATCACCAGCGTCGGCGGGCGCGGGCTTTCCTTGCGGGCCAGCGCTTCCAGCGCGATCAGCTGCACGGTCTTGCCCAGCCCCATGTCGTCGGCCAGGCAGGCGCCGAGGCCGAGGGAGTCCAGGAAGGCCAGCCAGGCCAGGCCGCGCCGCTGATAGGGACGCAGCGTCGCGGTGAACCCTGGCGGCGGGTCGACCGGTTCGAGCTGCCGTTCCACCGTGCCGGACAACAGATCCCCGAGCCAGCCGCGGTCGGCCACCCCGGTGACCGGCAGCGGCAGATCGGCCTCGTCCGGGTGCGCGGCCCGCAACAGCACCTGGCCCGCGGCCATTTGCCCGCTGCCGGAGCGGCGCAGGAAGGCCAGCCCGGCGGCGACGCGTTTGGGGTCGACCTGCACCCACTGGCCGCGCAGCCGCACCAGCGGCACCTTGGCCTCGGCCAGCGCGCGCAGTTCGGCCTCGGTCAGTTCGGCGTCGCCAAGGGCCAGATCCCACCGGTAGTCCACCAGCGCCTTCAGCCCGGCCGCGGTGTTCTTGGCCACCACCCCCGCGGTGCCTCGGCTGGCCGAGGTCAGCTTCAGCCCGAGTTCCACCGGCTGCTGCCACCAGGAGGGCAGTTGCACGCCGAAACCGGCCTGATCCAACGTGCTCGCGTGGGTGAGGAAGGCGTAGGCGCCGTCGGTGTCCAGTTCCAGCTCCACCGGGCGCGGTTCGCGCAGCGCGGTGTTCAGCGGTTCGAACAACCGGCTGGCCCGGCCCAGTTCGGCCAGCAGCACCTCCTGCGGCGCGCCGACCCAGCGGTGCAGCACCAGGTTGTCGCGTTCGGACCAGATGTCCTCGGCCGACACCAGCACGCTGGGTTCCTCCACCGCCTGCACCAGGAATTCCAGCCGCCACACCGGTTCTTCCGCTTCGGCTTCGTCGTCCAGCGCCGCATCGTCGAACTGTTCGGGAGAACGCAGCCGGAAACAGGCGCGCACCGGGCTGGTCTGGCTGCCGCTGGCCTGCCAGTCGGCCAGCCGCCCGGCCAGCCGGCCGAACTCCACCGCGTCCGCGTCGAACTCCGGTGCGCCGGTCAGCGCGGTCAGCCAGGCGTGCGCGGTGGCGTCGGCCGGTGTGGGGCGCTTGCCCAGTTTCGGCGCCAATCGCTGACCGGCCAGGCGTTCCCGGGCGATGGTGTCGACCATCGTGTGCACCGCCGCGCGCAGCACGTCCTCGGCCGGGTCGGCGAGCCGGGCCGCGCGGCACGGGGCGGGCAGGGCGGCGGCGCGGGCGGTGAACCGGACCGCGTCGGCGCCGTAGAGCCCAGCCTGCCAGCGGGCACTGGCGGTGCGGGTGGTGCCCGCGATGCCCGGCACCACCTTGCCCGCGGCCACCAGTTCCTCGGCCCAGCGGGCGATGTCGGCCAGGTAGCGCAGGTCCGCGCCGACCCGTCCGTCCGGCAGCTCCATGTCCACAATGGACGACAGAACGGCGGAAGCCGGTGTCACTACGGGGATCTTCCAGTCCCGCAGCCGGTGTTCACCGCGGGCGGCCGGGCCCGCGGTGAGCGGATCGCGGACCAGCTCCGGTGAGTCGTCCGGGGTGCCACCGCGGGAGGGCAGCGACACCACCAGATCACGTCCGGCCTGCGGAAACGGTTTCTGCTCCGCGAACAGCTCGGCCAGGGCGGCGGCGTCCAGAGCGAAGGGGTGACGGGCCAGTTTCGCCTTGCTGGTGGTGCGGGCGGGCAGGTCGGCGTCCTCGGCCCAGCAGGCGATCGCGCCATCTGGCGTGACCAGGCCGTGCAACACGATCACGCGAGCTCCCGCCAATCCGCGGCCACCCGCTCGATGGTCGCGGCGATCCGGGCCCGGGCCTCGGTGCGCGGCACGCCGGACATGAGCAGCTGGTCGTAGTCGGTGTCCAGGTGCCGGATGGATGCGTGCACGGCCAGCCGGATGGCGTCCTCGTCGAACGCCCGGGCCGCGGCGCTGCGCCCGACCCGGCCGCTGCCCCGGCGGCCCGCGTGCTCGGCGATCGCCTGCGCGCGGTCGGCCGGACAACCCGGGAACTGCCGGAGAATGCGCTGGGCGAGCTCGGCCTGGAAGGCGACGTCGCCGCGCTCCCGGCGGTCGCGGTCCCGTTCCCGGCGCCGCTCCCGCAGGTCGGCGTCGGCGAGGCACTGCTCCTCGGCCCACTCCAGCGCGGCCTGCTCGATGAGCACCCCGCGCCGCTCGTAGCGCTTGCGCGAACGGTTGTACCGCACGACCACCGCGGCCAGGCCGCTGGCCTGCTTGGCCCGGCGGCTCAGGGCCGCGTTCCCGGAGGGCAGGAAAACCAGGTGGTCCAGGTCGGCGCAGGCCAGGCAGTGCGGCGCCTCGGCCTCCATGACCAGCATGTCCCCGGTGTCCCCGCAGTCGGCGCAGGTCCAGTCCTGCACGGGCAGCACCACGACCAGATCGGGCGCCTTGTTCTGCCGGGCCACCAGCTGTTCCCGGCGGGCGGGGGAGAGGTCCGGGGAAATCCAGTGCACTCGGAACGCGCGCTCGATCGCCTCGCCGCCGTCCGCGGTGAAGCGCAGCGGCCGGTGGTCGAGGCCGCCGGACAGGTACTGGGTTTCGCTGGCCTGCAGATCCCGGCTCTGCGCCCAGGCCCGCAACTCGTCCACCGCGGTGATCAGCTTCTCCAGTGGCACCGCGGCCTGGTCGGTCAGCCGCGGCAGCCGGCCCTGGCGCCAGGCCTGCGGCACGCCCGGCGGCAGCCAGCCCAGCCGGACCAGCACGTCGACCGGGGCGACCACGTGGGCCGCGGCGAGTTCGGCTTCGGCGGCGGCCGCCACGCGTTTGGCCAGTTTGCTCTGCGGGGCCGTCACACGTTGAGGATAAGGGGGAGCCCCCGGCCGCTTGGGGGAGGTCAGCCGGGGGCTCCATCACCCGGCTGTTGGGGGATCAGCCGGGGGCTTCGCGCGGAACCAAGCGTAGCTGCTCGGCTCCGTATCGACAGTGTGCCAGATAGAACGTGATCTTGGTGCACCGGAACGGAAAATTTCCTCTACCACTTCCGTTCGGTCGGGCCGGTACCGGTTCGTTTCCCGATATGTCTGGTTCGGTTCAGCACGCGTACGGCCAGCCGTACCGAACACCAGCCACCACTTCCCCGAGGTGTGCACGGTCAGGCTCGGGTCGATGGCGTTGTGGTCGTCACCGCTGGCCGATCTGTAGACCTTGCCGTGGTCGGTGGACGTGCCCGGCGCGCACCCGGAAAAACGCGGCCGTTGACCGCGGACCGGTGGGCGAATTTCCAAAGGTAAACCTTTTCCTTCGAATCAATTCGCATTTTGATCCGCTGTCAACGACCGCGTTTTTCACAGAACTACTCCGAGCGGCTGAATTCCACGATCGCCACACCGAGCAATGCCAGGCCAAGAGCCAGCACGATGACCGCCTCGAACACCGGCGGCACGTGCCAGCTGCCCCAGAACACCCCGGGATCCAGCGCCTGGCGGACCTTGTCGCTGATGGTCAGATGAGCGAACACCACGTGGCGCATCGGGTCCACCGCATAGGTCAACGGGTCGATCCGGTTGAGCACGGCCAGCCAGGTGGGCAGCCCGGACACCGGGAAAATGGCGCCGGAAATGAAGAACAGCGGCATCACCAGCAACTGGGTGAGCGCCATGAACGTCTGCATCTGGGTGATCCGCACCGCCACCATCAGGCCGAATGCGGTCAGCGAGAAGGCAAGCAGCAGTTGCAGGCCGAGCACGGCCAGAATCAGCAACGGGTCGTAGGGCACGCCGACCAGACCGGCCACCGCGATCACCACCACGCCCTGCAACGCCGCGACCGTCGCGCCGCCGAGGCACTTGCCGATCACGATCGACGCGCGGCGCACCGGGGCGACCAGCATTTCCCGCAGGAAACCGAATTCCCGGTCCCAGACGATCGACGCGGCCGAGAACATCGCGGTGAACAACACCGACATGGCCAGGATGCCGGGATACATGAAGGTGCGCAGATTCAGTCCGTCGGTGCGCGCCGACGTCAGACTGGACAGGCCGGTGCCCAGCACGAAAAGGAAGGCGAACGGCTGGATCAGTGAGGTGATCAGCCGCATCCGGTCGTCGAAGAAGCGGATCACCTCGCGCTGCCAGACGATCTTGACGGCGCGCAGCTCCCCGGCCGCGCCGCGGGTGGGCACCCGGACGACGGCCACCGGCGCCGCGTGGGTCGTGCTCATCTCATCGCCTCCTGGCGCGGATCATCGGGTTGTTGCGGAGTTTGTCCGTACCGGACAGTTCGGCGTCCCGGATGGTCGATCCGGTGTAGGACATGAACACGTCGTCCAGCGACGGCCGGGCCACGCTGACCGAGCGGATGGGCAGGCCCAGATCGGCGAACAACTTGGGCACGAACTGTTCCCCGTTCTCCACCGACACGCTCACCTGGCCCTCGACCAGATTCGCGGCCAGGCCGAAGGTGTCCCGCAGAGCGGTGATCGCGGCCGTGTTGTCGTCGGTGCCGATGCTCACCCGGTCCTTGCCCACACTGGCCTTCAGTGCCGACGGCGTGTCCAGCGCGATGATCCGGCCGGAGTCCATGATGGCGATCCGGTCGCAGTACTCGGCCTCGTCCATGTAGTGCGTGGTGAGGAAGATCGTGATGTCCTCGGCCTGCTTCAGTTCCCTGATGTAGGACCAGATCGAGCTGCGGGTCTGCGGGTCCAGCCCGACGGTCGGCTCGTCCAGGAACAGCACCCGGGGCGAGTGCAGCAGGCCGCGGGCGATCTCCAGCCTGCGCTTCATGCCGCCGGAGAAGGTGCTCACCTTGCTGCCGCGGCGATCCCACAGGCCGACCATGTCCAGCACCTGCTTGAGCCGGTCGTCCAGCACGCTGCGCGGCACTCCGTAGAGCTCGGCGTGCAGGCGCAGGTTGCGTTCGGCGGTGAGATAGCCGTCCAGGGTGCTGTCCTGGAAGACCAGGCCGATGTTGCGCCGCACCTCGTCGCGCCGGCGGACCACGTCGTGTCCGGCGACCAGGGCTTCGCCTGCGGTGGGGCGGATCAGGGTGCACAGCATGTTGATGGTGGTCGACTTGCCCGCCCCGTTGGGGCCGAGGAAGCCGAAGGTCTCCCCAGTGGGCACGGTGAGATCGATCCCGCGCACCGCCTCGATCTCACCGTAGCGTTTGACCAGGCCACTGACCTGGATCGCGGGTGTCTCCGCTAATTTCATACACCGAGTGTAAAAGTAGTCTTGGTGTTGTCAACCGCTTATGCTCAACCCGTGACCGGCCTGCGTGAGCGGAAGAAGATGGAGACCCGGCAGCATATCGCGGACACCGCGGCCAAGCTGTTCGGCGAGCGCGGCTTCGAGGCGGTGACCGTCGACGAGGTGGCCGAGGCGGCCACCGTGTCCAAGAAAACGGTCTTCAACTACTTCCCGACCAAGGAGGACCTGGTCTTCGATCGGGCCGAGGAACGCAACGAGGACCTGCTGCGCACGGTGCGCGACCGGCCTACCGGGCAACCGCTGACCGAGGCGTTCCGGGACCGGATGCTGCGCTACCTGGACCACCTGCGCACGCAGCCACACCTGTTCCAGCGGGGCAGCGTCGGCGACCTGATCAACTCCAGCCCCGCCCTGCAACGGCGGGCGCGGGAGATGCACCACCAGAGCGTGCGCATCGTGGCCGCCGAACTGGCCAAGGTGACCGGCAGTCCGGCCACCGACCCGGTCGGGCTGGTGGTGGCGCAGAGCCTGCTGGGCGCGCACCACATGCTGTTCCGCGAGGTGCAGCGGCTGCTGGCCGAGGGCTGCACCCCGGCACAGGCGGCCAACGCGGTCGAACCGGACGCGTACCGGGTGTTCGACCTGCTGGCCGGCGGCATCAAGGACTACGCGCGCAACGACTGAACCCGGCTCGGCCCGGTGCTCCGAGGGGACCGGCTTAGAGGTTGGCGTCCAGGGGATCTGGTCCGGCGCGTCACGAACCCGAGGGGCACCAGGGGGATTGGCGCTCGCCGGTGTCGTCGCCGCAGAACCCGACCAGGTTCGGCTGCACCTCGCCGTTGCTCACCTGTAGCACCGCCATGGTTTTGTCCATCGGCACGTGCCGGGTGATGTCCCCGCCATAGTCGATCGCGCCGGTGACGCCCTCGATGAAATTGTTGTCCCCCTGAGCATCCGTGTGCGGGGTGTGGATGTCGGTGATCTCCCGCCACACGTTGCCCGCGGACACCGGCAGATTGGTGTTGCCCTGCCGCAGATACTCCGTGGCGGTGATCATCACCAGCGCCGAGTCGTAGGACAGCGCGGCGTGCCCGTCCAGCGACCGGCTCTGCTGCTGGTTGCGCTCGAACCCGAACAGGCCGCCCAGATCGGCGTAGAAGTCCCGCTCCGGGCCCTGCATTCCGTTGGTGGGCGCGGGATCCAGCGACATGTAGTAGTAGGGCAGGCCGCGATACTGTTCGCGCAGCGCGGAGTTGGCCACATACCGGCTCACGTCGTCGCCGCCGATGAACACCGCGTGCGACTCGCATTGCGTTGCCCCGTCGAGGAAATCGCCGTAGTCCGGCACGCCGCGCCCGGTGAAGTAGACGTAGCCGCTCTGCGAGCAGGTGTCCTGCCCGGCCGCGTGCGCGTTGCCGGCCAGCGGGTCCCCGTCGGCCTGGTGCGCGGTCGGCCCGCCGGCGAACCCGCTGGGCGTGAACGCCACCGCCGAGGTGGCGAAACCCTTGGCTTGGAAGGCTTTCAGCACATCGTCGCGCAGGTTGTTCGAGTAGGTGTCCGAGGCGTCGTCGGAGTAGTAGACCCGCACCGTGCGGGCCGTACCCGGCTGCTGGCGCTGCTGCTGGTCGGCGAACGCGGCGGCCACCGCGGCCTCCCGGATGTCCTGCGGCGCCACCTGGAAGTACATCGGATTGCTGGTGGCCAGATCATCCGCCGTCAGCGTGGCCGCCACCATCGGCAGCCCGGCCTCGGCCAGCGCGTTGATGGTGTTCACCGTCGGCTGGCTGCTCATGTCGAGGCCGACCACGCCGACCAGGCTGGAATCCTTGGCCGCCATGGCGCTGAGCTGTTGCGCCACCGCCGTGCCTTGCAACATGTTGCGGCCCGCGTTGCCCACCAGCACCCGCACGATCGGATCCGACGTGCCGGACTTGCTCAGCTGCCGCCACTGCGCCACCGCGACCCCCTCCAGCGACTCGCGCTCGGCGGTCAGCCCGTCGGCGGTGCCGTTGGACGAGGTGACCGCCTGCACGTCGACCAGCGTGATGTAGGGGCGCTGCGAGTTCTGTTCGTGCTCGGTCGCGGCCTGCTGATTCTGTTGGTAGACCGTCTGTTCCACCGCGCGGATGGTCGGATCGGAGGGCTGGAACAGGTCGTAGGACCCGTCGGACACGCCGATGCACTCGGTTCCGGTGTTGTGCAGGTCGAAATCCCAGGCGTTGCAGTGGGCGTTGCGCCAGGTCAGCGTGCCGGCGATCAGCCCGGCCAGCACCACGACCACCGTGCCCAGCCGCAGCCACCGGCTGGCCAGCAACGCTGGCCGCGAGTCGCGCCGGTCCACCACGTAGCGCTGGAAGGACTCCAGCCGCTGCCGCACCTCGTCCTTCTCGCTGTCGCTGGGCGTGCCGGGCACCCACAACGGCAGGTACCAGGTGGTCGGCCTGCGGGCCCGCCGGTCGCGCAGCAGTTCGTTCTGCCACACCCGATAGCCGATGTAGGCGTTGCTGGTGGTGTAGCCGCCGCGCTCGGTGATGTCGGTCGCGCCGCTGGGCGGGGCGGCCGGGCTGGAGGAGACCACCAGCAGCGGGTCGAACGCGCCGACCTGGTTGCGCACGTCGTTGATCAGCCGCAACAGCGAATAACCGCCGTTGGTCATGGTGATGTCGTCGAGCAACAACACCGGATAGGTCATCCGGCGCCTGCGAAAAATCTGCCACGGCCGCAGCCGGTAGGACCGTCGCAGATCCTCAAGAAATGTGTTCACCAGCAGCCGGGCGACGTATTCCGGGGCTTCCTTCTGCCATTCCCCGTCGGTGAGCCGGGTGGCGAACCGGGTGAACGTGCCGGACATCTCCGGAGCCAGGTGCGGCTGCCGCAGAAACCACCGGTATCGCCCGGACAGCAACGGAATCCGGCCGGTCACCGAGGCCCGGAACAGCAACCAGGTCACCGCCTGGACCAGCACCACCAGGAGTTTCCAGCGCAGCGTGTCCTCGCCGATCTCCTTGTTCACCGCTTTGGTGATGTTGCGAAACCGCCAGTACAGGCCCAGTTCCTGCAGATCGCGCAACAACGCGACCTCGAGATTGGGCTCCTCGGATTTCCGCCGATTGTTCATCAGGAACACCACGAGCGAGAACAGTGGGAATTTCGGCTGGCTGCCGCGCACCCGGGGACTGTTGATCAGCTCGTACCGGGCGTCCAGCAGCAGCCGCCGGATCACCGGCACGTCCCGCACCGCCAGCGGTTCGGCCCGCGCCCCGCCCGGGCTGGTCGCGCCCGCGCCGGAGGGCTTCACGTAGGCGTGCCGCACGCCGTTCGGCTGGGCCTCGCCCAGCAACCCGGCCACCGCGCGCAGAATGCCCGGCGGACCGGCCGGGCGGATCAGGTTGAGCATGGGCAGGCCCTGCCGGCCCTGCCGCTCCGCGCGCACCCGCAACCGGCCCCACCGGCCGTCGGTCTCGTCGAGCTCGCGGGGCCGGTCGCCCCACCGCGGCCGCTGATAGAGAGCGCCGATCAGGCGCACCACCCGGTCGGCGTGCCGGAAGACGAGTGAATCCCCGCCCGCGCCGGACCGTGCGGTGGTGTGGGTGTCCCCAGTCATCGCACCACCATGTCATATGAGATCGACCCGACCAGGGCATTTGTGCCGGTCGGCCGTGGGTTCCCCTATCCTTGCCCGGTGCGATCGGCGAATGGGCGAACCGGCGCTGTTGCGGCCGGAGTGGTACTGGCCAGCGGTTATGGCTCCCGGGTCGGGGCCGAGCTGAACAAGGTGTACCTGCCGCTGGCCGGACGCCGGTTGCTGTCCTGGTCGCTGGCCGCGCTGGGCCGGGTGCCCGAGATCGGGGTGTCGGTGCTGGTGATCCGGCCCCAGGACGCCGACTACGCCAACGAGGTGATCGCCGACCTCGGCCGCGACGATGTGGAACTCGTGAATGGCGGGGCGACCCGGCAGGAGTCCGAGCTGATGGCGCTGCGCCACCTGGCCGGACGCATCGAGTCCGGGCAGGTGGACACCGTGCTCATCCACGACGCGGCGCGGCCGCTGGTGTCGACCGAGCTGATCACCGCGGTGCTGACCGAGACCCGGGCCCACGGCGGCGCCATCCCCGGCCTGCCGCGGGCCGACCTGGTCGCGGTCGACCCGGAGGGAGATCGGGTCAGCGGGGGAGCGCTGGAAGGGGTGGTGGCCGTGCAGACCCCGCAGGGTTTCGCCGCCGAGCCGCTGCTGCGGGCCTACGAACAGGCCGACCGGGACGGGTTCGCCGGCACCGACACCGCGTCCTGCATGGCCCGTTATTCCGACATCGCGGTGCGCTGCATCGCCGGTGAACATCGCAACGTCAAGGTGACCTACCCGCACGATCTGGCGCTGGCCGAGCAGGTGCTGGCCGGGCGGGGTTGATCGATGAGGTTGAGCGGGGGACGGGTTGCCCGGTGATAATCCCGGTATGACCTGGATGCTGTACGGCGCCAACGGATACACCGGGCAGTTGCTGGCCAAGCTGGCTCTGGAGCGCGGCGAACGGCCGGTGCTGGCCGGGAGAAACGCGGCCAAGATCGTGCCGCTGGCCGATGAGCTGGGCTGTGCGCACAAGGTCGTCGACCTGCTCGACCCCACCGGGCTGCGGGACGCGCTGGCCGAGGTGGACCTGGTGGCGCACTGCGCCGGCCCGTTCGCCAGCACCTCCGAACCGATGGTGTCGGCCTGCCTGGACGCCGGCACCCACTACCTGGACATCACCGGCGAGATCGCCGTGTTCGAAGCCGTCTACGCCCGCGCCGACCAGGCCAAGGAGAAAGGTGTCGTGTTGCTGCCCGGCGCCGGATTCGACGTGGTGCCAACGGATTGCCTGGCCAAGATGCTGGCCGACGCGGTGGACGACGCGGTCGAACTGGAGCTGGCGTTCACCGTGGGCGGCGGCATCAGCCCGGGCACGCTGAAGACCGCGGTGGACGGGGTCGGGCAGGGCGCCCAGACCCGGATCGACGGCGAGCTGCGCAGCGTGCCGCTGGCCCACCGCTCGACCGTGGCCGAGTTCCCGTCCGGCCCCAAGCAGGTGGCCGCGATCCCGTGGGGCGATCTGGCTTCTGCCTACCGTTCGACCGGCATCCCGACCATCACCACCTACACCGTGGTGCCCGGCAGCGTCGACCTGATCAGCCGCGGCGAGCAGTTCCTGCGTCCGCTGCTGCGTATGCCGGCGGTCCGCAAGTTCGGCATGTCGCTGGTGGATCAGCTGGCCCGCGGACCGAGCGAGGAACGGCAGTCCAGGGGGCGGGCCGAGGCGTGGGGCAAGGTGCGCGGGGCCGGTGGCCGCACGGCGACCGCGGCGGTCAGCCTGCCGGCCGCCTATCAGTTCACCGCCGATTCGACGCTGCGGGCGGTGGGGCATGTGCTGGGCGGGAAGGTCACACCGGGGGCGCATACCCCGGCTACCGCGCTGGGCGCGGAGTTCCTGGCCGAATGCGACGGGGTGGAGGTCGGCGAAGTCCGGGTGCGCTGAGCCCAGCACCGCGGAATCCCGCCAAACGGCACTCCTCGCGGTTCTCAGGCGGGTATTTTTGCAGTAGTCTCGCCAGCCTGGGGAGGAATGCCTTGTGTCATCACGGGACTCACCAGAGGGCTACTACCGGATTGTCGCGGTCGACATTGCGGACTTCACCAACCCCAGCCGAACCCACCTGGACAAGGTCGCGATGCAGGCGGGCCTCTACCAGATCTTGGAGCAGGGATTCGACGAATCCGGGATCGGGTGGGCGAATTGCCGCTCGTACGACCGCGGCGATGGTGCGCTCATCCTGGTACCCGCGAGTTGTTCCTGGCTGACCTTGGCCGACCACCTGGCCAGTCGGTTGTTCGCGGCTTTGTTGCGGTACAACAAGGTGCACTCCGCCGCGGCCACCATCCAGCTGCGTATGGTGCTGCATGCCGGCGAGGTGTCGCACGCGGCGCAGGGAGACGTCAGCGATGCGCTGAACATGAGCGCCAGACTTTTGGACGCGCCGGATCCGAAGGCTCGCTTCAGGGAGTCGGGCGGAGTGCTCGCATTGATCGCTTCCGATTCGGTCTACCACAGCGCAATCTCGGAGGATCCCGTCGCCGGACCCGCATTTGAGCGGGTTTCCGTCGACGTCAAACACGTGCACGAAACCGGATGGTTACGGATTTTCGGCGCGATTGAAGGAAGAACCTCGATCGCTCAGCCACTGGATGTGTTGTCCGAGGCCGAACACGACGAACTGCGCGGTTTGCTGACCGATGTGGAAGTCGCGCAGTTGCCCGTGTTGGTGGCCCGCGCCACCGGGGTGAACGTGCCGGCCGACGGAGTCGGCCCGACCGTCTGGGACGCGGTGGAATACCTGCTGGACATCAACGCCCGGCCGGTCGGAGTGCCGCCGGTGTTGATATTCGTCGCGCTGCTGACCACCCGCGTGGAGGAGAAGCTCGGCCAGAAGTTGCTGGCCTGGAACGAGTCCGTGGCCGGGCGGCATCGTGTGCTGGACCAGGTCCGGGAATTTCGTGTTACCGAAAAGCCCGAGGATGACGCCCTACTTCACCTGATGGTGTTGGTCGAGCACGATGGTGTTGACCCGGAGCGGTTGCTCGTGTCTCATCTGCGGCAGGACAATCCGGAGGTGTGGCCGCCCCAGCGCAGTGATGTTCGCGTGGTCGGCTCGGCCGATCTGGAAAATGAGATCGACGATCTGGTCAGGCGCGCTGAAATCGCCTGGTCGGGCTTTCGTGGTGAGGTGGCACTGGAATTCGTGCTGCCCAGGACGTTGCTGCACTTGCCGGTGCAGCGGTGGCGCAAGGAGGCGAACACGCCGGGTGCGGTGCCGCTGTCCCTGGAGTACACGGTGGTGCTGCGCTCACTGGAGAGGATGAGGTCAGCGCAGTGGCATCGAGTGTGGCACAACCGTTGGCAGACCCTGACTTCCGCGCCGCACAAGGCCCGCGTGCATTTCGCCCGGCCGGCGGATCCCGACCAGCCGTACCGGATCAACGCCGAACTGACAGATCCGCAACTCGTGGCGATCGTATTGAGCCAGGGTCCCGACGTGGAGGCGCGTCCGGGCGATGAGTTGGCCGCGGCATTGCGATCCGGACTGCCAGCGGTCTTGTGGGTTCACCCGCGATGCCCCGAGGAAATTCTTCGGACCGCGGTCACCCATTTGGCCGAGCATGGCGGGTTACGTCAACTTCCGGCCCGCCTGCTGTCCGCACGAAGGAAGACGATGATTGAGCCGAACGATCAACAAACTTTTGCGGACGCAATACACAATCTGGTGCTAATGTGGGACGACCCGAGGCGCCTGGTAAAACTCGACCCCTCGCTTCCCGGCAACTCCAGGGGGGAGGCCGCGAATGAACGAGCATCGTGAACAGGCGCAAGCATTGCGGTCCGCTCCGCCCGCATGGTGGATCTACCACGGAACCGGCCGCCCGCGTCCGGGTTTTCGGCTCGATCAACATTTGCCCGCGCCCCCGCCGTGGCGGACCTTCGCCGGCGGACCGGTTCCGGACGAAGACATTCCTCCTGATGACGACCGCGAGTCGGTCCGCCGAATCGGGCCGGCCGATCGGCAGTTCGCCGTCGCGCCGGAGGCGCACGAACTGGACATGATCAATGCCGCGATATTCTTACGGCGTCCGTTGTTGGTGACCGGTCCGCCCGGCTCCGGGAAATCGACGCTGGCCTATCTGATCGCTCGCGAACTTGCCCTCGGCCGTGTGCTGCGCTGGCACATCACCAGCCAGACCACCATGAAATCGAGCCTGTACGGCTACGACGCCATCGGCCGGGCACAGGCGATCGCCGCAGCCCGGGCCGCAGTACCGGCCGCGGTCGAGGGCCCGGCCGATATCGGCCGGCTGCTGGCCGACGATTCGCTGGGAGATTTCATCGGACTCGGCCCGTTGGGCACCGCTTTTCTGCCCAGCGAGCTGCCCCGGGTGCTGCTGGTCGACGAGCTGGACAAGAGTGAAATGGATCTGCCCAACGATCTGCTGGGCATCTTCGAGGACGGCGGCTTCTCGATCCCGGAACTGGCCCGGGTGAGCAGCCGCACCCCCGAACTGAACCTTTTCACCGACGACCCGGACCGGAAAGCGTCCATCCGGTCCGGCCGGGTGCTGTGCCGGGCCTTTCCGATCGTGGTGATGACCAGCAATGGGGAACGCGATTTCCCGCCCGCTTTCCTGCGTCGGTGCCTGCAACTGGAAATCCTGCCGCCGAGCCAGGAAAAACTCGCCGCGATGGTCGCCGCGCAACTCGGAGACTCGCAGGACGAGCGGCAGTCGGCGCTGATCCGGGAGTTCGTACGTACCAGCGGACGGGACGGCGCTCTGCCAGCCGATCGGTTGCTCGATGCGCTGTTCTTGGCCACCTCCGGCCGACACAATCCCAACGAGGCGTCCTGGCTGCGCATGCGGGACGCGTTGTGGCGACAGCTGACATCCGCGGTGTGACGTGGCCGAACCAGCCGGATTTCCCCGGGAGGATCTTGACACCCTGTCGAGGTCCCCGTCAGGGAATGATTTTCGGCGCGGCCGTGGACTCGCCCCGGTACCGACCCTGGAAGAGTCGCTGACGCCGTTCGAGGCAGCCGACACCTGGTGGCTCGCGGCGGCGATCTGGCAGGCCACCCGGGAAAGCCCCGCCGAGCCGGTAATTCCCATTGACAGCAAGGATTCCGCACCGGAGGAGGCGCACCAGGTCAAGGGCGGCGAGTTCGAGCCTCCCAACGAGCGCCCGCCCGACGCGGACGATGCGGCGGAAGCGAATTCTGGCGATGACGAATCGCGTGCGGCAACTCCGGACCGGTCCGCTCAGGTGTTGCAGCTCGGGACGATGACCTGGTCCGACGACATCGGCTCTGGATCGCTGCTGGTTTCATCGGGGCTCGCGGTGGCTCGTTCACCGCTGTCGGACGCCGTGGCCATGGCCCGGGCGCTGCGCCCGCTGCACCGGCGAGTGCTGGCACGCCACGGCCCGGAGGGGATACTCGACGAGGAGGCCACCGCCGAACGGGCCGTGCAGGATCAGCTGTGGCTGCCGGTGATCCGGCCTGTGATGGAACGGTGGCTCGATCTCACGCTGGTCGTCGACGCCAATCCGTCCACCGTCCTCTGGCGGTCGACCATCTCCGCGTTCGAGTCGTTCCTGGAGCAACTCGGCACCTTCCGCACCATCCAGCGCCGCCTGCTGGACAGCGTGGCGCTCACCGCGGGCGCGCCGGAGATCCCCATGCTGCGTGGGGAAGTCGCGGACACGCCACCACGGCCACCGGCCGAGGTCGCCGACACCACTGGCCGGCGGGTGGTGCTGGTGGTCACCGACGGGGTGAGCAATCGGTGGCGGGACGATTCGTTCGGCCGGGTGCTGGCGCACTGGGGCCGATCCATGCCGACCTCGGTGATTCACCTGCTGCCGCAACGGTTGTGGCCCAAGGGCGGGCTCCGGCCACACCGCGCCACCCTGACCACGCACGGCCGGCTGAAGCCGAATGCCCGGTGGGCGGTGAGCCTCCCGGACTCCTGGCTCGAGCCCGGTCCCGAGGTGCCGGAGCACAAGGTGCCGGTTCCGGTATTCGAGCTGGAGGCGCGCTGGCTGCGCCGATGGGTGCAGTTGTTGCTCGGGCACAACGATCACCCGATCGATACCACGGTGTGGCTGACCGACGATTCCCGCCGGACAGAGCAAGAGATTATCGAGAAAGACGCCGAAAATCCGGAAAAAGAGATACCTGAAGGCGTTTCATCTCTCGAACGGGTGAATTATTTTCGACACACCGCATCGCCAACCGCCTTTCGTCTCGCCTCTCTGCTAGCTGCAGTTCCGGTAACCCTTGCCGTGGCCAGGTCGGTGTTGGACGAGCTTGTGCCGGAGGCCGGTGTCGAACACCTGGCCGAGGTCCTGACCAGCGGATTATTTGAAACCGACCCCGGCGAAGGGGAGCGCAGACGATCCGATAATCTCCGGTACCATGCCCGTCAAGGCGTCCGCGAGGAGTTGCTCAGCGGACTGCGCAGATCAGATACGGTGCGTGTGCTATGCACCGTATCTGAGCGTTTCGGAGGCCAGTTCGCCAGTCTGAGACGTATGTACCGGGCTATTTCGGAGCCCAACAGCACTCCGATCCCTGACGACTCCGTATCGATGTCCGACCTGGCGAACGAACGGGCCGTCATGAATGCGCTGAGCGGGCCATACCTGGAGCGCGCGCAGCGACTGACCGTCATCGAGGACAAGCTTTCCCGTCCATCCGGGCAGGAACCGGACACACCGTCAGTGGGTAGCAGAACTATGTCGAAGACAGCCGAGGGCACCGCGACCGATCCCGGCAGGCCGATATCCGTGGCATCGGCGCAAACCGACATCCCTGATGACGAGTTCAGTACGGGCAGCCAGGTCCAGTCGGCGAGCGGGTACCCGCGCAGCTCCCTTTCCCCGCTGCTCGGGTACGAGCGGCGCGGGGATGAGGCGCCGCCGGTGTGGGGTAACGTGCCGCCGCGCAATCCGAACTTCACCGGCCGAATCGAGTTTCTGGAGAATCTGAATCGCCAACTGGCCGTGGGCCCGACTACCGCGGTATTGCCCGCGGCGCTGCACGGCATGGGCGGGAT
>DASZNF010000147.1:0-28146 GCA_035551355.1 Pseudonocardiaceae bacterium | reverse complement strand
CGACCAGTACAGCCTCGTCGGCGTTGAACACGTAGAGGAACGGCTTGGCGGTGAGCAGGCTCAGCTCGCGCAGCGCTTCGAGGTCCACTTCGGACTGTGCGGCGAACAGGGTGCGGCCGGAGTCGAGGATCTCGCGCGCGGTCTTGGTGTTCTCCAGCGCGGGCCGGGCCTCCTTGCGGGTCCTGGCCTCCTTCTCCAACCTGGGCAGGGCTTTGTCCACGGTCTGCAGGTCGGCCAGGATCAGCTCGGTGTTGATGGTCTCGATGTCGCTGGACGGGTTGACATCACCGTCCACATGCAACACGTCCGGGTCGTCGAACACCCGGATCACCTGGCAGATCGCATTGGCCTCGCGAATGTTGGCCAGGAACTGGTTGCCCATCCCGGCGCCCTCGGACGCGCCCTTCACGATCCCGGCGATGTCGACGAACGACACCGTGGCGGGCACCACCCGCGCCGAGTCGAACATCGCGGCCAGCTTGTCCAGCCGGTCGTCGGGTAGCGGCACCACCCCCACGTTCGGCTCGATGGTGGCGAACGGATAGTTCGCCGCCAGCACGTCGTTGCGGGTCAGCGCGTTGAACAGGGTCGACTTGCCGACGTTGGGCAGGCCTACGATGCCGAGGGTCAAGCTCACGACCAGCCAGTGTAGGCGGCGCGACGGCATGCCCCCGCACCCAGCCCGCCGGGCCGCACGCTGATGTCCGATTTCCGCCAGCCGAGGAGCCCGGGCGCTGGCAGCATCGAAGACATGCCGCACGAAACCACTCTCGCCGGACGCACCCGGGAGTTCGACCCGGAGTACGCCTACCGCGCCGTCTCCGGCCGGGATTCCCGGTTCGACGGCTGGTTCATCACCGCGGTGCGCACCACCGGCATCTACTGCCGCCCGTCCTGCCCGGCCACCACGCCCAAGCGCACCAACGTGGAGTTCTTCCCCACCGCGGCCGCCGCGCAGAGCGCGGGCTACCGGGCCTGCCGCCGCTGCCTGCCCGACGCGGTGCCCGGCTCCCCCGAGTGGAACCTGCGCGCCGACCTGGCCGCCCGGGCCATGCGCCTGATCAACGACGGCGTGATCGAGCGGTCCGGGGTGAGCGGTCTGGCCGACCGGCTGGGCTACTCCGAGCGGCACCTGACCCGGGTGCTCACCGCCGAACTCGGCGCGGGCCCACTGGCCCTGGCCCGGGCCCACCGCGCGCACGACGCCCGCCTGCTGATCGAGACCACCGAGCTGAGCGTGACCGATGTCGCGTTCGCCGCCGGTTTCGCCAGCGTCCGGCAGTTCAACGACACCATCCGCGCGGTGTTCGCGGCCACGCCGTCGGAACTGCGGGCCCGTGCCCGCCGCCGCGCACCCCGCCAGTCCGCGGGCCGGATCACCCTGCGACTGCCCTTCCGTGCTCCGTTCGACGCCGAATCGATCCTGGATTTCCTTGCCGCCCAAGCGATCCCCGGCATGGAGACGGTGTCCGCAGACGGCTACGCCCGCACCCTGCACCTGCCGCACGGCAGCGCGGTGGCCACCCTGCAGCCAGCCGCCGGGCACCTGGTCTGCGGGCTGGCGCTGACCGACCTGCGCGACCTGGGCAGCGCGGTGACCCGGCTGCGCCGGCTGTTCGACCTGGACGCCGACCCGGTGGCCGTGGACGAGCTGCTTTCCCGCGACCCGGCGCTGGCCCCCTCGGTCGCCGCCATCCCCGGCCTGCGGCTGCCCGGCAGCGTGTCCGGTGACGAGACGCTGCTGCGGGCGCTGCTTCACCGGGTGGACGCGCACGCCGCGGCCACTCTCACCGAGGCCGTCGGCGAGGCCGTGGACCCGGCCATCGCGGGATCGCTGACCAGGCTGTTCCCCACCGCGACCGCGATCGCCGAGCACGCCGTCGCGATCCTCGGCGGGGCACCCGGAATCGGGACGCTGGCCAAGGCCGGCGCGGCGCTGGCCGCCGGGGAGCTGTCCGTGCACGTCGGCCGCGACCCCGAAGCGCTGCGGGCCGAACTCACCGCACTACCCGGGGTGGACGCCGGCGTGGCCGACGAGGTGCTGATGCGCGTGCTCGGCGCGCCCGACGTGTTCACCGAATCGGATGCCGCGCTGCGCCGGGGCGCGCGCATCCTCGGGCTGCCCGGCGGGGCCGGCGCGCTACTGGCACGATCCCGTTCCTGGCAGCCCTGGCGTTCCTATGCCGGCATGCATCTGTGGCGAGCGGCGACCGTAGGGGTCGCCGCCGGAAATGAGAGGACCGCATGACCACCCGAGTAGGCTATGTGTCCACTGTAGACACACCGGCCGGACCGTGCACCGCGATCGCCGACGCCGACGGCGTGGTGCTGGCCAGCGGCTGGACCGCCGACACCGCCGAGCTACTGCCCCAGGTCGCGCCCGCGTTGCGGCCGACCGAGCTGGCGCCCCGCGCCGACCTCGGCGAGATCACCAAGGCCATCGCCGACTACCACGCCGGTGACCTGAGCGTGGTCGATTCCATCCCGGTCCGCCAGCAGTCCGGCGAGTTCATGACCCACGCCTGGGACATGCTGCGCACCGTGCCCGCGGGCAAGCCGATCACCTACACCGAGTACGCGATGCTGTCCGGCCGCCCGGCCGCGGTGCGGGCCGCGGCCACCGCGTGCGCCCGCAACGCGACGGCGCTGTTCGTACCCTGCCACCGGGTGGTGCGCACCGACGGCACGCTGGGCGGCTTCCGCTGGGGTCTGCCGGTCAAGCGCTGGCTGCTCGACCACGAGGCCGCGGCCTGAACCAGGGACGCCGGCTGACCAGGATGATTCGGGTCGGCCGGCGTAATGGCAAACGCTTGCGAACAAAGGGAGTCAACCGCGTGACCTCGGGGGCCCGCTGCGGCGCCGGTCAGCTCGCGGTGAGTTCCAACCGCGATCCGGTGCGGGACTTGCGGACCCGCAGCCGCACCGGAATCCGCTGCCGCAGCTCCTCCACGTGCGAGACCAGCCCCACCACCCGGCCGCCCGCACGCAGCTCGTCCAGCGTGTCCATCACCAGGTCCAGGGTTTCCGCGTCCAGCGTGCCGAACCCCTCGTCCACGAACAGCGTGTCCAGCAGCGCGCCGCCGGTCTCCTCGGCCACCACGTCGGCCAGCCCGAGGGCCAGCGCCAACGAGGCCAGGAAGGACTCGCCGCCGGACAGCGTCTTGGTCGGCCGCCGCCGGCCGGAGTAGTCGTCCAGCACGTCCAGCCCGAGCCCGCCCCGGGTGCCCCGCGCCCCGGCCGCCGCCGAGTGCGCGAACGAGTACCGGCCCTGGCTCATCCGGTCCAGCCTGCGGTTGGCCGCGATCGCCACCTGCTCCAGCCGGGCCGCCAGCACGTACGACCGCAGCGACATGGCCCGCGCGTTCTGTCCCCGCCCGTTCACCGCGTCGGTCAACGCGACCAGCTCGGCGAATCCGGCCTCGGCCGGCGCGAGTTTGGCCCAGGAGCGGCCCAGCCGGCCGGACAGTTCGGTGAACTCGCGCTCCCTGCGCCGGGCGTGGCGGGCCTCGGCGTTGCGCACGTCGGCCTCCCGGTTGGCCGTGGCCAGCGCCTCGGCGGCCGCGGTCAGCGGCACCTCCTCGTCGGCGGCCACGCCGAACAACTCCGGTTCGGCCAGCACGGCCCGGGCCGCGGCCTCCCGGTTGGTCAGCTCGGCCAGCGACTCCTCCAGTGCGCGTACGTCGGCGGCCGAGCGCACGGCCGCGCGGGCCGGCGTCACCCCGGCGAAGCCGGCCTTCTCGGCCGCGACCCCCACCGCGGCAACGCTTTCGCCGTGGACGTTCTCCGCGTCCCGCACCGCGCCGCGGGCCGACACCAGTTCGCCGAGGGCGTCGGCCAGCGCGATCAGGTGCGCCCGCCGCGCGGCCACGTCCGGGAAGCCGCCCCGCGCCTGCGCCAGCCGCTCGGCGCGGTCGCGCACCAACTCGGCCAGCGCGTCGTGATCGGCGCCGAGCGTGGCCCGTTCCCGGTCCAGCTCGGCCTGGCGGGCCCGCGCCGACTCGGCCTCGGTTTCCAGCTCCCGCACCCGCCCGGTCCGCGCCGGGACCGTCTCGGCCAGTTCGGTCGCCTCGGCCAGTTGCCCGCGCGCCTCGGTGAGGTCCGCGGCCAGCCCGGCCGGCGTCCGCTCGCCGAGCTGCTCGCGCAGGGCGCCCACCGCCGCGTCGGCCTCGTGCGCGGCGCGGGTCTGGTTGTCCCGCTCCGTGCCGGCCGCCCGCTCGGCCTGTTCGGCGGCCTGCTCGTCGGTCTCGGACACGGCCTCGTCCACCCGCTCGGCCGGGCGAGGATGTTCGGCCGCGCCACACACCGGACAGTCCGCGCCCGGCACCAGTTTCCCGGCCAGCTCGGCGGCCATCCCGGCCAACCGGCGCTGCCGCACATCAAGCAGCGTCTCTCGGGCGGCCTGATGGCGATCGGTGGCCCGGCTCAGCCGCGATCGGGCGTCGGCCGCGGCCCTTTCCTTGTCCGGCAACAACAACTCCATGGCCCGCCGCAGCCCGTCGAGCTCGGCGGCGCGCGCCCGTAGCCCGGCCAGCCGCTCGGCGGCGCGCACCGCGGTCTCGCGCTGTTCCCGCGCATCGGCCACCTGGTCCGGCAGTGCGGCGGTCCGTTCGGCCAGTTCCCCGGCCAGCCGCTCGGCGCGCTCGCGCTTGCGCTGGATGTCGCTCACCCGAGCCACATCCCGCTCCTGCTGAGCAGCCTCGTCGACCAGCCGGGCCAGTCCGCCGGCCTGCTCCCGCACGGCGGCGACCCGCTCTTGCAACGTCCCGACCCCGTCTTCGCCTGCGGACTCGTCGCCGACCGCGCCGTCCACATCGGCCAGCGCCCGCGCCGCCGTTCCCTCGGCCTGCCGCGCCCGCTCCACCCGCCGTTCCGCCGCGGCCAACGCCTCCTCGGCCGCCGCCACCGGCACCGCCCGGCGCGCCGCGTCCAGCTCCGCGGCCCACCGCTCCCGTTCCGCCCGGCGCCCGGCCAGCTCGGCCAGCGTCTCGGTGGCCAGCCCGACCCGGCGCACCCGCTCGGCCAGCTCCCGGCACCGGATCAGCTCGTTCTCCGCCGTGGCGCGCGCCTTCTTGGCCAGCTCGTCCGTTTCCGCGGCCTGCTCGGCGGCCTCGTGCAGGTCCGCGCGTACCCCCGCCAGCCAGTTCTCGTCCGCGCCCGATTCCGGCACCTCGACGCCCGCCGCCTGCGCCACCAGCGCGACCTTGGTGCCCACCTCCTGGCGCAGCCGGTCAACCTCGCCGTGCCGGGCCGCGCGGGTCTCCCGGAACCAGCGCTCCACATCGGCGAACCGCTGCGTGCCGAACAGCTGCTCCAGCAACTGCTCCCGCTCCGACGTCTCCGCCCGCAGGAACCGCGCGAACTCGCCCTGCGGCAGCAACACCACTTGGAAGAACTGCTTGGCGTTCATGCCGAGCAGCCGCTGCACCGTGTTGGCCACCTCGTCGATGCGCACCAGGCCCTCGACCGGCTGCCCGCTGGGCGCCGTCCCGACCCAGCTGAGCGCGGCTTTCGCCTTCTGTGTGGTGAATCCCTCGCCGCTGCGCTTGGGCCGCTGGTACTCCGGGCTGCGCGTCACCCGTAACCGGTGGCCCTGCACGGTGAGTTCCAGGCCCACCTCGGTGGCGGTGTCCGGATCGGCGTAGTCGCACCGCAATCGCTTCACTTCACCGCGCGCCCCGGGCACCGACCCGAACAGCGCGAACGCCACCGCGTCCAGCAGCGTGGTCTTGCCCGCCCCGGTGTCCCCGTGCAGCAGGAACAAACCGTCCGCGCCCAGCGCGTCGAAATCCACCACCTCGCGGCGGGGATACGGGCCGAACGCGGCGATCTCCAAGCGGTGCAGTCTCATGTGGACACCTCCGCGCGGCGCACCGCGGCGAAGGCGTCGGCCAGCAACAGCCGCTCGGCCGCACTCGGCTCGCTGCCCCGGCAGTCGGCCAGGAACTCCCCGACGATCCGCTGATCGTCGCGTTCGTGCGCGATCCGGTTGTACCGCAAGGATTCCCGCAGCCGGCCGCCGGGCGGCTCCCAGTCCATCCGGACCGCGTGCGGGAACCGCTCGCGCAACCGGCGCATCCCGTCCACCGGCCGCACCGGATCGGTCAGGGTGACCGACAGGTAGCAGTCCAGCACGTCCTCGGCCTCGGGCCGGACCAGCAGTTCCTCGAGTTCCCCGGTGAGCGTGGCCAGTTTGCGCGGCACCGGCAGTTCCCGGCGCTCCACGCCCGTGAGCCCGTCCGGCCCCAGTTCCACCAGCCACACCGATTTCCGGTGGGCCGCCTCGGAAAACGAGTAGGCCAGCGGACTTCCGGAATAACGCAGATGTTCGGCCAGCCGCTGCGGGCCGTGCAGATGGCCGAGGGCCACATAATCGACGCCGTCGAACACCGAGGCCGCGACCTGATCCACGCCGCCGATCGCGATCGGCCGCTCCGAATCGGACTCCGCGCCACCGGTGACGAACGCGTGCGCGAGCACCATCGAGCGAGTGCCCGCGGCCCGTCCGGCCAGGTCGGACCGGACTCGGTTCATCGCCTCGGACAGTACGCCGTGCTGCCCGCGCAGCTCCGGAACACCGAGCGCGTGCCGGGCCGGATCCGGCTCCAGATAAGGGATTCCGTAGAACGCCACCGGGCCGTGCTCATCCTCGACGCACACCGGATCGGCCAGCCGCGCGACCTGGGTGCGCAGGTGCAGCCCGCCCGCCGCGGCGAACTCGCCGAACGCGCCGAGCCGGGGCGCCGAGTCGTGATTGCCCGGAGTGACCACGATTTCCGCGCCGGCGGCCCGGATCCGGGCCAGGACGCGGGTGCCCGCGGCCACCGCCTCGGCCGAGGGCACCGCGCGGTCGTACAGGTCTCCGGACACCACGACGACGCCGACCCGCTCGTCCGCGACGAGGTCGGCCAGCGCGCCGAGCACGGACTCCTGCTCGGCAAGCAGATCCCGGCCATGGAACGTGCGTCCCAGGTGCCAGTCCGAGGTGTGCAGTACCCGCATGGCCCCAACCTAGATCCATTGCCCGACAAATCCGGGGATATTCACTCGAACAGGTGTTCGAGTTCGCAATTTGTCGGTGGTCCGGGTAAAGATCGATGGCGAACACCCGAAACGAACGAGGAAGGAGCCCGGCCGTGACCGCGATGATCACCATCGTCATTGTGCTGGCGTTGCTGCTGGTCGGCGCGGTCGTGCTGTTCTGGCGGCTGTATCAGGACGGCGCCCGGCGGGCCGAGGCGGCCCTGGACATGGTGCGCGCCGAACGCGCCCGCGTGGATCAGCAGCAGACCACGCTGCGCCGCTACGAGGTGGCCTTCGCCTCCATCAGCGGGCGTGGCGAACTCGGCGAGCGCGTACTGGTGGAGACGGCGCGCGCGCTGGGGCTGCGCGAGGGGCTGCACTTCACCCAGCAGGCCAACCTGGCCGGCGGCGGCGCGGTGCGGCCGGACCTGGTGCTGACCGTAGGCGGCGGCCGGCAGGTCCCGGTGGACGCCAAGATGAGCATGGCCTGCTGGGTCGAGGCGGTGGACACCGACGACCCGGCCGAGCGGGCCGACGCGTTGCGCGTGCACGTGCGCAACATCCGGTCGCGGGCGGCCGAACTGGCAGGCAAGGGTTACCAGCGCTGGGCCGACGCGATCTACGGCACCGTCATGTTCGTGCCATCGGACGCGGCCGTGGTCGCCGCCATGGACACCGACTCCGACCTGCTGCGCTGGTTGCTGGAGCGGCGGATTTTCCTGTGCGGGCCAACGGGTTTCGCGGTACTCGCCTCGGCCGCGATGTTCGCCGCGACCGACCGGGCCATCGCCGAGGACGTGGATCAGGTGCGCGCACAGGCCGCGGCCGCGCACCGGTCGGCGGGCAGCGCGGTGGACGCGTTCAACCTGTCCAGCACGCACCTGCAGCGGTTCCTGTCCGCCCGCCGCAAGGAACTGGACGCACTGGACGGTTTCCGCAGTGCGGTGACTCCGCTCACCGAGGCCGCGGCCAGTCCCACACCGCTGGCTGCGGTGCGCCGGCCCGAGGAGGTGAATGGCAGCAGTCCGACCGCTGCTCTGGATTGACACCGTTCCGGATTGACACTGCCCTGGATTGACGACTCGCTGCGTCCGTTTGGCGGATGGCGGTGAGCTCAGGTAACCGGCTCGGCACGATTGTGTGACGCCTGGTCCAGACAAGGGCCGATGGGCTCTGGCGGGGTGTGGAATCATCCGACCACCCGCCTAACCAAATCGGGATCTTACGGGCTTCCTGGTGCGATAGCGGATGCGCAACCGCGCGAGGAAGCAAGGACAGGTGTTCCGGTGATCGTCCTGTACAGGGACTGAGCACCGGATGGCTCACAAATTGGCTACGGTGTGGACACCGAGCCGAGCTTGCGAGGGCAGCATTGACCACAACAGGTGATCGCCAACGCGATCTCGACGTCGACTTCGACGGCGCCGCATGGGACGAGCGCTCCGCGTTCGGTGGGGCGCGCGGCTGGCCGTGGTGGGGCGCGGTACTGCTGGCGCTGGGCTTGTCGCTGGTCGGCGCGGTCGTGGACATGAAACTGGAGAAGTCACTGTCGTCGCTGTTCGACGGGGCTTACTTCATCGCGTGCGTGGCAGCGGTGGTCATGGTCCGGCGACGCAACCTGTTCGGGCCGATGGTGCAGTCCCCGCTGGTGCTGGCCGTGGTGGTGCCGTTGACCGTGGTGGTGACCAGCGGGCTGGGTTCGGGCGGCAAGTCGGCCAAGCTGCTGGCCGTCGCCGAGCCGCTGCTCAAGGCGTTCCCACTGATGGCGGTGACGGCCGGGGCGGTGGTGGTGATCGGCGGCATCCGGTACTTCGTGCAGCGTCGCCCCACCGACGAGGACGACATCGGCGTCGGACCGCGCCCGCGCAAGCGGGACGACCGCGAGGAGCGCGAGCCCCGCAAGCGGCCGACGGACCGCGACCGCGAGTCGGCCCGCCGGAGTCGTCCGGCCGAAGGACGTTCCGGTGGCCAGGGTCGTCCGGCCGCCAATCGCTCGGTGCCCCCGGAACGGCGCGGCGACCGAGCCAACCCGCGCGACCGCGGCAGCGAAGGCCGCAGCGGTGACGGCCGCGGCCGGGGCGAGTCGTCCCGCGGCCGGTCCAGCGCGCCCGATCGCGACCGCGCGCGCGGCTCCTCGGGTCGGGGCAACCAGGAACGCAGCCAGCCGCCACGCCGCACCCCGCGCGACCCCGAGCGCCGACAGCCGCCACGCCGCCGCAACGACGATTCCTAAGCCTTCGCCGGGATTCCCAAGCCTTAGTCGGGATTTTCCGGTCTCTGACAGAAAGTTCCGGCTGTGACAGGAAGTCCGGTCCGGGCGCAGCGTCCGAACCGGACTTCGGTCCAAGGCTAGTTTTGCCCAGGGCGGGCGTTGGACCGCACGGAAGACTGGTCCAGATTCCTGCCCCGCAAACGTTTCCGGCGGCGGACGAACAGCATCAGCGGGTCGGCTACGCGCGATTCCGCCTGTACGCGAACGAATCCGGGCTCATCGGACAACAACGCAACGGCTGCGGACAACGCAAACCGCTGCGGAGCCACACGGACGGTTGCGGAGCCGCACGAATCGTTGCGAACCGCACGAACCGTTGCGGAGCCGCGCGAACGGTTGCCGAATCCCAGCTATCAGGCCGCTCCATCAGGGCGGCCGGGCTCAGCTCTTCGCGCCACCGAGGTCTTTGCGCAGTTCCCGCGGTAGCGCGAAGGCGATCTTCTCGTTGGCCGTGGTCACTTCCTCGACCTCGCCCCAGCCGCGTTCGGCCAGGAACGCCAGCACCTGCTCGACCAGCACCTCGGGCACCGACGCACCACTGGTCACGCCGACCGTCCGCACGCCGTCGAGCCACTGCTGTTCGATCTGCGCCGGGAAGTCGATCAGGTACGACGCCCGCGCTCCGGCCTGGACCGCGACCTCGACCAACCGCTTGGAGTTCGACGAATTGACCGAACCCACCACCAGTACCAGATCGCACTCCGCGGCCATCGCCTTCACCGCGACCTGCCGGTTCTGCGTGGCATAACAGATGTCGTCGCTGGGCGGGTTCTGCAGACCGGGGAACTTCTCCTTCAGCGACTCGACCCGCTCCATGGTCTCGTCGACCGACAGCGTGGTCTGCGAGAGCCACACCACCTTCGACGGGTCGCGCACCTCGACCTTGTCCACGTCCTCGGCCCGGTCCACCAGTTGCACCCGCTCGGGCGCCTCGCCGGTGGTCCCCTCGACTTCCTCGTGTCCGTTGTGGCCGATCAGCAGGATGTCGTAGTCGTCGCGCGCGAACCGCTTGACCTCCTGGTGCACCTTGGTCACCAGCGGGCAGGTCGCGTCGATGGTGCGCAGGTTGCGTTCGCCCGCCGCCGCGTGCACGGCCGGGGACACCCCGTGCGCGGAGAAGACCACCAGCGCGCCCTCGGGCACCTCGTCGGTCTCGTCGACGAAGATCGCCCCGCGCTCGGCCAGCGTGTCCACCACGTGCCGGTTGTGCACGATCTCCTTGCGCACGTACACCGGCGGGCCGTACTTCTCCAGCGCCTTCTCCACCGTCACCACGGCCCGGTCCACGCCTGCGCAATAGCCGCGCGGCCTGGCCAGCAACACTCGCTTCGGCGCGGTGCTCGCGGTGTCCGTCGTTGCCGGGTCGTGACTTGTCGTCATGTCTCCAGGGTAGAGGCTGACCGCGCACTCCCGGTGACCGTCGGGGTGTCCCCCGTCACGTGCTGAGAGTGGACGGTGCGTAACGCTGTGCAGGATCGCCGGTCTGCGGCAGGCTAGAGCGCATGAAGCCACTCCCGCTGCCGGTGCGCGTCGCCGCGGGCCTCGCGGTCACCGCGGTCGACCGGGCCCGGCACCTGCCCGAGAAGCTGGCCGAGTTGCCGGTCACCGTGGTCAGTCAGGCGCTGCAACTGTCCATGCGGATGCAGCAGCAGATGACCGAACTGGCCATCAAGGGCGACGACGCGCTGTCCACCTTCCGCCCGGTCGAGGAGACCCCGGAGTGGGCCCGGTTCGACGAGGACGATTCGGCCGATGCCCCGGCCCGGCCCGATCTGCGCTCCGCCTTCGACCTGGCCGAGGACGAGGCCGACCTCGACGAAGCCGAAACCGGTGCCGCCACCGAAGTTCCGGAAGCCGACGTCCCCGCCGACATTCCGGCGGACGCGGCTGAGGCCGATCCCTGGGCCGAGGAGGAACAGGCGCTGGCCGAGGCGGGCGCGGTCAACGGGCAACCTGCCCCGGCCGCCCTGCCCAACTACGCCGAACTGTCCGTGCCGCAGCTGCGGGCCCGGCTGCGCAAGCTCACCGAGGCCGACCTGACCGAACTGGTCGAGTACGAGCGCAGCACCGCCAACCGGGACGAACACATCGGCATGCTCACCCGCCGGATCGCCACTCTGCGCGCCCAGCAGTGACCGATCCGACCCCCAGCAGCGCCGCCCCGACCAGTCCGGAGGCGCCGTGGCCGGTGCGCACCGTGACCCGGAAGATCGCCGACTGGATCAACCGGCTGGGCGCGGTCTGGGTCGAGGGCCAGATCACCCAGCTCTCCGCCCGGCCGGGCACCTCCACCGCCTTCGTCACGTTGCGTGATCCTTCCGCGGACATGTCCCTCACCCTGACCTGCCCGACCGGCCTGCTGCGCGGCGCCGAAGTGCCGCTGGCCGAGGGCAACCGGGTGATCGTGCACGGCCGCCCGGCCTTCTACGTCGGCCGCGGCACGCTGAGCCTGCGGGTGGACGAGATCCGCACGGTCGGCATCGGCGAACTGCTGGCCCGGATCGAGCGGCTGCGCAAGCTGCTGGCCGCCGAGGGCATGTTCGACCGCTCCCGCAAGCGCCCGCTGCCCTTCCTGCCGCGCACCGTCGGGCTGATCACCGGCCGGGCCTCGGCGGCCGAACGGGACGTGCTCACCAACGCGTCCAACCGCTGGCCGGCCGTCCACTTCCGGGTGATCAACGTGGCCGTGCAGGGGGTCAGTGCGGTGCCGCAGGTGCTGACCGCGCTGGAGAAACTGGAGCGCGACCCCGAGGTCGAGGTCATCGTGATCGCCCGCGGCGGCGGCAGCGTGGAGGACCTGCTGCCGTTCTCCGACGAGGCGCTGTGCCGGGCGGTCGCGTCCTGCCGCACCCCGGTGGTCTCCGCGATCGGCCACGAGCCGGACACTCCGCTGCTGGATCACGTCGCCGACCTGCGCTGTTCCACGCCCACCGACGCGGGCAAGCGGGTGGTGCCCGACGTCGCCGAGGAGACGCACCGGATCACCGTGCTGCGCGACCGGGCCCGCCGTGCCCTGCACGGGTGGGTGGACCGGGAACGGCGGCTGCTGGACGCGTTGCGCAGCCGCCCGGCCCTGGCTGCGCCCCTCGTACCGCTGGATCGACGCGCCGAGGATGTCAAGGCGCTGCGCGAGCGCGCCCGGCGTGCCATGCTGGCCAGTCTCACCACGGAAAGCACCGGGTTGGCCGCGACCCGATCCCGGCTCACCACGCTGGGTCCCGCGGCCACTTTGGCCCGTGGCTACGCCGTGGTGCAGGTGGTCGGTGCGGACGGGGCCGCCGGGGTGGTCCGGTCGATCGAGGAGTTGGACGCGGGAACGGAGATCCGGGTGCGGGTCGTTGACGGTGCGGCACACGCCATCGTCTCGTCCGTCCAGGACGGCTCCGGCCAGGCAGAAGACAAGTGAGAGATGACCATGCACGCTAGGTACGGCGGGCCTCAGGCGCCCGCGTTCCTGCCCCTGGTCGTGGACGCGGCCCGCGCGGTCGCCCAGGGTCCGGCCGGTCCGGACCGGACCTCCGCGCAGGTGGTGCGCCGACAGGCCGAGGTCGCGGACGCGGTGGCCAGCGAGTGCTGGACGGCGCTGCTGGCCGGCTGCCACACCCCGGCCCGGCGGTCCCTGGCCGGGCGGCTGCGCGAGCTGACCGAGGCGACCTCGATCCATCTGGGCCCGCACTGCTGGTTCAACGTGTCCTCGCCGCATCGAACGCGGGTGACCGACGCGCAGGAGCGGATCACCGACGCGGTCCGGGAAGGCGACGGCGAGGAGTTCGCGGCCGCGCTCGCCGGGTACGACCAGGCGATCGCCACGGCGATGGCCAGCGTCCGCACCCGCCCAGCCGCTGGCGCGCAACCCGCAGGCCGCCCCGTTCCCCCGGCAGCGCAACCCGCCGGCTGCCCCGTTCCCCCGGCAGCGCAGCCTGCCGGCCGGCCCAACTCCCCGGCTCCGGCGGCCGCGCACGCCGCCGGTCGGCCGGTTCCGGCGGATCGGATCGGGCCGCCCGCCCAGCCGGTCCCGGCCGAGTCGCGGCCACCTGCCGCCCCGGTTCCGGCGGCCGCGGTGAGCACGCCGAACGGCTCGATCACGCCCATTCCGGCCCGGGCGCCCGCGTCGCTGGCCGCGGCGCAGACCGCGCCACTGGCGAAGATCACTCAGACGACCCCGCAACGACCCGAGCCGGGCATCCGGCGCGAGGAGGCACGGTGACCGACCAGCCCGGGACCGACCAGCCCGGCCCGGCCAAGGACGCCCCGGACACCGACGGGCTCGGCTACGAGGCGGCCCGCGACGAACTGGCCGAGATGGTGCGCCGGCTGGAGGGCGGCGGCCTGTCCCTTGAGGACTCGCTGGCCCTGTGGGAGCGCGGCGAGGCGCTGGCCAAGGTGTGCGAGCGGCATCTGGCCGGGGCGCGGCAGCGGGTGGAGTCGGCGCTGGCCTCCGTCGAGCAGGTCGCCGACGAGCAGCAGTCCTGACGGAGATCGTGAAGAACTAGCTGCCGGTTCGCACGACGGGCGCGGTCTGCACCGAGGCCGCCATGGTGTCGAACTCACCGGTGGGCGCGTTGCCGGTGATCAGCAGGCGCACCGGACCCAGATCGCGCACCCAGGACTGCTCGTCCCGCACGCCCGAGTAGATCGTCCAGACCGCACCGGCCACCGTGACGTGGCCCTGCGCGGTCGCCGGCCCGGACGAGCCGTCCGACGAGCCGCCGGTGGCGTTGCCGCTGTCGTCGGCGACCTGGGTGACCAGGTCGGACACGCTCGCGTCGGACTGGGCCAGCTGCAGGAAGTGGCCGGTCCCGGTCAGCCAGCCGACGTACACCACGGCCTGCGCGCCGTTCGTGCCCACCGGCCGCTCGCTGTCGGAGTTGGCCCGCCAACTGCCCGGCAGCGCGGGCCGGCGCAGCGGGAAGTGGACCTGCCCGGCGGCCGCGGACAGCTCGCCCGAGACGTCCACCGTGGGCAGGTTGGACTCGTTCACCGACGGCCCGCCCGGACTGAACGAGCAGCTGTGCGTGACCGCGCCCAGCACCAGCACGATGACCGCGAGCACGACCATGGACAGCAGCATGTCGCGCATGGTCTGCCTGCCCCGGCCGCCGCCGTTGCGGGGCGGCCCCGGCGGCTGCGGGTCGGTGGGACTGGTCGTCGAACTCTCCGGCACACCACCATCCTCCCAGGTGGCTCAGGTCACGCGGGATCGGTACCGACGCGACGTAGCTGGGCCTCGCCCGCCGGGTCTGGGAGAATTCCGGTGTTGATTCCAGGGAGAGGAGTTCCGATGAACGCCGCCAACCCGTCCGCCCTCGGTAGTCCGGCGAACGGCAGCCGACGTGAGGCACCGGACCGAAACCTGGCCCTGGAGCTGGTCCGGGTCACTGAAGCCGCCGCAATGGCCGCGGGCCGCTGGGTCGGCCGGGGCGACAAGAACGGCGGCGACGGCGCCGCCGTGGACGCCATGCGCAAGCTGATCGGCTCGGTCTCCATGCACGGTGTCGTGGTCATCGGGGAGGGTGAGAAGGACGAGGCCCCGATGCTCTACAACGGCGAGGAGGTGGGCAACGGCGACGGCCCGGACTGCGACGTCGCGGTCGACCCGATCGACGGCACGACGCTGATGGCCAAGGGCATGCCCAACGCCATCGCGGTGCTCGCGGTGGCCGAGCGGGGTGCCATGTTCGACCCGTCCGCCGTGTTCTACATGGAGAAACTGGCCGTCGGGCCGGAGTCGGCGGACGTGGTGGACATCACCGCGCCGGTGGCCGAGAACATCCGCGCGGTGGCCCGGGCCAAGCAGAGTGACCCGTCCGACGTGACCGTGTGCATCCTGGACCGGCCCCGCCACGAGCAGCTGATCCGGGACGTGCGCGAGGCCGGGGCCCGCATCCGGTTCATCTCCGACGGCGACGTGGCCGGCGCCATCTCGGCGGCCCGCCCGGACACCGGGGTGGACATGCTGGTCGGCATCGGCGGCACGCCCGAGGGAATCATCGCGGCCAGTGCGCTGGCCTGCATGGGCGGCGCGATCCAGGCCAAGCTGTGGCCGCGGGACGAGGCCGAGCGGCGCAAGGCCTTGGCCGCCGGCCACGATCTCGATCGGGTGTTGCGCACCGAGGACCTGGTGCACGGGGAGAACGTGTTCTTCTGCGCCACCGGTATCACCGACGGCGACCTGCTGCGCGGCGTCCGGTACGCCTCGGGCGGCTGCACGACGCAGTCGATCGTGATGCGCTCGAAGTCGGGCACGGTACGGATGATCGACGGTTTCCACCGGCTGACCAAGCTGCGCGAATACTCCTCTGTGGACTTCGACCGGATGGCCGAGGCCGACGCGGAGGACGTGTATCCGCCGCTGCCCTGACCCGCTCGACCGCGAAAGCCCCCTTGGCGCCGATTCGTGACCTAACCGGTGCGCGACAGACGCAACGCCCGGTGGCCGGATGGCGTCTGGATCGGTAGAACCAAGCGAGACAGTCCGTCATCCGCCGATGGCGGCGAAGCCGAGGGGGCTTTCTTGCGGATCGGAAGAATCGTTGCCGGGGTCGTGGCGCTGGCCGTGGCCGGGGTACTGACCGCGTGTTCGTCGGGCACCCCGGCCGAATCGGCGAACAACAGCGTCGCCCTGGCCGCCGGTTCCGCGTCGAGTTCGACGGCGGCCACCAGCAGCACGACCACCGTCGCGCCGACCACCACGACCACCACCGTGCCGTCGACCACCGTGCCGACCACCACGACCGCGCCGCCGGTCGCGCACACCGCGACCACCCAGGCCGCGCCCGAGTACGCGGCCGGCGTGCCCTGTCACATCACCACCGGCGCGTGCGCCGACCTGTCCACGCACCAGGCGTGGATCGTCAAGGACGGCCAGGTCGTGTACGGGCCGGTGTCGGCGCTGGGCGGCCGGTCCAGCTACCCGACCCCGGCCGGCACCTTCCGCGTGCTGTCCAAGTCGAAGAACTACTTCAGCCGTGAGTTCCAGGCGCACATGCCCTACGCGGTGTTCTTCTACCCGGGCGACGCGTTCCACCTGGGCAGCCTGAGCACGCCCTCGCACGGCTGCATCCACCTGTCCAGCACGTCGGCCAGGACGTTCTTCGCGGACCTGTCGATCGGCGAGACGGTGCAGGTCATCAGGTAGGACAGCGCATCGAACAAAAGCGAAAAAAACCTGTTCCCCGGTCAGCTCGCGTTGGACGAGTGGCCGGGGAACAGGTGTGCTTCGGGGTTGAGCGCGACCGCGATGTTGTTCACCGCCGTGGCCGCCTCGCCGAATCCGGTGGCGATCAGCTTCACCTTTCCCGGATACGAGGCCACGTCGCCTGCGGCGTAGATCCGCTCGCGCGCGGTGCGCATGGTCGAGTCGACCGTCACCGCCCGGTGGTCCAGTTCCAACCCCCAGGCCTCGATCGGCCCCAGGTCGGCCACGAAACCCAGCGCGGCCACCACGGTGTGCGCGGGCAGTGTGTGCTCCTGGCCGCCCTTCACCGCCACGGTGATCTCGGCCAGCCCGGCGCCGTCCCCGCGCAACTCGGTGACCTCGGCGTCGGTGATGATCGGCACCCCCAGCTCGCGCACCTGGCGCACGGTGGCGGGCAGCGCGCGGAACTGGGCCCGCCGGTGCACCAGGGTGACCGAGCTGGCGATCGGGTGCAGGGCCAGCACCCAGTCCAGCGCCGAGTCCCCACCGCCGACCACCACGACGTGCTGATCGGAGTGCGCGGCAAGCGAAGGCACGAAGTGGACCATGCCGCGGCCCAGCCAGCCGTCCCCGGCGGGCAGCGGGCGGGGGCGGAACTCGCCGATGCCCGCGGTGATCAGCATGGCGCCGGCCCGCACCACGGTGCCGTCGGCCAGCGACACGTCCAGGCCCTCGGCGGTGTGCGTGAGTTCCCGGGCCTGGCGGCCGAGCAGGTAGGTCGGCTTCCACTGGGCGGCCTGCTCGACCAGCGCGGTGACCAGTTCGCGGCCCCGGATGGCCGGGAAGCCAGCCACGTCGTAGATCATCTTCTCCGGGTACATCGCGGTGATCTGGCCCCCGGGTTCGGGCAGCGCGTCGACGATCGCCACGGACAGTTCGCGGAATCCGGCGTAATAGGCAGCGAACAGGCCGGTCGGCCCGGCGCCGACGATCAGCAGGTCCACGTCGTAGGAGTCCGGGGATTCGGTCATCTGGCCCGTCCGCCTCTCGCTTGGGTGGCGTTCGTGGTGGGAGCCCCACCACTGTAGAGGCATGGATCACCCCGGGGTCGCGTGCAACGCGCCACACCCGGTGCCGTGGCGCGGAGCCGGGTCCACACTGGGGATATGGCTGATCAGCAGTACCGGATCGAACACGACACGATGGGCGAGGTGCGGGTGCCGGCGGATGCGTTGTGGCGCGCGCAGACCCAACGGGCGGTCGAGAACTTCCCGATTTCCGGGCGGGGCCTGGAACGAGCGCAGATCCGGGCGCTGGGTCTGCTCAAAGGCGCGGCCGCCCGGGTGAACGCGCGGCTGGGCGTGCTGGAGCAGGACCTGGCCCAGGCCATCGCGGCGGCGGCCGACGAGGTGGCCAAGGGCGATCACGACGACCAGTTCCCGATCGACGTGTTCCAGACCGGCTCGGGCACCTCGTCGAACATGAACGCCAACGAGGTGATCGCCACCCTGGCCGCGCGGGCGCTGGGACGTGAGGTGCACCCGAACGACCACGTGAACGCCTCCCAGTCGTCCAACGACACCTTCCCGACCACCATCCACGTGGCCGCGACCGAGGCCGTGGTGACCGAGGTGATTCCCGCCCTGCGGCATCTGGCCGAGACCATCGGCGCGCGGGCGGCGGACTGGGCCGAGGTGGTGACCGCCGGACGGACGCACCTGATGGACGCGGTGCCGGTGACGCTCGGCCAGGAGGCCGGGGCGTGGGCGGCGCAGATCCGCTACGGCGTCGAGCGGCTGGAGTCCGGGGTGCCGAGGCTGGCGGAGCTGCCGATCGGCGGCACCGCGGTCGGCTCGGGGCTCAACGCGCCGGAGGGTTTCGGCGCGCTGATGGCCGAGGAACTGGCCCAGGCCACCGGGTTGCCGCTGGTGGAGGCGCGGGACCACTTCGAGGCGCAGGCCAGCCAGGACGGCGTGGTGGAGATCTCCGGGCAGCTGCGCACGGTCGCGGTGAGCCTGAGCAAGATCGCCAACGACGTGCGGTGGAAGGGGTCCGGGCCGCGAGCCGGGCTGGGCGAGCTGAGCCTGCCGGATCTGCAGCCGGGCAGCTCGATCATGCCGGGCAAGGTGAATCCGGTGATCTGCGAGGCGACGTTGCAGGTGGTCGCCCAGGTGATCGGAAATGACGCGGCCGTCGCTTATGCCGGCGCGCAGGGGAATTTCCAGCTGAATGTGAATCTGCCGGTCATCGCACGGAACGTGCTGGAATCGGCGCGGCTGCTGGCCGCCGTGTCGAACCTGTTGGCGGACAAGGTGTTCGATGGGATTCAGGCCAATGTGGACCGTGCTCGGGCCTATGCCGAGGGGTCACCGTCGATCGTCACGCCGTTGAACCGGTACCTCGGCTACGAAGAGGCCGCGGCGGTGGCGAAGCAGTCGTTGAAGGAATTGAAGACAATTCGCGAGGTAGTGATCGAGCGCGGTTATGTGCGGGACGGGAAGCTGACCGAGGAGCAGCTGGACTCGGCGCTGGACGTGCTGCGCATGGCCAAGGGCGGCTGACCCTCGCGTTCATCGGGCCGGGCGTGGAGTCGCTGACCCGCGGGCTCCGGTGGCGCGCGTCTGCCGGTGGCGCGCGTTTGCCGGTGACAGGCGATTGTCGGTGGTGGGGCGCACCATGGGGGCGTGCTGCTCGCCGATGTGGTCGCCACCTCCGCCACCGTCGCCGGGACCCGGTCCCGGCTGGCCAAGGTGGCCGCGCTGGCCGAGGCACTGCGCCGCGCGGCCGCGGCCGGCGAGGCCGATCCGGTGGTCGCGTTCCTGGTCGGCGCGCCCCGGCAGGGCCGGATCGGCGCGGGCTGGCGCACCCTGTTCCAACTCGAGGTCGAGCCGGCCGCCGAACCCTCGTTGACGGTGGCCGACCTCGACCAGGCGCTGGCCGAGGTCGCGACCACCACCGGCGGGGGCTCGGCCGCCCGCCGCTCGGCGCTGCTGACCCAACTGTTCGGCCGGGCCACCGCCGCCGAGCAGCAGTTCCTGATCCGGCTGCTCACCGGCGAACTGCGGCAGGGCGCACTGGAGGGGGTCATGGTGGACGCGGTGGCCTCGGCCGCCGAGGTCACCGGGGAACAGGCCCGCCGCGCGTTCATGCTGTCCGGTTCGCTGCCGGACACGGCCACCGCGGCCCTGACCGGCGGCGCGGCCGCGCTGGCCGAGTTCCGGCTGCGGCTGGGCCGGCCACTCAAGCCGATGCTGGCCTCGCCCGCCGAAGATCTCGGCTCGGCCCTCACCGAACTGGGGAGCGAGGTCTCCGTCGAGTACAAACTGGACGGTGCTCGCATCCAGGTGCACCGGGACGGCGACGAGGTGCACATCTACACCCGCACGCTGCGCGAGATCACCGACAGCGTGCCGGAACTGGTCGAACTGGTCCGCGCGCTGCCCTGCCGGTCGGTCGTGCTGGACGGGGAGACGCTGGCGCTGGCCGACGACGGCCGCCCCCGCCCGTTCCAGGAGACGATGAGCCGGTTCGGCGCGACCAGCCCGCGGGAACTGTTGCTGCGTCCCTATTTCTTCGACTGCCTGCACCTGGACGGCGTCGACCTGCTGGACGAACCGTTGCGGGAGCGGCTTTCCCTGCTGCATCGGGTGGCCGACGACCACGTCATTCCCGGCGCGGCCCGGCCGGATCCGGCGGCGGCGGAGAAACTGCTGGCCGATTCGCTGGCCGCCGGGCACGAAGGCGTGCTGGTGAAGGCGCTGGACTCGCCCTACGCGGCGGGCCGGCGGGGCCGGGCCTGGCAGAAGGTCAAGCCGGTGCACACCCTGGATCTGGTGGTACTGGCCGCGGAGTGGGGACACGGCCGGCGCACCGGCAAGCTGTCCAACCTGCACCTGGGCGCCCGCGACCCGGACGGCGGCGAGTACATCATGGTCGGCAAGACGTTCAAGGGGCTCACCGACGAACTGCTGGACTGGCAGACCGAGGAGTTCCCGAAGCACGAATCCCGCCGCACCAGGGGCACGGTGTTCCTCCGGCCGGAACTGGTGGTGGAGATCGAACTGGACGGGGCGCAGGTCAGCTCGCGCTACCCGGGTGGGGTGGCCCTGCGGTTCGCCCGGGTGCTGCGCTACCGGCCGGACAGAGAACCTGCCGACGCGGACACCATCGACGCGGTCCGCGCCCTGCTGCCGGGCGGCGCACCCGGCTGAACTGGGATAACGCACGGAGCCAGGAAAGTTGCGTAGCCTCGGGTCTCGTGCGATTCCTGGACGGGCACCAGCCCGGTTACGACCTCACCTACGACGACCTGTTCCTGGTCCCCCGGCGGTCGGCCGTGGAGTCCCGGTCCGGCGTCGACCTGAGCACGGTGGACGGCACCGGCGCGACCATCCCGATCGTGGTGGCCAACATGACCGCGGTGGCCGGCCGCCGGATGGCCGAGACGGTGGCCAGGCGCGGCGGGCTCGTGGTGCTCCCCCAGGACGTGGACCCGTCCGCGGTCGCCGAGATCGTGAGCTTCGTGAAGTCGCGGCACACCGTGTGGGACACCCCGCTGGTACTGACCCCGGGCGCGGCCGTGGCCGATGTGCTCAACCTGCTGCACAAGCGCGCGCACGGCGCGGTCGCGGTGGTCGACGACGCCGGCCGCCCGCTGGGCATCGTCACCGAGTCGGCCTGCGCCGAGGTGGACCGGTTCACCCGGGTCAGTGACGTGATGACCACCGAGGTCGTCACTCTGCCGCTGACCACCCCGCCCCGCGAGGTGTTCGACCAACTGCACGCCCGGCCCGAGCGAGTGGCCCTCGGCGTGGACTCCAACGGCCTGCTGGCCGGCGTGCTCACCGAGGTGGGCGCCCTGCGCGCCGGGCTGTACGCCCCGGCGGTCGACGCGGCGGGCAAACTGCGCACGGCGGCCGCGGTCGGCGTGAACGGGGACGTCGCGGAGAAGGCCAAGGACCTGGTCGAGGCCGGGGTGGACGTGCTGGTGGTGGACACCGCGCACGGCCACCAGGAGAAGATGCTCACCGCGCTCAAGGCGGTCCGCGCGCACGTGCCGGACACGCCGCTGGTGGCGGGCAACGTGGTCACCGCCGAGGGCGTGCGCGACCTGGTGGAGGCCGGGGCCGACGTGGTCAAGGTGGGTGTCGGCCCGGGCGCGATGTGCACCACCCGGATGATGACCGGGGTGGGCCGCCCGCAGTTCTCCGCGGTCGCCGAGTGCGCCGCGCAGGCCCGGTCGCTGGGGCGGCACGTGTGGGCCGACGGCGGTATCCGGCACCCCCGGGACGTGGCGCTGGCGCTGGCCGCGGGGGCCTCGGCGGCCATGGTCGGATCCTGGTTCGCCGGCACCTACGAGTCCCCCGGCGATCTGCACGCCGACGAGAAGGGCGTGTTCTACAAGGAGAGCTTCGGCATGGCCTCCAAGCGCGCGGTCACCGCCCGGACCCGGGGCGACAACGCGTTCGACCGGGCCCGCAAGGGGCTGTTCGAGGAGGGCATCTCCTCCTCGCGGATGCGGCTGGACCCGGCCAAGCCCGGGGTGGAGGACCTGCTCGACGCGATCTGCTCAGGGGTGCGCTCGGCCTGCACCTATGCCGGCGCCACCGATCTGGAGGCGTTCCACGCCCGCGCGGTGCTGGGCGTCCAGTCCGCGGCCGGGTTCAACGAGGGTCGGCCGCTGCCGGCGGGCTGGTAAAGAGCCGGGCAACTAATCAGCTCAGGACGAAAGTCATGCGACCTGGGTCACTTTTCCACCTAACCTGTGTAGGTGAACGATGCGGTAGAGGTCACTGACCTCGTCAAACGTTACAGACGCAATGCTCCGCCCGCGGTCGACGGGCTGAGCTTCGGGGTGCGTCCGGGGGAGATCTTCGGTCTGCTCGGGCCCAACGGCGCGGGCAAGACCACCACGGTGGGGGTGCTCACCACCCGGGTGAAGCTGTCCGAGGGCACCGCCCGGGTGTACGGCGTCGACGTGCACGCCCATCCCCAGCGGGCCCGCCAGTTGCTGGCCGTGGTGCCACAGCGCAACAACCTGGACCGCTCGCTCAACATCCGGCAGAACCTCCTGTTCCACGCGGCCTATCACGGGGTCGGCCGGGCCGAGCGGACCGCGCGGGCGGACGAGATCCTGACCCGGATGGGCCTGACCGAGCAGGCCGGGACCCGGGTGGACTTCGTGTCCGGCGGCCAGGCGCAGCGGGTGATGATCGCCCGGGCGCTGATGCACAAGCCGAAGGTGATGTTCCTGGACGAGCCGTCCACCGGGCTGGACCCGCAGGCCCGGCTGTTCGTGCACGAACGAGTGGCCGAGTTGCGCGAGGACGGGGTCACCGTGGTGCTGACCACGCACGACATGGACGAGGCGCACAAGCTGTGCGACCGGGTGGGCATCGTGGACCGCGGCAAGCTGCTGGCCCTGGACGCACCGAGCGCGCTGACCAGGAGCCTGCCCGGCAGCGCCACCCTCAGCCTGACCGTCGACCTGGCCGGCAACACCCCGGAACTGGTGGTCAAGGAGCTGGGCCGGGTGCCCGGCATCGAACGGGTGGAGCGGATCACCGACGCCGAGGGCCAGTTCCGGCTCTACACCTCGCAGGAGCCCGCGGTGGCGCTGCCCACCGTGCTCACCGCGTTGTCCGGCCTGGGTTGTGAACTCAAGGACCTGGCCATCGGCACGCCCAGCCTGGAGGACGTGTTCATCAGCCTGACCGGAAGGGAGCTGCGATGACCGCGGCCGTCGTCCCCGCACAGCTCCCCGAGGAGCGCTTCAACTCGACCCTGACCGCGATCCGCACCTTCGGTTCGGTGCTGTGGCGGGACATCTTCGTCACTGGCCGGGAAATGCTGCCGTTCCTGGCCCAGGTGGTCATCCAGCCGTTCTTCATGCTGTTCATCTTCGGCAAGGTGCTCACCGGCATCGGCTACGTCAACGGCACCGCGTTCGAGCCGGTGCTGCTGGCCGGCATCGTGGCGCTCAACGGGTTCCTCGGCGGGCTGCAGAACACCACGATGCCGCTGATCCTGGACTTCTCCTTCACCCGGGAGATCGAGGACCGGCTGCTCGCGCCGATGCCGATCGCGCTGGTGGCGGTGGAGAAGATGGTGTTCGGCGCGCTGCGCGGCATCGTGGCGGCCATCCTGATGGCGCCGATCGGGCTGGCCCTGCTGCCCGCGGTGCACTGGGGCGCCGGGGTGTGGGCGCCGGTGGTGGGCATCGTGGTGCTCGGCTCGCTGGCCGGGGCGGCCATCGGCATGACCATCGGCACGCTGGTGCCGCCGCGGCGGATCAACATCATGTTCGCGGTGATCCTCACCCCGCTGATGTTCACCGGGGCCACCCAGTTCCCGTGGAAGTCGCTGGGCACGGAACGCTGGTTCCAGGTGGTGTGCGCGATCAACCCGCTGACCTACATCAGTGAGGCGATGCGCGCGGTCACCACGTCCATGCCGTCCATCCCGTTGTGGATCGACGTGCCGGTGGCGGTGTTCGGCGTGCTGTTGTTCGGCGCGATCGGCATCGCCGGATTCATGAAGCGCGCCATCGACTGACCGGCTTTTCCAGGCGCCGAACCGGGTGGGGGCGGCCGCGTTGCCGCCCCCACCCTTTCGGTTCAGTTCGCGTAGTCCTCCAGCACCTCGGTGACCAGCGCGGCGATCGGCGAGCGCTCCGAGCGGGTCAGCGTGACGTGGGCGAACAGCGGGTGCCCCTTGAGCTTCTCGATCACCGCGGCCACCCCGTCGTGCCGGCCCACCCGCAGGTTGTCCCGCTGCGCCACGTCGTGGGTGAGCACCACCCGCGAACCGGTGCCCAGCCGGGACAGCACGGTCAGCAGCACGTTGCGCTCCAGCGACTGGGCCTCGTCCACGATGACGAAGGAGTCGTGCAGCGAGCGGCCCCGGATGTGGGTCAGCGGAAGGACTTCGAGCAGGCCGCGGTCGGTGATCTCGTCCAGCACGTTCTCGCCGGCCAGCGCGCCCAGCGTGTCGAACACGGCCTGGGCCCAGGGCGACATCTTCTCCGACTCGGAGCCGGGCAGGTAGCCCAGTTCCTGGCCGCCGACCGCGTAGACCGGGCGGAACACCACGACCTTGCGGTGCTGGCCGCGCTCCAGCACGGCCTCCAGCCCGGCGCACAGGGCCAGCGCCGACTTGCCGGTGCCGGCCCGGCCGCCCAGCGAGACGATCCCGATGGACGGGTCGAGCAGCAGGTCCAGCGCGATCCGTTGCTCGGCCGAGCGGCCGTGCAGGCCGAACGCCTCGCGGTCGCCGCGGACCAGCTTGACCTGCTTGTCCGCGGTGATCCGGCCCAGCGCCGACGAGGTGCCCGCCAGCAGCCGCAGGCCGGTGTTGCAGGGCAGGTCGGCCACGCCGTCCAGGTCGTACTCGACCGGGTCGATGCTGCCCTCCTTGAACAGCTGGTCGATCGCCACCGGTTCGGCCGAGGCATCGGCCATGCCGGTCCAACCGGAGGGGACCACGTCCTGGGCGTGGTATTCGTCGGCGGGCAGGCCGACCGAACCGGCCTTCACCCGCAGCGGGATGTCCTTGGTGACCAGGGTGACCGGGATCGGTCCGTCGGCGGCGAGGTTGAGGGCGCAGGCCAGGATGCGCGCGTCGTTGGAGTCGGTGCGGAAGCCCGACGGGAGCACGGTGGGATCGGTGTGGTTCAGCTCGACGCGGACGGTGCCACCCAGATCGCCGATCGCGACCGGCCGGTCCAGCCGGCCGTGACGGACGCGAAGGTCGTCCAGCAGGCGCAGCGCCTCCCGGGCGAACCATCCGAGTTCGGGGTGGTGGCGTTTGCCCTCTAGCTCACTGATCACCACCAGCGGCAGCACGACGTCGTGTTCGGCGAACCGGGTGATCGCCCACGGGTCGGACAGCAGCACGGAGGTGTCCAGCACATAGGTGTGGACCTGCGGCTGCGAGTCGTCCGTTGGGATCTGGTCCGGCGCGACGTCGACGTCGCGACCGGGAGTGAGGCTGGCGGTTCGCCGGGAAGGGCGCTGTGCGGTCACGGCAACTCCCTCGCGGGCGCGGCACCGCACCCGATCCTCGCTGGGCCGAGCAACGAACCCTGGCTGGTCCGCTCCGCTACGCCTTCCGCGTCAGCGTCGCCGACCACGAGGGCCCGGTGCCGGCCCCCTCGTGCAGAAAACTCACGACCAGGGCCTCCCGGGACGGGCCGCAGGACACAACCCGTCGTCCGCGAAGTTACCTGCGTTGAGGGGCCGCGTGCAGGCTGCCACACAGGTGATTCGCGGCCCGGCCATGGTCGCAAGCGGTCACGACCACACTGGACAATCGGCCGAATGGGGCATAAGCGCAGTTCAAACGGGTCGGATAGATCAATATGTGTTCTGGGTCACAGTTTGCCGAGTCGGTGACGTGCGACGATGCGGCCGGGCGTTTCGCGACCGGCGAACCCCGGTGGACGGTCGGTGACGGGCCGGTCACCCGGAGTCCGTGATCCACTACCAGAGGCTCCCCGGTTCCGCATTTCGAATTCGGCAAAGACACCGCACCAGGTGACTGAAAAATCCGAATTAGTCACACGATGGGGTTTTGGGTAGCGCAATCGCTAACGGCAGCGGGTAACTTCTCGAATCGAGGGCCTCGCGTTGGGAAACGTGGGGGTCGCGAAAAATCCCCGGTAATGAAGGAGAGCACCAAGTGCTGAAGAAGGCTGGAATTGTCACCGCTGGCGCCGTGGCTCTGTCGCTGGTTGCCGCCCCCGCTTTCGCCGCCACTGCCCCGTCGGCGACGCACCACGCCACCGCGCACGCCGCGAGCACCCAGGACGGGCCGACCGACGTGATCACCTTCCCGGAGGCGTACCGCACGTTCATCTGGGGCGGCGGCGCGCTGGGTGCGGGTGCTGCCGCGCTGGTCGCGGGTGCCTACACCGGCATCGCCACCACCCCGGCGGAGATCGCCCACTCCCTGGAGTACAACGGCTGAGTCCAGCCGACGTAACCAACGGCGGGGCCGGGATCACATCGATCCCGGCCCCGCCGTTGTGCTGTCCTGTCGACTGAACCGTCAGGATCCGAAACGGCGATGACGTACCGCGTAATCGCGGAGCGCGCGCAGAAAATCGACCCGGCGGAAATCCGGCCAGTACGCTTCGCAGAACCAGAACTCGGAGTACGCGGACTGCCAGAGCAGAAACCCGGAGAGCCGTTGTTCACCCGATGTGCGGATCACCAGATCGGGGTCGGGTTGACCCGACGTATACAAATGTTCAGCAATATGGTCGACATCGAGGACCTCGGCCAGTTCCTCGATCGTGGTGCCCGCTTCGGCGTGTTGCTGCAGCAGCTTGCGCACCGCGTCCGCGATCTCCTGCCGCCCGCCGTAGCCGACGGCCACGTTGACCTGCATGCCTTCCCGCGAAGCGGTGCGCGCGGCGGCCGACGCGAGCTTGGTCGCGACCTCGTTCGGCAGGCCGTCCAGCGCGCCTACTATGCGTAGTCGCCACGGGGTGGTCGGCGTGGCCAGCTCGTCCACCACGTCGGTGATGATCTCCAGAAGTGGGGAGAGCTCCTCGGCCGGGCGGTTGAGGTTGTCCGTGGACAGCAGCCACATGGTGACGATCTGCACGTCGGCCTCGCGACACCAGGTGAGCAGATCGGCGATCCGCTCGGCGCCGGCGCGATGGCCCTGAGTGACGTCGGTCAGCCCCGCCTCGCGGGCCCACCGGCGGTTGCCGTCCAGCATGATCCCGACGTGCCGTGGGCGCGGCGCGCCGACCAGCTGACGGCTCAGCCGGAATTCGTAGAAGTCGTAGAGCAGCTCCCGGAGCCAGGCGCGAGGACTCACGTCCGGGAAGCGTACGCGCGGCGGCGCGGACCGGGTCGCGGCGGGAGGTCGGGACCGGGTGCCGGGGTGCGGTGCGCCGGGTGGTGCGGGGCGTGTCGCGGCGGGAGGTCCGGGCCGGGCGCCGGTGCGGTGCGCCGGGTGGTGCGGAGCGTCGTGAGCAGGAAGTTCCGGTGCCGTGTCTCACAGTCGGCGGCGAGAAACCTACGGGACCGTAACCTGGAATCGTGAGCGCCGCGACCGTTGGCCCGCCCCCGGCCACTCCGCCCGTCCTCGGTCAGCGCCCCCGGATGCGGGGGTGGCTGCACTTCTGGTCCTTCTTCATCTCGATCGCCACCGGCGCGACCCTGATCTCGCTGGCCGCCGCCACCGTGTCCGGCCTGGCGGCCGCGGCCACGTCGATCTACGGCGCGACCGTGCTGGGTCTGTTCGGGGTGAGCGCGCTGTATCACCGGCGAACCTGGCGCACCCAGGCCGCGCGGGTGTGGATGAAGCGCATGGACCACTCGATGATCTTCCTGTTCATCGCCGGGACGTACACGCCGTTCGCGCTGCTGGCGATGGACAAGGTGCCCGGACGGATCGTGCTCGGCGTGGTGTGGGGTGGCGCGCTGGCCGGCGTGGCGCTGAAACTGCTGTGGCCGCACGCGCCGCGCTGGCTGGGCGTGCCGATCTACATCGCCCTGGGCTGGGTCGCGGTGTTCGTGCTGCCCGAGCTGCTGCACCACGCGGGCGTGGCCTCGCTGGTGCTGCTGCTGGCCGGCGGCCTGCTGTACACCCTTGGCGCGATCTTCTACGCCACCCGCTGGCCCAACCCGTGGCCCACGACCTGGGGCCACCACGAGTTCTTCCACGCCGCCACCGTGCTGGCCGCGATCTGCCACTACGTCGC
>DASZNF010000146.1:0-1948 GCA_035551355.1 Pseudonocardiaceae bacterium | reverse complement strand
GGCGAGTTCAGGTTGAAGACGTCGTTCACCGGAACGATCGCCTGCTTGGCCGTGGTGTCCTGGGCGATGCCGCCCGGGATGGACAGAGCGTTGGGGTCCAGCCCTGGGGTGAGGTCGATGGGGGTGCCGAACGTGTTCTTGGCGATCTGGGATGTGGTCACCTTCAGCGTCGCCTGGGTGCCGGTGCCGCCCTGTCCGGTCAGGACCGCCGTGTCCGCCGTGTCCTGCTGACCGGCGGCGCAGGTCACGCCACCGAGGTCGGCGGCCGGCGGCGTCCACACGCCTCCGTCGGTGCCGTTGGCCACCGGGTTGAGCACTCGGAAGTTGTCATCACCGGTGACCGGGTCGTAGTCCTCGTACAGGCCCACGTCGCCGTTGAACTGCCCGGCGCAGCCTCCGGAGGTCGTCGAGTACTGGTCTCGTGACGACTGCGCCACGTTGGTGATCTGGTTGTCCGACTGCCGGAACACATCGACCGAGCCCAGCGTCGAGCCGCCCGCGGTCACCTGGTTGGAGGTGACGAAGCCGTCGCTGCCGCCGCTGTTCACGCCGTACCCGGCGGCGACGATGCCGCCGTCGGCCGGGCGCACTCCGTCCATGCTGATCGAGCTGACACCGCTCGCCTCGCCGGCCACCTGGCCGTGCTTGGTGGGGAGCACCCGGACCACGTGGTTCATGGTCGGGTCGAGGCCGAGGACGGCGCTGCTGAGCGCGACCGTGCCCTGGGAGCCGGACACGCCTTGGTAGGCGACCGACCCGGTGTCGTGGCCGTTGGCGTCGCGCTGGCTGCCGTTGGGGTTGTTGAACGGGTTCCAGCTGTTGAACGTGGTGGGGCCGGGCGCGCTCACCTCGATGATGGCCCCGTCAGCACCGCCCACAGCGCGCACGTCGTACTGCACCTGGAAGGTGCCGTGATAGGCGGGCTCGGCATAGTGGCCGAACCCCGAGCCGGCGGCCGCGACGAGCGGCACCGCGGGCTGCGCGTTGCCGGTCGGGGCGATGCGCGTGAAGGCGAACGCGGAGTCGTTGCGGCGGAACCATCCGCCGGGCGCGTCCTGGATGCCCACCCCGTAGATGCCGGCGCCGGGCAGCGCCGAGACAGGCACGTCGACGGCGCCGGACGGGGCGGTCAGCGCCACGGTGTAGGCGGGCCGGAAGAACAGCCCGGTCGCCGACTCGATACGGCCGGGGTTGGAGACGATCAGCGTCGGGTTGGTCGCCCCGGTGAGGTTGTGGATGTCGTACGCGATGTGCAGCGTGGGACCGTTCACGACCGCGTCGACGAGCGGCGCCGGTTCGCTGGTGACGGTGCCGTCACTGGGGCCGAAGGTGAGCGCAACGCTGGTCTGTGCCACCACCACACCGTCGATGGCGGCGCTGTACACGAGCGGCACGGTGCGGGTGCCGGTCGAGGCGACCGGCAGCCCGGCCGCGGTGAGGATCTCGGTGGGAGTCACGCGCGCCCACGGGGTGGTCGTCGTCAGCGTCCCGTGTGGACCGGTGTTCGCCGCCAGGGTGTAGCTGACGCCGTGGCCAGGCAGCCCGGTCCAGTCCGGGGCGACGGTGATCCATGCGTTGAGCAGCCGCCCGCTCAGGGAGATGTTCGCCGGGTCGGTCGCGGTCTGTATCGACCCTCCGAGGGCGCTGTTCTGGCGGCGCTGCAGCACCGCGACCCTGGCGACGTTCTGCGCCACCGGTGCCCCCTGATGAGCGAACAGCGTCTCCACCGCGTTGCCGACATCGATCTGCGGGCCGATGGGCAGGGGCAGGTCGGACTGCGACACCGCCGGCAGAGGCGTGCCGGTCTGAGCCAGGAAGCTGCGCACCGCGAGCGGGTCGCGAGCCGCATTGCTCTGCGTCAGCTTCGCCACCTGGAGCACCACCGCCGCCGCCGCGGCCACCTCGGGCGCGGACGCGGACGTGCCGCCCTCGAAGACCACCTGCACCG
>DASZNF010000145.1:0-16247 GCA_035551355.1 Pseudonocardiaceae bacterium | reverse complement strand
TGGCGCCTTGGCCGGATCTTCGACCCGTTCGGCCACGAATGGGAAATCGGCAGGCCCCTTGGCCCCTGGCCGCCCGCCTCACACGAGCCCGGGTAGCGCACGTCGCCGCGATCGGCGGTGCCGTCAGCGGCGTAGGGCGGGCTGCTTAGCCGATCCGGACCGGGAGCGCTTCCAGGCCGTGGATGAGGCTGCTTGGCCGCCAGCGAAGCGTCGCCGGGTCGGCCGCCAGCGACAAGTCGGGGAACCGGCCAAACAGCGCGCCGAACGCGACCTTGCCCTCGAGCCTGGCCAGTGGAGCGCCGAGGCAGTAGTGGATGCCGTGCCCGAACGCCACATGCGGATTGTCCGCGCGGGTGACGTCCAGCCGATCCGGCTCGGCGAACTGCGTGTCGTCCCGGTTGGCCGCCAGCAGCGCGATCATCACCAACTGGCCGGCCGGGATCTCCACCTCGCCCACGGTGACCGGCTCGTGGGTGAACCGGCTGGTGGCCATGTTCAGCGGGCTCTCGAACCGCAGGAACTCCTCCACCGCCCGTGGCAGGAGCGAGGAATCCGCGCGCAACAACGCCAACTGCTCCGGTTCGCCCAGCAACGCGCGGGTGCCGTTGCCGATCAGGTTCACCGTCGTCTCGAACCCGGCCAGGATCAACAGGAAGGACATGGCGAGCAGTTCCTCGCCGCTCAACCGGTCGCCGTCGTCGGAGACCTGCACGAGCGCCGAGAGCACGTCCTCGCCCGGTTCGGCGCGCTTGGCCGCGACCAGGGTGTGCAGGTAGTCGACCACGTCGGTTTCGGCCGCGCGCACCTCCTCCGGGGTGGAGGTGGTGATGAACGGTTTCGTCCAGCCCGCGAAACGAGCCCGGTCCACGTCCGGCACGCCCAGCAGTGCGCTGATCACCCCGATCGGCAGCGGGAGCGCGAACCCCTCGATCAGATCCACCGCCCGGCCGGTGGGCAGCGCGTCGAGCAACTCGTTCACCAGGGTCTCAACCCGCGGGCGCAACCGCGCCACCGCCCGAGCGGTGAACGCCTTGGTGACCAGTTTGCGCAGCCGGGTGTGGTCGGGCGGATCGGAATTGAGCATGTGCGCGCCCAGCCGGGACACGATCGCCCCGGTCACGCCCGGCGGGAACAACTCCACCTGCCGCGCGTAATCCTTGCCCAGTCTGGGATCGGTGAGCAACGCCCGCGCCTCGGGGTGGCGGGTGACCAGCCACGCCGGCACCCCGCCCCACATCGTCACCTGATGCGCCGGGCCCTCGGTGCGCAACCGCCGGTACAGCTCGTGCGGATGCTGCACGAAGTCGCGGCGCAACCGCACCGGTTGCTCGATAGTGCCGTCCACTGGACCGACTATATCGGCCTACCGATCATCATCGCCCCCATCGGGGATCGAGATCGTGCAGCCGCGCCGTCGTCTCGATCACGCCGCCGGCCCGGACTGTGCGATCCTGACGCCATGAACGCGGACCTGCATCTGACCGGTGACCCGGACGCGGACACCCTGCTGTCCACCGACCCGTTCGCGCTGCTCACCGGCATGCTGCTTGATCAACAGATCGCCATGGAGGTCGCGTTCAACGGGCCGCGCAAGATCGCCGAGCGGATGGGTGGGTTCGACGTCCGGCGGATCGCTGAGTTCGATCTCGAGGAGTTCGTCGAGCTGTGCGTCACCAAACCGGCCATCCACCGCTACGGCGGCGCCATGGCCCGCCGGGTGCACGCCCTGGCCGAGCACATCGTCGAGCACTACGACGGGCACGCCGACCGCATCTGGACCGACGGGAAACCGGCCGGCAAGGAGGTGCTGAAGCGGCTCAGGGCACTGCCTGGTTACGGCGACCAGAAGGCGCGCATCTTCCTCGCCCTCCTTGGCAAGCAGCTCGGCGTGCGGCCGACCGGGTGGCGCGAGGCAGCGGGCGGCTACGGCGACACCGACTCGCACCGGTCCATCGCCGACGTCACCAGCCCGCAGTCGCTGGCCGAGGTCCGGGCCTTCAAAAAGGCGGCCAAAGCCGCCGCGAAATAGCACCGACTTGACACGTGATGGACAATAAAAAGTCGGCGTGCACTCCATAAGCCAATGGAGAACTCACCGAATCTAATATTAGCTTAGCCGCTGTGAGGGGCATGTGTCAACTGCGGGGTATGAAGAGGAATTGCGCTCCGAGCGCAGCTACGTGGCCGGGCTCTACCGGCGGCTGGACGCCGAGCGCGCTCGCGTGAAGAGGGAATACGAGGCCGCGCTGCTGGGCACCGGCGGCACCCCCATGGAACGCGACGTCGAGGTGCGGGCGCGCGGCAAAGAGATGAAACGGCTCAACGTCGCCGACAACGGACTGTGCTTCGGCCGGCTGGAATCCCTGTCCGGTGAGCATTCCTACATCGGACGCATCGGCCTTTTCGACGAGGACGACGAATACCACCCGGTGCTGCTGGACTGGCGCGCCCCGGCCTCGCGGGCCTTCTACGTGGCCACCGCGGCGACCCCGGAGAACATGCGGGTCCGCCGCCAGTTCCTCACCCGCGGCCGCCAGATCGCCGAGTTCACCGACGAGCTCCTCGGCCGCCCCGGCGGAGGCGAACGCGACGACGGACACAGCGACGCGGCCCTGCTCGCGGCGGTCAACGCGCCCCGCGGCGAGAGCATGCGCGACATCGTGGCCACCATCCAGGCCGAGCAGGACGCCATCATCCGGCTCGATCACCCGGGCGTGCTGGTCATCGAGGGCGGGCCGGGCACCGGAAAGACCGTGGTCGCGTTGCACCGCGTGGCCTACCTGCTCTACACCCAGCGGGAACGGATGGAACGCCACGGGGTGCTCGTGGTCGGCCCCAACCCGGCGTTCCTCAACCACATCGGCCGGGTGCTGCCCTCGCTCGGCGAGTCCGACGTGGTGTTCATGACCCCCGGAGACCTGCTGCCCGGCCTGCATACCACCGCCGAGGACACCCCGGAAGCCGCGCGGATCAAGGGATCGCGCATCATGCTGAACGTGCTGGCCGCGGCCGTCGCCGACCGGCAGCGGCTGCCGGAGCAGCCGATCCCGATCGAGCTGGGCGGGGTCACCAGCCGGATCGACGCCGAAACCGCCGAATGGGCGCGAGACGAGGCGCGGGCCAGCGACCTGCCGCACAACGAGGCCCGCGCGGTGTTCACCGACATCATCACCTACGTGCTGACCGAACGCGCCATCCCGCGCATCGGCCGCGGCTGGCTGACTCGTACGGACAAACCCGCCTGGGAGCAGCTGCGCTCGGACCTGCTCATCGAGCTCGCGGGCAACGACGCGTTCACCGCCGCGCTCGACGAACTCTGGCCGATTCTCACCCCGGAAACGTTGCTGGCCCCGCTGTTCAGCTCGCCGGAACGACTGCGCGTGATCAACGCGAACCCGGTGCTGTGGCGGGCCGACGGTGGCGCGTGGACGGTGTCGGACGTGCCGTTGCTCGACGAGCTGATCGACCTGCTGGGCCGGGACAAGGCAGCCGACGCGGCCGCCGAACGCCAGCGCCGGGCCGAGGTCGAGAGCAAGGCGGAGGCCGAGTACGCGGCGAACGTGCTGGACAGCATGATCAGCCGCGCCGACTCGATGGACGACGAGGACCACCTGTACGCCACCGACCTGCTCTACGCCGAGGACCTGGCCGACCGCTTCATCGAACAGGACACCCGGGAACTGGTCGAACGGGCTGCCGCGGACCGGGACTGGACCTACCGGCACGTGGTGGTCGACGAGGCCCAGGAACTGTCCGAAATGGACTGGCGAGTGCTGATGCGGCGCTGCCCGGGCCGGTCGTTCACCGTGGTCGGCGATCTGGCCCAGCGCCGGTCGGTGGCCGGAGCGACGTCGTGGGACACCATGCTCAAGCCCTACGTGCCCGACCGCTGGGTGTACCGGGGGCTGTCGGTCAACTACCGCACGCCCGCCGAGATCATGACCGTGGCCGCCAGCCTGCTGGCCGAGTTCGCGCCGGGCGTGCAGCCGCCGGAGTCGGTGCGGGCGTGCGGGGTGGCTCCGTGGTCCCGGCAGGTCAGCGAGGATGAAATACCCGCTGCCATCGAGGAATTCGTCCGGGAAGAGGCGGGCCGGGAGGGCACCAGCGTGGTGATCGGGCCGCCGGGCGTGCCGGGCACGGTGCCCGCCGCGGAAACCAAGGGCCTGGAGTTCGACGCGGTGCTGGTCGTGGCGCCGGAGCGCATTCTGGCCGACGGTCCGCGCGGGGCGGCCGAGCTCTACGTCGCGCTGACCCGGGCCACCCAACGTCTCGGTGTGCTGCACCAAGCCCCGCTGCCACAGGCATTGTCCGGACTCGTTCCGGTCGAAACGCCTGCCACCGCTGGAAAGTAGCATCGAAGCGCGGCCGGTCCTGATCCGGGACCGGCCGCGTCCTACGCGTGCAGCCGTTGGGCCGCAACCATTCCCGCGCGGGCCGCGGCTGCCCAGTCCGGGGCGCCGGCTCGCTCGGCCAGGGTCATCGCCTGTCGATAGTGATCCGCGGCCGCGTCGGCCCGGCCCAGTGCCATCGCCAGATCACCCAGGTACTGGGCGACCGGGCGCAACGTCAGCAGGCCGCTGCCCGCGCCCGCCAACTCCCCCGCCGCGGGCAGCAGTTCCGCATACCGCGCCCGCATCCCGTCCTTGTCGTCGCGGGCCAGCGTGGCGACCGCCCGCAGGCCGGTTCGCGCCTCGTACAACAGGTCTCGCGGCAGCTCCGCATCCTCCGTCGCCACGTCGGTCGCGCCGTGAGCCACGTCGAGGCAGCGCAGCGCCAACGGCAGAATTCCGTTGTCCAGCCCGGACATCCCGGTCACGGCCAACCTCGCCGCCGCGGCCCGGTACGCCGCCCGCGCCCGCTCGACCGGTCCCCGCACCGCGATTCGCAACGCCCGGTACCACTCGGTGAACACCGCCACCAACGGGATCTGGTACCGCTCGCCCAGCCGTTCGGCCGCGGCCGCATGCCGGTCGGCGGCCGCGAAATCGGCCAGCGCCGAGCACGCCTGCACCAACATCAACTCGCCGAGCACCGCGAAACTCAGCAGCCGGTGCGCCGCGGCCAGTTCCACCAGTTCCACGCCGATCCCCGCCCGTGCCTCGGCCAACCCGGCCCGGTCGAAGGACTGCATGAACCGCGCGTTCAACGCGAAGGCCAATGCGGCCGGATCATCGAGTTCCCGCGCGATCGCCTCGGCGTCGAGAGCCGCGTCCCGCGCCCGGGTGTCCCCGGTGCCACGCGACTCAAGTGCGATCGTGGCCAGCAAACGGCTGCGCACCGCCGTGCGCCCGGGCGGCAACTCGGCCAGGGTCCGCTCCGTGGCCGCGACGATCCGCCGGGCCAGTTCCGGATCGTCGGACTGCGTCCAGATCGCGGGCACGTCGAACGCGCCGATCACCCGCGCGGTCAGCGTCGCATCCCCCACCTGCTCGGCCAGCGCCAGCGCACTCCCCCGGTGCCGTCGGGCCTCGGCCAGATCGCCGCTGACGGCCAGCGCCCGCACCAGGCCCATCACCAGGTCCAGCCGTTCCCGCACCGATCCGCCCGGCGCGCGGTCGTGCGCGGCCAGCGCCCGGCCCCACAGCCGGGCCGCCTCGTGCGGGGCGAACCGGCGTTCGGCCTGCTCGGCCGCGGCCCGGGCGAACTTCGCCGCCCGCGCCGCGGTGTCCGGCGTGCCCGCCAGCACGAAGTGCCGGGCGATCGCCTCCACCGCCGCGGGCCGCTCGCGCAAGATCCGTTCGGCGAGCTCGGTGTGCCAGCGGGCCCGCCGGGTACGGGACACGTCCTGGTACACCGTATCCCGCACCAGGTCGTGCGCGAACTCGAACAACCCCGGTCCGCGCTCCACCAGAAACCCGTGGTGCACCGCGGTTTCCGCCGCGTCCACCAGCTCGTCGACCGGACCGGCCAGCAGCGCCAGGTCAACCTCGGCGCCCAGCACGGCGGCCTGCCGCACCATCGTGCGCACCGGTTCGGGCAACGCGGCCAGCCGGTGCCGCACCACGTCCTGCACCCCCGGTGGCACCGTGGCCAATCCGGTCGCGCCCTCCGCCGCGTAGAGCCGGGTCAATTCGCGAACAAAGAACGGATTTCCGTTGGCGCGCCGGGTAATCACCTCGATGGTCGCCGCATCGACCGGTCGCCCGAGCGTGGCCGGCACCAGTTCGGCCACCTCCGCCACGGCCAGCCCGCCGAGATAGATGCGCATCGGCTCGGCTCGTGCCACCCGGCCCAGGAAATCGACCAGTTGAGCCGAAATGTCGGTGGCGCGATGCACGGCGATCAGCAGGACCGGCGCGTCCAGCGGCTCGGTCACGATGGCGGCCAGCAGGGCCAGGGTTTCCGCACCGGCCCAGTGCAGATCGTCCACGACCAGGGCGACCGGGCCGAGGATGGCGAGATGGTCGCGGACCGCGCGGTGCCGGCGAAACCGCGCCACCAACGGATCATCGCCAGGCTCGGCCGACGACAGCGCGGGCGACGGCGCGGCAGGGGAATCGGTCGCGGACGGCGGCTCGGTCGCGGACGGCGGCTCGGTCGCTGACGGCGGCTCGGTCGGCAATTCAGATCCGGGATCAGCCGAGGACCGCACACGCGGCCGCGCGCTTCCGGAATCGGCCAGGGCGGCCAGAATCCGGGTCCACGGCCAGGCCGCGGGCAGCCCCGCGTCATCCGGATTCGCGCCCCACGCGGTGCGCCAGCCCTGCTCGGCCAGACGCGCCAGAAACGCCTCCAGCAGCGCGGTTTTGCCCACGCCCGCGTCACCGGAGACCAGCACGAACCGCGATCGGCCCTGCGCCGCCAGGTCGGCCGCGGCAGCCAGCTGCGCCAGCTCCTCCGCCCGCCCGACCAACAACCGCGATGGCAGGTCCGCCGATCGCGCCCGCCCCTCGGCCCGCCGCACCTCCAGCGCCCGCGACGGCGAAGCCACCCCGTCGGCCGGCCGCGCGTCCTCCCCCGCTCGCGGCGAAATCGCCTTCTGCGCAAGGATTTCCGCTTCTGCCTCTCGCAGCTCCGGTCCCGGGTCCACGCCCAGCTCCCCGGCCAGCAGTCGTCTCGCCCGGCGGACCGCCCCGAGCGCGTCGCCCTGCCGCCCCGACCGGTACAACGCCAGCGCCAGCAGCCGCCACGCCCGTTCCCGCCACGGATGCGCCGCCAGCTGCTCTTCCAGCTCCGGCACCGCTTCCGCGCCCCGGCCGAGCTCAAGCAGCGCCTCGGCCCGTCGCTGCAGGGCCAGCAACCGCAACTCGTCCAGCCGGGCGATCTCGGCCCGCGCCCACGCCTCGTCGGCGAATTCGGCGTACGCCGGTCCGCGCCACAACGCCAACGCCGCATCCGCCCCAGCCAGCGCGTCCCCGGGCCGTACCTCGGCCAGGGACGCACCGCTTTCGTTCACGAGAAGAGCAAACCGTTCCGCGTCAACCGAATCCGTCCGCAGCGCATAGCCGGGCGGCAACGTCACCAGCAATTCGGCCGGCGCGCGCGGGGGCCGGTCCGGCTCCAGCGACCGACGCAGCGCGGACACGAAGGTCTGCACCGCTCCGATCCCGCCCGCGGGCGGGTCGGTCCACAGGTCCTCGACCAGCCGGTCCACCGGAACGACCCGACCGCGGGCGATCAGCAACCGGGCCAGCACCGCCCGGTGCCGGGGGCCCTTCAGGTCGAGCGGGCCATGGGTGTCCTCGGCCACCAGCGGGCCCAGCACGCCGAACCGCGCCGCCGAGCCCATCCGTGTCCTCCCCTGCCGGTCGCCCGAACCCTAACCCGGGCCGGCATCCGGGCACATTTCACCGGCGCGCCGGAAACCCGTGTCACCAGGGAGGGTGATCGTCGTTTCATCGGGATTTCATCGCCACTCGATAGCGTCACGTCAGTGACTCGGCCGATTACTGGGGGTAGGCGTGGCTGACGGGTTGGACGCCGCCGACGTGGTGAGCCAGGCGTCTTCCGGAGTGGAAAACCTGGCCAGCGCGGCGACTTCGGCGTTGGCGCAGGCGGGCCCGGTGGGCGCGTTGGCGCAGCCGTTGGTGACCACTCTGCGTAATGTCTGGGAGGGCTATTTCGGGGTGCCGATTCCGGCCGGCACCACCAACTGGAACGCCTACACCCACCAGCAGCTCTACGACATGCTATGGCAGAACGCGGATGTCGGGGACGTCGGCTCGGTCGCCGACGAATGGGGCCGGCACAGCAGCGCGTTGGGGGACAACGCGGACGCACTGCGCACGCAGCAGTCCGCGTTGACCGAGAACTGGTCGGGCCAGGCGGCCGAACCGGCTTCGGCCCGGCTGGGGCAGCTGAGCACCCGGACCTCCGGGATCGGCACCCGCGCGGCCACCGTGCAGCAGGCCACGCAGCACGCAGGCGACGCGCTGGCGACCGCGCGCAACACCATGCCGTCCCCGCCAGGTGACCCGACCGGAGTGGCCGTGGCCGGGGCGGCGGCCGGGGCGGGGGTGGGCGCCGTGATCGGCGGCGTCATGGGCGCCGGGGCCGGCGGTATCGGGGCCGCGCCGGGCGCACTCATGGGCGCGGCCATCGGCGCGGTCGCGGGCGGAGGTGCCAGCCTGTTCCTGGCCAATGTCGCCGCGGCCGAGGAGAAAGCCCAGGCCGTGCACGTGATGCAGACCTACGAGACCAGCCTGGGCCACAGCAGCAGCACCGTCGCGGGCGCCGCAAGTGGCGCCGATCTGGCGAGCTCCACCGGACTGGCCAGTACCACGTTGTCCGACTACGCCGGGCCGCTGTCCGGCGGCGCTGGGGGATCGGGCAGCGGGGTGCCGTGGGGCCAGTTGGTGGGAACCAGTCCGCTGTCCCGAGGTGCCGGGGGCAGCGGACTGGGCGCGGTCGCGGGCGTGTTCGATCCGCAGCCGGGTCGCACCGGTCTGCCGTTCGACGAGCTCGCCGGCGAAGCCTCGGCCGGCCCTGACGCGGCGCCGGGGGCCGGGGCCGGCCGAGGCGCCCGCCGCGGCGAGGACGCCGAGCACGAGAACCGGCTGCCGACCATCGACCACCGGTTGTTCGACTTCGACGATGCCGCCACTCCCCCGGTCATCGGGCAGTAGCGGCCAGCACAGCGGAAGGAGCGCCGGTGAGTACCGCCGCATCCCCGGGACCCGGATACCGGCTCACCCCAACGGAACTGACCGCGCAGGTCGGCGCGCTCGGCTCGCTCAACGACCAGACCAACGGCCTGGTCAGCTCGGCGGGCCGGCTGGCCGAGCGGTTGCCCAAACTCGGCACCGCGCCACCGGCGTTGCACCTGGCCGCGCGCCTGCGCCAGGCGGCGGGCGAGGTCGGGCTGACCGGCGAGATCAGCGGCGCCGACAGCGAACTGCGCACCGTGCACACCGCGCTGCGCGACACCGTGGCGAACTACCTGAACGCCGAACATCAGGCGGCGCAGGAGTTCCGGGCGGCGGCGCGGGAGGGCCACGCCGGATGACCGCCGCTCTGCACGACGTTCCGGCCACGCTGGACGACGCCGGTGTCCACTTCGGACTGGTGGAGCTGGATCTGCTGGCCGCACACGCCGGGGCGCCCATGCCGTTTCCGTTGCGGGTGCCCTCGTTCGGCCGCATTCCGGGCGAGCGCGCGGTGTTGCTGGACACGGCCGGATTCGCGTTGCGGCAACGCGGACTGGCCGACGCGCGTGGTCCGCTGGGTGCGGCGGCCGAACTGGTCACCGCGTTGCGCGAGTACCGCGGCTCGGTCGACCTGGTCGCGGTGACCCCGCAGCGGCACATCGGCGCGGTGGCGCTGGTCTACCGGTCCTCGGCGCTGCTGTGCGAACAGGAGCTCAGCGAGGACGACACCGCGACGGTGCGGGTGCGCCGGGTCGCGGACACCGCGCTGGCCGCTGGGCTGCGCCGGCTGGTGCCCCGGGCCGCCCCGGCCCGCACCATGCCCATCATGCTGCCCAGCCGCGTGGTGGATCGGGCGTCCCGGCTGGCCGCGGAGTCGACCGGCGACGCGGAACTGGTGGCCGGGCTGCGCGCGCTGATGCGGGACTACGGGGGCGATCCGGACGCACTGGATCAGCTGGCCGTCCTGCTGTCCACGCTCACCGGCCGCGGCCAGCTCGGCGCGACCCGGCGCACCGGGGAGACGGTCGAACGGGCCGGGTCCGAACTGTCCTGGTTGGACGGTCCGCGCGGCCGGGTCCGAGTGCACCGGGCCCCGGACTGGTTCAGTGTCAATCCATTGCGCCCGGCCGGCCTGCGCTTCGCGCTGGACGACCTGGCCATGATCGCGCGGGAACGAAGGTGAACACGGTGGATTCAGCACAGTGGCTGGCCGACTACGAACAGCGGTTGACCGGCACGGCGGCCAGTGCGGAGGCGGCCACCGCCGAGCTGAGCCAGGTCAGCGGGCAGGCCCGCACTCCGCACGGCGAGGTCGAGGTGCGGGTGACCGCCACCGGCGCGCTCGCCGATCTGCGCCTCACCCCGGCCGCCCGCAAGTTGGAAGCCGACGCATTGGCCCAGCTGATCCTGGCCACCGCGCGGGACGCACAGCGCGCGGCCAGTGCGCGAACGCTGGAGATCATGGCCGGTTACGTGGGCGACGGGCCCGCGCTGGACGCGATCAGGCAGTACCTGCCGGCCCAGCCGGCGGGCGCGCATACCGCGCCGGACGGCGATTACTTCGACGGCGGGCCGGAGGTCATCCGATGACCGAGAACGGCCGGTTCCAGCTCGATCCCGAGCAGCTGCGCACGCACGCGGCCAGCGTCAGCGACCTGGCCGGTCAACTGTCCACGGTGGCCGGTGGGCAGACCAATGGCCTGTCGGACAACGCACTCGGCCCGTTCGTGCAGTTCCTCACCTCGGGGCTGCAGGACGCGATGGGCCGAACCACCGACGCGATCACCGGCGCCGCCTCCGGCGTGGACAACGTCAGCATGCTGCTGGGCAAGACCGTCGAGAACTACCAGAACCGCGACCAGGACATCGCGGGCCGGCTCACCGCGATCCGGCCGCCCGCACAGGAGCCGAAGTGACCACCCCGACCACGACCCCGACCACCTCCTCGACCACCTCGGCGACATCGGCTGCCGCAGGCGCGAGCACGTCGTCGTCGAACACCGGGATCAACCTCACCCAGTTGCTGTCCGACATCGACTCGGCCACCACGGCGGTCGCCGCGGGCGACTGGCTCACCGGCGGGCTGGACGGCGTGAGCGCCGTGCTGGATCTGGCCGGTTCGGCCGGCAATCCGCTGTCGTCCATCGTGGAGGCCGGATTCGGGCTGGTGATGCCGTTCGTGTCGTTCCTCGATGAGCCGCTGAAGCTGCTCACCGGGGACGGCGGTACGTCCAGTTCGTCCAGCGCGCAGAGCGGGCAGACGGCCGGGCAGAACGTGGCCACGGTCGCCGGGAACTACCAGCAGGCGGCCGGCACGCAGACCAGCGGCTGGTCGGGCACGGCCTCGGCCAACTACCAGACCACCGCCACCGACCTGGCCACCGAGTTGCGCGGGATCGCCAAGTCGACCTCCGGGGTGTCCTCCGCGGTCACCGCGGCGACCAAGGTGGTCGCGAGCACCCAACAGCAGTGCGGGCAGCTGGTGTCCGAGGCGGCGGCCAAGATCAACGCGATCATGACCCCGGCGATGGCCAGCGCGGCGGTGACCGGCGGGGCGAGCATCGCCGCGGCCATCCCGCAGGTGGTCGCGGTGGCCACCGACTACGGCGGGCAGATCGCGCAGAAGATGGGCGCGTTGCTGTCCAGCGGGCAGAACCTGGCCTCGCTGGTGGAGGTCATCACCAAGTCCCTTGAGGCGGTCAACACCGCGCTGAGCCAGACCACCTCCAGCAACTCCTCGACCGGCACCGGTTCCGGCGCCTCAACCTCGAGCGCCTCGGGCACCGCGACGAATGCCTCGGGTTCGGGCACCGGAACAACGAACGCGAGCGGCACGGGAACGAGCACCTCGGGCACCGGCACCGGAACGACGAACGCGGGCACCTCAACCACGAGCCCGGCCACGGAGACCATCAATATCAACATCAATATCGGGACGCCCGGCGGCACCGGCGTGTCGGCCACCAGCGGGCACAACGGTTCCACGCTCAGCTGAGGTCGTTCGTGGACCGTTGCTCAGTCGAAATCCGTTGCGGTTGAGGCTTCCCCGCCGAGCACGACCTGTTGCACCCGCCGCAGCTCCGCCCCCGGCTCCATGCCCAGGTCGTCCACCAGGCGGCGGCGCAGCCCGGTGAACACGGCCAGCGCGTCGGCCCGGCGGCCCGCGCGGTAGAGGGCGCGCATCAGCAGTCCGGCGATCGGCTCGCTGTGCGGGTGAGTCTGGGACAGCGCGGACAGCTCGCCGATGGCCTCCGGGTAGCCGCCCAACCGCAGCTGCCAGGCCAGTTTGCGCAGGTTCAGCGCCAGCCGCCGCTCGGCCAGCCGCATGCGTTCCCCGGCCGCGAACGGGCCGGGGAGACCGGCCAGCGGCTCGCCCTGGAACAGCTCCAGCGCGTCGACGTAACCGCGCACGGCCGCGGCCAGTTCACCCGCCTGCGCCAACTGGTCGGCCTCGCTGGTGATGTCGTCCAACTCGGCCGCGTCGACCCAGGCCGAGCCGCTGGCGAACCGGTATCCACCCCGGTCGCTGTCCAGCACCGCGGCCGTCCCGGCCTCGCCGGCCTGCAGGCACTTGCGCAGCCGGTACAGGTACACCGGCACCACTTTCCCGCCCGTGCCCGGCGGTTCCAGCCCCCACACGTCGGCCAGCAGTTCCTGTTGGCTGACCGAGACATCCGGGCGCAACACCAACGCGGCCAGCATGGCCTGCTGCCGGATCGGCCCGAGATCCACCAGTCGGTCACCGCGCCAGGCCCGCAACGGCCCCAGCACGGCCAGCCGCAGCCTGCTCTCCCGGACCGGGGGCTCGGTCGCCGTCACCGGGGCGGGCGGCGCGGCGCTCTGGCTGGGCGTGACGATGCCGTGGTCGAAGGCGTAGACGATCGCGCTCGGGCGGTCGCGCAGGCCGAGTTTGGTGAGAATGCGGCCGAGGTGGCTTTTCACGGTCAGTTCCGAGATCAGCAGCGTCTCGGCGATCTCCGCGTTGGACTGGCCGCGGCCGACCGCGCGCAGCACGTCGAACTCCCGTGGGGTCAGCTGTTCCGGCGGCGTGGCCCGCGGCCGCTCGGGGTCGGCCGACCGGCGGTAGGTGGACAGCACCCGCGCGGTGACCGAGGTGTCCAGCCACGACTCGCCCGCCGCGACCGTGCGCACCGCGCGGATCAGGTCCTCGGCCGAACAGTCCTTGAGCACGTAGCCGGCCGCGCCCGCGCGCAGCGCACCGGCCAGCAACTCGTCGTCGTCGAACGTGGTCAGGGCCAGCACGGGCGGATGCTCCCCGGCCGCGTGCAGCCTGCGGGTGGCCTCGATGCCGTCCACGTACCGCATCCGCAGGTCCATCACGATCACGTCCACCGGGGCCGCCGCCAGCGCCGCGGGCACCTCGGCGCCGTCGCCGCACTCGCCGGTGATCACGAACCCGTCGCGGCGGCGCAGAATCCGGCGCAGCCCGGACCGGACCAGCTCCTGGTCGTCCACCAGCAGCACGCGCACCTCGTCGGCCGGCCCGGTCATGACGCGGCACCGGCGGGCGTGTTGGGCACGGTCACATCGACCTCCCAGTGCTCGCCGACCGGCCCGGCCCGCAACTGCGCGCCAAGCGCGGCCGCGCGCGAGGCCATCCCGGGCAGTCCGGAACCGGGGCCGGGCTGGTGTGGTCCGGCCGGGAACCGGCGGTTGCGCACGGTCAGCCGGGTGCCGGTGAGCTCGACGACCAACCGGACTTCGGCCACCGCCTCCGGCGCGTGCTTGACGATGTTGGCCAGGGATTCCTGGGCGATGCGGTACAACCCGAGCCCGGCCGACGCGCCGATGCCCGCGACATCCCCGGTGTGCTCGTAACACACGTTCAGTCCGGCGGACCGGGTCTGCTCGACCAGGTCGGCGATGTCGTCCGCGCGGGGCAGCGGGGCGGTGCCGGTGGACGCGCCGGACAGCAGGCCGACCGTGCGGCGGACGTCGGCCATGGCGGCCCGGCCGACCCGTTCGGCCTCGGTCAGCACCTCCACCGCGTCGTCCACGTCCCGATCCTGTTGCAGGGCGCGGCGGGCGCCGGTCAGGTGCAGCAGGGTGATGCTCAGCGAGTGCGCGACCACGTCGTGCACCTCGCGCGCGATCCGTTGCCGCTCGGCCAGAATCGCCTGTTCCCGCACGGCCTGCTGGTTGCCGCGTTCGGCGGCCAGCGCCCGGATGTACCAGCGCAGCAGCAGCGCGGCGGCGTAGCTGAGCACGACCGCGGCGAGGTAGGCGGGCACGCCGACCAGCCCGAACCAGACCCCGGCCACGATCAGGATCACGACCCCGGTGGCGGTGACCACGACGGCCAGCACGGTGCCGGCGATGGTGCCCGCCTCGGCGGCGACCAGCGCCAGCAGAATGGGTGCGAAGTCGGGCACCATCGGCCGGATCAGCAGCAGCGCGACCGCGATGAGCAGGCCGGCCGATTTCAGCCAGGACGGCGCGAACGCCCCGGTGGCCAGCCAGTACAACAGCGACGCGGCCGCGCACAGGGCGGCCAGCACGAGCAGCGGGCCGGGGGCGGTGCCGATCCGCTGGGCCAGCGCGACGATGGTGAGCAGCATGCCCACGGTGGCCATGGACACCGGAATCCACCACGGGACGGCGATCCCGGCCCGGGCGAGGCTGCGCTCCACCCGTGTTCGCACCCGATCGGTGAGTCTGGCCTGCACTGCCCCAGCGTAGGAAGTCCGTGACGTGCGGTCATCCGGCGGTGGTAGGCACGCGTCTGCGACCCCGGTAGTAGGCGATGACATCGCTGAGTCGTTGCTGACCGGTCGCTGATCGGCGGCCCGCACGCTGGTGACCCCACCCCAGCAGAAGGGCTGATCATGCCGATCACCGGATTCGACTACCAGCGGGTGCCCGTGGCCGAGGGCGTCGCGCTCAACGTGGCCGTCGGCGGCTCGGGCGACCCGATCGTGCTGCTGCACGGCTTCCCGCAGACCCACTTGATGTGGCGGCACGTGGCCGCCGATCTGGCCGCCGACCACACGGTGATCTGCCCGGACCTGCGCGGCTACGGCGCCAGCGACAAACCGGCCGACGACGGCCGGGCCTACGCCAAGCGAACCATGGCCCTGGACGTCGTGGCGCTGGCCCGGGCGTTCGGCCACGAGGAGCTCGCGCTGGCCGGGCACGATCGCGGGGCCCTGGTGGCCATCCGCGCCGGACTCGACCATCCCGCCGCCATCACCCGGCTGACCATCCTCGACGTGCTGCCCACGCTGGACATGTGGGACGTGCTGCACGGCCGGACCGCCGCGGTGGGCTTCCACCTGTACCTCATGGCCCAGCCGCCCGGCCTTCCGGAAACCCTGATCGCCGGTGCGCCGGACGCGTTCTTCGGTCATTTCCTGGACGCGTGGCGGCAGCGCCCCGAGGCAATTCCCGAGGAGGTGCGCGCGGAGTACCTGGCCGCGTGCCGGGACGCGGTGCCCTCGATCGTGGCCGACTACCGGGCCAGCGCGGGGATCGACGTCGACCACGACGCGGCCGACCGGGCCGCGGGCAACCAGCTGCGCATGCCGGTGACCGTGGTGCAGCAGGACTGGGGCGCGGCGCTGGGGTACGACGCGGTGGCGTTGTGGCGGGCCTGGGCGCCGAACGTGGACCACCGGACGGTGACCTGTGGGCATTTCATGGCCGAGGAGGCGCCGGCCGAGGTGATCAAGGTGCTGCGCGGCTGAGTCCGGGCTCGGGTCCGGCGGCGAATCCGTCCTCGCCGCCGGACATTCGGTCGGTCGCGGGCGTTAACAGAGCCGTTTTCAGCGGCAAACTCGTTCTCTTGACACCCGGCGCGATATCCGAGTTGACTTTCCTGGGAGCGCTCCCAAACTTCGGTTGCCTGGTTCTCACCGGGAAGGACGCACCACCATGACCCTATTCAGACGGGTTCGCCACCAGGGCCGCTTCGTCGCCGCGGCCGTCGCCGCGCTCGCCGCGTTCGGCCTCGTCATCGTCCCCACCAGCGCCGCCGCGGCCACCAGCGCCGCCGCGGCCACCGGCGCGCCGCCGGACTCGTTCTGGGGCGACACCACCAGCATCCCCGCCGCGAAGAACATCCTGGAAATCAAGATCATCAACCAAACCAACGGCCAATACCCCGACAACCAGGTCTACTGGAACTTCAACGGCACCACCCAA
>DASZNF010000144.1:0-115362 GCA_035551355.1 Pseudonocardiaceae bacterium | reverse complement strand
TTGGGTGGTGCCGTTGAAGTTCCAGTAGACCTGGTTGTCGGGGTATTGGCCGTTGGTTTGGTTGATGATCTTGATTTCCAGGATGTTCTTCGCGGCGGGGATGCTGGTGGTGTCGCCCCAGAACGAGTCCGGCGGCGCGCCCGAGCCGGAGGTGCCGGTGCCGCTGCCGGTGAAGACGGTGAACTGCCCGATCGACCACCACGGGACGCTGCTCGCGGCGGTCAGCACCACCCGGATGTAGCGGGCGGTCTGCGCGGTGAAACCGACGATCTCCGGATTGGCGCTGCCGCTGCCGGTGGCCACGCTGGTGAACGTGCTGCCGTTGGTGGAGACCTCGACGTTGTAGCCGACCGCGTAGTCGCCGGGCCAGTCGGTGGCGTCCATCTCGAGCTGGTCGAACGACTGGGCCGAGCCCATGTCCACTTGGAACCACATGCCCGGCGCCTGCACGGCATCCGAGCTGAACCGGGTGTTGGGGTTGCCGTCGATGGCGTTGGCCGGAGCGTCGGCGGCCGCCGGGTTCGTGTTCGAACTGGCGGTCCAGCCGGCCTCGGGTAACGCGGTCTGCGCAGCGCTGTGGGCAGTGGGCGCGTTCGGCGCGCTGGTCGCGGGCGCGGGTAACAGCACCAGTCCGGCCAACGCGATCGGCGGCACCAGGGCGCGCAACAGGGTCGTTCTCATGTGTCGTCTCTCTTTCCCGATCTTCGTTGAACGAGATTCCGTCGAACGAGTCAGAGAGCGCTCTCTCGCGGTCGAGTCAACCGGGCCGCGATCACCCTGTCAAGCGTCCATGGGGCCTACGCCGGATCAGCCGAGAAAGCGGCCGACGGCGACGAAAGCGGCCAGCAACAGCAGAAGCACGTTGACCGGCACCGGCTGGTGTTCGTTGCGGCCCAGGTGCACCCGTAGTGCCCCGATCTGCACCGCGACCAGTCCGACCGCGGCGATCGGGGTGAGAATCGGGGCGATCCCGGTCAGCCAGGGCAGAATCAGGCCGAGCGCGCCGAGGATCTCCACCAGTCCGACCGCCTTCACCCCGGCGTCCGAGGTGTCCTTCATCCAGTCGAAATTGCCCGAGGCGACCAGCTGCTCGCGCGGCCGCGCGACCTTGAGCCCACCGGCGGCGAGGTAGACCGCCGCGAGCAATCCCTGGACGATCCACAGTGCGATGTTCACCGTATGCCCCAATCCTTACCACTTGTGCGTAGCCTGATGATCTGTGCGTGTGGTGGTGGGTGCAAAAGGCACATCGATGTATGTGTCCAGGAAAGGAGGCTCGGATATGGCGCAGGTCACAAAGAGGACGGGCTGTCCGACGCAGATTCCGCACGGTGGCGCGGTCCGCGAGGTGCTGGACCGGATCGGCGACAAATGGAGCATGCTGGTCATCGGCACCCTGCGCAGCGGTCCGCTCCGGTTCGGCGAGCTGGCCGAGTCGGTCGTCGGCATCTCGCAGCGAATGCTCACGCTGACGCTCAAACACCTGGTCGAAGACGGTCTGATCGCGCGCACCGCGTACGCCGAGGTGCCGCCGCGGGTCGAGTACGAGTTGACCGAGCTGGGCCGGACCCTGCTGCCGCGGGTGATGGCGCTGGCCGAGTGGGCGATGGCCAACCACGAGCAGATCAACGCCAACCGCCGGTCCCACCAGTAGCTCGCGCTCTGCTGGTCCGATCCTGAAGCGGCCGGCGACCGGGCCTACGCTTGGTGATCGTGTCGGAGACCTGGACCAGCGCGGAGTGCGCCGCGGCGTGGGGCGTGAAGACGCCGACCTGGCTTGGCTACGTGTCTCGGGGTCAGGCGCCCAAACCGCTGCCCGGTGCGGGCGCGACGAAACGCTGGGACGCCGAGGAGGTTCGCGCGTTCCCACGCCCCGGCGCTGGCCACTCCCGCGCAGGGGCGGGCGTCGAAGCCGAGGAGTTGCTCTCCCGGATGCGGGAGGTCGCGATCGAGATCGAGGCGCTGCACGCCCGGCAGCGGGAACTGCTGACCGAGGGCAAGGCGGGCGGACTGGAGATCAGCGCGATGGCGAAGGCCCTGGGCATCTCCCGCCAGACCGCCTACGGCTGGCTGCGCTGAACGCTTTGCGCATCGACTGACTGGTCCGCACGGTCGGCTGCTGAGCGTGCACCTTTCGGTCCGAAAGTACACCGGAAGCGAGAGCGCGCAAGGCGGGGCGAATCGACCTCGTGATCGCGACCGCCTGGGCGACGTCACCCTGCTTGCGTCAGCCCCGGTGTATGGCAGAAGAACTCCATTCCGGGAGTTCCTGGCCATCCGCCGGTCTTCGAAAGTGTCAGCGCCCGGTGCGATGCTCGCGGTCATGCAACCCAGCGAATTCGCCGACGACCAGCCGCTGAGCCGGCAGCAGGCCTCCGACGCCGTCAGCGACCTCGGCTGGCGGCACATCCTCGGCGCCCTGCAGACCTGTGTCACCGTGCCCTCGCCGGCCCGGTCGGCCGAGTTGGCGAGCCGGCTGCTGGGCGAGGAAGGCGAAGGCGACGCCGGTGATCATCTCGCCATCGACCTCCGGCCCGATCATGCGCTGCTCACGCTGGCCACCCGCCCGGGCGTGGTCACCGGTCGCGATGTCGCCCTCGCCCGCCGGCTGAGCGCGGTGGCCGCGCAGCTCGGTCTGCGCATGGCCGCGGCCGGGACCCATCGGTCGGCGCAGGCCCTGGAAATCGCCATCGACGCACTGGACATCCCCGCGGTGCGGCCGTTCTGGAAGGCAGTACTGTCCTATGTGGACGAAAATCCGGACGCCGAGGCGCCCAACGGGCTGATCGATCCGCTCGGTCAGGGGCCGACGTTGTGGTTCCAGCAGATGGACCGGCCACGACCGCAACGCAACCGCATTCACTTCGACGTCTCGGTGCCGCACGACGAAGCAGGCACTCGAATCCGCGACACCCTGGCGGCCGGCGGCGTCCTGCGGTCGGACGCGGAGGCCCCGGCGTTCTGGATTCTGGCCGACCCGGAGGGCAACGAAGCCTGCGTGTGCACCTGGCAGGGGCGCGACTGAAAACTCCGGCAGTATCAGTGCGAGTCTTCGCGGGCGCGTCCGTAGCGTTCGTAGATCACCCGTGAGCCGAACGTCGTGGTCTCGACCAGATCCAGCCGGATGTTGTCGGTGACCGGCGGCAGGAACGGCGTGCCGCCACCGAGGACGACCGGACTGCGGAACATGTGCAGCTCGTCGACCAGGCCGAGTTCGATCGCCGCCGCGGCCAGGCCGGCGCCGCCGATCTCGACGTCCTGGTCGGTCGCGGCCAGCGCCGCGGCGACTTCCTCGGCGACCGGCCCCTCGGCCAGCCGGGCGTTGCCCTGAACATTCTTGAGGGTGCGGCTGAACACCACCTTCGGGAGCGCACACCAGATGTCGGCGAACGTGGCGTCGGCCTCGGTTCGGCGTAGCGACGGGTCGGTCTCCCACACCAGCATGGTTTCGTACAGCCTGCGGCCAAGAAGGCAGGCGCCGAGCGCGCTCACCTGCTTGGTCTGGAAAGCAAACTGCTCGTCGCTGGGGACCGACCAGCCGATCCCGCCCGCACGGTCGGTGATGAAGCCGTCCACCGAAACGTTCATCGAATAGATCAGCATGGCGCTCTCGTTTCTTCCGCAGGCTGCTCGGTCACAACTGAGACCGGTGGCGCGAGAAAAACTCATCGTCGGGGGGCGGCCCACACGATCCTACGGCCAATCGCCGACGCCGCACCGAGATGGCGGGATCAGCCGCCGGAGCGCCGGTCGCCCAGGTCCCGCAGCTCGCCGGCGAGCGGTAAGAGTGGATCTTGTCCGCTGTCGTCATGGGTCATGGCGGTAGTGTCGGAACCGCCTCGGAGCCCGGGCACCGTGGTTCTACGGATTCCGGACACGGTCCGGACCCGCCCAGGCCCCGGCGGTTCGAGACGTTGACGATAACGAGGAGCGCCGATGACCACCTTCCGCGCCGCGGTCGAAGCCCGCGACCTGGACGCGATCGGCACGATGCTCGCCGAGGACGTGGTGTTCCGCAGCCCGGTCGTGTTCAAGCCCTACCGTGGCAGGGCGATCACCTCGGCCATCCTGCGCACGGTCACCGAGGTCTTCGAGGACTTCCACTACGTGCGGGAGGTTCGTGATCCCAGCGGCGAGGAGGTGCTGGTCTTCGAGGCGAAGGTCGACGGTCTGGAGCTCACGGGCTGCGACCTGCTGCGCTACGACGCGGAAGGCAAGATCGTCGACTTCATGGTGATGGTCCGGCCCCTGCGGGCGGCCCAGACGCTGCAGCGCGAGATGGCCGCCCGGTTCGCCCAGATCGAAGCCGACGCCATCGCGGCGGCCACCGTGCACGACTAGCGGCGCGAGTCGACGTCACCGGACCTACCCTGGGCGCCATGCGCAAGGTGAAGGACCTGACCGGACCCGGGCACACCGACGACTTCGGGATCGGCGGCACCGATCTGGGAGCCACGACGCTCGCGCCCGACGGGCGGCTGGTGTCGGTGTTCGGCGACACCTTCGAGCAAGCCGGCGTGGGCGGGCCGGGCTGGCGGTCACCCGTGGTGCTGTTCGGCGATCCGGCGACCGCGCGGACGGGCATCGAGTGGTTCGGCTCGACCGGGGAGGGCGCCTATGCGGCGCAAGCCTTGTCCTACCGGCACGACTCGAAGATCAACGGCAAGCGAGTCAGCACGGTGCTGCCGACTGATGTCATCACCGTCGGCGCCGAGATGTACCTGCACGTGATGGTGTGCCAGGGACTCGGCAACGTGCACTGGACCGAGATCCATCGCTCGGCCGACAACGGCGAGACCTGGCGGCCCACCGGCGCGCGGTGGCCCGGCGACCGGCACGGCGGGCTGTTCCAGATGCTCACCTGGGAACAGGGCGACGACGGCTACGTCTACGCCTTCTCGACCGGGTTCCAGCGCAATCAGGGGCTGATCCTGCAACGGGTCCCGGCCGGGCGCCTCACCGATCCCGACGCCTGGGAAGGCTGGGGTTTCCGGGATGGCGAGTGGGCGTGGGGCAATCCGCCGACCATCGCGCTGACCGGCGCGTACGGCGAACTGAGCCTGCGCCGGGTCGAGGACCGATGGGTGCTGGCGTTGTTCGACGCGGGCAACTACCGCATCGATGTGCTGACCATCGACGGTCCCACCGCGAACCTTTACCAGGCCCCGCGGAGCACGGTCCTGCGGGGCGCCGCGTGGAGCGGTGAGGACCACGCGGGCGGGGATGTCGCCCAGCTCTACGGCGGTTACATCGTGCCCGGCTCCACGCTGGACGAACTGCACCTGGTGGTCAGCCAATGGAACACGGAGAAGAACTGGCCCTACCGGGCGATGCAGTTCGTCGGCAGCGCGCGTTAGAGCTTCGAATCAGTTGTCGACGTCGACGATCGAGGCGCCGTCGGCGGCGCGTTGGACGGCTTCGCAACCGGCATGAGCGCCGTTCCTGGACTCGTAGGCTTCGCCGACGGCCACGATCTCGCCGTTGCCCGCCTTGAGGCGGAACCGGTGCTTGCCGCCCTTGTCCTGGTAGACCTCGAATTTTCCGGCCATCGCAGATCACCTCGTCGTGATCGGAGAACATCCTTTCCACCGGCGACCGTAGGGGCTGCCGCCGCCCGCTGCAGGGTGGGCCGTGGACAATGGCCGGCGTGACGTCTGCATCCGGACCGGACAGACGGCGGTGTCCGTGTGGCCGGCCACTGTCGTTGGCCGACTGCTGCGGGCCGGTGCACTCGGGCCGGGTCCGCGCGGCCACCGCCGAGGCGTTGATGCGCTCCCGCTACAGCGCCTTCGCCGTCGGTGACGCGGCCTACCTGGTGCGGAGCTGGCATCCGAGCACCCGGCCCGGCACTGTGCGGCTGGATCCGGCGCAGCGGTGGGAGCGGCTGGAGATTGTCGCCACTTCCGGCGGTGGGCTGCTGCACGCCGAGGGCACGGTGGAATTCCGCGCCCACTACCGGATCGGCGCCGAAAGGGAAGTGCTGCACGAGCGCAGCCGGTTCGTCCGCGACGACGGCGTGTGGACGTACCTGGATGGTGTGACGCCCCCGGGCTGAGCTCTCAGCGACCCTTGCATTCGAACGTGATCAGGTCAGGGCGTCGATCCACCGTTGCAGCCGTTTGCCCTCCATCGTGATGAGTGCCTCGTCGCCCAGCACGTTGGCCAGCACCGCGACGCCCTCGTAGGCCGACAGCAGGGCGACCGCCAGTTCGCGGGCATCGCGGCGGCCCGCCTCCCGGAACTGGCCTTCGATCCAGTCCAGCAGCAGGCCGAGTACCCCGGCCGAATCGCGGGCCAGGGGATCGGCGGTCTTGTCCAGTTCGGTGCTGAGCGTGCCGACCGGACAGCCGTGTGCGGTCAGGCTTTCCCGCTGGTTCAGCCAGATCTCGATCAGGCCGTGCAGCCGGGCCCTCGGGGTCCGGCGTCGGTTCAGGGTGGCGATGTTGTCCCGGGTCAGAGTCTGATAGCCCTCGACCACGGACGACACGAGTTCGGCTTTGGTCTTGAAGTAGTAGTAGACGTTGCCCACGGGCACGTCCGCGGCCTCGGCGATGTCGGCCAGGGTGGTGCGTTCGACGCCCTGGGCGTACAGGGTCGCGCGGGCGGCGGCGATCAACCTGTCCCGCTTGCCGGGGCGCGCGGTGGCCTGGTTAGTCATGACGCTAACTTAGTTCAGGCCACCGGCCAACGCGCGAGGGCGCCTGGTCACAGCGTCCGGTCGACGTGCCAGATCTGGCCGGTCACGCCGTCCAGCAGATGCTCCAGCAGTGCGGCGGCGGAGGTCTCCGGGGTGATCGTGGTGGCGAGGTCGCGTTCGAACAACGCCTTCATCGCCGGATCGAACTCCAGGAACCGGTCCTGAGTGGACCGCAGCAACCCGGTGTCCACCGCACCCGGCCGGTACACGTTCACCCGCACGCCCGTGTCCGCGAGTTCCGCGGCGAGGTTGAGAGTGTGCGCCTCCAGGCCGGATTTTCCAGCGATGTAGGCGTTCGCGCCGATCAGCAGTCGTGGTGTGCCCACCGCCGCGCTGGACACGTTGACCACCTGACCCGAGCGCCGCTGGATCATGCCCGGCAACACGGCCGCGGTCAGCTGGGCCGGAGCGATCAGGTTCAGCTCGATCGTGGCCGCCCATTCGGCCGGGTCGACCGTGCTGGTCGGGCCGATCGGCGCGGTCACCCCGGCGTTGTTGATCAGAATGTCCACCGCGCCGTACTCGGCCAGCACCGTGCGCGCGGCCGCGGTGCGCTGGTCGCGATCGGTCAGGTCGACCGGCACGACCAGCGCTGTCCCGCCTGCGTCCTTGACCAGCCGCGCCGCCTGGTCCAGTTGCTCGCCCGAGCGGGCCAGCAGCGCCACCCGCGCGCCCTGCCCGGCCAGCAGCCGGGCCACCTGCCGGCCGACGCCCCGGCCGGCGCCGGTCACCACCGCGACCGTGTCCGGATGGTCATTCATGAGCCGAACCGCCGTTCGGGGCCGGCGAGTTGACGACCTCGGCCACGAACTCGGCGAGGGTCGTGGCCGGCCGGCCGATCAGCTCGCGCAGGTCCGCGGTCGTCTTGGCGAAACCGCCGGCCGCGATCGCTTGGTAGTTGGCGACGTAGACCTCGGCGTACAGTCGCGGCACACCCGCGCCGAGCAGCAGTTCGAGGTGCTCGGCGAAGGAGACGTTGCGGTAGCTGACGGTCCGGCCGGACGCACAGCCGATCTCGGCCACCAGTTCGGGGAAACTCCACGCCTCGTCGCCGGTCAGCTCGTACACCTTGTCCTCATGGCCTTCGCCGGTCAGCACCGTCACGGCCGCCGCGGCGAGGTCCGCGTGCGACGCGGTCGCGGTCCGGCCGGCACCGGCGCTGCCGACGAAGACGCCGGTGGCCACGGCCTGCGTGATCTGCGGGGCGTAGTGCCCGCTGTATTGCGCGTTGCGCAGCATGGTGAACGGCAGCCCGGAGGCTTCGATCACCGGTTCGGTCGAGCGCGGTGGGGCGGTGGGCAGCACCAGGCTGGTGTAGGCGAGCAGGCTCACCCCGATCTGTTTGGCCGCGTCGATCACGGTGGTGTGCTGGGCCAACGTCCGGCGGGGATCGTTGCCGGAGATGAGCAGCAGGCGATCGGTGCCGGCCAGCGAGGCGAGCAGCGTGCCGGGTTCGTCGTAGTCGGCCCGGCGGACCTCGACGCCGCGGGCGGCCAGGTCGGCGGCGGTTTCCGGGCTGCGCACGGCGGCGGTGATCTGCTCGGCCGGGATTCGGTCCAGCAGTCCGTCGATGACCAGGCGACCGAGTTTCCCGGTCGCGCCCGTCACGGTGATCATGTCGTACTCCTTCGCCCTCGCGATTGACTGAGTTAGCTGACTGACTTAGAGTCTGGCATGAGTGAACCCGTTTGGGTAGCCGAAACAAGGGGAGACAGCGATGATCGTGAAGTACACGGTGGAGAACCGCGAACACGTCAGCGCCAAGTCCTACGAGGAGGTGGTGGCCGTGTTCGAGGCCGCGGTCGGCGACGCCGAGCACGGCGAGGTCACCGAGGCGCTGCGCACGGTGGACAACGCGGGCGACTGGGAACAGGCGATGGTCGCGTTGTTCGGGCCGGCCGGATTCGTCCGGGTGTTCTCCCTCGACCACGGCCGGTGGCAGGGCTTGTACGGGACGAAGGCCAAGGCCAAGAAATACGTCTACGGCAACCCGATCGTCGCCGAGACGATGCTGCGCCACGATTTACGGGCCGGCCTGCAGGTACCGCTGTCGATCATGATCCGGGAAGACGACGACGGACATGCCCGGGTCTCCTACGACCTCCCGTCCTCGGCGATGGGCTTCATCGACAACCCGGACCTGGCCGAAGCGGCCATGGCTCTCGACGCGAGGCTGACCGCCTTCGTACGGGAATTGACCGGCGCGGCGGCGTGAATTCCCCTTGTAACGCTTGAGAATGTCCTCGATCTGCTGCGCGTTGCCCGCCAACAGGTTCGTGGCCCTGCCCGCCGGGGGCCCAACCGGTGACACTGTTGCCTGGTCGCAATCTAATATCGGTCCGTCAGCGATCAGTCACGCGCCGTGCTTTACGGTGGAACTGGCCGGAAAGATTTTCTCCAGAATTTTCCGGAAATAGTTCTTTCCCGCACGGTCGACGGGTTAGCGTTGGGGTGGTTCGAGCTCGGTTCTTGTGCCGTCTCGCGAATGTCGTGACCCGGGGGAGTGTCTTTGGATCCATCGATTCCCGGTCCTGTTTCCCCACTGGTCCTGCGGTGGCAGCCGGGATCGCAGCCGGCGGCGTTCACCCCGGACGGGATTCTCGCCGCGGTCCGGGAACCGTGCCGCCAGTTGTACGTCGTCCGCGGCGGGGCGGGTTACGAGCCGGGCGTCGGGCTGGACGGTGGGGTCACGACGTCGGGCGAGGGCTACGAACTGCTGGGCGCGCTGCCGCCGATGTATCCCGAATGGCTGGGCGACCGGTCCTTCGCCCGCGCGCACGGCGTCCGCTTTCCCTACGCGGCAGGCGAAATGGCCAACGGAATCGCCACCACCGCGCTGGTGATCGCCCTCGCCCGGGCGGAACTCCTGGGTTTCTTCGGCGCGGCCGGGCTGGCGTTGCCGGTGATCGAACGGGCCGTGCGGGAGCTGGCCAGCACCCTGCGCGGGCAGCGCAACTGGGGCGTCAATCTGATCCACACCCCGGCCGAGCCCGGTCACGAGGATCGCCTCGCCGACCTGCTGCTGGGCGCCGGGGTGCCGATCGTGTCGGCGTCGGCGTTCCTGGAGTTGACGCCGGCCGTGGTCCGGTGCGCGGTCGCCGGACTGCGGGCCGGCCCGGACGGCGAACCGGTGCGGGCTCGCAGCGTGTTCGCGAAGGTGTCCCGGCCCGAGGTGGCCGAACAGTTCCTCTCTCCGCCGCCCGCCGAGTTGGTGCGCGTGCTGCTGGACCGAGGGCACCTCACCGCGGACGAAGCCATTCTCGCCCAACGTATTCCGGTCGCCGAGGACGTGACGGTCGAAGCGGACAGCGGGGGCCATACCGACAACCGGCCGCTGGCCGTGGTGCTGCCCGCGATCCGCGCGCTGCGCGACTCGCTGACCCGCCGGCACCACTATCCGCGGCCGATCCGGATCGGCGCGGCCGGTGGGCTGGGTGATCCGGCCGGTGTTGCGGCGGCGTTCGCCCTGGGCGCGGCTTATGTCATGACCGGGACGATCAACCAGTTGTCGGTCGAGGCCGGACTGTCCGGCGCGGGCAAGGAGTTGCTTGCCGCGGCCGACCTGTCCGATGTCGTGATGGCGCCCGCGGCCGACATGTTCGAGTACGGCGTGCGGGTGCAGGTGCTGCGCCGCGGCACCCTGTTCGCCCAGCGCGCCACCCAGCTCCACGAGGCGTTCCAGACCTGGTCCTCGTTGGAGGACGTTTCCGCTCCGGTGCGCGATCGGATCGAAAAAGACGTGCTGCGCAACACCTTCGACGACGCGTGGGCCCAGACCCGCGAGTTCTGGGCCGAGCGAGATCCACGCGAGGTTGACCGAGCACTGGCCGAGCCGCGGCACCGGATGGCGCTGGTGTTCCGGTCCTATCTGGGCCTGTCCAGCCGGTGGGCGATCGAGGGCGACCCGACCCGGCGGGCCGACTACCAGATCTGGTGCGGACCGGCGATCGGCGCGTTCAACCGCTGGGTCGCGGGCAGCCCGCTGGCCGTGGCCGAACACCGCACGGCCCCGCAGATCGCGCTGAACCTGTTGGACGGCGCGGCCACCATCACCCGGGCCCAGCAACTGCGCACGCTCAGCGTGGCCGTGCCGGATGCGGCGTTCGTGCACCGGCCACGCCTGCTGAGGTGAGGAGAACACCCATGGCGCAGCGTGAATCGTCCGGACAGGTACCGGTCGCGGTGGTGGGCATCGCCGCGCTGATGCCGGGCAGCCGGTCGGTCGCCGAGTTCTGGCGCACCATCGTCACCGGCCGGGACATGATCACCGACGTGCCGGAAACCCATTGGCCGGTCGAGGATTTCTACGACCCCGATCCTGCCGCCCCGGACAAAACCTACGCCCGACGCGGCGCGTTCCTGCCGGAGATCGACTTCGACCCGCTCGCCCACGGCCTGCCCCCGGCCACCCTGCCCGCCCTCGATCCGGGCCAGCTGATGGGCCTCGTGGTGGCCGACCAGCTGCTCGACGATCTGGCCGACGGCCTGGCCGGGCCGCTGGACCGGGAACGGGTCAGCGTGATCCTCGGCAGCTCCACCCTCTCCCGCGTGGGCACCATGGACGCCCGGATCCAGCGCCCGGTGTGGCGGAAAGCTTTGCGGGAGCAGGGAATTGACGACGCGCGAGCCGAGGCGGTGTGCGACCGGATCGCCGAGCGGTACGTGCCGTGGCAGGAAGCGACCTTTCCCGGACTGCTGTCCAATGTGGTCGCAGGCCGGATCGCCAACCGGCTGGATCTGCACGGCACCAACTGCACCGTCGACGCGGCCTGCGCCAGTTCGCTGGCCGCACTCGCGTCGGCGATCAACGAACTGTCCCTCGGCGTGGCCGACCTGGTGATCACCGGCGGGGTCGACGCCACCAACAACCCGTTGATGTACGTGTGTTTCAGCAAGACTCCCGCCCTGTCGCCGACCGGTGACGTGCGGCCGTTCTCCGACGACGCCGACGGCACCATGCTCGGCGAGGGCGTCGCCATGGTCGGCCTCAAACGGCTCGACGCGGCCGAAGCCGAGGGCGACCGGATCTACGCCGTCATCCGCGGCATCGGCTCGTCGTCGGACGGCCGCGGCGGCGCGATCTACGCGCCGATGCCCGACGGCCAGGTCCGCGCCCTGCGCCGGGCCTACGCGGCCGCGGGCTACGGTCCGGACACCGTCGAGCTGGTCGAGGCCCACGGCACCGCGACCGCCGCCGGCGACGCCGCGGAATTCCAGTCCCTGCAACAGGTTTTCCGGGAGAGCGGACGCGAGGACCGGCAGTGGTGCGTGCTGGGCACGGTGAAATCGCAGATCGGTCACACGAAGGCGGCCGCGGGCGCGGCCGGCCTGGTGAAGGCGGTGCTCGCCCTGCACCATCGGGTGCTGCCCCCGACCATCAAAGTGGCCCGCCCCAACCGGAAACTTGACATCGACAACAGCCCGTTCCGGCTCAACACCACCGCCCGGCCGTGGATCCGTTCGGCCGGCCATCCGCGGCGGGCCTCGGTGTCCAGCTTCGGGTTCGGCGGCTCCAACTTCCATGTGGCATTGGAGGAACACCGCTCCACGGCGGTCGATGCGAGTGACGTGGCCGGGGCGACGGCCGCCGCGGAGCCGGGCGCCGACCCGGGGCGGATCGCGTTCGTGTTCCCCGGCCAGGGTGCGCAGTACGTCGGCATGGGCGCCGACATAGCGATGGCGTTCCCGGAGGCACGGGAGGTCTGGGACGCCGCCGCTGAGCTGCCGTTGGGTGAGTGCGGCCTGCACGAAATCGTGTTCCCGCCCGGCGCCTTTTCCGACGACGAGCGGATCGCGCAGCAACACCGGCTCACCGACACCGCGTGGGCCCAACCGGCACTCGCCGTGCACAGCCTGTCCCTGCTGGCCTTGCTGACCGCCACCGGAATCACTCCGGACTGCGTGGCCGGGCACAGCCTCGGCGAACTCGTCGCGTTGCACGCGGCCGGTGCCCTGCCGGCAGAAGCGTTGGTGCGGTTGGCCCGGCGCCGCGGTGAACTCATGGCCCGGGTCGACGGTCCGCCGGGCGCGATGCTCGCGGTCTCGGCCGATCTGGCGCGGGTCACCGCGGCGATCGACGACCTCGATTCGGTGTGGCCGGCCAACATCAACGCGCCCGGCCAGACCGTTGTCTCCGGTTCGGCCGCGGCGATCGACGCGCTGTGCCGACGATTGTCGAGCGAGGGTGTCGCGGCGCGCCGTCTGGAGGTGTCGGCGGCGTTCCATAGCCCGCTGGTCGCGTCGGTGGCCGGTCCGCTCGGTACGTTTCTCGACGAGCTACCGGTGACCGCACCGGTCATCGACGTCTACGCCAATGCCGACGCGGCGTGTTACGACCACGATCCGGCCGCCGTCCGGGCCCGGTTGGCCGTGCACGCGAGCGCACCGGTGCGGTTCCACGACCAGATCGAGGCGATGTACGCCGCCGGTGTGCGCACGTTCATCGAGGTCGGCGCGGGTTCGACGCTGACCGGGTTGATCAGCCGCATCCTCGGCGACCGCCGGCACCTGGCGGTGAGCCTCGACCGGCGAGGCCGGGACGGCGTGACCTCCTGGCACGACGCGCTGGCCCGACTCGCCGCATGGGGCGTGCCCATGAAGGCCGCCGGTTCGCCGACTTCCACTCCGCCGGGGCAAACCACCGAACGTCCACGATGGACAGTCCCGATAGACGGCACCGGCTACCGACCGTCCCGCACCGAGTCGCCCGCACCACCCTCGCCGGTCTCCGTTCCGTCCTTACCGGAGCCCGACTCGATCCCGCTTGCGCCTGCACCACTTTCACCTGTTCCCGAACCAGTGTCGCTGCAGTCGGTCGCACCGCACGTTCATTCCGAATCCGGGGGAGCCGCCAAGATGCCCGATTTTCGCGAACCAGTGCCCACCGAACCGAGCCCACAGTGGCTTTCCGCGGTGTCGGCCCTGCACCGCCAGACCGCCGAGGCGCACCTGCATTTCCAGGACGTCCTGGCCGAGGCCCATCGCAGCTACCTGCGAACCGCCGAGGGCATGTTCGCCGCTCTCGCCGACCCGGGCGGCTACGTCCCCGCCGTGGCGGCGCCCGCGCCGGCCCTCCCACCGGCGCCCGCGCCGCTGCCACCAGCGCCGGTCGCCATGCCGCCGGCACCGCCGATCGTGTCGCCGTCGGCCGTGTCGCCGCCGCTGACCGTGTCGCCGCCGGCCGCCGTTGTGCCACCCGCGCGGCCCCGGCCGCCCGTCCTGGCCGCGGTGGTCATGCCGCAGGCTCCCCTGCCCGCCGAACCGGCTTCCACGCTGGACATCGGGCTGCTGCTGGACATCGTGGCCGACAAAACCGGCTATCCGGTCGATATGCTCGGTGCCACCATGGATCTGGAGTCCGACCTCGGGATCGACTCGATCAAGAAGGTCGAGATCTTCTCCACCGTCCGGCAGCGCGTCGCGGGCATGCCGCCGGCCGACTCGCCCCAGATGGCCCAGCTGTTCCAACTGCGCACGCTCGAGCAGATCGTGCGGTGGGCCGGCCGCGGCGATGGCCAGCACGCCTCGGAGAACGCCAGCCGCGACGCCAGCGGCAACGGGGACCCTGAACCGCCGCCGCTTCGGCGCTGCCAACCACAACTGGTCGCCGCTCCCGCCTTCGGCCTGGCCCTGGCCGGGCTCACCGACGCACCCCTGGTCGTCGTCGATGGCGGCAGCGGCCTGGCCGCCGCAGTGGTCGATCACCTCGCCGCTCACCACATCGCGGCCATCGCGGCGGAAGTGCCCGAACCCGACTCCTGGGGCGTCATCCTGTTGCACGGCCTGGCCGACCCTCGCGACGCCAGGACCCTGCACGCTGCCGCCTTCCGCGCGGCCCGAAGGGTGGCGGCGCGGATGGCCGAGCGCGGTGGGGTGTTCGTGACCGTGCAGGACACCGGCGGACGCCTCGGCCTCGCCGAACCCGACTCCACGCGGGCGGCGCTGGGCGGCCTGGCCGCGCTGGCCCGGACCGCGGCCCTGGAATGGCCACGCGCGGCAGTCAGAGCCGTCGACTGCGAGCGCGGCGCACGAACCGACGACGCCATCGCCGAGGCGATCGTCGAGGAACTGCTGACCGGTGGCGCGACACTGGACGTCGGCCTGCGCGCGGACGGATCACGCTGGACGATCGGTCTGCCCGACACCCCGCCCTCGCCGGCGCAGCCGGTGATCACGGCCGAATCGGTCCTCGTCGCCACCGGTGGGGCGCGGGGGATCACCGCGGCCGCACTGCGGGCGCTGGCCGCCGCCCACCGGCCCAGAATGCTGCTGGTCGGCCGGACCGAACTCGCCGACGAACCGCCCGGTCTGGCCGCCGCCACCGACGAGGTGGCCATCACCCGATCACTGGCCGCCCAACAGCCTGCCTGCACGCCCGCCCAACTGACCGCGCGCGCCCGCGCCGTCCTTGCCGTCCGGGAGATCCGGGCCATGCTGGCCGATATCGCCCGCGCCGGTTCCGAAGTCCGCTACGCCTGCCTGGACGTCACCGACCAGACCGCGTTACAACGCGAACTGGACCGCGTGCGCCACGACTGGGGGCCGGTCACCGCCGTCGTGCACGGCGCGGGGTGGCTGGCCGACCGGCGCATCGCCGACAAGACCGACGAACAATTCGCTCAGGTGTACGACACGAAGGTCGCTGGCTGGTATGCGTTGATGGCCGCGACGGCGACCGATCCACTGCGACTGCTGTGCGTGTTCTCCTCCGTCGCGGCCCGGTTCGGCAATCCCGGCCAGAGTGACTACGCGATGGCCAATGAAACGCTCAACCACCTGGCGAACGCGGAACGCGGCCGCCGGCCGGACTGCCGGGTCGTCTCGATCGGCTGGGGTCCCTGGGCCGGCGGCATGGTCACCCCGTCACTCGCCACGCATTTCATCAGCCGCGGCATACCCCTCATCCCGCTCGACACGGGCGCCGCCGCCTTCGTGTCCGAGGTGGACAGTTATTCGGGCGATGTCGTTGTTGCGGCCGGAATCGAGCTTCCCCAGTCCGAAATCGCGATCGAGGTCACCGTGTCGGCCGCTACCCACGCGCAGCTGGCCGATCACACCCCGGCCGAGACTCCGGTGCTCCCGTTCGCGGTTGCCCTGGAGTGGTTCGCCGCCGCGGCCCGCTCTCGTCATCCCACTCGCGCGGTCGAACTCGCCGATGTCCGTGTCCTGCGCCGCGTCGACCTGCCCGACCTCGCGACCGGCCACCGCTTCACCATCCACGGCCACGGCGCGGGCAACGACGAATGGGACCTGAGCCTGCACTCCGCGTCCGGCGCCGTGCACTACCGGGCCCGCCTGGTGACGCCGGGGGGGCACCACACCCACCACCAGACCGCCAGCACCGGCTCAATCGAGCTTGGTGCCACCAACCACATCTATGACAGCCCCGTTCTGTTCCATGGACCGCGATGTCAATCCCTGCTACGGATCGACGCTCTCTCGGCCACCGGCGCCGACGCGCGGGTCATCGGTGTGTCCGAACTGGGCTGGGCCGGCGATGCGTGGTGCTGCGACCCGGCCGCCGTCGACGGTGCGTTGCAGGCAGCGGTGCTCTGGGTGAGCCGGACCATCGGCGAAGCGAGCCTGCCGATGGGCGTCGATCGGGTGCTCCTGCATCGGCTCGGTCCGGCCCCCGCGCCGGCGCGCTGCGTGGTCAGCGCCGCCACCAGCACCGACGGCCAGACCCGCTGCGACATCGCGCTGTTCGACCCGGACGGTGGCGTGCGCACCGAACTGTTCGGAGTCAGCCTGATCCGCCGACCCGACCTGTTCCCGATCGAAGCGGCGGCCGGACAATGACGGCGTTCGAGCCGATCGCCATCGTGGGCCGCGGCTGCGTGCTGCCCGGCGCCCTGGACCCGGATCAGTTCTGGGACAACGTGAGGCACGGCCGGATCAGCACCGGACCGGTGCTGCCCACAGACTGGCGGCTGCCGGCCGACCGCACAATCAGCGCGATCGCCGGGACGGTGCGCGGCTTCGAGAACGTGTTCGACCCCAACGGGTTCCAGGTCGACGCCGAGGAAGTCACCGGGTTCGATCCGGCCCTGCGATGGGTTCTGCACGCGTCCCGCGCCGCGCTGCACGAATCCGGCCATGACGGCGCGCTGCCGGGAGCGGGTCTGGTTCTGGGTGCACTCGGCTTTCCCAGCCGTGGACTGGCCGCCTACGCCGAACGGATCTGGCTGGCCGACCGCACCGACCTGCGCGCCGCGATCCCCGAACCGCCCAGGGTGTGCGCGGCCGATCGGTTCTGTTCCGGCCTGCCCGCGCACATCGCGGCTCGCGCGCTGGGGCTGGGCGCGGGCGCCGTCACCGTAGAAGCCGCGTGTGCGTCGGCGCTCTACGCGATCAAGCTCGCCTGCGACCGGCTGCACGACGGCACCGCCGATCTGATGCTGGCCGGTGCGGTGAGCGGCTGCGACCCGTTGATCATCAACCTCGGCTTCGAGGCACTCGGCGGACTCAGCCGCACCGGCCGCAGCCGCCCCTTCCACCGTGGCGCCGACGGACTGGTACCGGGGGAGGGGGTGGCGATCGTGGCGTTGGTGCGGCTGCGCGACGCCATCGCCGCAGGCAGACCGATTCGGGGCGTGCTGCGCGGGGTCGGCCTGTCCAACGACGGACGCACCGGCGGATTCCTCGTGCCCGACGAGAATGGGCAGATCCGGGCCATGCGCGCGGCCTACCAGCAGGCCGGATTCGGGCCGGAAACCGTGTCGCTGCTGGAATGTCACGCCACCGGCACCCCGGTGGGCGACGCCGTCGAAGCGCGCTCCACGGCCGCCTTCTTCGCCGGCAACGTCGATGTGCCGGTCGGCTCGGCCAAGGCGAATCTCGGCCACCTGCTCACCGCGTCCGGCGCGGCCGGTCTGCTCAAACTCCTCGGCGCGATCGACGCCGGCATCCGCCCCGCGACGGCCGGCGAGCTCGATCCCATCGCCGAGTTGTCCGGACCGATCCGTCTGCTGACCGCCAATGAGGCGTGGCCCGGTCGGCGCCGGGCCGGGTTGAGCGCCTTCGGGTTCGGCGGCAACAACGCCCACCTGATCGTCGAGGCGTTCGATGCCGATCCGGCCACGGTCGGCGCCGCCGGGCCCGCGCCGGCCGAGGAGATCGCGATCGTCGCGCTGGGCACCCGAATCGGCAACCACGGCACCGAAGCGTTCCGCACCGCGCTGCTGAGCGGCGAGCCGTTGCGCCCCAACGGAAACGGCATCGAGGTGGCCCTGCCCGGCCTGCGGTTCCCGCCGCGCGATCTGACCGATGCGCTGGGCCAGCAGGTTGTGGTGCTGGAGGCGGCCCGCGAGGCCACCGCGCACGTCCGGCTGCCCGGCGAGCGGACCGCCGTGCTGATCGGCGTGGGCACCGATCCGGAGGCCGCCCGCACCCACCTGCGGCAACGTCTCGGCGCGGGCCCGGAGGTGAGCCCGTCGCTGACCGCGGCGAGCGTGCTGGGCAGCATGGCCAACATCATCGCCAACCGGATCGGCAGTCAACTCGACCTGTCCGGCCCGGCATTCGCGGTCGGCGCGGAGGAAGCATCGGGCTGCGTCGCCCTGGATCTGGCGGCCCGGGCGCTGCGGGCGGGGGAGATCGACGCCGCGATCGTCGGCGCCGTCGACCTGTCCGACGAGCCCGTGCATCGCGCCGCCGCCGCGGAACTTTCGTTACCTGCCAAGACTTGTGATGCGGCCGTGGTCCTGGTGGTGAAGCGGCTGGCCGACGCGCGGGCCGACGGCGACCCGGTGATCGCCACCGTGGCGCCGACCTCGCGCGGGACTCGCGCCGATTTCATTTTCGGCCAGGACATCGAATCCGATTGTGATCCGGTCGATTTGTTCGGCGCACCGCACGCCGCCCGCGGGCTGCTCACCGTGGCCGTGGCGGCCCTGGCCCTGCACCACCGCGCCCGGCCCCGCACCGGGACCAGCGCCGAACCCTGGCCCGACGCCAGAGCCGCGGACATCGTCACACCGGTCCTGGGCGCCGGGCCATACCGAACCCGACTCCGGGCCGGCAACGCCGCGCCCTGGTCGCCGGCACCGCCGCCCACCGTGCACGTGTACACGGCCACCGACCTACCCGATCTGCTGACCGGCCCGGCCCGGCTGGCCCTGGCCGCCCGCGACGAGAACCACCGGCGGTCCCGACTCGCCGCCGCGCGAAGATGGCTGCGCGACGCAGGTCCACGTCCGGACGGCGTTGCCTACCGCGCCAATCCGGTCGGCGGCGACACGGCCTTCGTCTACACCAAGGGATCGTCGGCCTACCCGGGTATGGGCGCCGAGCTCATGCTCGCTTTCGCACCCCAAGCCGACATGGACGGCGCCACCCTCGCCGCCTGGGCCTACCGAGGCGACGGCAGACCGGCCGACTCGCTGGAACAGATCCTCGGCGTCGGCTACCTCTCGCGCCTGCACACCCGCATCAGCCGGGAAGTCCTGGGCATCCGGCCCGATGCCGCGATCGGCTACTCCTCCGGCGAATCGGCCGCGCTGGTGGCCCTGGACGTCTGGTGCGATCCCGATTCCCTGGCCGCGGACGCCCGGGCCAGCGAACTGTTCACCCACGAACTCGGTGGCGAACTCCGCGCGGTGCGACGATTCTGGGCCCGCACCGGCATCACCGGCGACCAGTGGGCCGGATTCGTGCTGTCCGCCGACGCCGATGTCGTTCGCGAGATGGTGCGCGGCGAGGTCGGCATCCACCTCACCGCGGTGTGCGCACCCGGTACCTGCGTGATCGCCGGGGAGCGCCGCGCCTGCGAGGCCTTCGTCAGCCGATTCGACCCCGGCACCAGCGTCCGCATCAACTACGATCTCGTCGCCCACGCCCCGGAAGTCGCCGAAGTCCGCGAGCGCTGGCACGCACTGCACTGCCGCCCGACGCAGGCCGCGCCGGGCATCCGGTTCTACCGGGGCGCGACCGGCCAGTGGTACCACCCGACCCAGGAGTCGGTGGCCGACGCGCTCACCGAACAGGCGATCGCACCGGTCGACTTCCCCGCGCTGATCAACCAGGCCTACCGCGATGGCGTCCGGGTTTTCATCGAACAGGGGCCCGGTACGCAGTGCACCGGCTGGATCCAGCGCATCCTCGGCGACCGCGAACACGTCGCGGTCGCGATGGATTCGGCCGGTGCCAACGGTGTGTGGCAACTGTCCACCGTGATCACCGAGCTCGCGGCAGCCGGTGTCGAGGTGCGAACCGACGCACTGGCCAGCTATTTCGGTACTCATCAGCCCACTCCCGGCGCCGCCGTCACCATCCCGGCTCGCCTCCCGGCGCCGATTTTGCCAACCATCTATACGGTTCTGGAGCGAGCCCCTGAACTCCACCCCATGCCTGTCCGCACCCCACCACTCGACCGGGCCGGCGTCCTGAGTGCCTGGCGGCAATCCATCAACGAGGTTCACCGCCAACACCTGAGCCAGCAAACCATTGCCCACCAACGCTTCCTCGACACCCAAACCGCCGCCCTGGGCGCGCTCGCCCGAGCGTTCCCTGCCGCCCCGCCAACGCCCGCATCCAGACCCGGCCCCCGCTTCGACCGGGCACAACTGGAACATCTGGCCGTCGGACGGATCTCCGAGGTCTTCGGGCCGATGTTCGCCGTGCAGGACGACGATGTGCGGCAGACCCGGATGCCGCGCCCGCCGCTGCTGCTGGCCGATCGCGTGCTCGGCATCGACGCGGAAGCCGGCGCCATGGGCACCGGCACGATCTGGACCCAGACCGACGTCACCCAGGACGCCTGGTACCTCGACGCGACCGGCCGCATGCCGCCCGGACTGCTCGTCGAAGCGGGTCAGGCCGACCTGCTGCTGATCAGCTGGCTGGGCGCCGACCTGAAAAACCGCGGCGAGCGCGTGTATCGGCTGCTCGGCAGCGAAGTCACCTTCCACGGCGCGCCGCCCGCACCGGGCACGACCCTCGACTACGAGATCCGCATCGTCGACCACGTCAGCCACGGCCCGATCCGGCTGTTCTTCTTCGAATACGACTGCCACAGCAACGGCGAGCTCGTGCTGACCGTGCGCCACGGTCAAGCCGGGTTCTTCTCCGACGAGGAACTGGCCACCACCGGCGGTGTGCTCTGGGACCCCGCGGCCACCAGCCCCGAACCCGATGCGCCGGCCGACCCGCCCGCGGTCCGCTGCACCCGCGATTCCTTCGACACCAACGCGATCGGCGCGTTCACCGAAGGACGCCCCGCCGATTGCCTCGGTCCCGGCTGGGACATCACCCGGGCCGACATCCGCAGTCCCCGAATCGGATCGGGCCGCCTGCGACTGATCGACGAGGTCACCGATTTCGACCCCGGCGGCGGCCCTTGGAAACGTGGCTACCTCCGCGCTCACACGACGATCAGCCCCGACGACTGGTACTTCGACGGCCACTTCCACCACGACCCCTGCATGCCGGGCACGCTGATGTCCGAAGGCTGCTTCCAGGCCGTGTCCTTCTTTCTCGCCGCGTGCGGTCACACGATCGGACACGACGGATGGCGGTTCGAGCCGGTGACCGGCGTGCCTTCCCGGATGCGCTGTCGGGGGCAGGTGACGCCGGAAAGCCGCAGCCTCACCTACGAGGTATTCGTGTGCTCGGTCAGCGCCGGCCCCATCCCGACGGTCATCGCCGATGTCCTGGTCACCGTTGACGGGGTGAAAGCCCTGCACGTGGCCGACTGCGCGGTGCGCCTGGTTCCCGACTGGCCGCTGGACCACTGGCGCCACCTCGGACCACCCACCACCCAGCGCACCGCGGAACCGTTGCCACCCAAGGAGTTGGGTGGCCTGGCCGAGCACGTCGACACCGGGCCGGTCGCCGATGTCGAAGGCCTGCGCATGGGTTACGCGTCGCTGCTGGCCTGCGCCTGGGGACGGCCCACCGACGGCCTCGGCCCGATGGCCGAAGTCTTCCTCGGGCCACGCCGACCACCCCGCCTGCCCGGGCCGCCCTACCATTTCATGACCCGCGTCGCGAACGTCACCGGCCCCTACCGAGGCATGGCCGTCGGGTCCACTGTGGACGCGGAATACGATGTGCCCGGCGAAGCCTGGTTCTTCGCCGACAACGCCGGCACCGCGCCGATCGCCGTGCTCATGGAAATCGCGCTGCAACCCTGCGGCTGGCTGGGTTGTTATGTCGGCAGCCCCGTGCAGCTGGACACCGAACTTCTGTTCCGCAACCTCGACGGCGACCTGCGGGTGCTCGACGAGGTCCGGCCGAGCACCCGCACCGTGCACACCACGGTCGCTCTCACCGCGATCTCGCACATCAACGGGATGATCATCGAATCGTTCACCGTCGACTGCCACGCCGACGGCGTCCCGCTGTGCAACGGCACCGCCGTGTTCGGCTACTTCTCCGCGGCCGCGTTCGCCGAACAGCCCGGCGTACCGCCGACCCCGGCCGAACGCGACCAGCTGGCCGAACCGTCCGCGGGGCCGCCAATGCTCCACGCTCACGGTCGCGTCGCCGGGCCGATGTTGTCGATGCTGCACCGGATCACCGGCTACTGGCCCGACGGCGGCGCCGCAGGACTGGGCCGGGTGCGGGCGGAACTCGACGTCGACCCGGGCGCGTGGTTCTTCAAGGCCCACTTCTTCCAGGATCCGGTGATGCCGGGCTCGCTTGGCATCGAAGCGATGGGTCAACTCCTCCGGTGGTACCTGCTCGCCCGCGACACCGGCGAGGATGCCGGGGCGGCACGGTTCGAACCCATCGCCCTGAACCAACGACTGACCTGGACCTATCGCGGGCAGATCGTGCCCGCCGACCGGCTGATCACCGTCGAGCTGGAGGTACTCGAAGTCCACGACACCACCGTGCTCGCCACGGCTTGGCTGTGGGTCGACGGGCGCCGCATCTATCGATTGGAACTGCGAGTATGAGAAAGCGTGGAACCCGGTTGATCGGGCCGGTGCTCGCGGCAACGGTCGTGCTGGGCCTGGGGGCGACCACGGCCACCGCGGCCCCGACCAGCAGCGCGGACAACGGGCTGAAACAGCAGCTGCAGGCCGAAGTCAGCCAGTACCTGGCCGACCGCGGCACCCCCGAGCACATCTCGGCCGTGTCGCTGCGGGTGGACTATCCCGGATTCAAGCCCGGCATCGACAGCACGGCCGGGACCACGCAGTACGGCGGAACGACACCGGTGCCGCGTGGCTCGGAATGGCAGATCGGCAGCAACACCAAGGCTTTCACCTCGGTGATCCTGTTGCAGCTGGAAGCCGAGGGCCGACTGTCCATTCACGACACTCTCGGCAGGTGGCTGCCGCAGTACCCGGCCTGGCGGGACATCACCGTCCAACGTTTGCTGGACATGACCAGCGGGATCCCCGACTACACCGACCAGGCCGCCTTCGGGACCGCCGTGGCCACCGACCCGTCCGCCGTCTTCACCACCGCCCAGTTGTTGTCGTATGTCGTGGGGCTCCCGGTCGGGCCCGCGGTCTATGCCTACTCCAACACCAACTACATCCTGGCTCAGCTGATCATCGAGCGGGTCACGCACGACACCTACGCGCACGAACTCACCCGGCGGCTGTTCGTCCCACTCGGCCTGCGCGACATCTGCCTGGCCCCGGACACCTGCCGACCCGGAACGGCCGAGAGGATGGCAACCGGCTACTTCGCCAACGCGGGCGTGCCGTCCCTGTTCGGTACGCCATTGCCCGCGCTGGCCCTGACCTGGGCCCAGGGCGCGGGTGCGATCGTGGCGTCACTGGCCGACATGACCACCTGGGAACGCGCCCTCTACACCGGCCGGTTGCTGCCGCCGCGGCAGCAACACGAGCTGAAAAGCCTGATCTCCACGACCACCAGCCAACCGATTCCGCGGACCACACTGTCCGATCCGGTCGGTTACGGCCTCGGCGTCGGCCAGGCAACGACCGCCGAGACCGGCACCGTCTGGACCTACGAAGGCGAGACCCTGGGTTTCCGGGCAGTGCACATCTACGACCCGACCTCCGGTGTGCTCGTCGTGGTGGCGGTCAACAGCGCGGTCGGCGGCGATCAGGACGACGTGACGAACCTGGCGATCCGGGCGCTGCAGACCGTGCGGGGGGTCAGCGGCTCGCACCCGGCGGGCCGCTGACCCCCACGATCAGCGCAGCGGCATCGACCTCAGTGCAGGTCCGACAGGAGCTTGGTGAGTTCGGCCTCCTGCTGGGCCGGGGTCGTCGGCGGGTTGCTGTGGTCGATGCCGAACGTCTGGAGAACCGAGTCCATCTGCTGGTCGATGTAGGTCCAGCCGGTTTCGTCCAGCGGCTCCAGGCTGTCCTGATCGGCATCCCACAGGTCGCGCAGCGCCTGGGCCTTGTCGTGGGCGGCTGAGGTGCTCCCGGACCGGGTGTCGGTCAGCGATGCCGTGGCGAGCGCCTTGAGGGCGGCGATCTTGTCCGGCGGGAACTTGGAGGTCGCCGTGGTGCCCGGCGGCAGCTGGACCGGCGCCGCCGGGGGACCGTCGCTCTCCGGCGCGGGCCCGGCGTGCGGTTGGGCGTGGGCCCAGGACAGCAGGGCGGCGGTGACGACCGCGAGCAGCGCGAAGCCGCCCAGCGCGAGCCGTTCCTTCGCCGGTGTGGTGGCGATGCCCGGTGTGTGGGCGGCCGCGTGGGTCTCGATCACGTCGGTGCGGGTCAGCGCGAGATAGACAACGGTGGCCAGGATGAGCCCCAGGAAGATCACGCTGGTGGTGAATGTGCCCAGACCAAGGCCGACCGGGTCACCGGGATTCTGGGCGACCGTCGGCGAACCCAGCCAGTCGCCGATGTTCGCGCCCAGTGGGCGGGTCAGGATGTAGGCCAGCCAGAACGACAGCACGGCGTTGGCGCCGAACCGCCACAGCAGCGCGATCGCGACGATCAGGCCCAGTGGCAGCAACACCGACACGCCCGGCGACCACCCGGTCAGCTCCAGCGTCCAGTCACCGGTCGCCGTGCCCAGCGCGAAGGTGACCAGAACACTGAGCCAGTAGAACGATTCCCGGGGCGGGGTCGTGACCGAGTGGATCGACAACGTGCGCTCGCGCAGCCACCACACACCGAACACCGCGATCAGCAGCACCGAGAACACCGACGAACTGATCCACAGCGGGACGTTGGCCTGGTCGGTGAGGATGTCGGTGTAGAGCGTGCCGGTGACGCTGACCACCACGACGGTGAGCCAGTAGGGGAACGGGCTGTAACGCTTGAGCCGCAACTGATTGCCCAGCACGACCACGAACACGGCGGTGAAGATCCAGGCGGTGTTGACCAGGCCGACCCCGAGCTGGTTGTTGATCCAGTCGGCGAAGCTCTCGCCGACAGTGGTGCACAGGATCTTGATGACCCAGAACCAGATGGTGATCTCCGGGACCTTGTTCAGCCGGGCCCGGCCGGCCGCCTGAACGGGTATCGGCGTTGTCGTCTCCGTCATGAGGCCATGTTGTCCCGGCGTTTCTGCACGCAATCTGACTACGTGACGCAGCCGGTCGATCACGCGCGCGGGAGCCGCACCTGCACGTGTCCACGCCCGTCGGCCACGGCCCGCAGCTCCAGCCCGGTGGCCGTCGCGATCCGGCGGGCGACGGCCAGGCCCAGCCCATGTCCCTCGCCACCGGTGCTGCCCGGTTCGAACACCCGCTCCGTGTCCTGCGGCGCGAAGCCCGGCCCGTCGTCGAGCACGTGGACGACAACGACATCACCCTCGACGTCCGCGGCGATGCGCACGGTCGAGCGGGCGTGCCGGGCCGCGTTGGCCAGCAGAGGCGCCAGCACCGAGGTCACCACCTCAGTGGGCACCGCGACCGCGATATCGGTCGGGGCGCTGACGTCCACGTCCGGTCCCTCGGCGGCCAGCCGCAGGGCCGAGGCGACATCGCAGGCCGCGCCGCCGCCCAGCCGGGACCGTGCGGCGTCGAGAATCGCGGTGACCGCGGTGCTCAGCCGATCGACCTCGGTCAGCACGCGCTCGGGCTCGACCAGGTTCCCGGTCAGCTCGGCCAGCTGGGTCTCGGCGCGCAGGACGCTCAACGGGGTGCGCAGTTCATGGGCGATCTCATCGGTCAGGCGCCGCTCGTCGGCGATGGCGTGGGCGACGCGGTCGAGCAGCCGGTCCAGGGTCCGGGCGAGTTCGCCGAACTCGTCGCGCGACTCAAGTGCGAACCGCCGGTCGGATGACTTGTTGCTCCAGTCGTCGGCCAGGGCGGACATGCGATGAACCACCCCGAGCGCGCGGCGCACCACCACATCGGCGATCAGCCCGGCCAGCACGATCGCCAGACCGCCCAGCGCCAGTGAGGCGAACAGGCTGCGCCGCTCGGAATCCGTGTACGGGGCCAGATCGACCATGACGACCACCGTCACCTGATGGCCCGGCGTGGGCACCGGCTGGGCGTAGAGCAGGTAGTGATCGGTCTGCGTGTACACGTCGTGGGTCGCGGTCGACAGCCGGGTGGCGTCACCGGCGACCTCGGATGGCACGCTGCCGTCGACCAGTCGGCCGTCCGCGTACGCCCAGGCCACGGCGTCGAACCGGTCCTCGCCGGAGGACCCCTCGGTCAGGCTGACCTGGCCATCGCCGACGACCACGGTCGCCGCGACCGCGTCGGCCCTCGTGCGCGCCAGCGCCCGCGTCTGGTTGTCGGTGGCATGCCCCAGCAGGAAACTGGTCAGCAGCAACAACGACGCCACCACCAGAGCCGCGGTCAGGACCGCGAGCCCGACCATCCGGCCCCGGAATCGGGTCAGTCCCACCGGTATCCCACCGCGCGAACCGTCACCAGCCGGCCGGCGCAGCCCAGCCGCGTCAGCTTCACCCGCAGCCGGCGCACGTAGGAGTCCAATGTGTTCTCGCTGACTATCGCCCCGTACGGCCAGCCCGCGGCGATCAGCGCGTGCCGCCGCACCGCCTCGCCCGGCCCGGACACCAAACGCCCGAGCAGCCGGAATTCCGTCGGTGTCAACGGTTCGCCGACCTCGCCGCGGCGGACCTCGTGGCTCACCGGATCGAGCACCACGTCATCGGCGCCGATCACGAGGGATTTGCGGCGGAGCAGGGCGCGCACCCGGACCAGCAACTCCGGGATGTCGAAGGGCTTGGTCAGGTAGTCGTCCGCCCCCGCCTCGAAGCCGGCCACCTTGTGGTGCATGCCATCCAGCGCGGTCAGCATCAGCACCGGCGCGTCGACGCCCCGGGAACGAAGCGCCAGGCACAGATCGCGGCCGTCCAGGTCGGGAAGCCGCAGGTCCAGGACGAACAGGTGCGGACCGCGGCCCAGATACCCCAGAAGCTCCGAGCCCGTGGCCGCGGCGAGTGCGTCGTGGCCATCGGCTTCCAGTGCCCGTCGCAGAACCCGGCGCAGCGCGGGGTCGTCCTCGCAGACCGCCACCAACGCCATGCCGGGACGATACCGAGGGGTTCCGGGCCCGGCATCAGCGCAGCACGTCGCGGGACCGGGCTCAGCCCACGCGCAGCTCGGTCCCGCCGACGGTGACGATGTCGCCGCGCACGAGCTGCCGACCCCGGCGGTCCTCGGCCTCCCCGTTGACCCGGACCTCGCCGCTCTCCAGCAGCGACCGAGCGTCGGAACCCACGTCGACCACGTCGGCGAGCTTCAGGAACTGACCGAGCCGGATGGCACCACTACTGACCACAACCTCGCGCATCCCGCCATCATCCCGGGTCCCATTACCCGGCCGGCGGCGGGATCTGCGGTTTCATCGGTATTTCATGATCGTGCGCATCGGTATTTCATGACCCTCTGCGATGGTGTCGGTACAACCGGCGCACCGGAGCAGGCCAAATCAGGGGCGCCGGTCCAGCACGCGCGAACTGACGGGGGACGTTCGATGACGGCCGCACCCACGACGCCGAACAGCGCGCCGGGCGACGCGACGACCGGGAATCTCAGCCAGCTCGCGGCGGCGGCCAGCCCGCTCGACGCACTGTCCGCGGCCGGCTTCGGGGAAGTCCAGCAGCTGGTCTCGTTCCTGGACGAGCCGCTGCGGCAACTCGCGGGCGATCCGGGCGCGGTGTCCTCGGCCGCCGGTGCGGCCAGGAACACCGGGACGAGCCTGTCGTCGATCGCCGAATCCTACCGGACCGCGCTGACCCGGCAGACCGGCGCCTGGACCGGCACGGCCGCCGACACCTACCGCAGTGCGGGCACGCAGTACGCCACCGGGATCACCGCGCTCAGCCAGGCCGCCACCACCCTGAACAGTGCGATCTCCGGTGCCGGTGAGGCGGTCGCGCAGACCGCGCAGGGCGTCCGGCAGGACATCGCCGACGCCGTGGGTCAGATGCTGCCGCTGCTGACCCAGGCGCGGGCCCAGGAGAGCGGCACCGGCGTGGCGCAGGTGATCCCGCAGTGCGTCAAGCTTGCCGAGGCGTACGGCCGCCGGATCGCCGCCCGGATGCGCGCCCTGCTGGCCAGCGGACAGAACCTGAAGGCACTCGTCGAGAAGACCGTGCAGGACGCGGAAACCACGTGCGAACAGGCGTTCCAGCAGACCGGTAACCAGCAGGCGACCGGCCCGAGCCCGACCAGCCCCGGGCCCAGTTCGCAGTCCACCACCCAGCCGTCCAGCACCAGCTCGACCACCGGCGGCCCGAACACGTCGAACCAGTCGTCGGCCGACCAGTCGGCGAGCACCCAGCCCAGCGCCGATCAGGACGCGTCCAGCGCGCTCGCCGACGACGGCACCGATCCATCGACCGCCGACTCGACGGATTCGACCGACTCAGCCAGCGGTACGGATGCGAGCACGGACAACGGCACTTCCCCCGATACCAGCCCCGATACCAACTCCGGCACCGCCACCGACCCGTCCGCCGCGACCCTTCCCGCGCAGTCACCGGTCGAAGGGGCGCTGCCCGGTTTGTCGAGTTCGTCGGCCGGAGCGGGCGGATCGGGCACAGGGTCATCGGCCGGCCTGACGCTCGGCGCGCCCGGGTCCGGTGGCGTCCGCGCTGACGCCGAGGACGGGTCGGCCAGCAAGCGCGGCACGGCATCGGCGGCATCGGGAGCGAGCGATTCGACTGGCAGCCGGATGTTCGGCAGCCCGATGGGCGGTGGCGCCGGAAAACGCGAGGAAGACAAGGAACGGCACACCCCGGACTGGCTGCGCGGCAACCGAGGCCTGTTCGATCCGGACGGGCCGGTGACACCCGCGGTCATCGACGCGCCACCGGACACCGAGGTGGACAGTCGACCGCGGCGTCGGTGGCCGAGCGCACCCGCATCGGTGGCCGCGCCGCCGGACATCGCGCCGCCGCCGGCCACGAGTGCGGCGCAGCCGGCCGAGCCGGCCGAAATGTTGGCGGAGGCGGAAAAGAAAGACGAGGCACTGCCGGCCGAGAGCGCGGTGCCCGCGGTCAAGGTGGTCTGGCGGATGTCCGAGTCCGGTGAGCTGCAGGCCATCACCGAACCGGAATCACCCCAGAAACAGTGAGCTGGAGCCGACGAGCCGGTCGCGGTTGATCGCCGGCCGGTTTCGTCGTAATGCCAAGGAGAGCGCACGCCGAGCAGGAGGAACGGATGGACGGTTTCGAGGCGGAACTCCAATACATCGACAAGGCGGCCCGGTTGCATCTGCCTGCGCTGAACGCCGTCTACACCACGGCGGCGAACCTGGGTGCGGGCACCAGTTCGGTCGACGGGAACGTCGCCGCCGACCCGCCGGTCTGCCGCAACGGCGGCGCATTCGGAAAGCAATGGCAGGAGCTGCGCGAGCAGATCGTGTCGGTGCTGAACACGTGCGCGTGGAACGCCACCAAGATCGAGGTCGGCCTTGGCCATGTCGTGGACACCTACGCCGCCAACGACGCGAAGATCGCGGCCGATATGAACAGCCTGACCCAGTCGTTCGCCCAGAAGAACTGACCGCGTCCGCACGCGCCAGCTCGCAACTTTCCCCAGGAGTCGACGATGGGTTTTCACACCGAGGATGACCTGCGCCAGTTGGGCAGCGATGTTGCTCAGGCCGCGCACGACGCCGTCCGGCGGGAGGCCGAGAGGTCCAACGCCAGCCTCGGCGCGCCCGGTGCGGTGGTGGTCGCCGACGACAAGTTCTACAGTCACTATCCGGAGCTGTACGCGAGTTTCGCGACTCCGGACCCGGCCGGGATGCAGCCCGCGCTGGACGCGCTGGCCAAGATCTCCTTCTCGCTCACGCACAAGTTTCCGGTCGGCAATCCCGGCGGGTCGGATCTGCCCGTGCCCGCCAGGGACATGGGCAACCTGGCGCAGAAAGAAGTGCCCGAAACCATCTCGAACCACCTGAAAGACGATATCCGGAGCTGGCAGGGCACGGCCCGGGACGCATTCGAGAACAGCGTGCTGGACAGTTTCAGTGAAAAATGGGTCAACCAGGCCGCGGCGATCAACGCGCTGGCCGGGTCGCTGGTGAACCACATGTATTTGCGGAGCAAGCTGAACAGTGATGTGTGGAATCTTGGACAACAGTCCATCGCGGCGTTCAAGAAAGTCGGAATGCCCAGCTGGGATTTCATGTTGAACCTGACCCTGGATGTCGTCGGTGCCAGCATGGCCGTCTGGAGCGTCTGGGGCGCCGCGATCGAGGTGGAGGGGATCGCGGCCGGGCTGGCCAACATCACCTTCAAGGACGGGCTCTCCGCCGTGTCGGGGTTCAACACGGTGGGCAAGGACCTGGCCGGGGACAAGAACGCCAAGCTGGACTTCTCGAATGCCCAGGAAGTCGGCAGCAGCATGCAGAAAAACCTGGCCGGTGTGGCCACTTCCTATCAGGATCAGGAAAAACAGGTCATTGCGGCGATGCAGACGCTCAGCGCCGGCATGAAGGCCCCCGACACGGTCGGGCTTTTCGAGTTTTCCGTTCCTGACGCGGTCAACCAGCTCAACAGCGCCAAGAACACAAACGATCTCGATTCTGAATTCACACCCGAATTCAGCGGCTGATTCGCGATCGCCGGTCACGGCTGGGCCGTGGTCGCCGCGCGCTGAGCGTTGTCCGGCGCTGCCGCCGGCGAGCTGACCAACGCCGGCGGCCGGTTCGGCGAAGGCCGGATGGCCGGTCACCCGCAGTGCGTGCGCGTAGCGGGCCGACTCGATCTCGGCCACGGTCATCCCGCCGGCCAGCATGCCCTTCAGATCGGCCATTGACGCTTCCCACGGTCGTGTGTTCTAGTATGTAACTAGCTACTGTAACTAGTTACATTCACAAAAGTCCAGTTCACGGCCCTACCGGCATCGAGGCGAGGAGACACGATGGCAGACAACCACGACGTCGTGGATCACGACGTGGACGGCTTGTTCGTCCGAGAGGTCTCGCCTGCGACGCAACAACGCCGCGACTGTCCACTCGTGTTCATCCACGGTGGATTCCATGGCTGGTGGACGTGGGAGCGCTGGCAACCGTTCTTCGCCGAGCTTGGCTGGCGGACCTACGCGTTGTCCTTGCCCGGGCACACCGGTTCGAGAAAAGTGCCCGATCCCGAGTTCGCCGCACTAGATCTCACCGACTACGCGGACGCCGTGACGCGCACGCTGGACTGGCTGCACGAGCCCGCCATCCTGGTGGGACACAGCATGGGCGGAATCGTCGCGCAGCTGGTCGCGCAGGTCACGCCGCCGAGCGCGCTCGTGCTGGTGGCATCCGGGCGAACCCGCAGGGGTGAGAAGTTCCGGCCGGATGTCCCGCTCGGCCAGCCGATCACCATCAGCCGGGAGGAGGCAAGGCAGAACTTCTTTCACGTGATCGGCGACGAGGAGTTCGACCGCGTATACCGGCGATTGTGCCCCGAATCGCCCGCCGCGCTGAACGACCTCGCCGACTCCGGCGCCTTCGACGCCCCACGATTCGAATGTCCGGTGCTCGTCCTCACCGCCGAGCATGACCGCGAGCACGTGAGCGAGCTCGCCGACCACGCGACCCGCTCCTACCAGGCGACCCGAGCCGTGGTGGCCGACGCCGGGCACGATCTCATGCTCGACCCGAGGTGGCTCGACGCGGCGACATATCTGCATGGGTGGCTGGTAGCGCACGTCTCCTCCGCCGCGGTACCCACTGTCCGGGTGGAAGTCCGAGATTGAAACCGCCTCTGCGGTGGCCGGGGATTCGTGAGCGTCATCTTCGGCCTCACTCAGGACGCCCGGGTCTCCCGGCGTGATCAGAAAGGTCGTCATCGTGGCGAGCGAATCGCGCACGTCGGCACGGGTGGTCGCGCAGGTCCGGCCGTTTCGGGACAGCGCATGGGATCCGGACGTCCTGCGGCGGACGGAGCTGTGCCTGCTCGACAGTCTCGGTTGCTACTCGGCCGGCCGTTCACTGGCACATTTCGCGCCGAGTGCCACCATCGCTAATCGCCTTCTCGGATCCGATTCGAACAGGTCCGGTTCGAAATCCCGATTCTCCCCGTTCGCGTCGGCGTATTTCTACGGCCAGGCCGCCAACGCCCTGGACTACGACGACACGCTTTTCGGTCATCCGGGCGCCCCGGTGGTCGGTGCCGTGCTGTCGGCGGGACGGCGCGAACAGCTGCCGATGGACCGCCTGTTGCGCGGAATCGCCGCGGGATACGAGCTGCACGCGGTACTGGGCGCAGCCTCCGCGCCCTCCCGGGAACGGGCCGCCCAGGTACGATCCGTCGGCGGATGGGACACCGTCGCGGCCGGTGTCGGCGTGGGTGTCGCACTCGATCTCGACGACGCGACGCTGCACCGCATTGTCGGCGTCGCCTCGGCCCATTCGCTGCTGCCCTACACCGCGAAATGGTACGAGCGACCCGTGCCCGCGATGAAGAACAACCTGGGCTGGGCGGCCGCGGGCGCGGTGCTGTCCGTCGACCTCGCGAGCGCGGGACAGACCGGCGTCACCGGGGTGCTCGACGGCGACGCGGGCATGTGGCGGATGACCGGTTCGGACCGGTGGAATCTCGAGCGGGCGCTCGGCGCGAGACCGGCGGTGTCTCGCACCGGGTTCAAGCATTTTCCGGCGTGCTGGCATCTCCAGGAGTATCTCAAGACGTTCTCGCGACTGCTGGCGACGATCGCACCGGACGACGAACCGGTCGAGATCGTGCTGGCCGGTCCGGCCGAGATGCAGAAGTTCTGCGTGCCGGAGATCGTGGGCCCGGCCGATGTCGCGTTCAGTCTGCCCGCGACGTTCAGTCTCCTGGTCTGCGCGGTCGAGCCGGGGCCGGACTGGGTTGAGGTGGACGACCGATCGCCGGCTCTGCGCTACCGCAACGTATTTCGTTACGAGCGGGCGCAGGCGCGGGCGATCTCGGTCCGCACGCGGGACGGATTCGAGTCGACCGTCGCGGTCGACGTCAGCGACGCGGCCGATCCGGCGGCCTGGGGCCTGGATGACGCGGGGGTGCGGGCCAAACACGAGCGCCTCGCCGACCCCGGCCTGCGCGCCGCGGCCGCGGCGGAGTCGCCCGCCGGGAATCCCGCTTCGACCGGTGGCGTTCCGGGTCGCCTCTACGACGTGATCGACCAGCTGATGGCTGGCCACGAGTGGGCCGGCTGATCGGCTGACCTGACGGTCGTGATTCCGCGACGGCCGAGGAGGTCCGCGCGTCCGGCGTGTAACTAGTTACATCGGCAAGTTCCGGTGAATCGCTCAGGGAAGGAATCCACATATGGTTGCGCAAGTCATTGTCATCGGCGCCGGCGTCTACGGGGCCGCGGTCGCCGCCGAACTGGCCCGGCGCGGTGCCGGGGTCACCGTCGTCGACGCGGGACCACCGGCCGGCGGTACCTCGGGCGCGACGTTCTCCTGGACCAACTCCTCGGGCAAACAGCCGCGCGAGTACCACGATCTCAACGTCGCCGCGATGCGGGCGCACCGGCAGCTGGCGCGCGAAGTGCCCAACTGCGACTGGTACCACCAGGGCGGAAATCTCGAATGGGGCGGTGACGACCGCGAACGCGAGCAACTGCACCGGAAGGTGGCCGCGCTGCTGGAATACGGCTACGAGGCCCGCTGGCTCACTCGCGCCGAGGTGCGGCGGCTGGAACCCGACATGAGTCCCGAGGAAATCCCCACCGACGACATCGCCTACTTCCCGCAGGAGGGATGGATCGAGCCGATCCGCCTGATCGGCCACCTGCTGTCCACCGTGGACGGAGAGCGGATCTGGGGTGACGCCGTCACCGGGATCGACGTCGCCGGCGCGCGGGTGCGCTCGGTGCGCCTGGCCTCCGGCCGGCAACTGTCCGCGGATGCCGTGGTGAACTGCGCCGGACCGCAGGGGGCCGGCGTCGCGGCGCTCGCCGGACTGGACCTGCCCATGCGCAACACCCGCGGTGTGCTCATCTACACCTCGCCGGTCGCGGTTGCGGTGTCCCGTGTGGTCCACGCGCCGCACGTGCATCTGCGCCCGGACGGCGGCGGGCGGCTGCTGCTGCACACGCACGACATCGACGGCGCGGCCCAGGTGTCGGACACCGGTGAAATCAGTGTCGAGCCGGCCGCCGTCGACAAGGTGGTCGACGCGGGCTGCGGCCTCTACCCGGGAATCCGGGCCGCCAGCGTGGAAAGCGTGCGGGTGGGGGAGCGCCCGATCCCGGCCGACGGCCTGCCGGTGCTGGGCCGGGCACCAGCACTGCCCAACTTCCATTTCGCTGTTTCCCACAGCGGGGCGACGTTGAGCGTGCATGCCGGCGCCCTCGTCGCCGCGGAAGTACTGGGCGAAGACCACAGCGGGGAACTGGCCCCGTTCCGGTTCGAGCGATTCTGAGGGAGGCGTTGTGGCTACGACAATCGTGCACGGCTGCGATCTGGTCGACGGTACCGGCGGCAAATCCCGCCACGGGGTGGACATCGTCTTGGACGGGGACACGATCCGCGAGATCGTGTCCCCGTCCACGCCCGCGGACACCTACGGGCGGGTGGATCGGCTGGTCGACGCCGCGGGCAGCCTCGCCATTCCCGGCCTGATCAACAACCACACCCACGGAACCGCCTACGGGCCACTGTTTCCCAGCGGCCACGACGGTCTCACTCACGAGCAGGTGCGAGCCAACCTCGACCGGCACCTGCTGGAGGGCACGACAACCGCGTTGTGCGTGGACGGTTTCGTCACTGCCGAAGCTCTCGCCAAGACCAATGACGACCACCCGCTCACCGTCCGGCTGGCCTCCTGCAACACCCCTGCCTGCCTGCGGGCGGCGACGATCGCCGACGGCGGCGGCCTGACCGACCGGACGCGCGCGTTCACCGCGCGCGACGCGGTCCGGGCCGGCGCGGTCGCCCTTGGGGAGATCGGCGCCGGGCACACCCTGGGCGGCGGCGGGGCCAGCTACATGTACATCCCGGCCGAAGTGGCCAAGCGAACCGGTGTGACGATCACCCCCCGGCAGGCGGACGGGTTGAAGGTCGCGGTCCTGGGCAGGCACATCGCCGCGTCCTCGTTCGACCGGGATGCGGTGGAGGAGGCGCTCGCCACCGCGGGACTGACCGGCAAACTGTCCGTCGAGGAAGTCCGCGAGATCGTCTCGGACATCGTGTTGCCCGCCTTCGACGTCGCCCTGCGCGGCCTGGCCGAAGCCGCCGAATTCGCCCAGCGGGACGGTGTGCCGGTGCTGGTGCACAACGCCGCCGCCTCGATGACCCAGGTCGCCGCGATCGCCAAGACCGGGGTGCCGTTGATCGCGGGGCACTCCAACCACTCGAGCTTCGAACTGCGCGAGGCGCTTGAACACGCCGAACGGCTCAAGGAACTCGGCGCGATCGTGGACGTGTCCACTCTGGACACGTTCGGCGCCCAGCGGCTGACCAGCGGTCCCGAACTGCTCTACGCGATGTTCGAGGCCGGGCTGGTCGACACGATCTCGACCGACTACGCCGGCGGTCACCACGACTCGATCCTGCTCGCGATCGACCAGGCCACCAAGGCCGGAGTGGTCGGCCTGGCCGAGGCGATCAGGATGGCCACCGCCAACGTCGCCGACGCCATCCCCGGTGTGGCGCCGCGGCGGGGCCGGGTCACCCCGGGCGCGGTCGCCGACCTGGTGCTGACCGACCCGGCCGAGCTGCCGCGGGTGCGCACCGTCATGATGAGAGGTGAGATCGTTGTCCACGGCGGCCGACGTGTCAGCACCTGACCGGCGCGGGGAGGGACGGACGGTGAAGCGCACAACCATCGCCGACGTGGCGGCGGCGGCCGACGTGTCGGTGGCGACGGTGTCGCGTGTGCTCAACGGCGGCTTGGTCAAGGAGCAGACCGCGACCAGGGTGTGGGATGCGGTCACCAGCCTGGACTACACCCCCAACGCCCTGACCAGAAGCATCTTCGCCGGCCGGTCCAGCACGATCGGCGTCGTCATCGACGACCTCACCAGCCCGTTCTACCTCGATCTGATGCGCGGGATCGACGAGGTCGCCGCGGCCAACGACAGCCTTGTCATGTTCGCCAACACGTTCCACCGCGCCGACCGTGAAGTCGCTCATGTGCAGACCATGGACGAACAGCGGGTGCGGGGGCTGATCGTCACCAGCGGCGAATCCACCGACGAGCGGACCCGCCGGATGGCCGTGGCGGGGACCCCGTGCGTCATCGTCGCGCGGGCCGTGCCCGACCCGCCGCCCGGCCTGCACTCGGTCACCCTGGACAACCTCGCGGCCGGCCGGACGATGGCCGAACATCTCCTCTCGTGCGGCCACCGATCGGTCGGCGTGCTCTCGGCGGGCACCCGGCCATCCCAGCTCCACCGCGCCGAGGGACTACGGGCCGGGCTCGCCGAGGCCGGTGTGCCGCTGCCCGAGGACGCGGTGGTCACTGCCGCCGCCAATGCGGAGGTCGACGAGGCCATCGGTGTCCTGCTGGGTCGCCGTCCGTCCCCGGACGCGATCGTCTGCCTGGCCGGTCGCCGCACGCTTGCCGTCCACACGGCCCTGAGCTCCCGCGCGCTGACGTTTCCCGGCGACATCGGGTTTCTGACGATGGACGACTTCGCCTGGGGCCCGGCGCTGGGCATCACCGTGATCGCGCAACCCTCCTACCAGATGGGCAAGCGGGCGGCCGAAGTCATCGTCGACAACCCCGACCGCCCGGTCCAGCTGACGTTCGCCCCGCAGCTCATCGCCCGCAGTTCCTGCGGCGAGCAGCACTGACCCTTCCCTTCACGTAGCGGCGATCACCCGGTCGCGATGCCGGGTGCCCAGCGCGGGCAACGCGATGATGGCCGCACCCAGAAAGGCAGCCATCCCATGGCAATCCACAACACCGAAACCAGTTCCCACACGCGACAACCACGCCAGCTCGCCGTACGCCTTGGCTGCGCCGCCGGACAGGTGATCGAGGTCTACGACTTCACCCTGTACGCCTATTTCGCCGTTTTCCTTGCTCCGCAGTTCTTTCCGGCCCGAAGCGAGGTCGCCAGCTTGCTGGCCACTTTCGCCGGACTGTTGTCGACATTCATCTCCCGGCCCATCGGCGCGATCATCATCGGCCATTTCGCCGACCGGCTCGGCCGGCGCAAAATCCTGGCGATCACCATCTTCGGCGCGTCCGCCGCGGCCGCCGTGTGCGGCGTCCTGCCGACCGCGGCATCGATGGGTGTGGCCGCTCCGATCCTGCTGGTGCTGGCCCGGCTGAGCCTGGGAGTGTTCATCGGCGGTGAGGTTCCGGCCGCCGGCGCCATGGCGCTGGAACAGAGCTCACCCCGTCACCGCGCGTTCTCCGCGAGCTGGGTGCAGGTCGGCGCGACAGCGGGAAGCATCCTGGCCTTGCTCGTGGCCACCGTGCTCTCGTCCGTGCTGCCCCATGACGCGATGGCGTCGTGGGGATGGCGGGTCGCCTTCCTGTTCGCCGCGCCACTGGGCGTGATCGGCTGGTTCGTGCGCTCCCGACTCACCGAAACGCCCGAGTTCCGGCAGATCGAGGACCAGGGCGCCGTCGCGCGCGCCCCCATCGTCGAGCTGGTGACGAACCGGCGGCACCTCGGTCAGATCCTCCGGATGATGGGGATTTTCCTGTGTGGCAGCTTTTTCGCCTTCTACGTCTTCCTGACCTACGTGCCGACCTATCTGCTCGGCCACACCCACCTCGGCGAGCACGCCACCTTTTCCAGCGCGCTCATCGCCCAGTGCTTCATGATGTGCGTGATTCCGCTGTCCGGCCGACTCGCGGACCGATTCGGCCGTCGCCCTATACTCTTTGCGGCGCAGGCACTGTTCGTGATCCTCGCGGTGCCGGTGTTCCTGCTGATGGACCTGCGGACCTTCGCGTTCATCCTGGTCGCGCAACTCGCGATCGTCGTTCCCATCGGACTGCACCAGGGCGTGCAGACCCCGATCATGCTGGAGCTGTTGCCGACCCGGATCCGGGTCACCGGTGGTGGACTCGCCTTCGCTCTCGCCTCGGCGCTGTTCGGGGGTACCGCGCCGATCATCGCGGTGTGGCTGGTCGGCCGCACCGGAACCGGCATGAGCGTCGCGGTAGCCGTCATCGTCGCCGCGATCATCAGCTTCGGCGTCACTGTCGCGACCGCGGAAACCGGCCGTCGAGAACTGGCGGCCTGACGACGGCGACGCGGGCTTCCGTACCGGCCGGCGTCAGTCCAGTAGCTCGAGGATCTCCGACCTGAGCTGTTCGGGTGTCTCGGTCGGCTCGAAACGGCGGATCACCTTCCCGTCGCGGCCGACGAGGAACTTGGTGAAGTTCCATTTGATCTCGTCGGTGCCCAGTGCTTCCGGGCGCGAGGCCTTGATGTGCTCGTACAACGGTCCGGACGAGGGGCCGAAATCGCCCGGGGCCTTGGCGCGCAGGTAGGCGAACAACGGGTCCGCGCCGGGGCCATTGACCTCGACCTTGCTGAAGACCGGGAAGGTGACATCGAAGTTGGTGGCGCAGAAGTCCTGGATCTCGGCGTCGGAACCCGGTTCCTGGCCGCCGAACTGGTTGCACGGGAAGCCGAGGATCTCCAGCCCGCGGTCGCGCGTGTCCCGGTAGAGCGCCTCCAGACCTTCGTACTGGGGCGTGAGCCCGCACTTGCTGGCGACGTTGACGATCAGCACCACGCGGCCGGCATAGGCATCCAGCGACTGGGCGGCACCGTCGGCGGTGGTGGCGGAGAACTCGTGAATGGACACGGCATCGAGGCTATCCCACCCCGCGCGCAGCCTCGGCCGCCGCCGACCGCACGCAGCACCACCGGTCGGCGGGACCGGGCTGGATTCACTGATACTGAACCAGGAGGCAAGTAAAAGTCACTTCCGTCAATGCCACCGCGAGGGCCACGATGGCGGTATGCGGCTGTCACCCGAACCTCTGCATCAGCCCGATCGCTCGGATCTCCTGCGCCTGGCCCAGGATGCGCTGCGCCGCGCCACCACCGCGCCCGGGCACCGCACCGATTCTCCCGAACTGGTCCAGCAGTTGGGTCAGCTGGCCGGAATTCTGGGCGAGTTCGATTCGGTGGTGACGTTGATCCAGGCCGAGCTGCAGCGCCGGGTGCGCGAGCACCGGCTGGTGGTGACCGAGGGGCCATTCGTCGGCGAGCCGGAGGAAGCGCTGGCCACCACGGCGTTGTGGGCCAAGGAGGCGCGGGCGGCGAGCGAGCAGACCCGGCGGGCCATCGAGAACGCGCACATCGCCGCGTCCGGCCTCGCCGAGGCCTGCTGACCCCTCAGCGCCGCGCACCCGCGTCGATCCCCGCCGGCCGCTACGGCGAGCCACGCGAGTTCGCCGACGCCGTCGCGATTCACCCAACGAAACTTCAGTCCAGCCAGACGGGTTCGGCCGCGCCGCGCGGCAACAGCGGGAACCGGTAGCGGCCCGGGGTCGCGGACATCCGCACCTGCTCGGTCACACCCTGGTACCGGCCGAGCGGAGTGTCCACAGTGAACGTTTCCGGGTCGAGGTACCGGTGTTGTTCGCTGCTGCCCGCGGTTTCCCGGGCGTAGTCGCGGTCGAACACGCCCATGCCGAGGATCCACAGCGCCGCCCGGGTCAGTGAGACGTGCACCCGGTAGCTGCCGCCCTCGCTCGCCCGCCGGGTCAGTGCCTCGGCGATGCCGGTGGCCAGCAGCCAGGACACGATGTAGTCATTGACCACCACGATCGGCGACAACGACGGCGTCCGTCCGTCGCCCTCCATGGTCATCATGCCGACCAGGCTGCCCGCCGACTGGTCGAATCCGACCCGGTTCGCCCACGGTCCGGCCGATCCGTTGAGCGAGACGCTGGCGTGCACGATGCCCGGCCGCGCGGCCGCGGCCTCCGGTTCGGACAGGCCGATCCGGTCCAGGTAGCCGGGACGGCGGTTGGCGTAGAACACGTCGGCGTCGGCCAGCAGCGCGCCGATCCGGGCCCGCCCGTCGGCCGAGTACGGGTCGAGCATGGCCGATCGGACGCCCACGTTGGCGGTCAGGTAGGTCAGATCGGACTCGGCCTCGCCCGGCCGCCACAGGTTGAGCACATCGGCGCCGTGCAACGCCAGTGCCCGGCCGGTGCCCGCTCCCGCGATCACGTGGCCCATGCCCAGTGCCCGCACGCCGCTCAGTGGATCGGTCGCACCGGAAGGCAACGGGATCGGTTCGCTCTCGCCGATCTTGGTGAGCTCGATCAGGGGCAGCTCGGCGAGCACCTCGCGGTACTGCGGTTCGGCCAGCAGTTCCTCGGTCGAGCGCAGCATCGGCAGGACCACGCCGGCCTCGGCCGCCGCGGTTTCGAGTTCCCGGCCGGTCCACGTGCCGATCGCCTCGGCCACCCGCCGCTGATCGTCAGGCACGTCGAGCAGAACCTGCGCGGCCGTCCTGATCTTCGGGTAGGGGTTGAGCGGCATCACCCAGCGGTCGTCGGCGGTGCGGTAGAAGCCGAACCCGAAGGCCGGGTTGGGGATCGAGGTGACCGCGGTCGGATACCCGTTGATCCGCTCCCACTTGCGGTCGTAGAACGGGCACAGCCGGTGCGGCGTGACCCGCAGGTCCACCCCGATGTCCTGACCAGCCCCGCCGCGCGAGCGCCACAACTTGGCCATGGCCACGGACTTCGCGACCAGCGCGATCCCGGCCGCGCCGCCCAGCCGCAACGTGCTGGGCACGACCGGGTCGGCACCCTCGAAGGTGATGGCGCCGCCTGCGTCGGACGGGCTCATACCGATGCCGGCCAGCAGTTCGGCCAGTTCCGCGTGCGGGTCGAACGCGTCATCGGTCGCGGGACGGGCGAGCGAGGACTCCAGGCGGTCGGTCAGCGACATGCCCTGCACGCTAGCCAGAGTTGCCCGACGCCGCGGACCGAGCACGCTTGGCGTGTGGTCATCCGGCGTCTCGTCGGCTGATCTGCCTGCTCGCGCTCGGCAGAGCGCCGGTCAGCGGTTTCGCCAGACCGGGCGTCGCTTCTGCGCGAACGCCTCGACTCCCTCGATCGCGTCCTCGCTGATCATGAGTTCGTCCAGGGCGGCCGAGGGGTGGGTGACCGCGTCGACGGTGTCGGCGATGCCCTGGGTTTCGGCCATCACCTGCAGCGAGACCCGCACCGACGTGGGGGAGCCGTCCAGGATTTCCGCGGCCAGCGCACGGGCGCCCACCATCGCCTGGCCGGCCTCGGCCACCCGGCTGATCAACCCGTGGGCCAGCGCCTCTTCGGCCGTCAGACGGCGGCCGGTGAGGATCATGTCGTTGGCCAGCTTCGGCGGCACGGCGCGGGGCAGCCGGACCAGCCCGCCCGCGGCGGCGACGAGCCCGACCTTCACCTCCGACAGCGCGAATCGCGCGGTGGCGTCGGCGACGATGAGGTGGCAGGCCAGGGCGATCTCGCAGCCTCCGCCCATGGCATAGCCGTTGACCGCGGCGATCACCGGTTTGGGCAGGTCCCGGCGGCTGGTCAGGCCGGCGAAGCCGTTTTTGGGCGCCCACATGGGTTTTCCGCTGGCGGAGTAGACCAGGTCGTTGCCGGCGGAGAAGGCTTTGTCCCCGGCGCCGGTGAGGATGGCGACCCAGAGGTCGGGGTCGGCGAAGTAGGCGTCGAAGATCTCGTCTAGTTCCTCGTTGGCCTGTGGGGTCAGGCTGTTGCGCTGATCGGGGCGGTTGATCGTGATTTCCAGTAGATGCCCGTCGCGGCGCACGAGCACGTGCTCGTAGTTGTCGCGCAACACCGTGGGCCGGACGGGGAACAGTTCGTTCATCCGCGTTTCCGTTGTGGTGACGCGGTTTCCGAAGCCGAAGGAGCGCACGTACACGCGCGTGCCGATGGGTTCGCCGGTGCCCAGCTGGTCGAGGATTTCCTCGTCACCGCCGTGGGTCATGGCGATGAACCGGCGGTCGTCGGCCTCCAGCCGGCCGATCACCACGCCGGTGCGGGCGCCGCCGCGGTCGTGTTTGACGGTGTAGGTCTCGATGGTGGCCCAGCCGTCGGCGTGCACCGCCTGTTCCAGCACGGGCCAGGAGTCGATTTCCCGCTGTAGGTCGGCACAGCGATCCGCGCGCCATTCGGTCGGAGTGGTGCAGTAGATACCGACCGAGTACTTGCTCAGCGTGCCGCCGTTGGCGCCGACGAAACCGTAGGCGCCGGGCTTGGCCCGCATCCGCCGCACGGTCTCGGCGATGGCGTGCATGGAGTAGTTGTTGCCCGCGCCGCCGAAGAACGGCAGCCCGCCGGTGAGGGTCAGCCCGCGCGGGTCGTCCGGACGCAGGTCCAGTCCGTCGCAGATGGTGAACACCGGGCTGGGGTAGCAGCTGTACAGGTCGATGGTGGCCAGGTCGTCGACCCCGATGCCGGCGACCTCGAGTGCGTGTTCGGCGGCCATGACCGAAGCCGGACCGGCGCTGAAGTCGGCGCGGTCCATCAGCTTCTGTTCCCGGAGATCGGCGTGTCCGTGCAGGAACACCCAGTTGTCCCGCGGCACGCCGAGGCGTTGCGCCGCGGCCACCGACATCACCAGCACCGCCGCGGCCTGGTTGACCTTCTCCCGGGCCACGATGTAGCGGGTGTAGGGGTCGGCGATCGGGCGGTTGGCCTCGGTGGGCGTGACCAGTTCGGTGGCCGTGCGCTCGATGGGCGCCGCGGCGTGCGGGTTGTTGGCCGCGACCTTCGTGAAGGGGGCGAACAGTTCGCCCATCGCCGCGGCGTACTCCTCGCGGGACTGCTTGAGCCGGGCGCGGCGGGCGTTGTCGAACAGCGCGTACTGGCTGGTGGCGTTGGTCAGGCCGTGGGCGGCCTGGTGGCGGGAGACCATGCCCTTCAGGCCGAGGCCCCGGTCTTCCAGGCTGCCCTCGACGTGTTCGGTGAAGTCGGGTTTGTCCTCGGCCTGCGCGAGGTGCTGCACGGTGGAGATGGCCTCCGACCCGAAGGCCAGCGCGACCTCGCTGGCACCGGTCGCGATGGCGGCGGCGAACTCGGTGACCAGGTGCTGCGGGCTCTGGCCGCCGGCCACATCGAGGATCGCCCGGGCCGGGTCGGCGCCCACCCGGCCCGCCACCGACCGAGGGTAGTTGTCGGACCGGCCCAGGAGCGCGGGCGCGCCCGGAATGGACATCTCGAACTGCCGGATGCCACCGACGGTGTCGATCGCCGCAACGATGGCGCCGGGGTCGGCCCCGGTGTCGGCCAGCGCCGCGCGGACCGCCGCGGCGGCGAGGTCCACAGCGGACAGTCGCTGGTAGCCGGCGTCGTCCAGGCGTTCGGAGTGCTGGCCGACCCCCACCACGACCGGGGTCCGCGGATCGATGTCGAGGTTGCCCATGGCCACTTCCTGAGCGGTTACCGTGCAGTATTGGGATCACCCTAGGTCGAGCGGCGATCGGCGCGGCGCGGATGTGACAGGCTGCTCACCATGACGGCGGCGCGGCCGTCCCGGACCGGCGGCTGAGACTATTACTGTCGAAACAGGAGAATGATATTCTCGCTCATTGAGAGCTACGTAGTCGGCAGGGGCGGGAGACCGGGATGCTGTTCGAGTTCACCGCGGACCAGCGGCTGTGGCGCGACACCGTGCGGGACGTGCTGGCGAAGGAGTGCCCGGCCACGCTGGTCCGGTCCGTGGCCGACCAGGACGCCGACCCCGCGCCGTTGTGGAAGGTCTACAACGACCTGGGCTGGACCGAGCTGACCGACCCCGAGACGGCCATCGAGCTGGCGATCGTGCTCGACGAACTCGGCCACGCGACCGACCCGACGCCGTTCCTGGCCACCACGACCCAGTTCGCGCCCCTGGCACCGGGGGTCGCGCAGGCGGGCCAATCCGGCACGGCCGTGTACGAGGGCGTCTCGGCGCGCCGGGATGGGGATGACTGGATTCTGGACGGCACCGCACGGCACGTGCTCGACGGGGACCGGGCGGACTGGCTGGCGGTGGTCACCGGGGAGGGTGTGTTCACCGTGCCCGCCACGGAGACCAGTGCCGAACGCGTCCCGGTGTTCGATCCGCTGCTGCACGTCGCCGAGGTCACCTTCCCGCGGGTGCGAGTCCACTCCGGTACGGGAGCGGATCCGGTGTCGGCCCGGCAGCTCGCGCTCACCGGGATGGCGCTCACCATGGTCGGCGCCTGCCGGCGGGTGCTGGAGCTGACCCTGGAGCACGTCCGGACCCGCCACCAGTTCGGTTCGCCGCTCGGCTCTTTCCAAGCGGTCAAGCACAAGGCCGCCGACATGCATGTGGCCATCGAGCGCGCGAGCGCGCTGGCCTACTTCGCCGCGCTGACCATCGCCGAGAACGATCCGCGTCGCCGGATCGCCGCGACGATGGCGAAAGCCGCGGCCGGGGAGTGCCAGTCGGTGGTCTACCGCAACGGCATTCAGCTGTTCGGCGCGATGGGCATGACGTGGGACAACGAGCTGCAGTTCGGGTTGAAACGAGCCAAGGCCGGCGAGTTGCTGCTGGGTGGCGCGGTCGAACATCGCGCCGTCATCGCGGAGGAATGCCATGCGATTGAGCTTTGACGCCGCCACCGAGGCGTTCCGGGCCGAGTTCGGCGCGTTTCTCGACGAGCATCTGCCGGCCGAGGCCGAGGCCACCGAGCGATCACGGTCCAGTTCGGACGTTCCCGAGTGGGCACGGCGGTGGCAACGCCTGCAGTTCGACCACGGCTGGCTGCTGCCCGGCAATCCGCCCGAGTTCGGCGGCCGCAACGCGAACCTGGTCGAGCGGTACGTGCATCTCAAGGAGCTGTCCCGGCGGCGGATCTACCACAGTTTCAACCCGCAGGGCGTGGGCATCGTGGCTGCCTCGCTGCTGTCCTTCGGTACCGAGGAACAAAAAAAGCGTTGGGCCGTACCGATCCTGCGGGCCGAGATCACCGCGTCGCTGGGCATGAGCGAACCAGGCGCGGGCTCGGACCTCGCCTCGCTGACCACCCGGGCCGCCCTGGACGGCGACCAGTTCGTCGTGACCGGGCAGAAAGTGTGGACCTCGGGCGCGCACGACGCGGACGTGCTGCTGACCTTCGTCCGCACCGACCCGGAAGCCCCGCGGCATCAGGGAATCAGCGCGCTGCTCATCCCCACCGACCTGCCCGGGGTGACCCGGCGGCCGTTCGCGTCCGTCATGGCGGCCGACGACCTCGACTTCAACGAAGTGTTCTTCGACAACGTCCGCGTGCCCGAGGACAATCTCGTCGGGCCGCTGAACGGCGGCTGGCGAGTCGCCAACGGCTCACTCGGCCACGAGCGAACCCTGCTCTGGCTCAGCTACGCGGAACGGCTCGACGAACTGGTCCGGGACTTCCGGCCGCGGGGCGACGTCGACCGTGACGCCTACGCCACCGCGGTGCTCGACGCCTACGCCCTGCGACTGCTCGGGTCGAGGGCGCTGGCGCGTGCCGCAGGCGGCGACCAGGATGTGGCGTCGCTGTCGGTGCTCAAGCTGATGGGATCCGAGGCGGTGCAACAGGTTTCCGAGCGCGCGCTGGCGGCGGCGGGACCGGCGGGACTGAACCACCCGGCGACCACCGGCCCGGTCGGTCATCTGCATCTCGCCGCGTTCACCTCCAGCTGGTTCGACCGGTACACAAGGAGCTTCGCCGGCACGATCGCCGGTGGCACCTCGGAAATCCAGCGCAACATCATCGCCGAACGGGTGCTGGGCCTGCCCCGACGCTGAACGAGGGTGCTTCCCCAACGCGCCGTCAGCCGTGATCGACGCTTCCGGCGAAGCCTGTTGCGCAGAACTCCCACGCCTCGGCGGCCGTGATCGGGTACCCGGCCTGATCACCGGCAGCGCCGCTGGCCTGGGCGGTGAACATGACGGTCTGCATGGTCAACGCGGCCAGCCGGCGGGGACTGGAACCGCCGCGCAGGGCCCCGCCCGCCTCCGCCTGCTCCATGAGTTCGGTGAGCAGCGTGAGCAGCGGTGCGTGCGCGGCCTTCATCTCGGCCGGGTGGGAGATCAGCAGCCGCGAGGCGAAGTCGGTGAACAGTGGGCGCGCCGCGGCCGGGGCCCGGCGGGACTGCTCGAACAACAGCTCGACCGCCACCCGGAGCCTGGCCAGCGGCTGGTCCTGGCCGGCCGCCGCGGCCCGGATCCGCTCGGCCGCCTGGCGCAGGGCGTCCTCGAACAAGGTGAGCAGCAGTTCGTGCTTGCCGTCGAAGTGCTGGTAGAAGCTGCGCAGCGACTGATGGGATTGCTCCACGACCTCCTGCACGGTGAAGTCGATGCTGCGCTTCTTGCTGATGATGGTCCGGGCGGCGGCCAGGAACCGTTCCAGGCGCTGCTCGTCCCGCAGCTTCACGGCCATGGTGTACCTCTCGTCGCTCGGTCGAGAGACGCTTACTTGCAAATGTAGAGAATGATATTCTCGTTTGGTAGCGGCAGGCCATGGCGCGGGAGGAGTCCTGAGGTGTTCATCCGGTACGAGGTCGCGGACAAGATCGCCACCATCACGCTGAACCGGCCCGAGGCGGCCAACGCGCAGACCAAGGAACTGCTCGACGAGCTCGATGCGGCGTGGACCCGGGCCGAGCGGGACGACGACGTGGTGGTCATCCTGTTGCGCGCCGAAGGCAAGCACTTCTCCGCCGGGCACGACCTGAAGGACCGCAGCTGGCCCGCGGAGCGGGAGAAGATCACCCTGGACTGGATCTACGGCACGGAGGCCCGCCAGTACCTGGGCTACTCCTTGCGCTGGCGAAACGTGCCCAAGCCGTCGATCGCCGCGGTGCAGGGACGATGCATCTCCGGTGGCCTGATGCTGTGCTGGCCGTGCGACCTGATCGTCGCCGCGCAGGACGCGCTGTTCTCCGACCCGGTGGCGATCATGGGAATCGGCGGGGTCGAGTACCACGGGCACACCTGGGAGCTGGGCGCGCGCAAGGCGAAGGAGCTGCTGTTCACCGGGGGCGCGCTGACCGCCGAGCAGGCCGAGCGCTGCGGCATGGTGAACACGGTGGTGCCCCGCGACCAACTCGACAGCGAGGCCCGGGCGCTGGCCGCGCAGATCGCCAGGATGCCCCCGTTCGGCCTCCGGCAGGCCAAACGGGCGGTCAACCAAACCCTTGACGTGCAAGGGTTCTACGCCGCCATCCAGTCCGTGTTCGACATCCACGAGGTCGGTCACGGCAATGCGCTCTCGCACACCGGTTACCCGGTTCTGGCTCGGCTGGACGAGATGAAGGCGAAGATCAAGTAGATGCCGGCGCGACACGAGCAGCAGGGCATCGCGCCCGAGCCGGGCCGGGTCGGGTTCATCGGGCTGGGCAACATGGGCGGCGCGCTCGCGGCGAACCTGGTGGCCGCCGGGCACGCGGTGGTGGCGCACGACCCGGCCGGCCCGGACGGCGCGCCGCACGGCAGCCGCTTCGTGCCGACCGTCGCCGAGGTCGCCCGGCAGGCCGGCACGCTGGTGTTCTGCCTGCCGGACGGACAAGTGTCCGAGCTGGTGGCGCGCGAGGTCATCGGCATCCCGGATCGCCGGGTCAAATCCATTGTGGACACCTCGACGGTGGGGGTGACCGCGGCGCGCCGGGTGGCCGCGCTGTTGGCCGACGCGGGGATCGGCCACGTGGACGCGGCGGTGTCCGGGGGAGTGGCCGGCGCCCGGGCCCGCACCCTGGCCGTGATGTACGCCGGTCCGGACGAGGTCTGCGCCGCGGTGGGACCGATCCTGCTCGGCCTGAGCGACAACGGGCACCGGGTGGGAAACTCGCCCGGTCTGGCTCAGGCGGTCAAGCTGGCCAACAACTTCCTGTCCGCCACGGCCCTCGCGGCGACCAGCGAGGCGCTCGCGTTCGGCCGGGCAGCCGGGCTGGATATGACCACCATGCTCCAGGTGATCAACGCCTCCAGCGGGCGCAACGGCGCGACCGAGGACAAGTTCCCGAACCAGGTGGTCACCGGGAAGTACGCCTCCGGATTCAGCAACGCGCTCATGGCCAAGGACGTGGGGCTGTACCTGAGCGCGGTTGCCGGGCAGGGTGGTCCGGCCGAACTGGGTGCGGTCACCGCGGCGGTGTGGGCTCGGTTCGCCGCCGCCGAGCCCGGGGCCGATTTCACCCGGATCTACCCGTTCGTGGCGCAGGGCGAGTATGGCTGAGCACCAGAACATCCGGTGGGAACACGGTTATCACCGGCTGCGCGTCGCCCGGATCGTCCAGGAGACCGGCGACACCCGGTCCTTCGTGCTCGACGTGCCCGAGGAGCTTCGCGGCCTGTTCCGCTACCGGCCCGGCCAGTTCTGCACGTTCCGGGTGCCGGTGGACGGTGTGGCGCATCTGCGTTCGTACTCGATGTCCAGCGCGCCGGAGACCGACCAGCACCTGACCGTCACGGTGAAACGGGTGCCGGGCGGAGTGGTGTCCAACTGGCTCAACGACACGGTCGCCGAAGACGACGTACTGGAGGTGACCCGGCCGGCCGGCGTGTTCTGTGCGCGGGACGGGGTTTTTCCGGTCGTCGCGTTCTGTGGCGGCAGTGGAGTCACCCCGGTGCTGTCGATCGTGAAGAGCGTGTTGACCGGGACTCGGCGCGCGGTGCGGGTCTTCTACGCCAACCGCGACCGCGAGTCGGTCATCTTCGCCGCGGAACTTCGCGAACTGGCCGAGCGCCACCTTGGTCGGCTCGAACTGCGCCTGCACTGCGACGCGGATTCCGGCTACCCGACGGCCTCGGACCTCACCGAGTTCGCCATGTCCACCGTGGACGCCGACTTCTTCGTCTGCGGGCCCGGCCCGTTCATGGCGTTGGCCGAGGACGCGCTGCGCGCGCTCGGTGTCGACGAGGACAGCATCCTGATCGAACGGTTCCTCGACGTCGGCCAGCCCGCCGACCCGGCGTCGGACGAGCCCGGGGGAACGCCGCCCGAGTCGGTCACGATCATCCTGAACGGCAAGAAGAGCACGGTCGACTACCACGACGGCGACACGATTCTGGAGACGGCCCGCCGGGGTGGGATGCAGCCGCCGTTCTCCTGCGAGGCCGGGAACTGTGCCACGTGCATGGCGATCATCCGGGACGGTTCGGCCTCGATGCGGGAGAACAACGCGCTCACTGAGGACGAGGTCGCCGACGGCTGGGTGCTGACCTGCCAGGGCATCCCGCAGGGCCCGGGTGAGGTCACCGTGGAGTACGAGCAGTTCTGAACAGTCGCGGCTCTGAACAGTCGCGGCGATCAGAAGCCGGTGACGATCACCGCGTTGCAGTCGGCCGCGGCCTGCCGCAGCGGCCTCGCCCTGGCATAGGCGGGGGAGTCGTACCAGGCGCGGGCCGCTGCCACCGACTCGAACTCCAGCACGACGGTCCGGTCACCGGGCCAGGCGCCCTCCAGCACCGCGGGCTCGCCGTCGAAGGCGAGCACCGTGGCCGTGGCCATCGTGGGCGCGGCGGCCTTGGCGTAGGCGTCCATTCCGGCCTTATCCTTGATCGCCTCGGTGATGATCACATAGGCCTTGGGCATGGCTCTCCTTGTCAGGACACCCCTTGTCAGGACACCGAGATCGCTCGTTCCGGGCAGTTGCTTGCCGCGTCCCGGACCCCCGCCTCGAACCGAGCCGGCACCTCGTCCGGCGCCACCTCGGCATAGCCGTCGTCGGTCAGTTCGAACACCTCGGGGCAGATCGAGCAGCACACACCGTGCCCGCGGCAGCGATCGTCGTCGATGGACACCTTCATCGGGCCGCGTCCCGCAGGTCGAATTCCAGGTTCAGCTGGGTCAGTCCGCGCAGGATGAAGGTCGGCAGGTAGTGGTAGCGGCGGTCGTGCGCCGGGCCGTGCCGGTCCTCGGCGATTCGGATGTCGGTGGTGCGCGCCAGAATCCGCTCGACCGCGACCTTGGCCTCGGCCCGGGCCAGCGGCGCGCCCGGACAGGTGTGGTTGCCGCGGCCGAAGGAGATGTGCCTGCGGGCGTTCTGCCGGGCCGCGTCGAACACCGCCGGATCGTCGAACTGGCGTGGATCGCGGTTGGCCGCGCCGTTGAGCACCATGACCGTGGTACCGGCCGGGAGGTCCACCCCACCAATGGTGACCGGCACCTTGGACAGCCGGAAGTCACCCTTGATCGGGCTTTCCAGCCGCAGCGTCTCCTCGATGAAGTTGGTGATCCGGGATCGGTCGGCGCGCAGGCCGGCCTGCAACTCGGGATCTTCGGCGAGGATCCGGAAGGCCGAACCCAGCAGCCGCACCGTGGTCTCCTGCCCGGCCGAGAACACGTTGGCCGCCACCTTCGCCACCTCCAGCGCGGTGGGCACCGAGCCGTCCGGGAACCTCGCCTGGGCCATCTCGGTCAGGACACCCCCGCTGGGATTGCGGCGGCGCTCCTGGATGTAGCCGCTGAACCGCTCGTACAGGAACTCCAGCGGGTTGAGCGCGAGGCCCTGGTCGCTCATCCCGCCGATGCCGCCGCCCGCCTGGTGGCCGCCCTGGACGGTCGCGGCGAACTCGTCCCGGTCCTCCGGCGGCATGCCGAGCAGGTCGGCGATGACCAGCAGGGTGAACGGGGTGGCGAACCCACCGATCAGTTCGCCCCGGCCACCGGTGAGGAACTCGTCGAGCTGGCGGTCGGCCAGCTGCCACATGGCGTCCTCGTTCTCCTTGAGCCGCTTGGGCGTGATCAACCGCATCAGCAGCGCGCGGTGATCGGTGTGGGCCGGCGGATCCAGCGTGGGCAGCTGGTCGTTGAACGGCAGCTTGTCCCGGTGCGCCTCGATCTGGTCGCTGACGTCGTCGCCCTCCAGCGGCACGGGAAACCCGGGGAACGGACCGGTCACCGAGATGCACGAGGAGAACCGGTCGGCGTCGTGGAAGATCTCCACCGCCTCCTCCCAGCCGGTCACCATCACCACGTCGTGGTGGGACTCCTGGAACACCGGGCAGCGCGCCCGCAACTGCTCGAAGTAGGGATACGGGTCCTGGCCGACGGCCGGGTCCTTGAAGAAGTCCGTTTCCGCGAATTCAGTCATGGTCGAAGGTCCCCTGTCGCTTCAGGTGTTGCGGCCGCCGTTGACGCCGATCACTTGCCCGGTGACGTACCCCGCCTCCTCGGAGACCAGGAACGAACAGGCCGCCGCGATGTCCTCCGGCCGCCCGGGCCTGCGCACCGGCGTGCGCTGGGCGTGTTCGTCGACCGAGCCGCCGAGCAGGCCGTGCTCCTCCGAGTCGCGCAGCATCGGGGTGTCCACGAAACCCGGCGGGATGGTGTTCACCGTGATCCCCTCCGGGCCCAGTTCCAGCGCGAGCGCCTTGGTGAACCCGATCAGGCCGGCCTTGGACGACACGTAGTGCGTCATGTACTGCTGGCCGCCAAGGGCGCTGGAGGAGGAGATGTTCACGATCCGGCCCCAGCCGGCCGCGATCATGTCCGGCACCACCGCCTGGGTGCAGTAGAACGGGCCGGTGAGGTTCACCGCGATGATCCGGTCCCACAGCTCGTCGGTGATGTTCACGAATCGCTTGTAGCTGCTCAGCCCGGCGTTGTTGACCAGCACGAGCACCGGTCCGAAGGACGCCCGGACCTCGGCCACGGCGGCGTCGACCGCGCCCCGGCCGGACACGTCGACGCACACCGCCAGGGCCTGGCCGCCGTCGTCGCCGATCTCCTTGGCCACCTGTTCGGCGGCGTCGGCGTTCAGGTCGAGCACACCGGTGGCGTAGCCGTCCGCGGCCAGCTGATGCGCGATCGCCCGGCCGATGCCCGATCCGCCGCCGGTGACGATGGCCGCGCGCCGAGAGATCTCGTCTGCTCCCATGGCTCACTCGGTCCCTTCAGGCGGCAGAGAAGTCTATTCTCTCTTATGAATATCATATTCTCAAACGCGGCTGGAGTCCGGCGGGCGGGTGGACCAGCCGTGTCCTGGCCAGTTGAACCAGCCCGACGAGGCGAAGGTGCCGCCGTCGGGATGCAGCGTGGTGCCGGTCAGGTAGGCCGACAGCGCCGAGGCCAGGAACACCACGCACCCCGACACGTCGGTGACCTCGCCCGCGCGGGCCATCGGAATCGTGATGCCGAGATCGGCCCGCCCGCCGGCGCCATAGCGCAGCAGGTTCGGTGTCGGGGTGTAGTCCGGCGCGACGTTGTTGACCCGGATGCCCTCCGGGGCGACCTCCACGGCCAGGCTGCGCCCGAACTGCTCCACCGCCGCCTTGGCCGCCGAGTAGACGGCGAAACCGGGGGCGGCGCGATGGGCCTCGACGGTGGTCAGGTTGACGATGCTGCCGCCGCGCCCGCCGGCCCGCATCCGGGGCACGGCAAGGGAACACGCGTGCAGCACGGGCAGCAAATTCGTGCGCAGCAACGCGTCCCAGCCCTTGGGGCGGGTGTCGGTGAACGGAGCGCGGAACGTGCCGCCGACCACGTTGACCAGGGTGTCCAGCCGTCCCCACCGCTGGTCGGCCGCCTCGAACAGCGCGGCCAGCTCGGCGCAATCCCGAGCGTCTCCGTGCCGCACGATCGCGTCCGGCTGCGCCGCGCGCAATGCCTGGACCGCGGCGGGATCGATGTCCAGCACCGCGAGGTTGACCTGGTTCGCGGCCAGATCCGCGCTGATCGCCGCGCCGATGCCCCCGGCGCCGCCGGTGACGACCGCGACCGTCCCGGCCAGCCCGCCGCGTTCGTCGAACCAGTTCATCGGCCGCCCGCACCCAGATGGGTCGAGCCGAAGCCGTCCAGGAACTCCAGGGTGGCCGCGAGATCGCTGGTGCCGCTGGAGATCACCGTCCAGGTGACACCCGCCCGCTCGATCTCGGCGAACGCCGCCCGATGCCGGTCCGGCGAGACCGCCGGCGTGCGCAGCCCGGTGTCCTGATAGGAGTACGACACGTCGATCTCCTTGTTCGGGGCGCTGTTGCGCAGTTCGGCGATGGCCGAGGCCAGATCGGCCAGCGAACCGAGACCGGCCGTGCGCGCGGTGGTGCGCAGCTGCGGGCCACCGGACATGGTCAGCCAGCCCTGGGCCCGCTCGGCGACTCGTCGGCGGCTGAGTCTCGAGTTGCCACCGATCCAGATCGGGATCGGGTGCTGCGCCGGCCGCGGCCGGGCGATCACCTCGCGCGCGCTGAACCGCTTGCCCCGGAAGCTGACCGGCTCACCGCTCCAGTGCAGCGGGAGCACCTCGAGGGTCTCGTCGAACAGCGGGTTGCGCTCCTCGAAGTCGACGCCGAGCGCGTGGAACTCGCTCTTCTGATATCCGGCGCCCAGCCCGAGAATCAGCCGCCCGCCGGAGAGCAGATCCACCGTGGCCGCGGCCTTGGCCAGCAGGAACGGATTCCGGTAGGGAGCGACGACCAGATTGGTGAGCAACCGAATCCGCTCGGTCGCCGCGGCCACGAATCCCAGTGCCACCAACGGATCCACGGTCTGGTGCCCGCCGGAGGCCAGCCAGCGGGCACCGGGCGCCGGATGCTCGCTCAGCGAGAACGCGTCGAAACCGGCCCGTTCGGCCGCGACCGCGACCTCGCGCAGCGGCCCGGCGTCCAGGCCGTCGCCGTCCGGGCCGTTGGTTTCCGGGTAATGGAAGACGAAGCGCATGATCCCCTCCGGTTCACCCGTCATCATAGGGTACCGTTCTCAAAAAGGAGAATCTGATTTTCACGAGTGGAGGAGAAGTGCCCATGCCGACCGGGGACTACCGCCTGCTCATTGACGGCCGCCTGGTGACCGCCGACCGCACGTTCACCTCGATCAACCCGGCCACCGGCGCGGTCGTCGGCGAAGCCCCGGACGCCACGGCCGAGCTGGCCGCCGCCGCGGTCGCGGCGGCCCGCCGGGCGTTCGCCACCACCGGCTGGGCCACCGATCCGGCACTGCGCATCCGTTGCCTGGGCCAGCTTTTCCGCGCGCTGACCGAACACCGGGAGGCGCTGCGCGAACTGCTCATCGCCGAGGCCGGCGCGCCCCGCACGCTGACCCACGGCCAGCAACTGGACGACCCGATCGATCTGGTGCGCTACTACGCCGAGCTGCTGCGAAACTATTCGCTGACCGAGGATCTGGGCGAGGTCGAGTTCCTGGGCCGGCGGCATCATCGGTGGCTGGAGAAGGAAGCGGCCGGGGTGGTCGCCGCGATCGTCCCGTACAACTTCCCGGTTCAGCTGGCGCTGGCCAAGCTGGCGCCAGCGCTGGCCGCGGGCTGCACGGTGGTGCTCAAGGGCGCCCCGGACACGCCGCTGGTGACCCTGGAACTGGCCCGGCTGATCGCCGAGCGCACCGACATCCCGCCCGGGGTGGTGAACGCCGTGACCTCCTCGGCGGTCGCGGTGGGGGAGTTGCTCACCCGGCATCCGGACGTGGACGTGATCAGCTTCACCGGCTCGACCGCCACCGGCAGGCGAATCCTGGCCGCGGCCAGCGACACGGTGAAGAAGACCTTCCTTGAGCTGGGCGGGAAATCGGCGCTGATCGTGCTGGACGACGCGGACCTCAAGGCGGCCGCGATCCACGCCGCGTTCGGCATCTGCCTGCACGCCGGGCAGGGCTGCGCGCTGAACTCCCGGGTGCTGGTGCCGCGCGCCCAGCACGACCGGCTGGCCGAGCTGGTCGGCAAGTACCTCGGCCGGGTCAGCTACGGAGATCCCAGTGATGCCAACACCTACATGGGTCCGCTGATCAGCGAACGCCAGCGGAACAAGGTGCACGGCATGGTCGAGCGCGCCGTCGCGGCCGGCGCCACCCTGGTGACCGGCGGGGAGAAAGTCGATCCGGGGTTCTTCTACACCCCGACGCTGCTGGCGAATGTCGACCCGGCGAGCGAACTGGCCCAGGAGGAGGTGTTCGGCCCGGTGCTGGCGATGATCCCGTACGAGGACGACGAGGACGCGGTGCGCATCGCCAACGATTCGGTGTTCGGGCTGTCCGGCGCGATCCACGGCATCGACGAGCGGCGGGCGCTCGCCCTGGCCCGCCGCATCCGGACGGGGACGTTCAGCGTCAACGGCGGCAACTACTTCTTCTCCGACACGCCCTTCGGCGGCTACAAGCAATCCGGCATCGGCCGGGAGAAGGGCGTGGCCGGGTTCGAGGAATTCCTTGAGACCAAGACCCTGGCCAGAATCGTTGCCTAGCAAGTGGTCTGGGGCTCAGCGGCCCTGCTTGACCTGACGGAACGGCACATCACGGTCGGCGGCGTACTCCCGGGGCATGCCCAGCACGCGTTCGCTGATCACGTTGCGGGCCATCTCCACGCTGCCGCCGGCGATCGCGTTGGACTGCTGGTAGATGAAGTCCTGGCTGACCTGCCCCAGCCCGGGCGCACCGCCGGGCCCACCGGTGACCGCGGTCGCACCGGCCAACAGCATCGCGGTCCCGGTCTGCAGCAGGATGCTTTCGGCTTTGAACAGCCGGATGATCGAGGCGGCCGCCGGTTGCATCGCGCCCGAGGCCATGGCCTGGCCGATGCGGGCGACGAGTTGCTCCTCCACCAGCCGCATGGCCCACGCCTCGCCGAGGTCCTCCCGCACCCGGGGATCGCCGAGTTGACCGGTCCGGTGGGCCAGCTCGACCAGATCCATGGCCTCGCCACCGATCCGGGGCCGCGCGCCACTGAAATACGGTGAGCCGCCGCCCATGGCGTTGCGCTCGTGGAACAGTTGCTGGGACGCCACCGCCCAGCCGCCGTTGACCTCGCCGAGCACGCAGTCGGCGGGCAGCAGGACGTCGTCGAAGAACTCCTGGCAGAACTCGTCCGATCCGTTGGTCTGCCGGATTCGCTGGATCGTGACCCCCTTGGCGTGCACCGGCATCAGGAACATGGTCAGGCCGCGGTGTTTGGGCGCGTCCCAGTCGGTGCGGGCCAGGCACAGCGCATAGTCCCCGGCGAACGCGCTGGAGCTCCAGATCTTCGAGCCGTTGAGCACCCAGACATCGCCGTCCCGCTCGGCCCGGGTGGTCAGCCCGGCCAGATCGGAGCCGCCCTTGGGCTCGGACAGGAACTGCACCAGGATTTCCTCGCCGCGCAGCACGGCCGGGAGGTGGCGGCGCTTCTGCTCCTCGGTGCCCGCGTCCAGAATGGTCGGTGCGCATACGCCGAAGGTCGGCAGGTTGAGCACCAGCGGCATCTCGTAGCCCAGCGACTCCTCGGTGAAGGCCCGCTGATGAGCCGGCGTGAGGCCGAGCCCGCCGTACTCCCGGGGAAAGCAGATCCCGGCGAATCCACCGTCCCAGAGCATCCGCTGCAGCACCCGGGCCCGCGGCCACACCGCGTCGTCGCCGGGCATGCCGGGCATGCCGGGCTGGTCCGGCGCGGGCGGCATGGTGGCCTTGAGCCAGCGCCGCGCGTCGGACCGGAAGTTTTCGACATCGGTGCTCATGCGGCGGCTCCTGGCGTGATCAGCTCGGCGATCCGGCGGCGATGTTCTTCCGGGGTCCCGTACAGGGCTTGGTACAGGGTCACCCGGCGCAGGTAGAGGTGGATGTCGTGCTCCCAGGTCACGCCGATACCGCCGTGCAGTTGCGTGCAGTCCTGGATGACGGACGGGGCCTTGCCGCCGACATAGGACTTGGCCGCGCTGACCGCGATCGCCGCGCCCGCCGGATCGTCGTCCAGGGCCCGGGCCGCGGCGGCGGAGGTGGCGAGGCAGGCTTCCAGCCAGGTCTTGTTGTCCGCCATGCGGTGTTTGAGCGCCTGGAAGGAGGCCAGCGGCCGGCCGAAGGTGTATCGGTCGAACATCCACTGGACGGTGAACTCCACGGTCCGGTCGGTCGCGCCGGCCATCTCGGCACAGGCCACGACGGCGGCGACCCGTAGCTGCGCGGCGAAGGCCTCCTCGGCCGCCAGGCCCTGCTGCACCACCCCGTCCGCCCCGAGCAGCACGTCGCTGAACTGGACCAGCGCGGTCCGCCGGACCAGGTCCAGGGTCCAGGTGGGGGTGATCGAGACACCGGGCGCGGCCGCCGGAACCAGCAACTGCACCGGGCCGTCCGGAGATCGCGCGCTGACCAGGAAAATCTCGGCCTGGTCGGCCGATTCGACCCGGTCGACCGCACCGGTCAGCCGGTACCCCGCCCCGTCCGGTTCGGCCCAGGCGCCCGGGGCGGTCTGGTCCAGTCCGCGGCCGGGCGGGTAGAACGCCCACGCGGCAACGGTTTCGCCTGCGACGATCGCGCCGATGACGTCGGCGAACCGGGCATCCTCCCGGACCAGGCCGGTCAGCACCGCGCTGGTGGTCGGCAGCGGCCCGGGAGCGCAGTGCCGGCCCAGTTCCTCGGCCACGACGGCCAGATCGGACATGGGCAGGCCGGACACGCTGCCGCCACCGAGGGCATCCGGCACGAGCATCGCGGTCCAGCCGAGTTCGGCGCCCCGCCGCCACCATGCCGGGTCGAACCCGCGGTCGGCCTCGGCCAGCTCACGCACCCGGCTGATCGGCATGGTGGCGTCGAGAAAGTCCTTGGTGGCCGCATGGAACAGGCGCTGGTCGGGCGTCAGGTCGAGATTCATCTGGCGCACCACGACGTAGAAACCATATTCTGACGATAGCAGAATGACATTCTCAAAGGGGTTGGTCGATGACTCACGCGGAGCTCGCGGAGGCGCTGCGCGCGACCGGTTACCTGCCGGACGCGCAGACCGCCGTCACGGTCGATCTGGCCGACCGGATCGACAAACCGATCCTGGTGGAAGGCCCGGCCGGCACCGGCAAGACGGCGCTGGCCAAGGCGGTGGCCGAACTCGACGGCGCGCCGCTGATCCGGTTGCAGTGCTACGAGGGACTCGACGAGGCCAAAGCGCTGTACGAATGGGACTACCGCAAGCAGCTCATCCGCCTGCAGGCCGCGCCCGAGTCCTCCTGGGATGCCGTGGAGCAGGACATTTTCAGCGAGCGCTTCCTGTTGGAGCGCCCACTGCTGGCCGCGATCCGCAGTACCCGGCGCGCGGTGTTGCTGATCGACGAGGTGGACCGGCTGGACATGGAAACCGAGGCACTGCTGTTGGAGGTGCTGTCCGAGTACCAGGTCTCCATCCCCGAGCTCGGCACCGTGCGAGCTCGCACCCACCCGCGGGTGTTCCTCACCTCGAACAACAGTCGCGAGCTGTCCGAGGCTCTCAAGCGGCGCTGCCTGTACCTGCACATCGGGTATCCGAGCCCGGAACGGGAGAGCGAGATCGTCCGCGCGCACGTGCCCGGCCTCGCCGCCGTCGTGGCCGAGCGGATCGCCGAGGTGGTGCGCACGCTGCGCCGGCTGGAACTGCGCAAGAAGCCCTCGATCTCGGAAACCCTGGACTGGGCTCGGGTCCTGCTCGCCCTTGACGTGTCCGAGGTGGACGATTCCGCGCTGGCACAAGGGCTTGGCGTGCTGCTGAAGAATCAGTCGGACATCGAGCTGGTCACCGCGACGCTGCTGACCGAGGGGCGAGCGTAGTGTCTCTTGTGGACGGACTGGTGCGCGAGTTGCGGGCCACCGGAGTGCCCGTCGCGCTGTCCGAGCACATCGACGCCGCCCGCGCGCTGACCGCGACCGACCGGTTCGACCGGGCGACGCTGAAAGCCGTCTTGCGCGCCACGCTGATCAAGGACGCCACCCGGCAGCCCACCTTCGATCTGGTCTTCGATCTGTATTTCGCCGACCAGCCCGGCCCGGCGCGAGAATCCGACGGCAGCCCGCTGGCCCGGCTGTCCGACGCGGCCCTGCGCGCCGCACTGGCCGGCGCGCTGAGCGCCGGGGACCACGAGCTGCTCCGGCGGGTGATCGCGGTGCTGGTGGACCGGCACGCCGGAATCGAACCCGGCCTGCCGGTGGGCGGCACCGTGTACCAGTCGCGCACCATGCGGGCCATCGGCCCGATCGGCCTGCGGGCCGCGCTGCGCGCCGACCGCAACGAGTCGACCGACCTGGATCGGCGGCTGGCCGCCGACCGGGCCGATGCCGCCGTGCTGCGGACCCAGCGGGAGGTGGCGGCCGAGATCCGTCGCCGCCTGGTCGCCGACCGCGGGGCGGCCGCGGTGGCCGGGACGCTGCGCCGCCCGCTGCCCGAGGACGTCGATCTGCTGCGCGGCGGCCAGGGCGAAGCCGACGCGCTGCACGCCACAATCGCGCCGCTGGCCCGGAAACTGGCCGCCCGGCTGACCGCCAAGCGCAGGCACGCCGCCCGGGGCGTGCTGGACTTCCGGCGCACCATCCGGCGTTCGCTGTCGGCCGGTGGGGTTCCGGCGCAACCGGTGCTGCGGCCCCGGCGGCCGGCCAAGCCGCGGCTGGTCGTGCTGGCCGATATCTCCGGATCGGTCGCCACCTTCGCCGCGTTCACCCTGCGCCTGACCCACGCGCTGCGCACCGAGTTCGCCTCGGTCCGCTCCTTCGTGTTCGTGGACGGTGTGGCGGAGGTGACCGACGTGTTCGCCGAAGCGGCCGGTGATCTGGCCGCGGCGGCCCGGATCATCAACGACCGTTCGGCCGGCGTGTGGCTGGACGGGCGTTCGGACTACGGCAACGTGCTGCGCACGTTCCGCGACCGGTTTTCCGCCGGGCTGAGTCCGCGCAGCACGGTGCTGATCCTGGGCGACGCCCGGACGAACTACCACGAGCCCGGGGCCGACGCCCTGGCCGCGATCGCCGCCCGGGCCGGCCAGCTGCACTGGCTCAACCCGGAGCCGAGATCATCGTGGGACGGCGGAGACTCGGTGATCGGCCGGTACACCCGGCACTGCACCAGCGTGGTGGAGTGCCGCACCATCCGTCAGCTGCGCGGCTTCGTGGAGTCACTGGACTGATTCTCGTGGTACAGGCCAGGTTCAGGTAACGACGAGGAGGAAACCCATGCAACTGCTCGACGTTTCGCATCCGGCTCGCGCCGTGGTCGTTCGGGAGAAGAGCTGATGCGCATCGGATTCGTCGGCGCCGGACGGATCGGCCGCCCCATGGTGGGCCGCCTGCTGGCCGCCGGCCACGAGGTGCGGGTCCTGGGCCGTACCAAGGAGAAGCGGGCCGCGCTGGCGGCCGAGGGTGTGACGGCGGCCGGTGACCTCACCGGGGTCGCGGAAGGCGCCGAGGCCGTGCTGGTGTGCGTCTACACCGACGAACAGGTGCGCGCGGTGTGTCTGGATGACGAGCTGATCGGCGCGCTGCCCGCCGGGGCCACCGTGGTCGTGCACACCACCGGCAGTCCGCGCACCGTGGAGCTGATCGCGGCGCGTGGGGTCGAGGTGGTGGACGCGCCGGTCAGCGGCGGCCCGCCCGATGTCGCGGCCGGCCGGATCACCCTGCTGGTCGGCGGGCCGGAGTCCGCCGTCGCGCGAATGCGGCCGATCCTGGGCTGCTACGGCGATCCGGTGCTGCATCTGGGGCCGCTGGGCGCGGGGCAGCGGGTCAAGCTGATCAACAACGCGGTGTTCGCGGCCAACATCGGGTTGCTGCGCGAGGCGGTCCGGCTGGCCGGGGAGCTCGGGGTGGCCGAGGAGTCGTTGCTGGCGGCGCTACCGCACGGCAGCGCCGCCAGCCGCGCCCTGACCGCGGTGGCCGGCCGGGGATCGGTCGCCGCGTTCACCGAGGCCGTGTCCGAGTTCCTGGTCAAGGACGTCGCGGTGACCCGGGCGGTGGCCGGGGGACTCGGCGCCGATCTCGGGGTGCTCGACCAGGCCATCGACGTGCGCTGAGCCCGCGTCCGGACGGTCAGGCTTCGACGACGACCGCGCCACCCTGGCCGCCGCCGGCGCACATCGCGGCGACGCCGATGCCCCCGCCGCGCCGGCGCAACGCGTGGATCAGCGTGGTCAGCATCCGCCCGCCGGTGGCCGCGACCGCGTGGCCGAGGCTGCACCCACTGCCGTGGATGTTGACCAGCTCCTCGTCGATGCCCAGCTCCTGGCAGGCCGCCACCGGCACCGACGAGAACGCCTCGTTGATCTCCCACAGGTGTACGTCCGAAATGGACAGTCCGGCCCGGCGCAGCACCTTGGTGATCGCGTCCAGCGCGCCGACCCCGGTCAGGGCCGGATCGACACCCACCGCGGCCCAGGCCCGGACCGAGCCCAGCACGGTCAGCCCGGACTCGCGCACCAGGTCGTCGGCGGCCAGCGCGAGCGCCGCGGCCCCGTCGTTGGCCCCGCAGGCATTGCCCGCGGTGATGGAGAAGCCCTCGATCTCCGGGTGCAGCGGCCTGAGCTTGGCCACCTTCTCCAGCGAGGTGTCCCGCCGGGGGTGTTCGTCCACCGCGAATTCGGTGATCGTGCCGTCCTTGCGGGTCACCTTGATCGGCGCGATCTCGTCGTCGAAGGTGCCCGCGTCGATGGCGTCGATGGCCCGGGCGTGCGAGCGGACGGCCCAGGCGTCCATCCGTTCCCGGCTGATGCCGAACTTCTGGGCGACGTTCCAGCCCACGGTCAGCGACACGTCGTCGGTGGCGTGGGCGGTCTGGGGGAAGGTGGGCGGCCGCCGGGTCTCGGTGTCCTCGGTACCCGGAATCCGCCAGGTGATCTTCGGGCTCAGCGAGGAGGATTCGACGCCCCCGGCGATCACCGCGCGGTCCATCCCGGCCCGGATGCTGCCCGCCGCGTCGGCCACGCTGGCCAGGCTGCCCGCGCAGTGCCGGTTGACGGCCTGGCCGGCCACGTGGGTCAGGCCGGCGGCGACCGCGGCATGGCGGGCCAGGTCTCCGCCGCCGTACATGGACTCGGCGAAGATCACGTCGTCGACACTGGCGCCCGGCAGGCCGGACCGGCGCACGGCCTCGGTGAGCACGTGAATGGCCAGGTCTTCCGCGGGTGTCTCGGTCAGTGTGCCCTTGCGCGCGGTCCCGACCGGGGTGCGTACCGCACTGATGATCACTGCGTCCGTCATCGACCCTCCCGTATGGCGTTCTTCTCTGATGGTATTGGCATTCTCATTGCGTGCAAGTAGCGTATCCGGTGATGGACGACGTCGCGCACACCTCCTCCGGGATCCCGCTCCGGCCGGTCTACGGGCCGGGGGATCGGGGCGCGGAACCACCCGGCCCCGGCCGGTTTCCGTTCACCCGCGGCAACTTCGCCTCGGGGTACGCCACCAAGCCCTGGACCCTGCGCCAGTACTCCGGGTTCGGCACCGCCGAGGACTCCAACCGCCGTTACCGCTATCTGCTGGAGCAGGGCGGCACCGGCCTGTCGGTGGCCCTGGACCTACCCACCCAGTGCGGCTACGACTCCGACGATCCCGAAGTCAGCGAGGAAGTCGGCCGGGTCGGCGTCGCCCTGGACACGCTGGCCGATGCGGAGATCCTGTTCGACGGCGTTCCGTTGGACAGAATCAGCACCAGCTTCACCATCAACGGCACCGCGGCCATCCTGCTGGCCTGTTACGTGGCCGCGGCGGAGAGGTCCGGGGTGCCCAGGGCGAAACTCACCGGCACCATCCAGAACGACATCCTCAAGGAGTACGCCTCCCGGGGCACCTGGATCTGGCCGCCGGAACCGTCCCTGCGGCTGATCGCCGACACCATCGAGTTCTGCGCGGCCGAAGTGCCCCGGTTCAATGCCATTTCCGTGGCCGGCGCGCACTTCCGGGACGCCGGCGCGAATGCCGTCCAGGAGATGGCCTTCACCCTGGCCGATGCGGTGACCTACTGCGACACCGTGCTGGCCCGCGGCCGGATGACCATCGACGAGTTCGCCCCGCAGATCTCCTTCTTCTTCTACACCCACGGCGACTTCTTCGAGGAGATCGCCAAGTACCGGGCCGGGCGGCGGCGCTGGGCGACCATCGTGCGGGAACGCTACGGCGCCACTCGGGACAAGGCGGCGATGTTCCGGTTCGGCTGCGTGGCCGGCGGCGCCTCGCTCTACGCACCCCAGGCCCGCAACAACACGGTGCGCATCGCCTACGAGGCGATGGCCTCGGTGCTGGGCGGAGTCCAGTCGATGTTCACCGCCGCCTGGGACGAGCCGTTCGCCTTGCCCAGCGAGGAATCCGCCACCCTCGCCCTGCGCACCCAGCAGATCCTCGCCCACGAGACCGGGGTCGCCCGGGTCGTCGATCCGCTCGGGGGCTCGTACTTCGTCGAGGCGCTGACCGACGCCACCGAGGAACGCATCGTCGCGATCATGGCCGACCTGGACGCGCACGGCGGCATGGTGCGAGCCATCGAGGACGGCTATCTACAGGGGCTGATCGCCGACGAGGCCTACCGGCTGCAACAGGACATCGAGTCCGGCACCCGCACGATCGTCGGGGTGAACAGGTTCGTCTCCGAAGAACCGCCCCCGGAGATCCAGACCTATGAACTGAACGCGGCCGGCCGCGCGGCTCAGCTGGCCCGGCTGGCCACTGTCAAGGCCGACCGCGACCCGGCCGCCGTCAAGCGCCACCTGGCCACGCTGTCCCGGGCGGCCGAGGGCACCGAGAACCTGATGGGGCCGCTGATCGACTGCGTCAACGCCTACTGCACGGTGGGCGAGACGGTCGGCGCGCTGACCGAGGTGTGGGGCACGTTCCAGCAGCCGGTGGTCTTCTGATGACGACGCGAGTGCTGATCGCCAAGCCCGGTCTGGACGGTCACGACCGCGGTGCCAAGGTGGTGGCCCGCGCGCTGCGCGACGCCGGTTTCGAGGTGATCTTCACCGGCATCCGGCGACGGTTCGACGACATCGTGACCACGGCCGTGCAGGAGGACGTCGCCATCGTCGGGCTGAGCATCCTGTCCGGCGCTCACCTCTCCCTGACCGCCCGGGTCATCGAGGCGTTGCGCGCGGCCGACGCCGCGGACATCGCGGTGATCGTCGGCGGCGCCATTCCGCCTGCCGACATCCCGAAGCTCGAATCCGTCGGCACGGCGGCGGTTTTCCCGACCGGCACCTCGCTGGCCGCGATCGTGGCCGGCGTCCGCGCACTGATTCTGGAGAAGGCATGAAGATCGGTGTGATGATCGGGCCGGAGCGCGGCGATTCCGCGCGCAAGGTCGAACGGATGCTGGCCGACATCGAATGGGCCGAGTCCGCCGGACTGGACACCGCGTGGGTGCCGCAGATCCCGGCCGATTTCGACGCGCTGACGGCGATCTCCCTGATGGGCGCCCGGACCAGCCGGATCGAGCTGGGCACGGCGGTGGTTCCCATACAGGCCCAGCATCCGATCGCGCTGGCCCGGCAGGCGTTGTCGGTGCACGCCGGGACCGGGGGTCGGCTCGCGCTGGGGGTCGGGCCGTCCCACCACTGGATCGTCCGGGACATGCTCGGCCTGCCCTACGACAAGCCGGCCGCCTACACCCGGGACTACCTGGAGGTGCTGCGCGCCGCGTTTTCCGGGCCGGGACCGGTCGACGTGGAGAACAAGAACTTCACCGTGCACAACGCGCTCGAGCTCGGCCCGGTCGCGCCGCTGCCGGTGCTGATCGCGGCGCTGGGCCCGGTCATGCTGGCGCTGGCCGGCGCGCAGGCGGACGGCACGGTGCTGTGGATGGCCGACGAACGCGCGGTCGAGAAGCACGTGCTGCCCAAGATCTGCCGGGCCGCCGAGTACGCCGGCCGCAAGCCGCCGCGCATCGTCGCGGGCATTCCGGTCTGTCTGTGCCGGCCGTCCGAAGTGGACGAAGCGCGGGAGCGGGCCAACCGCATCCTCGGCGAGGCGGAGATTTCCCCGAACTACCAGCGATTGCTGGACCACGGCGACATCGAGGACATCGGCGACCTGTGCGCCGCGGGCGACGAGAAGGCCATCGAGTCCCGGTTCCGGCGGTTCGCCGAAGCCGGGGCCACCGACCTGTCGGTGCGGCTGCTGCCGATCGGGGACAACCGGGACGAGCTGATCGCCTCGAAGCACCGGACCCGGGAGACGCTGGCCTGGCTCGCCGCGGAGTTCCGGTGAGCCAGGGGCCGCTGACCGGCATCCGCATCCTGGAAGTCGGCACCATGCTGGCCGGCCCCTACGCGACCATGCTACTGGCCGACCTTGGCGCCGAGGTGATCAAGATCGAACCGCCCGGCGGGGAGATCTCCCGGCAGGTGGGCGACTCCTATTTCGCCAGCCTGAACCGGAACAAACGCAGCGTCGAACTGGATCTGGGCTCCTCGTACGGACAACGTCAACTGGCCGCGCTGGCCGCCGAGTCGCAGGCGCTGCTGGTCAATCTCAAGCCCTCGGCGATCCGCCGGTTCGGCCTCACCTATGCCGAGCTGAGCCGGTGGAACAAGCGGATCGTGTGTGTCGCGCTGACCGGCTCCGGCCTGTCGGCCGGTGATGATCCCGCGTTCGACTACGTGGTGCAGGCGGCCACCGGAATCGCCGCCCTCACCGGCGACCCGGACGGCCCGCCGACGCTGCCCGGTTACTCCGCCGCGGACAACTCCAGCGGCCTCACCGCGGCCCTTGGCCTGCTCGCGCAGCTGGCGTCCGGACGGGGCGGGCAGGTCGAGGTCTCCCTGCGCGATGTCATGCTGTCCCAGCTCAACTACCGGGCTTCGGCCTACCTCAACGACGGCGCCGAGCCGCGCCGGTTGCCCTTCGGTGCGCACTCCTACTACGTGCCGGCCCAGCTTTTCCCGACCGCACAAGGCTTTCTGGCGCTGTTCGTCACCCACGACGGATTCTGGAAGTCCTTCGCCGCCGAGGCCGGCATCGACGGTTTCACCACCATGGCCGAACGGGCGGGCCGCCGCGACGAGGTGCTGGCCGTGGTGACCGCGGCGCTGGCGGCGGACACGGCATCGAACTGGGAGGCCCGGCTGCGCCCGCTGGGCGTGCCGGCCGCGGCCGTACGCGCCCTGCCCGAGGTGCTGGACACGACTCCCGAGGCGATCGTCACGGCCGGTGGGTTCCGGCTGATCGGCAGTCCGATCCGGATCGGCGGCTATGCGCCGGAGTACCGGCCGCCACCGAAGCTGGGTGCGCCATGACGGAGAACCCGGTGCTGGCCTTCGAAGACCGGGAGTACTCGCGATCGGAACTCGAGTCGCTGGCCGATGGTCTGGCGTCCACCTTGGCCGGTCGTGGGGTGCGGGCCGGGCAGCGGGTCGCGCTGATGTCCGGCAACCGGCCGGAGTTCGTGTTGGCGGTGCTGGCGATCTGGCGGCTGGGCGCGGCCGTGGTGCTACTCAGCCCGGCGTGGAAGCGTTACGAGGTCGAGCACGCGCTGGCCCTCACCGAGCCCGCACACGCCATCGGCGATCACCCGGTGCTGGCCGAGCTCATGCCGATGCTGGACCTGAACGAGCCGATTTCTCCCGGCACAACAGGGTTTCCTACGCCGGACCCATCCTCCGATGCCGTGCTGGTGTTCAGTTCCGGCACCACCGGTATGCCGAAAGCCGTGCGGCACACGCACCGCTCCTTCGATGCGGCGGTCCGGCACTGGCGGGACGCGCTCGGCCTGACCGGCGCCGACCGGATGCAGCTGGTCACCCCGCCCTCGCACATTCTCGGCCTGCTGAACATCGCCACCGCGCTGGATGTCGGAGTCTGGGTGCGGCTGCACCGCCGGTTCGACCTCGACCGGCTGCTGCACACCATCCAGGCCGACCGGATCACCGTGGAGATGGCGGTCGCGCCGATCGCGCTGGCCATCGCGCAGCATCCCGCACTGGAGTCCTACGACCTGTCCTCGTTGCGCTACATCATGTGGGGCGCGACCCCGGTCACGCCGAGCGTCGCGGAAAAAGTCACCCGGCGGACCGGCGTCGGCTGGGTGCCGGCCTACGGTGCCAGTGAGCTTCCGGTGATCGCCTGCAATCCGCTGACCGGTGCGCGACTGGACAGCGTGGGCCGCCCGGTGCCCGGGGTCAGCGTCCGGGTGGTCTCGCTGGACCACGGAAACCCTGTGGCTCCAGGCGAGATCGGCGAGATCCAGTTGCGGGCCGAGTCGTTGATGGCCGGCTACCTGCCGGCCGAAGCCACCGAGGCGGCGCTGGACGAGGGCTGGTATCGCACCGGCGATGTCGGCTACCAGGAGTTCGAGGGCTGGCTGCACCTCACCGACCGGTCCAAGGAAATGATCAAGGTGCGCGGCTTCCAGATCGCCCCGGCCGAAGTGGAAGAGGTGTTGCACGGCCATCCCGCGGTGTCGGACTGCGCGGTGTTCGGCGTGCCGGACGGCGCCAACGGCGACGCGGTGGTCGCCGCCGTGCACACGGATCAGCCGGTTGACGCGGCCGAACTGATCGAGCTGGTGGGGGAGAAGCTGGCCGCCTACAAACGGCCCAGCCGGGTGGTGTTCGTGCCCGAGATTCCCCGGCTGCCCTCGGGCAAGGTGCTGCGGCGAGTCCTCAAGGAGAAATATGGACGTTCGGCTGACGCCTGAGCAACGGCAACTCCGCGCGGCCGCGGCGAAACTGGCCGACGAGCTCGGGCCCGACTCGGTGGCCGAACTCGACGACGCCGACCGGGTGGCCCGGCTGGAGAAGGCGGTCGATTCGGCCGGCTGGCGGTCGCTGCGCTCCGACGGCGCGTCCGGCGTGGAGGTGGCCATCGTGGCCGAGGAGTTCGGCCGCGGCCTGGTCGACGTGCCGTTCCTCGGCCCGGTGCTGGCCGACGACCTGCGCCGCCACCTCACCGAGGACGCCGTCCCGGCCACCGTCGCGGTGGACGACGAAGCGCTGGATGCCCGTGGCATCGCCCAAGTTCTGACGCTGAGTGGGAACCAGGTGCACACCGGACGAGTCGGCTTGCTCCTGCCCGGCGCCGACCTCACCCGGCACAGCGCCGAAGTCCTCGGCCCACTGCGACCGCTTGGCGCGCTCTCGGCCGAACAGCTGACTCGCTTCCAGGCGCTGGCCCTGGTGATCACCGGCGCTGATCTGGTCGGCACGGCCCGCGGCGCGCACGCCTTGGCCTGCGAGTACGCGACAGTGCGGGAGCAGTACGGCAAACCGATCGGCTCCTACCAGGCCGTGGCGCACCTGCTGGCCGAGGGACTGGCGCTGATCGAGGGCTCGATCAGCGTGCTCCGGCACGCCGCCTGGGCCGTGGACGAACTGGCTCCGGACGAGGCGGTGGCGGCCGGCCGGATCGCCAAGCTCTACTGCGCACCCGCGGCTCGCTCGGTGTGCGAGACAGCCATCCAGGTGCACGGCGGGATCGGCAACACCTGGGAGTGCCGGGCCCACCTGTATCTGCGTCGGGCGCTGACCGCGATCGAGCTGTTCGGCGTTCGCATCGAGGAGGTCAGCCGTGGACTTTCGTGACGGGCCCGAGGAAGCCGCGTTCCGGGCCCGGCTGCGCAGCTGGCTGGCGACGCCCGCGGTGCGCGCGTTTCCGACCTCCGGGGACGAGTACTGGGAGCGTCAGCCGGACTGGCACCGCGCCCTCTACGCCGCCGGGTTCTTCGGCGTCTCCTGGCCCACGAGGTACGGCGGTCAGGACCTCCCGCCGGTTTACGACGTCATCCTGGACGAGGAACTGGCCCGTGGCGGTGTCCCGCCCCGGCCCAGCCTCGGCTACCTGGTGCAGGGACTGGGCCGGCACGGCAGCGAGGAGCTGCGGCAGCGCTTCCTGCCCGGCATGATCAACGGCGCCGAGCGCTGGTGCCAGGGGTTCAGCGAGCCCGGCGCAGGATCGGACCTGGCGTCGCTGACCACCAGAGCCGTCCGCGACGGCGACGAGTACGTGGTGCACGGCCACAAGATCTGGACCAGCTACTCGGATGTCGCCGACTGGTGCCTGCTGTTGGCTCGCACCGATCTCGACGTGCCCCGGCATCGCGGGATCTCCGCGTTCGTCATCGACATGCGTCAACCGGGCATCCAGCAGCGTCCCCTGCGGATGATCAACGGCACGACCCGCGAATTCGGCCAGGTGCGTTTCGACGGCGCCCGGGTGCCCGCCGCGCAGCTGGTCGGCGCGCCGGGCGAGGGCTGGGCGCTGGCCATGACGGTGGTCGGCCACGAACGCGAACCGTCCACCCTCGGTTTCTCGGCCCGGTACGGGAAGCTGGTCGGCCGGCTCGTGGACCGGACGCGGGGGAGCACGCCGCGCGAACTGTCCTGGGCCATCGTGCAGACCGAGATGCTCCGCCTGCACGTGCGCCGCCGGCTGTCCGAACAACTCGACGGCGTGGTGCACGGCCCGGACGGTTCGCTGGACAAGCTGCTGATGACCTGGGTGGAGCAGGCGGTCGGGCACGCGGCCCTGGCCGTCGGCGGCACCGCCGATCCGGAACTGCTCGACGCCTACCTCTACAGCCGGGCGCAGAGCGTGATGGGCGGCACCTCGCAGATCCAGAAGAACATCATCGCCTCGCGCATCCTCGGACTGGGAGCCTGACGTGTACGACATGCCTGCGGAGATCGACGTCCGGGCCGAGGGCCCCCTGCGGATCGTGACCCTGAACCGGCCGGACGAGCTGAACGCGGTCAACGACGCCCTGCACCGGGGACTGGCCCGGCTGTGGCCGCGGATCTCCGACGACCGGGAGGCGCGGGCCGTCGTGCTGACCGGCGCCGGACGCGCGTTCTCCGCCGGCGGCGACTTCGGCTATCTCGACGAGCTGCGGCAGAACGCGGAGCTGCGCGCCGAGTCCATTTCGGATGGACGGGATCTGGTGCTGAACATGGTGCACTGCCGCGTTCCGGTGGTCGCGGCGGTGAACGGACCGGCGGTCGGGCTTGGCTGCAGCCTGGTCGCGCTCAGCGATGTGGTGTACATGGCCGAAACCGCGCACCTGGCCGATCCGCACGTGCAGGTCGGTCTGGTCGCGGCGGATGGCGGCCCGCTCGTCTGGCCGCTGCACACGAGTCTGTTGGTGGCCAAGGAATACGCGTTCACCGGGGCGCGCATTCCGGCCGAGCGGGCGGTGGCGCTCGGACTGGCCAATCATGTGGTGGCCGATCCGGTGGCCGAGGCCATGGCCTGTGCCAAGCGGATCGCCGGGCTGCCCCGGCAGGCGGTGGAGAAGACCAAGCGGCTGCTCAACATCCAGCTGGAGCGCTCGGTACTGGCCACCCTCGACTTCGCCACCGCCGCGGAATATTCGTCCTTCGACACCGAGGATTTCCGCGGCACACTGGACAAACTCACCGCCGCCAAGAGCTGAGCCGCAGGTGGCCGGGCGGTACGCGGCCGCCCGGCTGCCCGTTGTCGCCTTGCGGCGGACTACTTCGGCGGGAAGCGCAACGCGCCGTCCAGCCGGATGACCTCGCCGTTGAGATAGTCGTTCTCCACGATGGACTGCACGAGCTGGCCGTACTCGGGCGAGCGGCCCATCCGCTTGGGGAAGGGCACCTGCGGTCCCCAGTACGCCTCCAGCTGATCGCCGGCCTTGCCGTAGGCGGGGGTCAGGAAGGTGCCGGGGGCGATGGTGTTGACCCGGATGCCCAGCGGCGACAGGTCGCGCGCGGCGACCAGGGTCATGCCGACCACGCCGCCCTTGGCCGCGGAGTAGGGCAGCTGGCCGATCTGGCCCTCGAACGCGGCGATGGAGGCGGTGTTCACGATGACGCCGCGCCCGGCCTCGGTCGCTTCCTGCTTGGCGATGGCCGCGGCACTCAACCGCAGCACGTTGAACACCGCGGTCAGGTACACCTCGATCGTCGTGCGGAAACCGGCCAGGTCCAGCGGCCGGCCCTCCTTGTTGACCAGCCGGCCGCCGCTGGCCGGTCCGCCGTGGGTGTCCACCGAGATCCGCAGCGGTCCGTCCTCCGCCGCTTCGGCGAGGGCCGCCAGCATGTCCTCTTCGCTGGTGGCGTCGGTGCGTATGTAGCGGACACCGTCCAGTTCGTCCTCGAGGGCCTTGCCCTTCTCGTCGGCGAGATCGGCCACGACCACCTTGGCGCCGACCGCGTGCAAGCGGCGCACGGTGGCCTCACCCAGGCCGCCGGCCCCACCGACCACGATCGCGGAACTCCCGCTGATCCGCATGTGCACGATCCTCTCTTGCATGTGGCACTCTTGTTTGGAGAGAATAGCATTCTCATGAACATTTCCATGATCCTCGACATGGCGGCTTCGGCGGGTGACCGCACGGTCGTGACGGCTGGCGAACACTCGCTGACCGCGGCCGGACTGCGCGTTCTGGCGCGCGCGGCCGCGGGTCGCTTCCGGCGCTATCCGGCCGTGTTGTACCTGGGCGCCAACGGATTGGCCTATCCGGTCGCGCTGTTCGGGGCGGCGCTGGCCGGAGTGCCGTTCGTGCCGCTGAACTACCGGCTGGGCGGGCCACAACTCGACGCCCTGCTGGCCCGGCACCCGGGCGCGCTGGTGCTGCGCCCGGCGGAGCGCAACGGCTTGCTGCGCGCGGAAGCCGACGAGGAACCGGTCGACGCCGAATGGGACGGCGACGCGGTCGCGGTGCTGATCTACACCAGCGGCACCACCGCCGAACCCAAGGCGGCCAGCCTGCGTCACAAGCATCTGCTCGCGTACCTGCTCAACACGCTGGAGTTCGGCTCGGCCGGGGAGACCGAAGCCGCGCTGGTGGCCGCGCCGCCCTACCACATCGCCGGGCTGACCAACCTGCTGTCCAATGTGTACATCGGCCGAAGGGTGGTCTACCTGCCCGCCTTCACCGCCGCCGACTGGCTGGCCACCGTGCGGCGCGAACGCGTCACCCATGCCATGGTGGTGCCGACCATGCTGGCCCGGATCGTCGCCGAGGTGCCGGGCGGCAGCGCCGAGGTCCCCACGCTGCGCAGCCTGGCCTACGGCGGCGCCCGCACCCCGCGAGCGGTGCTGGAACGAGCGCTGGAACTGCTGCCGGACACCGGTTTCGTCAATGCCTACGGCCTGACCGAAACCGCCTCCACCGTCGCGGTCCTCGGCCCGGAAGATCACCGCATCGCCTTCGCGGCCACCGATCCGGTGGCGCGCGACCGGCTGGGCTCGGTGGGCCGGGCGCTGCCCGGGGTCGAGATCCGGATCCGCACCGGGGACGGCGCGCCTGCGGCGGCGGGGGAGACCGGGCTGGTCTTCGTCCGCGGCGAGCAGATCTCCGGCGAATACGGCGGCCGCAGTGTGCTGGAGGCCGATGGCTGGTTCGCCACCCGCGACCTGGGCCGGCTGGACGCCGAGGGCTTCCTGTTCATCGAGGGCCGGGCCGACGACACGATCATCCGGGGCGGCGAGAACATCGCCCCGGCCGAGGTCGAGGACGTGCTGCTGGCCTATCCGGGGGTGCTGGAGGCCGCGGTGATCGGCGTGCCCGACCCGGAGTGGGGCCAGCGCCTGGTGGCGGTGCTGGTCGGGGCGGGTGATCCGGCCGAGATCACCCGGTGGGTGCGCGACCGGTTGCGGTCGGCCAAAACCCCGGACGAGATCGTGTTCCGGGCCGAGCTGCCCCGGACCGAGACCGGGAAGCTGCTGCGCCGGACGCTGCTGGCCGAACTGGGCGCCCCGTCCGCCTGACCGGCCGCGCCGGCTACGCCTCGGCGGTGAAGCGGATCAGCGACTCCTGGGCGTAGGAGGCCACCAGCGTGCCGGTCGCGGTGAGGATGTCCCCGCGGCCGAAACCGCGGCCGTGGGCCAGCAGGGGACCGTGCTGGCGCAGCAGCAGCCAGTCCTCGGTGCGGAACGGCCGGTGGAACCACAGGGTGTGCGAGGTGACCGCCGAGGTGAACGCCGTGCCCGCATCCCGCTGGCTCACTCCCTCGACCGCGCGCAGCGCGGTGCCGATCACGGTCAGGTCGGTGGCGTAGGCGGCCAGCGCGGTGGCCAGGTCCGGGTCGACCGGCGGAGTGCGCCACCACAGTTCGGATTCGGGCGCCGCGGCCGCGCGGTCGTCCAGGTCCGTGGTGCCGCGCAGATCGAAGGGCAACAGCTCGATGGTCCGCGTGTGTTCCTCGCCGGGCAGCGCCGGCACCGCGGGCACGGTCTGCTGGTCCCGTCCGGTTTCGCCGGCGTGCAACGACACCGACGCGGTGGCGATGACGCCGTTGCGTTGCCGGGCGAGCAGGGACAGCGTGGCGAACGTGCGGCCCTCGTGGTGCCGGGTCGCCGTGTAGCGCACGGGCTCGTCGTTGTGGCCTTCCTTCGGGAAGACCGCGTGCAGTGATTTCACCGCCTTGTCCGGGCAGGTCCGGCCGGCCGCGCGGACGAACTGGGCGAGCAGCTGCCCGCCGAACAGCCGGTGGTAGGTCAGCGGCAGGTTCGTGCCCTCGAACTCGGCGGTGTCCGCCGACCGGGCGGTTTCGCGCAGGTCGAGACAGTCGCGAAGGTCCTTCCAGAGCTCCGGCATGTCCGAAGCTTAACTGGGTATCCGCCGAGTGAAAACGTCATTCTCATTATTAGAGAGTTCTGCTACCGTCGGGGTGTCGACCAGACGCGGAGGACCGACCCCATGGCTCATTTCGCCAAGCCCGCCGAGGGCAGCTGGACCGAGCACCTCAAGATCGACAAGGCTCCGCTGTCCTATGAGGACTCGGTATCACCCGAGTTCTACCGGCAGGAGCAGGACGCGATCTTCCGGCGGACCTGGCTCAACGTCGGCCGGGTCGAGCAGTTGCCGCGCAACGGCAGCTACTTCACCAAGGAACTCGACGCGGCCCGCACGTCGGTGATCGTGGTGCGGGGCACCGACGGCGAGGTGCGCGCCTTCCACAACATCTGCCGCCATCGCGGCAACAAACTGATGTGGAACGAGTTCCCGCGCGAGGAGACCTCCGGGATGTGCCGCCAGTTCACCTGCAAGTACCACGCCTGGCGGTACAACCTGGACGGTTCGCTGAACTTCGTCCAGCAGGAGGGCGAGTTCTTCGACCTGGACAAGTCCGAGTACGGGTTGATGCCGGTGCGCTGCGAGGTGTGGGAAGGCTTCATCTTCGTCAACCTCGACAACGCCAACAAGACGCCCTTGCGGGAATACCTCGGTGAATTCGGTAGAGGCATCGAAGGGTACCCGTTCCACAAACTGACCCAGGTGCACAAGTACCGCGCCGAAATCGGCAGCAACTGGAAATTGTTCATCGACGCGTTCGCCGAGTTCTACCACGCGCCGATTCTGCACTCGGGCCAGTACACGCCCGAGGAGGCCCGCAAGATCCAGAAGTACGGCTACGAGGCCATAGCCTACGACGTCGACGGCCCGCACGGCATGGTGTCGTCCTGGGGCGGGATCGCGCCGCCCAAGGCAAAGGCCATGGTCAAACCGATCGAACGGGCGCTGGCCAGCGGGCTGTTCGGCCCGTGGGACGCACCGGACATCGGGCTGACCACCGAGCAGCTGCCACCCGCCATCAATCCCGCCCGCCACCAGCACTGGGGCATGGACTCGTTCGTGTTCTTCCCCAATTTCATGCTGTTGATCTGGCGGCCGAACTGGGTGCTGACCTACCACTACTGGCCGACCTCGCACAACACGCACATCTTCGAGGGCACCGCCTATTTCGTCCCGCCGAAGAACGCCTTCGAGCGTCTGCAACAGGAGCTGGCGGTGGTGTCGTTCAAGGAGTACGGCCTGCAGGACGGCAACACCCTGGAGGCCACCCAGACGATGCTGGAATCGCGGATCATCCCCGAGTTGCCGCTCAACGACCAGGAGGTCCTGTTGCGGCACCTGCACAACACGGCGGCGAAGTACGTGCGCGACTACCAGCAGAGCAAGACCGCCACGCCGGTCGGCGCGTCCTGAGCGGAGGAGACCGCGACAATGGCCTGTTTTCCCGTTGACTTCGCCGATCTCGAACCGTTCGCCGACTGGGCCCTGCCCACCGAGCGGGAGCGCTACGGCAAGCGGATCACCAGCACCATGGCCCAGCTCCAGGAGTTCTACGACGCGGCCTTCCCGCGGCTGGAGGCCGGCACCGACTACCTGCAGAAGGTGCAGCTGGACGGCATCGCCGAGGACGACAAGCACCTGCTGTGGTTGTTCTGCGCCCTGGTGACGGTGGCCTTCGCGGTGGAGGCGTGGCGGCAGCCGCGGGTGCCGGACAGCGGCGCGGCCAGCATCGACTCGGTCGTGGAGCCCGTGCCCTGATGCGCCGCAAACCACGCCCGCCGATTCACCTGCGCGCCGTCCGGCTGCTCGACGTGGTCAAGGGCGAATACCGGGAACCGGCGAGTCTGCTCGTTGAGGACGACCGGATCGTCGAGGTCTCGCCCACCTCGGTGCCCGAGGGCGCCGAGGTGATCGACCTCGGCGAGCTGACCCTGCTGCCCGGGCTGATGGACATGGAGGTCAACCTCCTGCTCGGCGGCCCGGACCACCGCAGTCCGCTCAACCCGGTGCAGGACGACCCGGCCCTGCGCTCACTGCGCGCGGTCTTCAACGCCCGCACCACCGTGCGCGCGGGCTTCACCACCGTCCGCAACCTCGGCCTTTTCGTGCAGACCAACGGTTTACTGCTGGACGTGGCCCTGAAGAAGGCGATCGACCTGGGCTGGATCGAAGGCCCTCGGGTGGTCCCGGCCGGGCACGCGATCACCCCGACCGGCGGTCATCTGGACCCCACGATGTTCCAGGCTCTTGCCCCGCACGTCATGCCGTTGACCGTCGAGGAGGGGATCGCCAACGGCGTGCCCGAGGTGCGCAAAGCCGTGCGGTACCAGATCAAGCACGGCGCCCGGGTGATCAAGGTGTGCGCGTCCAACGGGGTCATGTCGCACACCGGCATCGCCGGCGCGCAGCAGTACTCCGACGAGGAACTCGTGGCCATTGTGGACGAAGCCCACCGGGCCGGGCTCAAGGTGGCCGCGCACTGCATGGGCGACGAGGCCATCCGGCACGCCGTCCAGGCCGGTATCGACTGCATCGAACACGGCTCGCTGGCCACCGTCGACACGCTGGACCTGATGCTCGAACGCGACACGTTCCTGGTCGCCACCACCTACCTGGCCGATGGCATGGACACCTCGAAGGCCGCGCCCGAACTCCAGGCCAAGGCGGCCGAGGTGTTCCCGCGCTCGCGGGCCACCATCAGTAAGGCGATCGAGAAGGGCGTCCGGATCGCCTGCGGCACGGATGCGCCTGCCATTCCCCACGGCAAGAACGCCAAAGAACTGATCGCGCTCGTGGAGCGGGGGATGACCCCGTTGCAGGCGATCCGCTCGGCCACCCTGGTCGCCGCCGAGCTGATCGACGTCGAGGACCGGGGCCGCCTGGAAGCCGGTCTGCTGGCCGACATCATCGCCGTGCCCGGCGATCCGCTGGCCGACATCACCACCACCGAGGACGTCCGGTTCGTGATGAAGGGCGGCGAAATCTGCCGTCACGACGCATGACCGTCCACTCCGGACCGGGTCGGGTGGCCGTGGTGACCGGTGGCGCGGCGTTGCTGTCGGTCACAGCTGCACGAGGCGGGGCGCGCGGCCCTCGGCGCGCAGCAGCACACCGGCCTCGCGGGTGAGTTCTCGGGCGCTGCCGAGCAGGCTGTCCAGGATCAGCACGCGGCGGATGTGCCTGTGCAGGTCGTGTTCGGTGGTGAAGCCGATTCCGCCCAGCACCTGCTGGCAGTGCCGGGCCGCCGTGCGCGCCGCTTGACCGGCGGCGGCCTTGGCCAACAGGGAACCCAGCTCGTCGGTGGCCGCGGCCAGGGTGGCCTCGGCGCCTTCGATGGCCACCAGGGTTTCGGCCAGTTTGTGGCGCACGGCTTGGAAAGCAACGATCGGGCGGCCGAACTGGGTGCGCTGGAGAGCATGAGTACGGGCCAGCGTCAGCATGGCGCGACTGGCGCCGGCCAGCCACCAGCCCAGGGCGCGGCGCCCGGCGGCCAGCGGGACGTCCGAGCCGGTGGCGACCAGCCGCAGGGGCAGGCCGGGGTCGATCGTGTCCGAGGTGAGATCGGTGCGGTCCCAGATGATCCAGGTCCCACCCGCGAACGGCAGTGGCACGGTCCCACTGGGTGAGCCGGACACCACGTCGTTGAGCAGCGGCGCGTGCGCACCGGTTTCACCGAACAGGCGGAACACCAACGGAATCGCGATGTCCGGTGCTTCGGCGAGCAGCTCGGGCCAGCCCAGCTCGGTCAGCGCCGAGTCGAGTTCCGCGCCGGTGGCGGAGTTCATGGTCCTGCGCAGGGTGTCGGTCAGCAGTTCGAGTTCGGCGGGCTCCAACGGTCACTCCTTTCCCAGCTCCAGCAGGCGGCGGGCGATGATGTTACGCTGGATCTCCGCGGTCCCGCCGTAGATCGTCGCGGCGCGGGAGTACAGGAACTCGCGCTGCCACAACGATCCGCCGAGCTCCACCTCGCCAGGCAGCAGGTCGCGGGCCGTGTCGAACAACTGCTGTTCGGCGGCGGCCAGCAACACCTTGTCGATCGAGGTCTCCGGACCGAGATGACCGCCGCCGGCCAGTCGCCGCTGGGTGGCCCGGGAGCGGCAGCGGATGGTGTGCAGCGCGAGATAGGCCGAGCCCAGCGCGGAATCGTCCGGGTCCGCCACGGCGCCGATCAGGCGATCGAGGCGGGTGTAGAGGTGGGCGATGCGGTGCCAGAAGCAGGTCGAGCGTTCGTGGGGGAGCAGGTCGGTGGCCACCTGCCAGCCGTCGCCGGGACGGCCCAGAACGCGGTCGGCGGGCACCGGCACCTCGTCGAGGAAGACCTCGCAGAACTCGTCCCGGCCGTGCATGGCCCGCAGCGGCCGGACGGTGATGCCGGGGGTGTCCATGTCGAGGAAGAACGCGGTGATGCCGCCGTGACCGGGAGCGGTGCGGGCGAGCAGCACGCAGCGCCGCGCGAACTGGGCCAGGCTGGTCCAGATCTTCTGCCCGGTGACGATCCAGTTGTCGCCCTTGGGAATCGCCCGCGTGCTCAGCGAGGCGAGGTCACTGCCGGACTCCGGCTCGGAAAAGCCCTGACACCACTGCTCCGAGCCGTCGAGCAGCCGGGGGACCACCTCGGCGGCCAACGCCGGTGGCGCGTAGGAGATCACCGTGGGGACCAGCACCTCGACCATCGAAAAGATGCCGGGTTCGGCCAGTTCCCGGGTGGTCACCTCTTCGCCAAGCACCGCGCGCAGCACGGCCGGTCCGCCGAATCCGCCCACCTCGCAAGGCCAGCCGTAGCGCATCCAGCCCGCGTCGTAGAGGGCGCGCCGGACCCGGGCCAGCTGCGCGACCTCGGCCTCGAAGGTCAGTCCGGAACCGCCGGACAGATCGTGGTCGTCCAGCCAGGACCGCAGGCCGGACCGGAATCGCTCGAGGTTCATGCCGTGCTGTTCTTGTACGCGTGCGGGCGGCCGGAGTCGTGGGATCCGTTGCGGCGGATGAACGTCATGGACCGGGTGCGCAGCCGCCAGCCGGGGCCGGTGCGGGCGTAGGTGTCGGTGTAGTAGCCGATGCGCATGTCATGGCTGTGGTGGTCGATGAAGCACAGCGGCTGGGTGCCGGTCGCGGTGTCGCCGGACAGTTCGACCACCGGCGTGCCGGTCAGGAACAGGCCCTTGGGGGCGGCGGCCACCAGGTCGGGGAATTCGGTCAGCGGATAGGTGTCGCCGAACGCGCTGTAGGTCCCGTCCGGGGTGAACACCGCGACCAGGCCGTCGATGTCGCCCTGGGTGATGGTCACCGCGTACCGGGCCAGCAGCTGCTGGATCTCCACCAGATCCTCGGTTGGGTTGGGCACCGGTCGCCTAGCCTTTCTCCTCGGCCTGGACGCCGAACGCGTTGAAGGCCAGGGACATCGCGATGTAGCCGCCGACGGTGGCGACCAGGTCCATCCGCTGGTGGTCGCTGAGGTGCTCGCCGAGGAGGTCCCAGGTGCGGTCGGTGAGATCGGAGTTCTCGTCCAGTTCGTCGACCGCGGCCAGCACGGTGGCCTCCAGCGCATCGGTGGCCTTGCCTTCTCCGGCGGCCTCGATCTCGGACTCGGACAGGCCGACAGCTGCGGCGAATCCGGCGTGGTGGGTCCATTCGTAGGCGCAGCGGCGACGCCGGGCGACCCGCAGGATGACCAGCTCGCGCAGCCGGGGCGGCAGGGTGGAGTGGACCATCAGGTAGGTGGTGAACCGGAAGAACACCCCGGCCAGGTCGGGATGGCGCACCACGGTGGACAGGGCGGGGCCCGCGCCGTCCGGGTCCTGCCGGCTTCTTGGCACCAGACCGGCCAGGGCGGCCCGGGTCCGGTCGTCCCATTCCTCGGCGGGTAGCGGGGGCAGCCGCACCGGTATCCCCTCTCGCCTCCGACTGACCATCTGAAGAGAATGAGATTCTCGCAACTTGATGGTAAGGTTTCCATGCAACCACGGAGTCGTCAATGTGTTGCTTCTCAGCACACGAGAAGCTGGTTTCCGGTCTGGGGTCGGGCTCGCGCCGCCTGAGCGGATGAGCGCAAGGAGGAAGTTCGTCGATGAGCACGTTGCGTCCCGGAGACCAGCTCGCCAGCACGGCGTGCGCCGCCCGGGTGGTCGTGGTCCGCGCCCGGGGCTCGGTGGAGCTCTGCTGCGGCGGCAGTCCGATGGTGCCCGCGGCCGGCGTCGAGTCCGCGGCCGAGAACAGCGCCGAGCCGGTCACCCTGATCGGCAAACGCTATGTGGACGCGAACGAGACGGTCGAGCTGCTCTGCACGGTGTCCGGATCGGGCGGGCTGAGTTGCGACGGCGTCCCGATGACCGTCAAGGCCGCCAAGGCGCTACCGGCATCCGACTGAAGGGAAACCGCCGTGAACCACGATGACATGATCCTGATCAGCGTCGACGATCACATCATCGAGCCGCCCGACATGTTCGTGAACCACCTGCCGGAGCGGTACCAGAAGGACGCGCCGCAACTGGTGCACCGGGACGACGGCACGGACGTCTGGCGCTTCCGGGACACAGTGATCCCGAACGCCGCGCTCAACGCGGTGGCCGGCCGCCCCAAGAGCGAGTACGGCATGGAGCCGCAGGGGCTGGACGAGATCCGGCCCGGCTGTTACGACGTGCACGAGCGGGTCAAGGACATGAACGCCGGCGGCATGCTGGCGTCGATGAACTTCTCGTCGTTTCCGGGTTTCGCGGCACGGCTGTTCGCCACCGAGGACTCGGACTTCTCGCTGGCGCTGGTGCGGGCCTACAACGACTGGCACATCGACGAATGGTGCGCGGCCTACCCGGGCCGGTTCATCCCGATGGCGTTGCCGGTGATCTGGGATGCCGAGTTGTGTGCGGCCGAGGTCCGGCGGGTGGCGGCCAAGGGGTGCCATTCGCTGAGCTTCACCGAGAACCCGGCGGCGCTGGGCTATCCGAGCTTCCACAGCGAGTTCTGGAATCCGTTGTGGCAGGCGGCCAGTGACACCGACACGGTGCTGTCCATCCACATCGGCTCCTCGGGCCGGCTGACGATCCCGGCGGTGGACTCGCCGCCCGACGTGATGATCACGTTGCAGCCGATGAACATCGTGTCGGCGGCGGCGGACCTGCTGTGGTCCCGGGTCATCAAGGAGTACCCGGCGACCCGGATCGCGTTGTCCGAGGGCGGCACCGGGTGGATCCCGTACTTCCTGGAGCGGGTGGACCGGACGTTCGAGATGCACGCGGAATGGACGTTGCAGGACTTCGGCGGGAAGCGGCCCAGCGAGGTGTTCCGGGAGCACTTCCTGACCTGCTTCATCTCCGATCCGCTCGGCGTGAAGCTGCGCCACGAGATCGGCATCGACAACATCTGCTGGGAGGCGGACTACCCGCACAGCGACTCGATGTGGCCGGGCGCGCCGGAGGAACTCGGCGGTGCGCTGGACCTGTACGAGGTGCCCGACGACGAGATCAACAAGATGACGCACGAGAACGCGATGCGCTGGTACTCCTTCGATCCGTTCGCCCATATTCCCCGGGAACGGGCCACGGTCGGCGCGCTGCGCCGGGCAGCGGCGGGCCACGACGTGTCGATCCGGCCCCGCAGCCACCGGGTGATCAAGCCGGAGGAGAAGCTCGAGGGGTATCGCGAGCGGGCCCGCCGCGCGGTCGCCGCGGCTGGGTGAAGGTCGGGAAGGGCCCCGTGAACCACAATGGATTCGCGGGGCCTTTCCGTTGCGCCGCAGCACATCCGCGGCCGGACGAGAAGATGACGCACGACGTTGTGCAGGGCGGCGATTCAGGAGGACAACGATGTCCCAGTTCCCCCCGTTACCCGAGCCGGTGCTCTCGGACGCGCCTCCGGCCCAGCCGGCCGAGCCGGAGGGGAAACCGCCGTGGCGGCTGGTTCCGGCGCTGGCGCTCGGCGCGATTCTCACCACCGTGCCGGTGACCGGCAGCCTGGTCACTCTGGTGCCGGCACGGCTGGCCGCCATCGATCCGGCGCACAAGGTCTCGCTGATCGCTCTGATGGCGCTGTCCGGTGCGGTCGTCGCGTTGCTGGCCAATGTGCTGTTCGGTGCGCTGTCCGATCTGACCCGCAGCCGGCTCGGCGCCCGCGCACCGTGGATGATCCTCGGTTCGATCGGCAGCGGCGCCACGCTGTTCGAACTCGGCCACGCCACCACCGGCGGCGGCGTGGTCGCCTGGTGGTGCCTGTTCGAGGTGTTCCTCAACGGGGTGTGGGCGCCGATGGTGGCGGTAATCCCGGACCGCATCCCGTTGCGGAGCCGGGGAGTCTACTCGGCGGCCTACGGCGCGGGCATGATCGTCGGCGGGGCCAGCGGCATCGCCGTCGGCGGTCTGCTGGTGCTGCACACGCAGACCGGTTTTCTGCTGTTCTCTTGCCTGGCATTGGCTTCCGGACTGGTGTTCAGCGCGATTGCCCTGGAGCCGTCCAATCGTGGCCAGCCGCGGGCGAGCCTGTCGATCGGCACGGTGCTGCACCACTTCTCGTTTCCCCGGCGCGACGCCCGCGATCTGTACCTGGCGCTGGGCGGCAAGCTGCTGCAGGTGGTGGCCAGCTACGGCGTGGTCAACTTCCAGCTCTACCTGATGACCGACTACATGCATCTGGACCTCGCCCACGCGGGTGCGCTCAGTTCCACCGCCTCGCTGGCCGGGCTGCCGATCGCCATCGCCCTTGGCGTGTTGTGCGGCATCTGGTCCGACCGATTACACCGGCGCAAGATCTTCGTGATGGGCGCGGCGGCGCTGGCCGCGGTGGCCATGCTGTTCCCGTTCTTCGCGCCGCAGGCGTGGGCGTTCCTGGCCTACGCACTGATCACCTCGGCCGCGCAGGGCGTCTACGGGGCCGTGGACCAGGCGTTGAACACCGAGGTGCTGCCCTCGCGGGACACTCTGGCCAAGGACCTGGGCATCGTGAACATCGCGACCTCCGGCGGCCAGGTGCTCGGCCCGGCTCTGCTGTCGATCGTGGTGAACACGGCCGGCTACCGGGCGATGTTCATCGCGGCGTTCGTGGCGCTGGCCCTGTCCGCGGTGCTGATCAAGCCGATCCGGCGGGCCGCCTGAAGCCCGCTGTGGTCACTTGTGGCGCCGCTGCGGTCACTTGTGGCGGGTGAAGCCGTTGGCGCAGAACTCCCAGATCTCCTCCGCGGTGAGCGGGCGGGCCGGCTCGTCGGAGGCGTCGCTGGACTGGGCGTTGAACATGACCGTCTGCATGACCAGCGCCGCCATCCGGTGCGGCCGCACGCCCTTGCGCAACTGCCCGGACTGCTCGGCCTCGGTGAACAGTTCGGTGAACAGGTCCAGCAGCGGGGCGTGGGCGACCTTCACCTCGGTGGGGTGCGACACCAGCAGCGCCGGGGCGAAGTCGGTGAACAGCGGGCGCTGGGCCTGCGGGTCGGGGCGGCACAGTTCGAACAGCAGCTGGATCGCGGTCCTGAGCGCGTCCACCGGCTTGTCGTGCCCGGTCGCGGCGGCCCGGATCTGGTCCGCGGCGTGGCCGAGGGCGTCCTCGAACAGGGCCAGCAGTAGTTCGTGCTTGCCGTCGAAGTGCAGATAGAAGCTGCGCAACGACTGACGGGACCGGTCGACGACCTCCTGCACGGTGAACTCGGTGCTGTTCTTCTCGCTGATGATCGCCTGGGCGGCATCGAGAAACCGCTGGACCCGTTGCCCGGCCCGGGCCTTCGCGGACTGGATGGAGCGCTCGACCGCGCGCTGCTTCCAGACCGGCTCCTCGCTCGGGGTGCTCACCGGTCGCTCCGTCCTTTCTGCCACGAGAAGACCATGCTTGAACTGTACCGGTAAGTGTTCTCTGACGAGCACATTAGGGCGTCGTGTTGCGCAACCGACGCTTGTGGGTGAGGAGAGCACCGTTGTCACGCTGCGCTAACACTGCGGAAACGGTATTCTCTTAAACGGAGATTGTTGCTATCGTCTGATCGATCTCGACGGTGCTGTGCGGCCCCACCGCACGGCACCTCGCCGTGTGGAGGTGGGCCCGGTGGACTTCGAGCTGACCGAGGATCAGCGCGCCATCAAGGCAGGTGTCGCCGACCTGGCCCGCAGTTTCGACGACCGGTACTGGATGGACAAGGACCTGGCCCACGAGTTCCCCACCGAGTTCTACGACGCGATCGCCAAGGGCGGCTGGCTCGGGATGACCATCCCGGAGGCCTATGGCGGGCACGGACTCGGCATCACCGAGGCCACCCTGCTCGCCGAGGAGGTCGCGCGCTCCGGCGGCGGGATGAACGCGGCCAGCGCGATCCACCTATCCATCTTCGGCATGCACCCGGTGGTCGTGCACGGCTCGGCGGAACTGCGCAGGCGCACCCTGCCGCGAGTGGTCAGTGGCGAGCTGCACGTGTGTTTCGGGGTGACCGAACCCGGCGCCGGGCTGGACACCTCGCGGATCACCACGTTCGCCGAGCGCGCGGGCGATCACTACGTCGTCAACGGGCGCAAGGTGTGGATCTCCAAGGCCCTGGAGTCGGAGAAGATCCTGCTGCTCACCCGGACCACCCGGTACGGCGAGGTCGACCGCAAGACCGACGGCATGACCCTGTTCCTCACCGACCTGGACCGCGACGCGATCGACATCCGGCCGATCGCCAAGATGGGCCGCAACGCCGTCAGCTCCAGCGAGCTGTTCATCGACGACCTGCGGGTGCCGGTCGAGGACCGGGTTGGCGAGGAAGGGCGCGGATTCACCTACCTGCTCGACGGGCTCAATCCGGAACGCATGCTCATCGCCGCCGAGGCCCTTGGCATCGGGCGGGCCGCGCTGGACAAGGCGGTGCGCTACGGCGGCGAACGTGAGGTGTTCGGCCGGCCGATCGGGATGAACCAGGGCATCCAGTTCCCGCTCGCCGACTCGCTGGCCCACCTCGACGCGGCGGAACTGGTGCTGCGCAAGGCGACCTGGCTCTACGACAACGGCAAACCGTGTGGTCGCGAGGCGAACACGGCGAAGTACCTGTGCGCGGACGCGGGATTCACCGCCGCCGATCGCGCACTGCAAACCCATGGCGGCATGGGCTACGCCGAGGAGTACCACGTGGCCCGCTATTTCCGTGAGGCCCGCGTGATGCGGATCGCGCCGATCAGCCAGGAGATGGTGCTGAACTACCTGGGCTCGCACGTGCTGGGACTGCCGAGGAGCTACTGAGCATGGTGTCCACATCGGCCGGTCCGCTGGCCGGCGTCACGGTGGTGAGCCTGGAACAGGCGGTGTCGGCGCCGTTGTGCAGCCGCACCCTCGGCGACCTGGGCGCGCGGGTGATCAAGGTGGAGAACCCGCGCGGCGGTGATTTCGCGCGCAACTACGACGCTGTGGTGGACGGGCTGGCCGCGCATTTCGTGTGGGTCAACCGGGGCAAGGAATCCGTGACGCTGGACCTCAAGGCCGAGGCCGGGCTCGCGCTGCTGCACCGGTTGCTGGACCGGGCCGACGTGCTGGTGTCCAACCTCGCGCCCGGTGGCACCGCGCGGCTCGGCCTCGCGCCCGCGGACCTCACCGTGCGGCACCCCGAACTGATCTCCGTGGAGATCGACGGCTACGGGCCGGGCGGGCCGTTGTCCCACAAGCGCGCCTACGACCTGCTGGTGCAGGCCGAATCGGGGGCGTGCGCGATCACCGGCACCCCGGGCGCGCCGGCCAAACCGGGACCGCCGGTGGCGGATGTGTGCTCCGGGCTCTACGCCGCGCTGTCCATCGTGTCCCTGCTCTACGCCCGCCGGCCGGCGACGGTCGCGGTGAGCCTGTTCGACACCATGACCGAGCTGATGGGCTACGCGCTGACCTACACCCGGCACTCGGGCGAGGATCAGCAGCCGCGGGGCATGGGCTCGCCCGCGGTCGCGCCGTATGGCGCCTACCGGACGCGCGACGGGCAGACCGTCGTGCTCGGCACCACCAACGACCGCGAATGGCAGCGCCTGTCCCGGGACATCCTGGGGCGCGCCGACCTGGCCGAGGACGACCGGCTCCGCACCAACACCGGCCGAGTCCGGCACCGTGATCTGCTCGACGGCGAGATCGCCGCGTGGTGTGCCGACCACGATCTCGCCCGGATTCAGCGCGCCGCGGACACCGCGGGCATCGGCAACTCGCGCTACAACCGGCCCAGCGAGGTGATCGCCCATCCGCACCTGGCCGCGCGGGATCGCTGGCGGCACATCGACACGCCGGTCGGCCCGGTACCCGCGTTGTTGCCGCCGCCGGTCATCGCCGGCTACGCCCCGCCGATGGGCGCGGTTCCAGGTCTTGGTGAGCACACCGACGCCGTGCTCACCGAACTCGGCGTGGACCGCGCCGAGCTTGCCCGGCTTCGGGAACAGGGGGCCGTCGGCCCGGCCTACCGGTGCCGGTCGTGACCGGGCCGGTGTTGTGGTCGCACGATCGCGACGGGGTGCGCACGTTGACGCCGGGTACCCCATCGCCCGGCTGTACACCGACGCCCGGGTGGCGCGCAGCTACCCCGGCACCAGCGAGGTGCTGAAAGTGATCATCGCGAAGTCGCTGGGCCGGTGAGAGTGCGGAAGGTTCTTGTCGCCGCGGGCAAACCAACTTAATGTAGGTTCAGTAGGTTGGTTGGACAAAGGGGTTCGATGCCCGAACAACGTCGTTACGCCACGCTGCTGGCCAAAGGCGAGGACCGGCGGCAGCGGATCCTGCTGGTCGCGCAGCGGCTGCTGGTCCGCAACGGATGGCGTAACACCACCCTCGGCCAGATCGGGCGCGAGGCGGGTGTCAGCCCGGCCGGGTTGCTGCACCATTTCGAGTCCAAGGAGCAGTTGCTCCACGCGGTGCTCGAAGCGCGGGATCGCTACGACGACGCTCGGCGGGACAGTTCCGGCGATGTCATCGAGCAGATCAACGGCGCCGCCGCGCGCTTCCAGCAGGTGCCGGACCTGATCGGCATGTTCATTGTGCTGCTGATCGAGAACCTCGATCCGGAAGCGCCGCTGCGCGGCCGGATCCTGCACCGGTATCAGGCCGCGATCGAGCAGATTTCCGAGGGTATCCGGCGCGGGCAGCGGGCAGGCCGGTACCGCACTGATGTGGATCCGGCCCTCAAGGCCGTGGAAATCGTCGCCTTTCTCTACGGGATGGAGACATCATGGCTGCTCGACCCGTCGATTCCGCTGACCGAGGTGTTCAAGGAGTACACACAATCACTGGCCCTTCAGCTCACCTTGCCCGCCGACGGCCACTGAGGCGGCGGTTGATCGTGGTCGCGCCGACCATGATCGCGGCGGTGGGCTCGGCCGGCGGCTGGCTGTTCGACCGCGTGATGGCCGGCTGGGATGTGCTGGCCCTGGTGGCGGCCTACGACGACGCACGGCCAATGCACATTCTCGGCGCCCGGGTGGTGGACATGGATGCCGCGCTCACCTCGCCGGTGCGCGGTCCCCGGCCGCACGCGCTGGCCGTGGACGCCGAACTCTACGAAGCCGACCGCCGGGTGCACAAGATGGTGCAACGCTCGATCGAGGACGGGCTGACCGAGGTGCTGGTGTGGGGCGAGCGGGTCCCGGCCGATCTGGACTGCCACAATTCCGCGCTGCACCACCGCCTGAGCGTGGCCGCGCGGGCGTTCAAGTCGCAGGCGCTGGCCGCGGCGGCCGCACCGGTGCACGTGCTGGACGGCACCGAGATCTTCCGTAGCGGCGAGCTGGCGCCCAACCCGCCGGGAGCGGCGGATCTGGTGCTGTCGTAAGGAGAACCGGCGGCGGCCGGGAGCGGGCCGCCGCCGGGCTCAGCCGCTCAGATCCAGGACGATCTTGCCGATGGCCTTGCCGTCCGCGACCTCCCGCAAGGCCGTGGCCACCTCGCTGAGCGGGAAGGTGGCGCCGATGTGGGGCAGCCAGGGATGCGCCGCGAGCAGCCCGGCCAGCTCCTCCTCGTTGCGGGCGAAGTCGTCCGGCGGCACGTCCTGGAAGTGGAAGCCGAGGATCCGCACTCCCTTGAGCAGCACCAGATTCAGCGGGATGCGCGGGATCGTGCCGGACGCGTAGCCGACGGTGACGAACCGGCCGCCCCGCCTCAGCGAACGCAGCGCCGGTTCGGCCAGGTCGCCGCCGACCGGGTCGAGCACGATGTCGGCGCCGTCCGGCAGACGCTCGCGCAATGCCTGCCGGAGCTCGGTTTCCCGGTAGTTGATCAGGGTGCGCGCCCCGTACCGGGCCGCGACGTCGAGCTTGGCCGCCGACGAGGCAACGGCGGTGACGTGAGCGCCCAGCAGCACACCCAGCTGCACCGTGGCCAGCCCGACGCCGCCGCCCGCGCCGAGCACGATCAGCTCGTCACCGGCGCACAGCCCGGCGACCGTGCGCAGCGTGTGGTAGGCCGTCCGGTGGGCGACGCCGAAGGCCGCGGCCCGCCGATCGTCCACATCGGACGGAACGGCGCGCAACCCGGCCGCGGCCACCACGACCTCCTGGGCGAACGCCCCCACCGTCCCGGTGCCGGACACCCGGTCACCGGGGGCGGGCGTGGCCACATCGGGCGCCACCTCCGCGACGACCCCGGCGAACTCGCTGCCCGGCACGAACGGCAGCGGCACGGTGAGCTGGTACCTGTCGGCGATCATCAGCACATCGGGGAAGTTGACCGCGGCCGCGCCGACCCGCACCCGCACCGTGCCCGGCGCCAGCGGCGGCGATGGCCGGTCTTCGACCCGGACGACCTCGGGCGGTCCGTAGGACCGGCACAGTGCGGCGCGCATCGCTACCGGCCCTGCCACACGGGTGGGCGCTTCTGCACGAACGCCAGCGCTCCTTCGCGGGCGTCCTGGCTGCCGAACACGGACTCGGCCAGGGCCCGGGTGCGGTCGGCGACCTGCGCCGGTCCGGTGACCGCGAGCCGGACCAGTTCCTTGATCGCGGTGACCGCCAGCGGCCCGTTGCCCGCGATCCGCCCGGCCAGCCCCACCGCGGTGTCCAGCACCGTGTCCGCGGGCACCACGGCGTTGATCAGGCCCAGCTCGTAGGCGCGCTGGGCACTGACCGGATCGCCGGTCAGGGTCATCTCCAACGCGACGGCCAGCGGAATCCGGGCGCCCACGTTCGTGCCGCCACCGGCCGGGAACAGCCCCCGTTTGACCTCGGGGAAGCCGAACCGGGCGGTGTCGGCCGCGACGATGACATCGCAGCCCAGCAGCAGTTCCAGCCCACCGCCCACCGCGGTGCCGGTGACCGCGCCGACGACCGGCAGCGACAGCGAGCCGTCGACCAGCCGGGTGAACCCAGCCTGGCCCTCGGCTGAGCTGTTCGCCTTGCCACTGCTGAATTCCCGCAGGTCCATTCCGGCGCAGAACACCCGGTCCCCGGTGGCGGTGAGCACGACCGCCCGGATGTCCGGGTCGTGCTCGGCGTCGGTCATGGTGCGGCCGATCGCGTCGATCAGCGCGCCGTTGAGGGCGTTGCGCGCGGCCGGCCGGTTCAGCCGCGCGATCAGCACGGCGCCGCGGCGCTCGGTGACCAGTTCGGGGTCACTCATGCCGGGTAGTCACTGGTCTCGGCGAGCTCGGCCGCCGAGCTCATCAGTTGCAGCACGATCGGTCCGAAGGCCTGCAGTTTCACGTCGTCTCCCGCCCGTTGGTAACCCTGTTCGAGCACCACCGCGAGCTTCCATTTCGCGAGGATGAGGTAGTAGTCGATGTCGTCGACCTGACGGCCGGACACCTCGGCGTAGTGGGCCAGCAACTGGTCCCGCGAGGGCATGCCGCGCAGATCCTTGTAGCTGGACTCGGCGGCTTCCGCCGCGCTGGTGTCCTCCGGCCAGCTCTGCAGCATCCAGCCCAGGTCGAGCTTGGGGTCGCCGACCGTGCCCATTTCCCAGTCCAGCAGCGCGGCCAGCCGGGCCGGTGCGCCGTCGGTGAACATGACGTTGGCGAACTGGTAGTCGCCGTGCATGATGCCGGGCTCGTAGTCCAGCGGCCGGTGCGCGCGCAGCCACCCGGCGGCCTCGGCGAAACCGGGCAGCTCGCGTCCCTTGATCCGGTCCAGGAACCGGGTCCAGCGGTCGACCTGGCGGGTGTGGAACCCTTCGGGGTGGCCGAGATCGTGCAGGCCTTTGGCCTTCCAGTCCACTCTGGACAGCAGGGCGATGCCCTCGGCGAGCTGATAGCCCAGCCCGGCCCGGGCCCGCAGGTCGACGTCGAAGGGGGCGGGCCAGGTCCGGCGGCCCATCGGGGACCAGCCCTCGACGAACCCCATCAGGTAGAACGGCCGGCCCAGCACCGCCGAGTCCGGGCACAGGGCGATCGCCTTGGTGTGCGGCACATCCGTGCCATCCAGCGCCTCGACGATCCGCCACTCCCGCACGATGCCCGCGTCCCGGTCCGCGGGCGCCTCCATCGGCGGTATCCGGATGACACAGCGCTCGTCGCCGCGCCGGACCTCGTGGATCTCGTTCTGGGTGCCACCGGAGAGCAGCCGGTGCTCGATGGGTGCGCCCCGGCCCGGCAGGCCGTTGTCGTCCAGCCAGCCGGCGAGGCGGTTGAAATCGATCACAGGTTGCCCACCTCGACGTCGAGGTGTTCGGCGAACTTTTCCCGTGCCGCGGCGAGCTTTCTGGGCAGCCATTCGGTGGGCCAGACGTCGTCGCTTGGGGAGTGCTCGCGCAGCACCTGCTTGGCCACGGTCATCTTGTGCACCTCGGTGGGCCCGTCGGCCAGTCCCATCACGCCGGCGCCGTGGATCATCCGGAAGAACGGCATCTCGTTGGTGGTGCCCAGCGCGCCGTGCACCTGCATCGCGCGCCAGGCGATGTCGTGCAGCACCGTGGGCATCACGATCTTGGCCGTCGCGATGTCCTTGCGCGTCCTGCGGTAGTCGTCGTACTTGTCGATCTCCCACGCGGTGTAGAGCACGAACAGCCGGAACTGGACGAGCTGGGCGTAGGAGTCGGCGATGTAGCCCTGCACGAACTGCTTGTCGGCCAGGCGACTGCCCTGGGTCTCGCGGGAGAGGGCGCGCTCGCACATCATGTCCAGCGCCCTGCGGGCCAGCCCGATGGTGCGCATCGCATGGTGGATGCGGCCGCCGCCCAGCCGGGTCTGCGCCACCGCGAAGGCCTGGCCTTCGCCACCGAGCAGCGCATCGCCGCCAACCCGTACGTTGTCGTAGTGGACCAGCGCGTGCGTGCCCCCGTCGACCGGTTCGCCGTAGAGACCGACGTTGCGTTCGATGACCACGCCGGGCGTGGCCCTGGGCACCAGGAACATCGACATGCCCTGGTAGGCGCTCACCTCGGGGTCGGTGACGGCCATGACGATGAGGAACGACGCGGTCTTGGCGTTGGAGGAGAAGAATTTCCGGCCGGTGATGACCCAGCCGTCGCCGTCGCGGACGGCCCGGGTGGTGAAGCGGGACGGATCGGACCCGGCCTGCGGTTCGGTCATCGAGTAGCAGGAGAACAGCTCACCCTCCAGCAGCGGCGTGAGATAGCGGTCCCGCTGGTCCGGCGTGCCGTAGCGGGCGATGATCTCGGCGTTGCCGGTGTCCGGGGCCTGGCAGCCGAACACGATCGGCGCCCAGGACGAGCGGCCGAGGATCTCGTTGAGCAGGGCCAGCTTGAGCTGTCCGTAGCCCTGGCCGCCGAGTTCCGGGCCCAGGTGCGTGGCCCACAGTTCCTGCCGGCGCACCTCTTGCTTCAGTGGATCGACGATCTTGCGCCGGGTGTCGTCCAGCGGCTCGAACTGCTGGTGTGGCCACACCAGGTCCAGCGGCTCGACCTCCGTGCGCACGAACTCGTCGGCCCAGTCCAGCTTGGCCTGGAAACCTGGCTCGGTCTCGAAGTCCCATGCCATTGCGTCTCCTCTCCGGGGGTGAGAATATCTTTCTCGTGACTGAGAATGCAATTCTTTCGTGGAGTGGCCGTGCGACGTGAAGATCAGTTCCATGTCGGGATCGTCGCCGAAGATCTCCGGGCCACCACGGACGCGCTGGCGGCCGCGCTCGGCTACGAATGGGGACCGGAGGTTGGCTCCACGACCGAGGTGACCCTGCCCGGTGGTCCATTGGTGGTGGAGCTGCGCTGTGTGTTCTCGGTGTCCGTGCCCCGGCTGGAGATCGTGCGCAGCATCCCGGGCACGCTGTGGGAATCGGCCGCCGGCCTGCACCACATCGGCTACTGGTCCGACGATGTCGCCGCCGACGTGGCCGAGCTGACCAGCCACGGCTACGTCGAGGAGGCCAGCCGCCTCGGGCCCGACGGCCGGCCGTACTTCACGTTCTGCCGCAGCAGCAACGGTTTCCGGATCGAGCTGGTCACCCGGGCCGCGCAGGCACAGCTGCGGCAATGCTGGGCCGCACCCGGGAACGCGACATGAGCACCGTGGGCGTCGTGACCGGCGCCGGCCGCGGCATGGGCCTGGCCTGCGCGCGGCGCCTGGCCGGGACGGTCGACACGGTGCTGCTGGTCGACAGGGACGAGCCCACGGTGACCGCCGCGGCCCGCGAACTGCCCGGCGCAGAACCGTTCGGACTGGACATCACCGACCCCGAGGGCCTGGCCCGGCTCGCCACCCGGGTGTCGGCGCTGGGCACCCTGCGCTCGGTGGCGCACGCCGCGGGCATCTCCCCGACGATGGCCGGCTGGCGGCGCATCATCACGGTCGACCTGGTCGGCACGGCCCGGCTCGTCGACGCGCTCCGGCCACTGGTCATCGAGGGCACGGCCCTGGTGTGCTTCGCCTCCATGGCCCCGATGCTCGGCTCGTTCGACCCCGGTCCGGACGTGCTCGACGACCCACTCCGCGCGGATTTCACCGACCGGCTGCGCACCGCGATCGGACCGTCCATCGAGGACACCGGTGTCGCGTACTCACTCGCCAAACTCGGCGTGCACCGGTTCGTGCGGCGGGAAGCGGTGCGGCTGGGCCGGGCCGGTGCCCGCATCTGCTCGGTGTCGCCCGGTCTGATCGACACACCGCAGGGCAGGCAGGAGGCCGGCCAGCACGGGAGCATGGCCGAGCTGGCCCGGCGCACCCCGCTGGGCCGCCAGGGCCGGGCCGACGAGGTCGCCGCCGTGGTCGCGTTCGCGTTGTCCGACGAGGCCGCCTTCCTCACCGGCATCGATCTGCTGGTGGACGGGGGCCTGGTGGCGGCGGTGACGACAAGATGACCGGACGGGATCGAGGGCCGAGGATGAACGACGTCGCGAAGACTCCGGCTGAACTGTTCGACCTCACCGGCAAGGTCGCGCTGGTGACCGGCGGCAGCCGTGGGCTGGGCCGGGCCATCGTGCTCGGGCTCGCCGCGGCCGGGGCGGACGTGGTGATCGCCAGCCGCAAGATCGACGCGTGCGAAGCGGTCGCCCGCGAGGTGGAGTCGCTGGGCCGGAAGGCGCTGCCGGTCGCCTGTCACGTCGGCCACTGGGACGAGCTGGAAGCGTTGGCCGAGCACGCCCACCAGCAGTTCGGCCGGGTGGATGTGCTGGTCAACAACGCCGGGATGTCGCCGGTGGCGCCGTCCTCGGTGGAGACCGGCGAGGAACTGTTCGACAAGATCGTCGCGGTGAACTTCAAGGGCCCGTTTCGCCTGTCCGCGCTGGTGGCGTCGCGGATGGCGGCGGGTGAGGGCGGCTCGATCATCAGCGTGTCCAGCACCGGAGCGCTGCGGCCGGCGCCGAGGTTCGGCCCGTACGCCGGATCGAAGGCCGCGCTCAACGCGATCAGCGTGGTGCTGGCCCAGGAGTTCGCGCCGAAGGTCCGGGTCAACGTGATCTCGCCGGGCGGGTTCTACACCGACATCTCGAAATCCTGGGCGGTGCCGGGACAGGACGTGCCCGCCGTCCTGTTGCGCCGATTCGGTCAGCCCGAGGAGATCGTCACCGCCGCCCTCTACTACGCCAGCGACGCCTCGTCCTACACCACCGGCTCCCTGCTGCGGGTCGACGGATTGGGCCCGGTGTGACAGTGGAGGTCGACTCGGCCCGGCATCCGCATGCCGGCGCAACGCTGGGCCGGTGAGCCGGAATGTCGCAACCGACGAGCGATATCGCCGCCCGGATCGCGCAGCGCGCCCTGGCCGAACGCAGCGCAGGCTACACCGACGAGGTGCGTCGGCTGCTGGACGCGGCCCTGGCCGTGATGCGCGAGCGGGGCACCGGAGCACGGCCGCGGGTGGCCGACATCGTCACCGCGGCCGGCCTGTCCAACGAGGCGTTCTACCGCCACTTCCGGTCGAAGGACGCCTTGGTCGCCGCGTTGCTGGAGGACGGGGCGCAGCGGCTGCACGGCTATGTGGCGCACCAGATGGCCAAGGAAACCCAGCCTCGGCACCAGGTTCACCGCTGGGTCGAGGGCGTGCTGTCCCAGGCGGCGCAGGACAGCGCCGCGACCACCCGTGCCGTGCTGTGGAACGCGGGGACGCTGAATCAGGACATGGCGCCCTCGGCCAGCGGCCGGCTGGCCGGGCTGTTGCCCGACCCGTTCCGGGCACTGGGCAGTGCCGATCCGGAATTCGACGCGTCGCTGGCGGCGCACGCGGTGTTCGGCGCGCTCGCGGATCACCTGTGGCGCCGCGAAGTTCCCTCCCCGGCGGACGTGCGGCGCACCACGGCGTTCTGCCTGCGCGCCCTCACCCGGCCCGAACCACCGGATCCGTAACGGATCTACCGGGGATGGCGCAACTGCGCCAGGGTCGCATCGGCCGCGTCCAGCACGACGCCCGGTGTCACCCCGGCCGCGGCCGCCAGATCGGCCACCAGGCCGACATCCTTGCGCAGCAGGCCGCCCGCGTGCGCGGCCAGCCGGTCGAGCGTGCCGCCCGCGTCGACCACCCGGCCCAGCGCGAAACTGCTGGCCGTGCCGTGCGTGATCACCTCACCCAGCTTGGCCGGATCGACCCCCAGCGCCCGGCCCAGGGCCAGCGTCCCGGTGGCGGTCGCCAGGTTCGCGGTGAACATCAGGTTGTTCAGCAGCTTCGTGACCTGACCCGAACCGATGTCTCCGAGATGTACCACTGGATCGCCGTAGGTGGACAACACCGGACGGCACCGCTCGATCACCTCGGCCGGGCCGCCGGCCATGACCAGCAACCGTCCCTCGGCCGCGGCCGGCCCACCGCCGCTGACCGGTGCGTCGATCACCGACACCCCGCGGGCACCGGCCCGCGCGGCCAGTCGAGAGCAGGTGTCCGGGTGCACCGTGCTGTGCACCGCGATCACCCCGCCCTCGGCCAGGCCGGCCAGCACCCCGTGTTCGCCCTCGGTGATCTGCTCGACATCGGCGTCCCCGACGACGCACAGGCACACCAGGTCGCTGGCCGCGGCCAGTTCGGCCGGCGAGGACGCCACCTTCGCCGCGGTGTCCGCGTAGGGCTCCAGTGACGCCGGGCGCCGGGCCCACAACGTGGTGGGGAAACCGGCGTCGATGATCCGGCGGGCCATCGGCCCACCCTGGCTGCCCAGCCCGATGAAACCGACCCGCATCAGTCCACCTCCGCCGGAGATTCCGCCGGTTTCGGCACGGGACGCCAGAACGTCGCCAGCAGACCGGCGGTGGCGAGCACCGCCACGCCCAGGGCGACACCGCCGCCGAGCCAGCCGGTCATGGCGATCCCGGCGGCGGAATCGACCGACCACCCGCCGGGCCCGAGCGCGGCCAGCGCCAGCGACACGATCGCCAACACCAGCACGTACTCGTAGCCCTCCTTGAACACGAAGAACCCGTTGGGCCGGTGCGCGAGCAGCCCGGCGACCAGCATCACCGAGATCACCGCGGCACAGGCCAACGGCGTCAACAGACCCAGGATCAGCAGCACGCCGGCGCCGAGTTCGGTCACCACGCTCAGCCAGGCCTGCAGCTTTCCGTGCCGAAGCCCCAGACCGGCGAACCAGCGGGCCGTGCCCGCGATACGTCCGCCACCGCGCCAGTGGTTCCAGCCGTGCGCGATCATGGTGATCCCCACGACCACCCGCAGCAACAGCAGAACGAGCGAATCCGGTGCCACCGCTTCACCTCCCACGTTGTATCCGTTGCGCCGCAACACATTCCTCCAGGAAGGCCAGCACCGCCAGATGGTAGGCCTTCGCGGTCAGTCCGACGCTGAGGTTGTGCCCACCACGAGTCTGCACCGCCGTCACCATCCGTTCGGTGCCGGAGAACAGGGCCGCGACCTCACTCATCGCCTCGCGATCGTGCGGCCACACATTGTCGTGGTCGCCGATGGTGTAGCGCACCGGAACGCGGACCTGCGCGGCGGCGATCGCGAAATCCCGCGGTGCCCACCGGGGTACCGAGTCGCTCTCGTAGGCCGGGCCGGGGGACAGGAAGTGCGTTCCGCCCACCACGCCCTCCGGATACAGGCCGACCGGATCCCAGATGAGGCCGTGCAGCCAGCCCGCGGGGCGACGCTCGGGCCGTAACGCGTCCCGCGCCGCCGGACGGAAATGCCGGCCGGTACCGGATATCTCCAAGCCCAGCACGTCCCGGGCCGCCGCCATCCGGATGGCCAGCTCGCAGCCCGCCGAGTGCCCGAGCAGGAACAGCCCGGCGCCACGGGAACCGTCGCCCAGCAGTGCGTCGACCGCGCGGTAGGCCAGGGCGACCCGGTCGGCCGGCGCGGTCAGATCGGCGCAGTACGGCGCGGACGCGCCATAGCCGGGCCGGTCCAGGGCGATCACGGTGTAGCCCAGCGCCGCCCCGGTGTCCAGCAACGACTGTTCCGGATGGCCCGGGTAATGGAAGTACGCCGCCTTCGCGGCTCCGCCGTGCAGCGCCACGACAACCGCCCGCGGCTGCGCGACCTGCCGCATGATGGCCGACATGGGCACGCCGTCGACCTCGACCTGGCACGCCGTCGCCTCGTCGATCGCGGTCACGCGTCGGCCCGCAGCAGCAGCGCCCCGCTGGGCGTCAGGCCCCCGCTGGTGACCACCGCGACCCGCGCGTCGGCCACCTGCCGCGCTCCGGCCTCGCCGCGCAGTTGCGACACGGCCTCGTGGACCAGGCCCATGCCGTGGGTGCGGCCGTGGGAGAGCTGCCCGCCGTGGGTGTTCAGCGGCAGCGCCCCGTCCCGGGCGATGTTCTTGCCGCCGTCGAGAAAATCCTTGGCCTCGCCGATGCCGCAGAAGCCAAGGCCTTCCAGCCAGGACAGGCAGTTGAAGGTGAAGCCGTCGTAGAGCTGGGCGACGTCCACGTCGTCCGGGCCCAGCGTGGTGCGCGACCACAGGTGCGCGGACTGGCCGAGCACCTGGGGCTCATGGGTGAGGGTGCTCTGGTCCCACTCGATCCGTTCCAGCAGCTGGGTGCCCACCGCCTCGACCAGCACCGGCGGGCGGGCCAGGTCGCGGGCGGTCTCCCGGGCCGACACGACCACGGCGATCGAGGCGTCGCAGGGCACATCACAGTCGTAGAGCCCGAACGGGGTGGTGATCGGCCGCGCGGCGAGATAGTCGTCCATGGTCAGTGGCTCGCGGTAGATCGCGGTCGGGTTGAGCGCGGCGTTGGCCCGCTGGTTGAGCGCGATCCAGCCCAGTGTCTCCCGGGTGGTGCCGTATTTGTGGAAATGGCGTTGCGCGTTCTGCGCGAGCGTGTGGGCGGCCGAGGTCGCGCCGAACGGGACCATCCAGCTCGGGGTGCGTCCGCCCGGCGGGGCGATCTTTCCGGCCTTGACCAGTTCGCCGTAGGTGGATTCCCACAGCGTGCGGAAGCACAGCACGTGCCGGGCCAGCCCACCGGCCACGGCCAGCATCGCCGCGATCAGCGAGCCGCCGGGGCCGAAGGTCTCGAAGCCGCCGTTGTACCAGGTGGGCCGCAGACCCAGGGCCGCCTCCAGCGCGGTGACCCCGCCCTCGCCGAAGCCATTGACCCCGCCGGCCGCGCCGGGATAGGTCGACAGGCCGTCGATGTCCGAAAAGGACAGTCCGGCGTCGGCGACGGCGCGTTCGCAGGCCTGGATGGTCAGCGCCAGCGGCGACACCATCAGCCGCCGGCCCGGCTCGGTCATGCCGATCCCGGTCAGCGCCACCTTGTCCTCGAACTTCTCACCGGCGCGCATCGGCCGGATGTGTTCGCGCATCCGGCCCGGTTCGATCTCGTCCCGCGGCAGCGGCGCGGGCGGCGGTTGGCCGGCTACCGGTTCGAACAACGGCAGCCACACGTCCTCGTGCCGCTCGAACACGACCCGCATGCGCATACCCAGTTCGAGTTCGGCCGGATCGCAGTGCACGGCGTTGGTGGTCAGCCGGACCCGCGGGTCCTCCTCGATCGCGACCTGGGCGACCACATAGGGCGCGGGCAATCCCGGCAGGCTGAACCGGTGGTTGACGGTGAACCCGATCAGCGTGGCGAATCCGGACACCGCACGGATGGCCGACCGGGGCCGGCGGCAGTACCGGCAGACCGGTTGCGGCGGGTGGATCAGCGCGGAGCAGGATTCGCACTCGGCGAATCTCAGCGTGCCATCGGCTCCTGCGGTCCAGAAGAACTCGTTCTCCGGTGTTACCAGGGGAAGCGGCCGCGCGTCCACCACATTTGCCTCCTCGAAGCAGGTTTCGCCCGGCGGTTCAGCCGGTGATCCGCGCGGCCGCCGTGCGTTTCGTGACCGGCTCGGCCAGGCGCTGCTCGTCGCAGATCCCCTGCAGCCTCCCGATTGTCTCCTCGATGCCAGGCCCCTGCCTGCGGCCGGGGGTGAAGGTGGTGGGCAGCTTGCGCATGCCCTGGATGACGCCGATGGTCTGGTAGTGCACGGTCTGCTCGGGATCGCAGACATAGTCCGGCATCCGGTCGAGCACCTGCACCACCATCCGCTTGAACACGGCGCGGGCCACGTTGGAGCCGATGCAGCGGTGGATGCCCAGCCCGAAGCTGTGGTGCCGATTTCCCTTGCGCGCCAGGTCGATCCGGTTCGGCTCGGCGAACACCGCCGGGTCGCGATTGGCCATCGCCCAGGACAGCCACAGCCGGTCGCCCTCCTTGAACCGCGCACCGGCGATCTCGCAGTCCTGACTGACGGTGCGGGCGTCGCCGGGCGCCGGGGTGTAGAACCGCAGGAACTCCTCGGTCGCCGAATCCAGCAGGTGCTCCCGTTCGCCGCTCAGCCGCTGTCGTTGGGCGGGATTCTCGCCCAGCCATTCCAGGGCGTGCGCGGTCAGGGCGGTGGTCGTGTCGAACCCGCCACCGATGATCAGCGCGATCACGCCGAGCAGTTCCAGGTCGTCGGGCTTGCGGCCGTTGATCTCGGCCCGGGTCAGCGCGCCGATGAGTCCGGGCCGCGAAGATCGGCGAATCTCGGCCAGGTGACCGGCCAGATCGTGGTGCAGCTGCATCTGCAACTCGCGCACGTGATCCATCTGCGGGGTGTCCGGCGGCGTGTAGACCGCGGCGTGAGTGGGTTCGTTGTAGATCGTCCAGCGGGCCAGCGGAATGCCGAGCATGGCCATGGTGAGCACCGCGGGCACGATGTTGGCCAGATCGTCGACGAAATCGATCCGGCCGCTCTCGATCTTCTCGTCCAGGCAGGCCCGCACCAGCTCGTCGATGACCGGAACCCAGCGGTTGACCGCCGCGGGGGACAGGTAGGGGTTGAGCGTCTGCCGGTAGTGGCGCTGATCGGGTGGATCCATCTCCAGGAATCCGCCCCGGATGGCGCTGGAACTCTGCTGGGCCGGTATCGAGATGCCGTGGTACCCGCTGCCGTCGCCGGTCACGTCGTGGTCGTTGGACAGTTTGTCGGCCGAGCGGGCCAGTTCGAACACCTCACGTGCGCCCGCGGCCACCCAGTGCCCGCCGTAGGTGTCGCTCCAGGCGAGTGGACACCGGGCGTGCATCTCCTGGGTGATGTCGCTGAACCGCTCGCGATATTCGGGGGTGTGCCGGTCGAAGTGGTACCGGTTGCCCGTGCGGTCCTCGTCGGGCACGGCATTGTCCACGCTCACGGGGATGTCCTTTCTGACCGGCCGATGGGCCCGGCGATGTGTTCAGGAGATCGAGATGGCCTGCTCGGGGCAGGATCGGACGGCCTCACGGACGGCATCTTCCTGATCCGCCGGGACTTCTTCGGTCGTAGGCGAGGAATGTCCGTCCTCGTCGTCGAGCTCGAAGATCCTGGGGGCGATCATGGCGCACAGCGTGTGTCCCTGGCAGCGCGTCGCGTCGACCTTTACCTTCACGTTTCCCTCCGCTGATCAGGCGTGGTAGTCGTGCCACTTGAGGTAGCCGCCGGCATCCACCCGCAGTTGCATGCCGGTGACGTAACGAGCCTCGTCGGAAGCCAGGTACAGCACGGCGTTGGAGATGTCGACCGGCTCGATGTAGGGCACCGGCATCGACTGCTGGACGGCGAACGCCGGCTCGACGTCCTCGCGGGTCGGATTGGCCAGGTCCGGCCGGAACGACCGGTACATCGGCTCGCTGTGCAGCATCGGGGTGTCGACGTTGGTCGGGTGCACGACGTTGGCCCGGATCTTCAGCGGCGCCAGGTTCGTGGCGAGTTCGTGCATGTAGTGCGACAGCGACTGTTTGGCCACCATGTAGGCGGCGCCGCCCGGGTCGGCGGCCGGCTGCTGCATGGGCCGCACGATCATCATCGCCGCGACCGACCCGGTGGCGATGATCGAGGCGCCTTCGCTCAGGTGGGGCAGCGCGGTCTGGATCGTGTTGATCACGCCGACCAGGTTCGTGCCGATCACGTCGCACCAGGCCTGCACCTTGATCTGGGACTTCTGCCCGATGATCCCGGCCTGGGCCACGACGATGTCCAGCCGGCCCAGTTCGGCCAGGCCGTGCGCCAGCGCCGCCCGCAGTTGCGCGGGCTCGCGCACGTCGGCCTGTTCGGCGATGATGCGCCGGCCGTGGGCCTCGACCAGCCGCACGGTTTCCTTGAGGTCGTCGGGAGTGGACAGGGCATAGCCGATCGAGTCGATGTCGTGGCAGATGTCCACGGCGATGATGTCCGCGCCCTCTTCGGCCAGGCGTACCGCGTGGCTTCGGCCCTGGCCGCGGCCCGCGCCGGTGATGAAGGCGACTTTGCCTTGCACCCGTTCCATGTCTGTCCTTCTCTCTCGCGCGACGCCGTGCGACCCTCGACCGTGCAAGAATGCCGATTTCGAATATGAGAACCATACTCTCATCGGGTCTGTTGGTGGAAGCCTGCTCCGGGACCGCGCGACGGTGACGGGCCGGCCCGCCGCTGCTAGAGTTCGCCGCAGGCGATGATGACGTTCTCGTGTGTGAGAATTAGATTATTGGCCGGCCGCAAGGAGGCGGAATGCCAGCTCAGGACGCGGCACCGGACACGGCGCCTGCCGCCGCGCACGGTGCGACGAGGCGAATGCTGATCGAGGGCGAACTGGTCGAGAGCGCGCGGACCTTCCCGTCGGTCAACCCCGCCACCGGCGAGGTGCTCGGCCACGCCCCCGACGCGAGCGCCGGGCAGGCGCGGGACGCGGTCGCGGCGGCCCGGCGGGCCTTCGACACCACCCGGTGGGCGACCGACAAGCAGCTGCGCGTCCGGTGCCTGGACCAGCTGTACCGGGCGCTGACCGAGCATCAGGAGGAGCTGCGGGAGCTGACCATCGCCGAGGTCGGCGCGCCCCGCATGCTGACCCACGGCGCCCAGCTCGACGAGCCGATCCGGATCGTGCGCTACTACGCCGAACTGCTGCGCGACACGCCTCTCGTGCAGGAGCTGGGGGAGGTGGAGATCCGGGGGCAGCAGCACCGGCGCTGGGTGGAGAAGGAAGCGGCCGGGGTGGTGTCGGCGATCGTGGCCTACAACTACCCGAACCAGCTGGCCCTGGCCAAGCTCGCGCCCGCGCTGGCCGCCGGCTGCACGGTGGTGCTCAAGGCAGCGCCGGACACGCCACTGATCACGCTGGCCCTCGGTGAGTTGATAGCGGAGCACACCGACATCCCGGCCGGCGTGGTCAACGTCGTGACCTCCTCGGACATCGAGGCCGCCCAGGTGCTGACGACGCATCCGGACGTCGACCTGATCACCTTCACCGGCTCCACCGCCACCGGGCGCACGATCATGGCGGCCGCGAGCCGCACCGTGAAGCGCGTGTTCCTGGAACTGGGCGGAAAGTCGGCCATGATCCTGCTCGACGACGCCGACTTCGCCACCTGCGCCCAGTACGCCGGTTTCATGATCTGCTCGCACGCCGGTCAGGGCTGCGCGATCACCTCCCGGCTGCTGGTGCCGCGCGCCCGGCATGACGAGATCGCCCAGCAGGTCGCGGCGGTGCTGGAAAACATCACGATCGGCGATCCGGCCGATCCGCGGACCTACATGGGCCCGCTGATCAGCGAGCGGCAGCGGGACAAGGTGGACGCAATGGTGCGGCGGGCCGTGACGGAGGGGGCGTCGCTGGTGTGCGGCGGCCGGCGGATCGATCCCGGCTTCTTCTACGCGCCGACGCTGCTGGCCGATGTCGATCCGGCCAGTGAAATCGCTCAGCAGGAGGTGTTCGGCCCGGTGCTGGCCATGATCCCCTACGACGACGATGACGACGCGGTGCGCATCGCCAACAACTCGATCTACGGCCTGTCCGGCGCGGTGCAAGGCGCCGACGAGGACCGGGCGATCGCCGTGGCGCGCCGGATCCGCACCGGGACACTGAGCATCAACGGCGGCAACTACTTCGCCCCGGACGCTCCCTTCGGCGGGTACAAGCAGTCCGGCATCGGCCGGGAGATGGGCCCACCGGGCCTGGCGGAGTTCCAGGAGCGCAAGACCTTCGCTGTGGTGGCGCGATGAGCGGGCCGCTGGACGGTATCCGCGTCCTTGAGGTCGCGATGTACGGGTTCGTGCCCTCGGCCGGCGCGGTGCTCGCCGACTGGGGCGCGGACGTGATCAAGGTCGAGCACCCCGTCACCGGCGATCCACAGCGCGGCCTGCGGCAGACCGGAAAGTACGTGGTGGAGGGCGATCCGAACCCGAACATCGAGCACGCCAACCGCGGCAAGCGCAGCATCGGCCTCGACCTGGCCAAGCCGGAAGGCCGGCAGGTGCTGCTGGACCTGGCCACGCGGGCCGATGTGTTCCTCACCAACTTCCTGCCGGGGGCGCGCACGAAACTCCGCATCGACGTCGAGGACATCCGCGCGGCGAACCCGCGCATCGTCTACGCGCGCGGCAGCGGACTGGGGCCCCGGGGCAAGGAGGCCGACAAGGGCGGGTTCGACATGACGGCGTTCTGGTGCCGTGGGTCGGTGGCCGCGAGCATCACCCCGCCCGATGTGGCCGGACTGATCGGCCCGCCCGCCCCCGCCTACGGCGACACCATCTCGGGCACCAACCTGGCCGGGGGCGTCGCCGCGGCCCTGCTCAAGCGCGAGCGCACCGGCCAACCATCCATTGTGGACGTATCGTTGCTGGGCAGCGGGTTGTGGGCGATGGGACACGCGATCGCGGTGTCGCTGCATCTGGGCCAGGCCTGGGAGGCGCCGCCGACGGGCTCGCACGGCGCCCCGACCAACCCGTTGTCCGGGCTGTATCGCACGGCCGACGGTGGGCATGTGAACCTGGTGATGCTGCAACCCGGGAAGTTCTGGCCCGACGTGTGCCGGCACATCGGCCGGCCCGAACTGGCCGACGATCCGCGCTTCGCCACGGCCGAGGACATCGCCGCCCACACCGCCGAAGCGGTCGTGATTCTGCAGGAGCAGATCGCGACCAGGACGCTGGCCGAGTGGTCGGAGCGGTTCGCGACGCTGGCCGGGCCGTGGGCACCGGTGCAGGACACGCTGCAGTTGCGCGACGACGGACAGGTGACGGCGAACGAGTACCTGCTGCGCGCCGGGGAGCTGGACCTGGTGGCGAACCCGGTGCAGTTCGACGTGTCGGCACCGAACCTGCGGCCGGCCCCGGAGTTCGCCGCCCAGACCGAGGAGATCCTGGTCGAGCTGGGCGTGGACTGGGACCGCATCATCGCGCTGAAGGAGGCGGGCGCGGTCACCTGAGCGGGACGGAAGCGGCCACGCCAGCAGAACTCCGGGCGTGGCCGCTCCACAATGGACGGTAACGAATCGGCTCAGGCCGCCTGGTCTTGCCCGGAGCGCGCGTCGACCGACGCCGCCGGGAAGGGTCGCGGGGCGCACGTCACCTGGCCCGGTTCAGCACCCGTTCCGCGGCCGCCCAGTGTTCCTCGGCCACCCACAGTCCGGCGAAGGCGCGCGCCGCGTCTGCCGCGGACACTCCGCCGCGCAGCAGCCGCTTGATCTCGGCTGCCGGCCGGTGGGCCAGCGATCCGGCCAGCGCCCGCCATCCTTCCGCGAAGACGGCGCGCGGCAGGACCCGGTCCACCAGCCCGATCCGGGCCGCATCGACCGCATCCAGCACGGTGCCGGTGCCCGCAAGCAGGAGGGCCCGGCTCGGGCCGACCAGTGCGCCCAGCCGCTCGGCGCCGCCCCAGGCGGGCATGATCGCCAGTGCGACCTGGTTGAAGCCGATCTTGATGTCGTCGGCGGCGACCCGGATGTCTGCGGCCACTGCCACCTCGGCGCCACCGCCGAGTGCGTGACCGTTGAGGGCCGCGATGACCGGCGCCGGGAATCCGGCCAGCCGGTCGCAGATCCCGCGCATGCGCAGGGCCATCGCCACTGCCTCGTCCGCGGTCCGGATCGCGGAGAGTTCCTTGAGGTCACCGCCGGAGACGAAGGCGCGGTCGCCCGCGCCGGTGATGACCAGGGCGCGGGCCCCGGCGGCGGCGTCGATCGCCTTGTCCAGTTCGTCCATGGTGTGCCGGGCGATGGCGTTGCGCGCGTGTGGCCGGTCGATGGTGATCGCCGCGACCCCGTCCTCGATCTTCAGGTCGATCGTCAACTGTTCTCCATGGACGCAATCGACGTTATCGTTATGCGAGAATAACATAATCACCCTTTCCGCCACCGGTTCTGGGAGTGACGACGATGCGCGAGATCCCCGCGAAACTGGCCCGGCACTACGCGGCCCAAGGGTGGTGGACCACCGACACGATCGGCGACCTGCTCGCCCGGGGCCTGGCCGCCGCGCCCGAGGTGACCCTGCGGGTCCACTCGCGGGTGAGGCCCTTTTCCGGCACCTTGCGCGAGGTCGAGAGCCAGGCCCGCCGGCTGGCCGCCGGACTGCGCCTGCGCGGTGTCGGTCCCGGCGATGTCGTCGCCTTCCAGCTGCCCAACTGGGTCGAGGCGGCGGTGGTCTTCTGGGCCTCGGCCTTCCTCGGCGCGACCGTGGTGCCGATCGTGCACTTCTACGGGCGCAAGGAACTCGAGTACATCCTGGACGTCACCCGCCCGCAGGTCTTCGTCACCGCCGAGCGGTTCGGGCGGCTGGAGTTCCCGGTGGATCTGTGCGCGTCGGTGCCGATCACCGGCGTGCTCGACCGGGATTTCGACGACCTGTTCGCCGACGAGGAGATGCCGGGCGTGCTGCCGGTGGATCCGGCCGGCCCGGCGTTGATCGCGTTCACCTCGGGCACGACCCGGGATCCCAAGGGCGTGATCCACACCCACCAGACGCTGGGTTTCGAGACACGGCAGCTGTTCTCCCGCTATCCGCCCGACCGCGGCCGGCAGCTCACCTCCGCACCCGTCGGGCATTTCATCGGCATGGTCAACGCGTTCCTGATCCCGCTGCTGGACCGGGCGCCGATCAACCTGGCCGACGTCTGGGAACCGGCGAACGTGCTGTCGTTGATCGCCAGTGACGGGCTCAGCGTCGGTGGCGGTGTCCCGTACTACCTGACCAGCCTGCTCGACCATCCGGAATTCCGGTCCGAGCACCTGGCCGGCATGCGATACGCCGGACTGGGCGGCTCGGCCGTGCCCGCCGCCGTCACGACCCGGCTGACCGAACTGGGCATCACGGTGTTCCGGGCCTACGGCAGCACCGAGCACCCGTCGATCACCGCGTCCCGATACGACGCACCAGCGCGAAAACGGCTCTACACCGACGGAAACGCCTGTCCCGGCGTGGAGTTGCGGATCGGCGCCGACGGCGAGATCCTCTCCCGCGGACCGGATCTGTGCCTCGGCTACACCGATGCCGAGCTGACCAAGCAGTCCTTCGACGACGAGGGCTGGTACCACACCGGCGATGTCGGTGAGCTCGACGAGGACGGCTACCTCACGATCACCGGCCGCAAGGCGGATTTCATCATCCGCGGCGGGGAGAACCTCAGCGCGCTGGAGATCGAGGAGCTGCTGCTGGCCCTGCCGGCCGTGGCCGAGGTGGCGGTGGTCGCGGCGCCCGACCTGCGGCTGGGCGAGCACGCCGCGGCCGTTGTCCGAGTGCGGCCGGGGCACGCCCTGCCGACTCTGGCGGAGGTTCGCGGCCACCTCGCGCGGGCGGGCCTGGCCAAGCAGAAATGGCCCGAGGAGCTGCACCGGGTGAGCGAGTTCCCGCGCACCGCCAGCGGCAAGGTGCAGAAGTTCCGACTGCGAGCGGACATTGCCACCGGCAACTTAAGAGAATAGCATTCTCATCAAACGTGAAGGAGGATCTCATGTCGCTGCGCCCAGTGCCGTACTCGCTGTTCGACGCGGACAACCACCTGTACGAGACCGAGGAGTCGCTGACCCGCTTCCTGCCGAAAAAGTACGCGGGCGCCATCCAGTACGTGCAGGTCAACGGCCGGACCAAGATCGCCGTCCGGGGCCAGATCAGTGATTACATCCCCAACCCCACCTTCGAGGTCGTCGCCCGGCCCGGGGCGATGGAGGAGTACTTCAAGAACGGCAACCCCGAGGGCAAGAGCCGCCGGGAGATCTTCGGCAAGCCGATGAAGGCGATCCCCGCGTTCCGGGAACCGGCGCCGCGACTGGAGGTGATGGACGAACTCGGTGTGCAGCGCACCCTGATGTTCCCCACCCTGGCCAGCCTGGTCGAGGAACGCATGCGCGACGATCCCGAACTGATCCACGCGGTCGTGCACGCGCTCAACGAGTGGCTGCACGACGTCTGGACGTTCAACTACTCCGACCGCATCTACACGGTGCCGGTGGTCAGCCTGTGCATCGTGGACAAGGCGATCGAGGAACTGGAATGGGTCCTGGAGCGCGGCGCCCGGGCGATCCTGGTGCGGCCGGGCCCGGTGCCGGGCCTGCGCGGCCTGCGGTCGTTCGCGCTGCCGGAGTTCGACCGGTTCTGGAAAGTGGCGCAGGACAACAAGGTGCTCGTCGCCATGCACTCCTCGGACAGCGGATACGCCCGCTACTCCAGTGAATGGGAGGGCAGCCGGACCGAGCACCTGCCCTTCGAGGTCAACACCTTCCGCATGGTCAGCGAGTGGCGGCCGGTGCAGGACGCGGTCGCCTCCTGGGTCTGCCACGGCGCGCTGTTCCGGTTCCCCGAGCTGAGGGTCGCGTTCATCGAGAACGGCTCAAACTGGCTGACGCCGTTGCTGGATTCGCTGGAGGACATCTACAAGAAGGCGCCGAACGCGTTCCTGGGCGACCCGGTGGCCGAGATCCGCAACCGCATCCACATCAGCCCGTTCTTCGAGGACGATATGAGCCACGTCGTCGACGTGCTCGGCGTGGACCGGGTGCTGTTCGGCTCGGACTACCCGCACCCCGAGGGGCTGGCCGACCCGCTGACGTTCCTCGACACGCTCAAGAAGGTCGAGCTGACCGAGGCGGACAAGGCCAAGATCATGGGCGGGAACCTGGCCCGGCTGCTGTCGGTATGACCTGGGAGACCATCCCGCGGATGGTCCTGAGCGCGGGCGACCGCTTCGGGGACGCCGAAGCGGTCGTCGACGGCCCGGTCCGGATCTCCTTCGCCGAACTGGCGCAGCGGGTCCGGATCGCCGCGGGCGCGTTCGCGGCGGCGGGCGTCGACCGCGGCGATCGGGTCGCGATCTGGGCCCCGAACTCGGCCGAGTGGATCATCGCCGCGTTCGGGCTCGTCACCGCGGGTGGCGTGCTGGTTCCGGTCAACACGCGGTTCAAGGCCGATGAGGCCGGCGACATCATCCGTCGCAGCGGAGCCAAGCTGGTGCTCGTCCACAAAGGATTCCTGGGGCAGGACTATCTCCCGATCGCCGACGTGCCGGTCATCGACGTGAAGTCGGATTTTCTGGCGAGTGGCTCACCGTGCGAACGCGAGGTCGGCGGGGACGACGTGGCCGACATCGTGTACACCTCGGGCACCACCGGGCGGCCCAAGGGCGTCATGATGAATCACCGGCAGACCCTGCGGCTCTACGCCGAATGGTGCGAGCTGGCCGACCTGCGGCAAGGCGATCGCTACCTGATCGTCAACCCGTTCTTCCACACCTTCGGCTATAAGGCGGGCTGCATCGCGTCGCTGATCCGCGGCGCGACGATACTGCCGGTTCCGGTGTTCGAGGTGGACACCGTGCTGGAGCTGGTGGAGCGGGAGCGGGTCACCATGCTGCCCGGCCCGCCGACGCTGTATCACTCGCTGTTGGAGGCGCGGGGGAGTCGCGACCTGTCCTCGTTGCGCGCGGCGGTGACCGGCGCGGCCGACATTCCGGTGGAACTGATCCGCCGGATCAGAACGGAGCTGCCGTTCCGCTCGATCATGACCGGGTACGGACTGACCGAGGCGGGCACGGCCACGGCGTCGCGGCCGGGCGACTCGTTCGAGGACATCGCGACCACCGTCGGCCGGCCGTGCGACGGGGTGGAGGTGCGGATCGCCGACGACGGTGAGGTGCTGGTGCGCGGCTATTCGGTGATGCGGGGCTATGCGGGCGACCCGGCCGCCACCGCCGAGGCGATCGACGAGCACGGCTGGCTGCACACCGGAGACCTCGGCTCGCTGGACGATCGAGGCTACCTGCGCGTTGTCGGCCGCAAGAAGGACATGTTCATCGTGGGCGGATTCAACGCCTACCCGGCCGAGATCGAAGGGTTCCTGCTGGAGCATCCGGCGGTGGCGCGGGTGGCCGTGATCGGCGTGCCCGACGTGCGGCTCGGCCAGGTCGGCAAGGCGTTCGTGGTCGCGAGAAAACCGTTGGCGGCCAACGAAATCATCGAGTGGAGCCGGGGCCGGATGGCGGGCTTCAAGGTGCCTCGGTACGTGGAGTTCCGGGACGAACTGCCGCTCAACGCGACCGGCAAGGTCAGGAAGGACCAGCTCCGCTGACCGGATGCCCGGCGTGAGAACTGCCTTCTCTTGACGTGAAAACGCGTGAGTGTTAGAACGAATTCACCAGATGCTGTGCGACTGCTCAGAACGCTCAGAACGGGAGGGCGCCGTGCATTCTGCCGCGCGGGTCGACTGGAGTCCCTACGATCTGGGCCTGACCGCCGACCCGTACCCGACCTACCGCCGGCTGCGCGAGGAATCACCGCTGTACTACAACGCGGAGCACGACTTCTACGCGGTCAGCCGGTTCGCCGACTGTGAGCGCGGGCTGCCGGACTGGCGGACGTTCTCCTCGGCCCGGGGCGGCATCCTGGAGTTCATCAAGTCCGGCATCGAGATCCCGCCGGGCACCCTGATCTTCGAAGACCCGTCCAGTCACGACATCCACCGCAAACTGCTGTCCGGCGTGTTCACCATGCGGCGGATCAGCGCGCTGGAAAACCAGGTGCGGGACTACTGCGCGCGCACCCTCGACCCCCTGGTCGGCGCCGACCGGTTCGACCTGATCGGCGAGGTCGGCGCGCAACTGCCCATGCGGGTCATCGGAATGCTGCTTGGCATTCCGGAAACCGACCAGGAAGCGCTGCGCGATTCGGCCGACGACAGCCTGCGCACCGAGGACGGCACCGGGATGGACATCCGGCAGGGTGCGGTGCTCACCAACGAGATGTTCGCCGACTACATCGACTGGCGCCGCGACCATCCCGCCGGCGACGTCATGACCGACCTGTTGACCGCGGAGTTCGTGGACGAGCACGGCGTGCGGCGCACCCTCACCCGGGAGGAGGTGCTGACCTACGTCACCGTGGTGGCCGGTGCGGGCAACGAGACCACCGGCCGGCTGATCGGCTGGATCGGCAGTGTCCTGGCCAAACATCCCGAGCAGCGCCGGGAGATCGTCGACGATCCGGCGCTGATCCCGGGCGCGCTGGAGGAAATCCTGCGCTACGAGCCACCCGGCCCGTTCATCGCCCGCTACGTCACCGCCGATGTGGAGTTCCACGGCCAGACCGTTCCCCAGGGCAGCGCGATCCTGTTCATCGCCGCCTCGGCCAACCGGGACGAGCGGCGCTATCCCGAGCCCGACACGTTCGACATCCACCGCAAGGTCGGCCACCAGCTCACCTTCGGCATGGGCGTGCACTTCTGTCTCGGCGCCGCGCTGGCCCGACTGGAGGGCCGGGTGGCGCTGGAAGAAATCCTGCGGCGCTTCCCGAAATGGGACGTGGACTGGGACAACGCGAAGCTCGCGCAGACCTCGACGGTGCGCGGCTGGGAGACGCTCCCGATCATCATCCGCTGACCGTCGCGGAACCGTCCGGCCGGCGATCAGATCAGCGGCGTGACGAGGTGGGGTAGGTCCAGCGTCGTGCGGATGCCCGCGGCCGCCGCGCACACCGCGGGTACGGCGTTGATCGCGCGGTTGGCGGTGTAGGCCGGTGTCACGGCGGCGATCCGCTCCAGCGGGATGGGGAACCGGATGTCGATGTCCAGCGGGGCGTCGCCGTCGACGGTGAGGTGCCAGCCGGTGTCGCGCAGCTCCCACGGCGCGTCGATCTCCTTGGTGCAGAACCAGTTCGCCCGGAAGCTCAACAGCGCACGCCCGTCGTGCATCGCCGAGGCCATGATCCGTTGTGCCGCAACGGTTCCCGCTTTGATCGTGCCGGCGGTGATCTCGACGTCCCGAGGCGCGGTCGCCACCTCGCCACTAGCCTGCACCGTGTCGATCGGCATGCCCAGCGCCTCGGCCACCAACCGGAGGGACGGTCCGAAATTGGTGCTGGCGTGGGTCAGTACGAGTTCGTTGATCGCGGCCGGTGGGCAGCCGAACCCCATAACGTCGAACAGCATTGCGCGTGAGTCCCGTCGGGACAGGTCGGCGTATTCGTCGATGGTGAGGTTGGTCAACCGGCGCTGGATCGAGGTCAGCACCAGCGGTAGCGCTTCGGTGATGAAGCCGGGGCTGCTGCCGGTGCTGTGGATCGAGACGCCGCCCTCCGCGCACGCCTGCTCGACCTGCGAGCGCAGTTGCGGGTCCATGCTGGCCGGATGGTGGAATTCGCCGCGCGTGGTCACGATGTTCGTGCCCGAGGACAGGATCCGGCAGACCTCGGCGACATCGCACGCGGCCGGCATGTACAGCACGCAGTCGGCCTTGGTCGCGAGGATTTCGTCGATGTCGCGGGTTGCGCGGACCTCGGTCGGGCCCAGACCGCATAATTCGCCCGCGTCGCGCCCTTCCTTGTCCGGCGAATGCACGTACACCCCGGCCAGTGTCATGGCCGGATGCTCGAGAATGCCACGTAGTGCATGCGCGCCGATGGTGCCGGTGGCCCACTGCACGACGCGGTAGGCGGAAGTGCTCCCCATGTCACACCTCACTGTGCCGGAGCTGATCTGCGGTCCAGCGTATTCAAGTTCTTCTCCGAGGAGAAGAGCGTTCTCGCGCGGGCCGGGTCAGCTTTTCGGGCGTGCTCAGCGTCAGGAGGGTGGGAGCGACGTCAGGAGGGTGGGAGAGACCCAGCAACGTGACGAGCACGCCGGCGAGGAGGCGCGGCAGTCGGAGGCGCAGGCCCACACGAACCTCACACCTCCCATGAAGCAGGCGACTAATACTGTCCAGACCCTCGTGACGATCAGGTCCAATGTCAGCGGCGCCACCTTGAACACGATTCAGGGCTCAGGCGGCCTTGATCGAGGGCTCGATCAACAAGATCTCGCAGAGCCTACGGACTGCCATCGCGGCCAGCCCCGGCGACCTGATCGAAGACAGTTCGGGGCTGCTGAAGGTGACCAGCGGAGTGTTGAAGGGCATCCCGTATGTGGGAACGATCGCCTCGATCACCTTCGGCGCGGTGTCGGTGGCCGACGGCAGCGAGACACCGAAGCAGGCGGTAGCCGAGACCGCTGGCAGCGTCGCCGGGGGCGCCCTCGGCGCAGCGTCGGGCGCGGAGGTCGGCGCGGCTGCTGGCAGTATCTTTCCCGGTGTCGGCACGCTGGCTGGTGGCAAGCCGGCGATGCCGCGGTCGGGGCGAACTAGGGTGCATCAGGAGGTTGGTATGCGGGGTGTGCGGTATCTCGTGCCCGAGGGCCTGCCGCCGAAGCCTGACCCGGCAACGGGGTTGCCGCGGCCACCGCGCGCACCCGGCCGAGGCACCCGGCAGACGAGCAAACGGCGCGCTGACCTGGAGAAAGTGGCTGCTGACGCACCCCAGCCGCCGCCCGGCGAGGGGCCCGTGTTCGCGTGGTATCGGAGCGGCCGGTCGTATGCAGTACAGGTCGCAGTTATCGGGTCCGTTGCCACCGCATTGATTCTGTCGGCCCGTGACGGGTTCCATTTCCATTGGGTACGGTTTTGGTGGGCGTGGTCGATCCTGATACTCGTTGGTGTCCTGATCGGATTGACACAACGCAGAGGTACGAAATGCTCGGCCGGCGTCGAGTGGCTCTGCGGACGAAAATCGTGGGTCCGTACATATGAGCTGGCTAGTGTCAAGCTCAGTGTTGGTGTCGGCCAGTTCTACTTGAACATGCAAGACCAGAATGGGCACAGGCTGAGCGTTCCAGTCCAGTCACTGCAGGAAGATCAGCTGATGTGGGACTTGGTTTACAATGGGGTGCTGCATTCGGTGATCGCAGGCGGCGCGGAGACTAATGGTCAACTGCACCGTTACCTGCGAGTGCCGTATCCCAGCCCTTACGACGCGGCTCGATAGCATCAGCTGATGAATTATTGTGGAGTTGCGACAGAATTGTCGTCGCGGTGGTCGACTGGTAGGGAAACGACAAGAGCGCGGAAGGCTTAGCAGGGCGGCGCGGCGACGGCCCGACTCAGCCGAGGCCGAGCTGGAGAGCCTCTACGAACGGATGAGGCTGGAGATGACTTATCACATTGACGCCGGAGACGTCGCCGTATCGATCCCGCCGTTGCGTAGGTTAGTGAGGGTGACCGAGGAGGGTGCTGCGCAGTATCCACCCGCCTCAGTGTTCCCGAACTTCCGAGACGAATTTCTCGTTCCGTTGACCTTGGCCGTCTCTGATCTCGCCGTGTTGCTTCTCATCCTCTCCTGGCGCACGAGCTGGCTCTGGCATCCCCATAACGCGGTTGCACCGCGTGTTGGGTTGGTAACATCTTGCTGGCCGCAAGGGGAGAGCGCAGGGGGCGCGATGACGATGAGGGTTAGCCAGCTCGCGGGTGCCCAGCCGCAGCTGTGGCGCGTGGCCGCGAATGCTTGGCAGCAGGTTCACACACTCACGCAACAGACGTCGGACGACATACGAGATCGCGGCGCGGGTAAGGTCGACCAGCACTGGACAGACGCGGTGGGTCAGAAGGCGTCCGCCACTCTCACATCGGCCGCGACAGGCTTCGACATCGCTTCGGACACTATGGCGGGCGTCGTCATGATCCTCGACGGCCTTGCGGACGGGGCCGGCATGGCGCAGGCGACGTTGCACGAGGCCCTGACGGAGGCAGCTGGACTCGGACTGACGGTCGCGGATGATGGTCGGGTCACAGTCACCGAGAGCGGGTTGCCTGGCGCCGCGGGGGACGCACAATTGCCCCGCGTCCAGAGCCTTGTTTCGGAGGCGCTGAACGCCGCGACGCAGCTCGACCACGACGCCGCTGCCGAGCTGCGCAACCTCGCTGCTGCGGTGACAGCGACCGATTTCGCGCAGGTCGAGAACCAGATCCAGGGTGCCGCCTCGCAGGACGAACTAGCCATCCTGGCCGACACCATCCCCGCCAACGCCACCCCTGGCCAGGTGAGCGCCTGGTGGAACTTGCTCAGTCCGCAACAGCAGACCGAGTTGGAGAACGCGATACCACTTCAGATTTACAATTTGGGCGGCATTCCGCAGTCCGTGAAAGACCAACTGCGCGGCTCCGGAGACATCAATCGGATGGCGTTAGTGCAATTCGCCACCGATCACTGGGATGACACCAGTCTTGATTGGTCAGGACTGGACAACTGCACCAACTTCGCTTCCACAGCGCTGAGCGCCGCCGGTATGCGGCAGACGGATTCCTGGCACGCCCCCGAACTTGACGGCCCGCTGGTCACGAGCCTATTTCCGTCCGTGGCGGCCGGGACTGCGACGCACAGTTGGGGCGGGGCGCAGAACCTGCACGATCTGCTGATCGACGGAGGCGGCACTGTCGTCTCGCCCAGCCAGGCCAAACCGGGCGACGTCCTCTTCTTCCAGTGGGATCCTGGCGATGGCAACCCCGCAGGGCACGTGCATCACACCGCGATCGTGACCGCCGTACTGCCCAACGGCGACATCCGCTACACCCAACACACAGACCCGGGCCTGGACAACTCGCTGGACGGTCGATACCAGGACATCGCGGCAGGAGAAGGTGCGTCCCAGCCGGTCATCGTCGCGCCCAGCCCGAACGGATACTGAGCCAGGTGAGCATCAACATCCGCCCCGATCCGATCATCACGGCAGGGAACGCGATGACAGAGTTGTCTCAGGTCGTGTCGTCGGCCATCACATCGGATCTGGAGCCCAATCAGGCCGCTGCGGCTGGCCATCACGGTTGGGAGTCGGCCGCAGCCGTCATGCAGGTCGCCGGCGCCTGGGAGAACCGCCTGGCCGATCTGGCCTTCCAGCTCGGCCAACTTGGGGATCGACTGCGGACGTCCGCAGCCAGTTACAGTCAGGCGGACGCGGAGGCCGCCCGCCGGATACAGGAGGTTTTCACGTTGCTGGAATCACCGCCGGGATCATCGTGAACGGCGTCAGCAATGGGATACCTCCCCGACTTCCGTCCTATGCCCTCGGGCTAAGCATCCTCATGCTCGTGGTTGCCGCGGTTACCGAACGGCTGAGTACACCAAGTGAGCCGTGTCAGCAGGAACTTCCGCTCGGGGTGCCCCACCTGGCGGGGGTGTCCATTGCGGCGATCGCTTTGGGCTGGATCGGCGCGATCAGTAGTCTGGTCTCGCTGGCGAGTGCGGGAGCGAGGGTAGTCAAGCGGCTGTGTGATCCGGGCGGTGAAACCCGCTGGGCCGCCGGCGGTCACGTCCTTTTCCTGGTGTTGCCGGTGGCCGTGTTGCTGGCCAACATCTTCACAGTCGACGGATTCTATTCGCTGGCCATCGGGCACTTGGTGGAGTGCACATGACCGCCCGCACCAAGATGTCCCTGATGTTGCTCGTCTCCGGTGCTGCGCTGCTGTTGGCCGGGATCGCGCTGGGGCTGGTCGGTGCCGCGCAGTTCCGCGACTTTGTGCAGTACGGCCATCACGCGGGTGGATCGTGTGCGGCGCTGCCGGGGCATTCGGGTAGCTCGACGACCTTGGTCTGGCTCGGGGTCGGATGTGCCAGCGCCGGTGTACTGGCTGCCATCGGCGCGTTGTTCACCGACCGTCGCCCGCTGCTCGTGATCGGGGCTTCAACCGTGGCAGCGGCCTGTCTGCTCGCAGTGCGGCAGAACTGGTCGGTGATACACGCGATCACCGTCTGCGCACCGTATGTGGATCGATGAGCACCGGCGGCGAAGCGATCAAAATCTTACCTGATAATGAAAATTATTTTGTGACCGAGGGGGGAAGTGCGCACTATCCACCCGCCTCCACGTGTCCACTCTCGTCTGAGGCCCCGTCCTAAGCAGTTGGCCAGGCATCCGTCTGACTGGACGGGTCCAGTCGGCCTGTGAGCTGGTGAAATAGCCGGTGGGACGGGTGGATTGATGCGCCTGGAACCTGTCCAACCGTCCCGGTGAGGCCGCGTTTGGTGGTGCCGACGTCGCGCCGCAGCGTCGGCTGGCCAATGTCCGCCTGGCTATTGGCCTGGGCGCGGATGTAACGTCGGGCGCACCGCAGCAGACGATCGAGTGTGACCAACTCGTACCAGGCGCAGCACGCGGTACTTGATGCACTCGTGCAGGACGGTCCAGAGCGCGCCCAAGCTGTGACCGCCTTGCGGACCTACTTCCACGAGCCCGCGGCAGATCAGCACGAGCTGGCGACGTTCACCGGCCGGCGGTTCGAGCGCTTGGATGGGGGCGGAGACCGGTCTGACGTCGCCAGCGTGGTGACTGCGGCGGACGTATTAGCACTGACCTTGCTGAAGATCGGCGGGGAGTTGGGTTGGTTGGGCCTTGACCTCCTAGAGAACCGAGCGGCCGAGATCTGCGAATACCTCGCTCGTGTTCCTCAGACGGCCATGCACCTTGTGTCCACCGATGAGTACGACGCGG
>DASZNF010000143.1:0-3320 GCA_035551355.1 Pseudonocardiaceae bacterium | reverse complement strand
GATCATGAATGCGAAATGGACGAGCGATGACGTGCCCGGCCAGCAGGGACGGCTGGCCGTGGTCACCGGCGCGAACACCGGCCTCGGGTTCGAGACCGCCCAGGTCCTCGCCGCGCGCGGTGCGTCGGTGGTGCTGGCCGTGCGGGACATCGAGAAGGGCAAGCGCGCCGCCGCCCGCATCGCCGGCACCGCCCCCGGCGCGAACGTCATGGTCCAGCCCCTCGACCTGACCTCGCTGGATTCCATCCGCGCCGCCGCAGGCGAGCTGCGGGCCAGGCACCCGAGGATCGACTTGCTGATCAACAACGCCGGGGTGATGTTCACGCCGAAGCAGACCACCCGGGACGGGTTCGAGCTGCAGTTCGGAACCAACCACCTGGGGCACTTCGCCCTCACCGGGCTGCTGCTCGAGCAGATGCTGCCGGTGCCGGGCTCGCGCGTGGTGACGGTCAGCAGCATCGCGCACCGCATCCGGGCCCGGATCAACTTCGACGACCTGCAGTCGGAGCGGTCCTACAGCCGGGTGGGCGCGTACAGCCAGTCCAAGCTGGCGAACCTGCTGTTCACCTACGAGCTGCAACGCCGGCTGTCCGGCGCGGGCACCACCATCGCGGTCGCCGCCCACCCGGGCCTGGCCGCCACCGAGCTGGGGCGCAACTCGCCCGCGATCGCCACGTTCTTCTACGCGCGGGTGAGCCAGAACGCGGCGATGGGCGCACTGCCCGTGCTGCGCGCCGCGACCGACCCCGGCGTGCTCGGCGGCCAGTACTACGGCCCGGGCGGATTCTTCGGGGCCAGGGGCTACCCGAAACTGGCCCACTCCAGCGGGCAATCCCACGACACCGCCATCCAGCGCCGCCTGTGGACAGTCTCCGAAGAGCTGACCGGGGTCACGTTCCCGATCTGACCCGGCCCCGGCCGGCCAGGCGTGCGGCGGGATCGGCAAAGATGACCCGCCGGTTCCTCAGGGCCGCAGGTTCCATGCACAGGACACCCGGGAACTGACCCATCGTTGTTGATCTTGCAGCACGCTGGCCCTGCGGGTGCATAACCGCCGTGTCGCCGGGCGCCCACGTCCTAGGCGCAGAAATCATCAGAGGAGCGAACAAAACGGAATCCGTCAGCCGGACCCGGGCCCGTCCACTACCGCACCGCCGCCGTCGGCGGCGTCAATGTCTTCTACCGCGAGGCCGGGCTGGACAGCGGGCCGTCGTGCTCCTGCTGCACGGCTTCCCTTCCTCTTCGCGCATGTTCCGCGACCTGATCCCCCGGCTCTCGGACGCCTACCGCGTCATCGTGTCGGACTATCCCGCGTTCGGGCACACCGCGGTGCCGGACTATCCCGCGTTCGGCCACACCTTCGACCGCCTGGCCGACGTGGTCGGCGGCCTGCTCAAGCAGCTCGGAATCGGCAAGTTCGCGAACTATGTGATGGACTTCGGCGCGGCGGTCGGATTCCGGCTCGCGCTGCGGCATCCCGAACGGCTGTCCGCGATCATCGTGCACAGCGCGCCGCTGTACCCGCGGGAGCCGCCCGGTGCGGCGCAGGCGGCGCGAACTGGTTGAGGCAGCGGCGGCGCATGGTGTGACCAGCTTGCGGGTGTTCGGCAGCGTGGCTCGCGGCCAGGATCACGCTGACAGTGACGTGGACCTGCTCGCGGACCTGCCGCCGGGCATGGGGCTGCTCGGGCTGGGAAGGGTGCAGGCCGAGCTGGAGTCCATCCTCGGCAGCCCGGTCAACCTGGTGCCGGCCGGTGATCTCAAGCCCGGGGTCCGCGTGCGGGCTGAGGCCGACCTCGTGGCGCTATGACCTACCGGGAACGGCAGCGGCTGGCCGACATCCAGGCCGCGATTGACGCGATCCGCTTCCACCTTTGGCCATGATTGAGATAGCACGCCTCTCCCGGACTCTGTCGTGCCCGGCGCCGATACTGGCAGCAGGGCGCAGAGTGCGGCACCAGCGGGTGAGGTTATGACGAGGACTCGATCGCGGCGAGACCGCGTGATCGCGGAGTGCGGCGACAGGCCGGGCGCGGTGGAGGATTATCCCTTCGGCGACGACGTGGCGGTGTTCAAGGTCGTCGGCACGATGTTCGCGCTGGTGCCCCTGCTGGGCCAGCCGCCCGGCAGCATCAGCCTCAAGTGCGATCCTGACCTCGCGGTCGGGCTGCGCGCCCGGTATCTCGCGATCACCGCGGGCTACCACCTCAACAAGAGGCACAGCGCCCGTGGAACCAGAAGAACACCGCGGTCACCAAGGAGCCACCGACCGCCTCGGCGGTCCCCCGACTGAAACCTTCCTGAGCGGAACGCGTCATCTTGCGGAGGCAGTGCCAGCCATGCCGGCCCGGCCTGGCAGTGGGCCACCGTGGGGGTCCGCCGGCCCTGGAGGTCGGCCGGTCACGACGCCACGGAGCATCTGATCAACCAGGTGCTGGCGGAACCGTGGATCGGTCAGGTCAGCGCCGGTCATCGCACGCCCCAGCACCGCAAGCAGCAAACCGCCCAGTATCGCGTTGGCCGCGTCCGCGGGGTCCTCGGCGGCGAATACGCCGGCATTGCGGCCCTGGGTGAGCACCTCCCGCAGCGGGGCGGCGATCCAGGTGTCGTTGGCCTGCAAGACCTCACCCAGGCGGCCGGCCGCGCCCAGCGCACCCAGTAGCCCGGCGCACGTGCCGGGGTGGCTGGTGAGGTACCCCGCCAGCGCCGTCACCATGGCCCGCAGCCGCGCCTCGGGTCCGTCGCCGGCACGCACCGCGGCCCGCACTGCCTCCGCTCCGCGCCGGGTGTGCTCGGCGAGCAGGAACGACAGCAGGTCATCGCGGCCGGAGAAGTAGTAGTACAGCGTCGCCCGGGACGCCCCGACCAGGCGCGCGACGTCCTGCAGCCGCAGCGCCGGGCCGGGGTCGAGCACCTGCTCGCTGACGTCGAGCAGCCGCTGTGCCAGGTCGGCCGGTGGGGTCTTCACGGTGATCAGCCTAACGTCCTCGACTTGCTTTAGATCACAGTCGAGATTACAGTCTGAATCATGGTTGAAATCGTATCCCAGCCGCTGGAGGACCTGCACCGCCGGTTCACCCTCAACGCCGTCACGCACCTGGACCTGGTGCACGCCTTCGCCGGCCGGTTCGTCGCCCGCGGCCGCGGCGGCATCGTGCTGACCTCCGCGCTGGCCGCCTTCCAGGGACTGCCGAACATGGCCCACGACGCCGCGGCCAAGGCGTACGTGCTCAACCTCGGCGAAGCGCTGCACCACGAACTCGCGCCGGCCGGGGTGGATGTCACCGTGCTGCTGCCCGGCAGCGTCGACACGCCGGTCA
>DASZNF010000142.1:0-15670 GCA_035551355.1 Pseudonocardiaceae bacterium | reverse complement strand
GGTGACCGGTTTCTTGGTCGCGGAGAAGGTGATGACCGGCGACCGGGCCGGCGCGCTGGAGACATTGCGCTGGGCGATGCAGCTGGGTGTGCCGCACGTCCTGATCGCTGACGCGTTGGCCGACGCGGTGCGCACAGTCGCCAGGGTGAGTGCCGCGGGTCGTGCCGACCCCTACCGGCTGGCCAGTGCGCTGGGCCTGCCACCGTGGAAGGTCAAGAAGGCGATGGCGCAGGCCCGTGGCTGGGAACGCGACGGGCTCGCCCACGCGATCCAGCTGGTGGCAGGCGTCAACGCCGACGTCAAAGGGGTGGCTGCGGACGCCGACTATGCGCTGGAACGGGTAGTGCTTGAGCTATGCGCTGCTCGGCGGAACTGAGGCCAGCGTGCCGCCGAGCGGCCTCACAGCTCGCCGGCCCGTTTGGCCATCGCCGACTTGCGGTTCGCCGCCTGGTTGCGGTGAATCACGCCCTTGCTCACAGCCTTGTCCAGCTGGCGGCTGGCGGTCTGCAGCTCGCCCAGCGCCCGGTCCTTCTCACCAGCGGCGGCTGCCTCGCGAAACCGGCGTACCGCCGTCTTGAGCGACGACTTGACGGACTTGTTGCGCAGCCGGGCCTTCTCGTTGGTCCGGATTCGCTTGATCTGGGACTTGATGTTGGCCATGCAGCCGCACTCCTCAAATCTTCGGTGGTGTGTCTCGCGCCGCGCTCACCGGCCCTGCGTGTGCAGGCTTCCTCCACGACGGAATGCCGCACGGCGTGAGATACCAGGTTAACAGGCGGTCAGCGCCGACCCGGCACCGCCCGACAGCATCAGCCCAGGGCGGACATCAGCGGCAGCACCAGGCGGCTCCGGTCGCCGGGCAGCGCACCGTCGCCGAGCACCATCAGCGGATGCCCGGTCACGTCGGCCAGGCCGCGCTCGGTGAGCCAGCGCACCAGCCCGGCGCGCGACCGGTCCAGGTCCAGCCGGACCGGGTCGTCCGACCGGCCGGCCACCGAGGTGATCAGCGTCCGCGCGTCCGCATCGGAGGCGGCCACCAGCGGGCCGACGTAGGTCTGGTCCACCCCGGGCAGCGCGGCCACGAAGCCGGTGATCCGGCCCGCCGACTCCATCACCCGCAGGTGGCGGGCGTACCCGGGCAGCGCGGCCAGCAGCGCCGACCGGTCGGCGCCGAACACCTCGGCGTCCAGCCGGGTGATCGCGGCCAAGTCCGCGGGACCGGCCGCCCGGGTGGCATCCGGGATGTCGTCGGCGGCGAACCGGCCGGTCAGGGCGGCCACGGTGTGTACCGGCTGGAAGCCCAGCTTCTCGTAGAGCGGACGGCCCATCGGGGTGGCGTACAGAAACGTGGTGCTCGACCCGGCCAGCTCCAGGACGTACCGCATCAGCCGGGTGCCCAGGCCCGTGCGGCTGTGCCGGGTGGCCACCAGCAGGGTGCCGATGGCGGCCAGCTTCGGCTTGTACCGGGCCAGCAGCACCGCCCCGGCCAGGCCGCCGGCCGGATCGTCGCACCCGAACACCTCGGCGTTGGCCAGCAGGAACCGCCAGCGCTCGGGCGGATAGCGCCAGCCGCGATCGGCGGTCATGGCGAGACAGTCGGCGGTATCGGCGGTGGTCAGCGGTCTGATCGTGGGCACCGGTCCATCTTTTCAAGCCCGCCAGCCGAAATTTCGCTGCTATGGTCGATCACGTAGTGCCTAGGGTTCCGTCGGCGGCTCGCCAGTAACACCCCACAACCAGAGCCACCGGGACTGGACCGAGCGGCACCAGCGGCAGGACGGAGCCCGGCCGCACACCTGAGGGGACAAAAGCCAAGAGGGCCCTGTCCGCGTGCGCCCGTACGCGGAGGACGAAGGGCCACCACATGAGTCCCCTTGCTGTGCTGTTGATCCTCATCGCCGCCGGCTCGCACGCCACCTGGAACCTGGCCGCCAAGCGCGGCGGCGCCGCGGGCACCACCTTCACCTTCAGCTATCTGGCCGCCTCGGCGGTGATCCTGATCCCGGTCACCGTGCTGGCCGTGCTGCTGGCCGGAGACCGGCCGCACCCGGTGTGGCTGCTGGGCGGGGTGGTCAGCGGGCTACTGCAGACCGGCTACTTCCTGCTGCTGCAACGCGGCTACGCGGCGGGCGACATGTCCGTGGTGTATCCGCTGGCCCGCGGCACCGGGCCGCTGCTGTCGGTGGTGTTCGCCATCCTGCTGCTGCACGAGCGGATCACCCCGGTGGCGATGGCCGGGGCGGCGGCGGTGATCTGCGGGGTGTTCGTCATCGGCTCCGGTGGCTCGACCGCCGGCGGCAAGCGGGCGCTTCGGCCGTCGCTGGGCTACGCGCTGGCCACTGGCCTGACCATCGCCGCCTATACCCTGTGGGACGGCAACGCGGTCACCACCTGGGGCGTGCCGCCGCTGGTCGAGTACGGGGTCGGCTCGGTGATCGAGGCGCTGGCGCTGCTGCCCTACGCGCTGGCCCACCGGGAGGCGGTCGGCCGGACCTGGCGGGCGCACCGCGGCCCGGCGCTGGTGGTGGCGCTGCTGGCCCCGCTGTCCTACGTGCTGGTGCTCTACGCCATGCGGCTGGCCCCGGTCGCGCTGGTCGCCCCGGCCCGGGAACTGAGCATCGTGATCGGCGGCATCCTGGCCTGGCGGGTGCTGCACGAACCCAATCCGGGACGGCGGCTGGCCGGGGCGGCGATCGTGCTGACCGGCATCGTGGCGCTGGCCGTTTCCTGAGCAGTGGTTCCTTCGTGGGACCATGGAGGCACCGAATCACCCCCCGTGCGAGGAACCCGAGTGACGACGTTCGCTGACAAGACGTTCACGCCGCCGGAGCAAATCCGGAACTTCTGCATCATCGCGCACATCGACCACGGCAAGTCCACCCTGGCCGACCGCATGTTGCAGCTCACCGGCGTCGTCGACGCGCGGGCCATGCGGGCGCAGTACCTGGACCGGATGGACATCGAGCGGGAACGCGGGATCACCATCAAGGCGCAGAACGTGCGGCTGCCCTGGCTGGTGGACGGCGCCGAGTACGTGCTGCACATGATCGACACCCCCGGCCACGTGGACTTCACCTACGAGGTGTCCCGGTCGCTGGCCGCCTGCGAGGGCGCGATCCTGCTGGTGGACGCGGCGCAGGGGATCGAGGCGCAGACCCTGGCCAACCTGTACCTGGCCATGGAGAACGACCTCACCATCATCCCGGTGCTGAACAAAATCGACCTGCCCGCGGCCGATCCGGAGCGCTACGCGGCCGAGCTGTCGCACATCATCGGCTGCGAGCCCGAGGATGTGCTGAAGGTCTCGGCGAAGACCGGCAGCGGGGTGGGTGAGCTGCTGGACAAGGTGGTCCGGCTGGTGCCGCCGCCGCAGGGCGATTCGGACGCGCCGGCCCGTGCGATGATCTTCGACTCGGTGTACGACACCTACCGCGGAGTGGTCACCTACATCCGGGTGATGGACGGCAAGATCACGCCCCGGGAGAAGATCCGGATGATGTCCACCGGGGCCACCCACGAGCTGCTCGAGGTGGGCATCATCTCCCCGGAGCCCAAGGCCAGCGTCGGGCTCGGCGTCGGCGAGGTGGGCTATCTGATCACCGGGGTGAAGGACGTTCGGCAGTCCCGGGTCGGGGACACGGTGACCAGCGAGCGCAAGGGCGCCACCCAGCCGCTGGGCGGTTACCGCGACCCCAAGCCGATGGTTTACGCCGGGCTGTACCCGGTGGACGGCTCGGACTATCCGGAGCTGCGCGAGGCGCTGGACAAGCTGCAGCTCAACGACGCCGCGCTGACCTACGAGCCGGAGACCTCGGCCGCGCTCGGCTTCGGCTTCCGGTGCGGGTTCCTTGGCCTGCTGCACTTGGAGATCACCCGCGACCGGCTGGAGCGGGAGGCCGGGCTGGAGCTGATCTCCACCGCGCCCAACGTGGTGTACCGGGTGATCACCGACGACGGCAATGAATTGAGCGTCACCAACCCCTCGGACTGGCCGGTGGGCAAGATCGGCGAGGTGTTCGAGCCGATCGTGAAGATGACGGTGATCTCCCCGTCGGACTACGTCGGCGCGATCATGGAGCTGTGCCAGTCCCGGCGCGGCCAGTTGGGCGGCATGGACTACCTGTCCGACACCCGGGTCGAGCTGCGCTACACCATGCCGCTGGCCGAGATCATCTTCGACTTCTTCGATGCGCTGAAGTCGCGCACCCGCGGCTACGCCTCGCTGGACTACGAGGACGCCGGTGAGCAGTCGGCCGACCTGGTCAAGGTGGACATCCTGCTGCAGGGCGAGCCGGTGGACGCGTTCTCCGCGATCGTGCACAAGGACGCGGCCTACGGCTACGGCACCCGGATGGCCAGCAAGCTGCGCGAGCTGATCCCGCGCCAGCAGTTCGAGGTGCCGATCCAGGCCGCGGTCGGCTCCCGGGTGATCGCCCGGGAGACCATCCGGGCCATCCGCAAGGACGTGCTGGCCAAGTGCTACGGCGGTGACATCACCCGTAAACGCAAGCTGTTGGAGAAGCAGAAGGAGGGCAAGAAGCGGATGAAGATGGTCGGCCGGGTTGAGGTCCCGCAGGAGGCCTTCGTCGCCGCGCTGTCCACCGACGAGTCCCCGGACAAGACCAAGACGAAGAAGTAACTCTCCGTCCCAGGAGGGCCGGGTTGACCGTTACCCGTTCTCGCGTCCACAAAACGTGAAAAAGTTTTGTGAATTTTCCGGCCTTGAGCCGAACCTACCGATGCGTAACTATCGAACCTGAGACCGCGCGGCTCACCGTTTCCGTTCCTCAGCAACACATCCTTGATGAGGTGAACGACGATGAAGCCAACCCGACGTCGTATGGGAGTTCGCTTACTCGGCACCGCCGCGATCGCGGCCCTGCCGGTCCTGGGCACCGCGCTGGCGGCCAACGCGGCCACTCCGGCGGCCACCGGACTGGTCGACGGCAGCATCACGGTGAGTGGTTCGACCTGCTCCTGGACCAACGCCACGACCAGTGACGTCCCGCCGAACACCCTGACCATCGACCACACGACGGTCAACGTGAGCTGCAGCGGCAGCATCTCGGCGAGCCTCACCAACGACCCAACGGTCACCTTCGACGACACCGCCGGGACGGCGTCGGCCGCCGAGGTCGACGTGAACGCCACGGTGGACGGCATCTCCTGCGCCTACACCGTGAGCAACCTGTCGGTGTCCCGCTCGGGAACCACCCGGACCTACTCCGGCGGGCCGTTCACCGCCAACCTGAGCTCCGGCAGCTTCCTGTGCCCGAGCTCCGAGTCCGTGGACTCGGCCACCTTCACCTTCCACTAGGCGACCGACGGGATCAGCACAACGATCAGCTGACCGGCGCCCCGGTCACGTGCGGGTACCTTGCCTATCGCGAGGTACCCGCACGATCGCGAAGGAGCGCAGATGGCTGACGAGTTGGTCCACTACGGGGTGCGCGGCGGCATCGCGACCATCACCCTGGACTCGCCGCACAACCGCAACGCGCTGTCCGCCCAACTGCGCCGGGAGCTGGCCGGGCGGCTGGACGAGGCCATGGACGACCCGGCCGCCCGGGTGATCGTGCTGGACCACACCGGCCCGGTGTTCTGTGCGGGCATGGACCTCAAGGAGGCGGCCGGTTCGAACACGTCCACCCAGGGGGTCAACGAGTTCCCGGCCATTCTGGAGCGCGTCTGGACCGGCCCCAAGCCGGTGATCGCCCAGTTGGCCGGCCCGGCCCGGGCCGGCGGAGTGGGCCTGGTGGCCGCCTGCGACATCGCGATCGCCGCCGAGCAGGCGACGTTCGCGTTCAGCGAGGTGCGCATCGGCGTGGTGCCCGCGCTGATCTCGGTGACCGTGCTGCCCCGGCTGCTGCCCCGTGCCGCGCACGAGCTGTTCCTGACCGGCGAGACGTTCGACGCCGACCGCGCGGTGCGCATCGGCCTGATCAACGCCTGCGTGCCGGCCGAGGGCCTGGCCGAGGAGGTGGCCCGCTACGCGAAGATGCTGCTGCTGGGCGGACCCACCGCGCTGGCCGCCACCAAGCAGGTGCTGCGCGACGGCCGGCCCGAGGTGGGGGAGCGGTTCGCCGACATGCTGGAGCTGTCCGCGAAGTTCTTCGCCGGCGAGGAGGGCCAGGAGGGCATCCGCGCCTTCGCCGAGAAACGTCCGGCCTCCTGGGTTCCCCAGCCCTGACCCGCGCTGTCCGGACGGGACGCGTGTCGTCGATGGCCTCGTCCAGCCGCCCGGCCAGCTCCCGGCGAAGTTGGGCGGACAGCGCGTTTCAGTCCTGAACGAGTTGCACGCGTAGCCGCCGGGTGTGCTGCTCGGTCCTGGCCACCGCATCGGACAGGGCCGAGCGCACCCCGCGCCAGGCTGCCGGATCACCGTCGCGCAGCGCGGCGGAATCCGTCCACAGCAGCACGTGCTCGCCCTCGGGCAGCCAGGACAGGTCGCCCGCCATGTCGAACAGTGCGTCCAGGTTGTGGCCGAAGTGGTCCGGAAAGGACAGTGCGGCCGCGATGGCTGCCAGGGCGGATGCCTTGTCCACCATGGCTTTCCCGTCCAGCCGGTGCAGGACGGCGCCGCGCCGGGCGGCGTCCCGGGCGGCGGTTTCGGCGTCGGCCACGGTTTCCAGGTGGTCGGTCATCGGTTCGGCTCCACGACGACGAAGGTCTGGTAGTGGTCCCCGGTGTAGTACAGCTCGTGGTCCTTGCCGGTGATCAGCCTGCGGGTGCCGCGATCACTGCTGCCCGGCGTGGGCACGGTGTACTCGTGGTAGTAGCCGGAGGGCTCGGAAGGTAGTTCCCTCTCCCGGTTCTGGTACACCACGCCGTCGTTGTGCGGATAGGGAAACGGGCCGCCCTTGAGGATCAGCTGGTAGGTCTGCGCGGCCTGGCCGGGCAGCGCGGACAACGCCTGCATGGGCAGACCGGAGGAACTGCCCGGCACACTGCCCTGGCTCACGCTCGGCGCACTGCCCGGCGTGCCGCTGGTGGTGGCGCCCTTGATCACCCAGCCGATCGCGGCCAGGAGCACCAGCCCCGCCAGCGCGATGCTGATCCGCCTGCCCGAACTCACCGGGCCAGCGTATCCACCGGCTTTTCCGGCTCGGCGGCAGGCGGCGGCCCGGCCGGTTTGTGGGCGAACCGGTTGGATACCACGTCCACTCCCCGGTCGATGGCCCAGGCCGCGCCGAGGCAGATCGGCCCGAGCACCACGATGACCAGCAGGAACTGCACCGGGAAGGGCAGTTCGGTCAGCCACAGCTCGACGCCGTCCCACCAGTTGGCCAGCCAGATGAACACCCGGCCGACTTTACGCCGCTCGCCCGGGCCGACTGGTGGTCATCGGGTGAGCACGATCACCACTCGTGTGTCGCGGGTGGACCGGAGTGGTTATGTTGCCAAGTATGTTCGCCGTCTACGCTGCCGAGCCGAACCGTGACGACCCACTGGCCGCCCTCGTGGTGGGCGAGCGGGACACTCCGGAGCCACCGCCGGGCTGGGTGCGGGTGTCGGTCCGCGCGGCGAGCCTCAACATGCACGACCTGTGGACGCTGCGCGGGGTGGGCATCAAGCCCGATCAGTTCCCGATGACCCTGGGCTGCGACGGCGCGGGTGTGCTGGAGGACGGCACCGAGGTGGTGATCCACTCGGTGATCACCGACCCGGACTGGACCGGCGACGAGACCCTGGACCCCAAGCGCACCCTGCTCACCGAGAAGCACCAGGGCACGTTCGCCGACAGCGTGATCGTGCCCCGGCGCAACGTGCTGCCCAAGCCGGCCGGGCTGTCCTTCGCCGAGGCCGCCTGCATGGGCACCGCCTGGCTGACCGCCTACCGGATGCTGTTCGTGAAGTCCGGGCTGCGGCCTGGGCAGACCATGCTGGTGCAGGGCGCCTCGGGTGGGGTGTCCAGCGCGCTGATCACCCTGGGCAAGGCCGCCGGTATGCGGGTCTGGGTGACCGGGCGCAGCGAGGCCAAGCGGGCGGTGGCCGAGAACCTGGGTGCGGACGCCACCTTCGAGTCCAACGCCCGGCTGCCCGAGCGCGTGGACGGGGTGTTCGAGACCGTGGGCAAGGCCACCTGGTCGCACTCGCTGAAGTCGCTCAAGCCCGGTGGTGTCGTGGTGATCTCCGGGGCCACCAGCGGCGACGCCACCGCGGGTGAGCTGCAGCGGCTGTTCTTCCTGCAGCTGCGGGTGCTCGGCTCGACCATGGGCACCCGGGACGAGCTGGGCGACCTGCTCAGCTTCTGTGACCACAAGGGTCTGCACCCCCTGATCGGCTCCGAGCTGCCGTTCGCGTCGGCGGCGGAGGGCTTCCGCGAGATGCTCGACGGCGAGAACTCGGGCAAGACCGTCTTCGTTCGCTGACCCAGCGGCTGGCCGACCCGGCTAGCGGCTGGCCGACCCGGCTAGCGGCCGGCCGACCCGGCTACCGGCCGGCCGGGCTGTGCGCCGACCCGGTCGTGCGCTGATCGAGCCGCCCGTCAGCCCAGCCGCTTGCTGGCCCGGTCGAGCGCCTCGGTGGCCTCCGCGGCCAGCCGGGTGATCACCTCGGCCGCCGGGGCGTCGGTGGCCAGCGAGTAGGTCTGCCCGGCCCACAGCGACATCGCCTCGGCGTCGCCTGCCTTGGCCGCCGCGCCGCGGATCGGTTTGGTCATCGCGTTGACCTGCGGGTACGCCGCCGGGGCGTGCCCGCCGTGCGCCTGGATGAACCGGTTGACCAGCCCACGCGCGGTCCGGCCGCTGAACGCCCGGGTCAACGTGGTCGGCCGGGTGCCCTCGGCCAGCGCGGCCCGCTGGGGGGCGGGGGTGCCCGCCTCCGGGCAGCGCAGGAACGCGGTGCCGCACTGCGCGGCGACCGCCCCGGCGGCCAGCACCGCGGCCACATCGGCGCCGTGCACCAGCCCGCCCGCGGCGATCAGCGGCAGATCCACCGTGGCCGCGATCAGCCGCAGCGCGGCCAGCAGGCCGAGCAGTTCGCCGCCGGTGGCCGAGTGCGGGTCGTCGGTGAACGTGCCGCGGTGGCCGCCCGCCTCGAAACCCTGTACGCACAAGGCATCCGCCCCGATCCGGGCGGCGTGCCGGGCCTCGTCCGGGCTGGTGACGGTGACCACGACCGCGGCGTCCACCGCGTGCAGCCGGTCGACGTCGGTGCGGCTGGGCAGGCCGAAGGTGAACGACACCACGGGAATCCGCCGCTCGATCAGCAGGTCCAGCTTTTCCGGGTACTGATCGTCGGTCCAGTTCGGCTCGCCGGGCGTGGCGTCGTAGCGCCGGGCCTCCTCGGCCAGTTCGTCGCGGTAACCGGATACGTCCACAGTGGACCTCAAGCCGGGCACGAACATGTTGACCCCGAAGGGAAGCGCGGTCAGCTCACGGCACCGGTCGAGCTGACCGGCCAGCGCCTCCGGGGCGAGGTAGCCACCGCCCAGGAAACCGAATCCGCCGGCCTCGGTCACCGCGGCCACCAGTTCCGGAGTGCTCGGCCCGCCGGCCATGGGCGCGGCGATGACGGGAATGCGCACCGATTCGAACATTCGTCCAGGGTATCCGCCCGCCTCGTGCGCTACACTGTTGAGAGTTCAACTAATTGGGAGGCGACAGGATGACCGCCGAACGGATGCCGGCCGTGTACTTGAGCCACGGCGCTCCACCTCTGGCCGACGACGAGCTGTGGCCGGGCCAGCTCGCGGCCTGGGCGAAGCGGCTGCCCCGCCCCAAGGCCGTGCTGGTGGTGTCGGCGCACTGGGAGGAAGCCCCGTTGGCCGTGGGCGCGACCACCACGGTGCCGCTGGTCTACGACTTCTGGGGATTCCCCGAGCACTACTACTCGGTGACCTACCCGGCGCCCGGCGCGCCGGAACTGGCCGCCTCGGTGCGCAAACTGCTGGCCGCGCCCGGCACCCCGGTGCACGACGTGCCCGGCCGCGGCCTGGACCACGGCGCCTACGTGCCTCTGGTGGAGATGTATCCCGAGGCCGACGTCCCGGTGCTGCAGATCTCCATGCCCACCCTGGACCCCCGGGCGCTGCTGGAGGTCGGCCGCAAGCTCGCCCCGCTGCGCGACGAGGGCGTGCTGATCATGGGCAGCGGGTTCTTCACCCACAACCTGCGCGCCATGGGTCCGCAACCACGTGCCTTCTCAAGGGAATTCGACGACTGGGGCGCGCAAACGCTTGCCGCACACGACATCGACGCGCTGATCGACTTCGAGCACAAGGCCCCGGACTGGCGGCTGGCCCACCCGCGCACCGAGCACTTCGCCCCGCTGTTCGTGGCGCTCGGCGCGACCGAGGGCGATCTGAGCGGCCAGCACACCGAGATCGACGGCTTCTGGCTGGGCATGGCCAAGCGCTCGGTCCAGTTCGACTGAGCCGCCTGAGCCGGGTTCAGGCGACCAGGACGGCCAGCTCGACCGAGCCGGGTTCAGGCGACCAGGACGGGCCAGTTCGACCGAGCCGGGTTAGGCGACCGGAAGCGCCAACTCGCCGAGGTCCGCGGTGGCGTAGCGGCTGAACACGACCTCGGCCACCTCGCCCGCCGCGCCCAGCGGCTCGGCGATGAGCACGTCCGGGTCGGCGGCCCGGGCCGCGGCGATCACCCGGTCCGGCAGCAGACCCGGGGCCAGGAACCAGCTGCCCAGCGCGATGCGCCGCGCACCCCTGGCCCGCAGGGCGGCGATGGCCGCGGGCACGTCCGGCGTGGCCGCCGCGGCGAACGCGGCCCCCGCGCCGGCCCAGCGGGTCCGCCGCAACCAGCCGCGCGCCACCCGGTGCACCGCGGCATTGGCCGGCTGGTGCGAGGAACCGGCCCCGGCCAGCACCACGCCGAGCTCCGGATCGGCCGGATCGGCCCCGGCCGCGGCCAGCCGCCGCAGCGCGGTCGCCTCCAGTCGCGGGTCCGGCCCCAGCACATCGGCCACCCGCACCCGCAGCAGCGGATGCCGGCTGGTGGCCTGATCCAGCGCGCCGGGAATGTCCACCCCGGCGTGATAGGCCCGGCCCAGCAGCAGCGGCGCCACCACCACCTCGTGCCGGTCCTCCGCGTACAGCCCGGCCAGCACGTCGGACAGCCGAGGCGCGGACAGGTCCAGGAAGGCCGCCCGCACGTCCAGGCCCGGGCGCCGCTCGCGCAGCACGTCCAGCAACGCGCTCACGGTGGCCGCCGAGCGCGGATCGCGGCTGCCGTGCGCCACCGCCACAAGCGGCGGAGCCGCTCTCCAGCAGCTCACAGCGCGCCGCTCAGCCCGCGCGAGCGCAGCACCCGGCGCTCCAGCGGCCGGAACACCAGCAGCTCGACGCCGAGACCGACGAACAGGATCAGCACGATGGCCGAGATGATCATCGACATGTCCAGGTACGAGCTGCCGTTCTGCAGGTACTGGCCAAGGCCGAGACCCAGCTGCGGGGAGTTGGCGATCAGCTCGGCGGCCATCAGCGACCGCCAGGAGAACGCCCAGCCCTGCTTGAGGCCGGCCAGGTACCCAGGCAGCGCGGCCGGCAGCAGGATGTGCCGGGCATTGGCCAACGCGCCCGCGCCCAGCACCCGGCCCACCCGGGGCAGGATCGGTGGGATCTGGTCGATCCCGGCCACCAGCCCGTTGGCGATGGAGGGCACCGAACCCAGCAGGATCACCGTGTAGATGGTCGGCGGGGTCGGCCCGAACCACAGCACCGCCAGCGGCACCCAGGCCACCGAGGGCAGGCTCTGCAGGGCCGACAGGAGCGGGCCGAACGCCGAGCGCAGCATCGACACCTTGGCCAGCAACAGCCCGAGCGGGGTGGCGATGGCCACGCCCACCAGATAGCCGAGCACACCGCGGTGCACCGACACGTACAGGATGCTCAGCACCTGCCCGGTGCTGATCAGCCCCCACAGGTTGTCGGCCACCGCCTTCGGCGCGGGCAGTTGGTCCTCCGGCCAGAGCGCCGCCGCCCACAGCGCCTGCCAGATGCCGATCAGCAGGACCACCGCCAGCAGCGGGGGCAGCACCGCCTTCGCCACCTTGCGCAGCCGGTCGCGGCCGGTGATCGTGCTCGGGTGCGTGGTGTCCAGCAGGTCGAGGCCGGCGCCGACCGCCTCGTCGTCGAAGTCGGTGACGGTGGCCTCGGCCGGTTCGGCGGTCAGCTGCGCCGCCTCGGCGCCCGTGCCGGACTCGGTCGGGACCTCAGCCGACATGACTGCTGATCACCTCCCGCAACCGGGTGTTGATCTCGTCCACCACGTCCAGCTCGTCCGCGCCGGAGAGCCCGTTCACGTCCCAATCGCGCACCACCTGGCCGGGCCGGGAGGACAGCAGCACCACCCGCTGGCCCAGCCGCACCGCCTCGCGCACATCGTGGGTCACGAACAGCACCGCCGAGTCGGTGGCCCGCCACACCCGCAGCAGCTCGGCCTGCAGCACGTCCCGGTTGATCGCGTCCAGCGCGGAGAACGGCTCGTCCATCAGCAACAGCGCGGGCTGTTCGGTGGCCGAGGCCGGCTGGGAGGCCAGCGCCCGGGCCAGCGCCACCCGCTGGCGCATGCCGCCGGACAGTTCGTGCGGCCGCTTGGCGCCCACCCCGGACAGCCGGACCAGGTCCAGCAGTTCGGTGGTGCGCGCCGGCCGGTCGGCCCGGGCCACCCCGGCCAGCCGCAGCGCCAGGTCCACGTTGCGGGCCGCGGTTAGCCACGGCATCAGCGCGGCCTCCTGGAACATCACAGCCGGGCGGGAGGTGTTCAGGGTCAGCTCGCCCGCGGTCGGCGTCTCCAGCCCGGCCACCAGGTTGAGCAGGGTCGTCTTGCCGCAGCCGGACGCGCCGAGCAGGCAGACGAACTCGCCCGCGGCCACCTCGAGGTCGACACCGGCCAGCGCGGCCACGGCGCGCCGCCCATGCCCGAACGTCTTGTGCACGCCGGCCAGCCGCACGGCCGGCTCGGTCAGGGCTCGGGCGGGCGGGTTCTCCAGGGTCGCGGTCATGTTCTCGCCTTCCTCGACTCGGGGAGCTGCTACTTGCCCAGGCTTCCGGCGGCGACCGCGGGCTTGCCCGCCTTGGTCAGCACCGCGTTCACTGCGGTCAGGTCGGCGAAGCCGGACAGGCTCGGCGCCGACTTGGCGATCCCCGCGGTCACCTGGTCCTTGGCCAGTTCGGGAAAGTCGGTGGCCAGCGGGTCCAGCGTCAGGGTGATCTTGGAGAAGGCGCGGTCCAGCACGTTCTGCGGCAACGCCTTGCTGGTCAGCGTCTTGAGCTGGGCGTTGACGTCGCTCTCGGCCCTGGCCTTGTCACTGGCGGCCAGGCTGATCGCGTCCTGCTCACCCTGGATCAGGGCCTGCACGCTGGCCGGGTGCTGCTGCAGGAACTGGGTGCGCACGATCAGCACGGTGGTCGGGAACTGGCCGCCCGGCCACAGCGAGCTCTCGTCCACCAGCACGTGTGCGCCCGCGGTCAGCACCAGCTGCGAGGCCCACGGCTCGGGCAGCCAGGCCCCGGCGATCTGACCCTTCTGGAACGCCGACAGCGCCGTGGGGTTGTCCAGGTTCTCCACGTTGACCTGGCCGGTCAGGTTGTTCTTGGCCAGCCAGGTCTTCAGCGACACGTCCTGGGTGTTGCCCAGCTGCGGGGTGGCCAGCGTCTTGCCCTTCAGATCGCTGATCGAGTTGATCCCCGGCGCCACCACCAGCTGAGCGCCACCCGAGGTGGCCCCGGCGACCATCGTGATCGCCCCGCCGGACTTGGCGAACGCGTTGATGGCCGGCCCGGAACCGATGAACGCCGCGTCCAGTGAACCGCCCAGCAGCGAGTTGGCCTCGGTCGGACCGGCGTTGAACGTCGCCGTGGTCAGCTTGGTGCTGCCCAGCTCCTTGGTGAAGAAGCCCTCCTGCACCCCGATCAGCGCGGCCGCGTGCGTGACGTTCGGGAAATACCCAAGGCGCAGCTCGGACGCGGCGCCCTCGTTGCTCGCCGCGCCGGTCGATGAGTTCGCACGCGTACACGCGGCCGAGGCCAGGACCAGGACGACGGCTTGCGCCATGACGGTCAGGGTGAACAGGGCCCGCCTGCGGCGGTTGACGGTGATCACGTGCGCGTTGCCTCTCGGGGATGTCTCGGGAGTGTCTACAGAGCGGACAGGGTGACGGGGGAATCCAGTACCGGCAGCGGTGCGCCGACCAGACCGGCGGCCAGCGTGCCGCCGTCGGCCGGATCGATCACCAGGAACGCTCCGGTGTGGCGGCTGTCGGTGTAGTCGTCGACCGGCAACGGCGCGGACGTGCGCAGTCCGACCCGGCCGATCTCGTTGAGTTGCAAGGCTTCCGGGCTGTCCACAGTGGACAGATTCTGCTCGTTGAAGCGGCTGTGCAGCGCGGTCACCATGGCCTGCACGGTGCGCGTGCCGTGCTTGACCAGCACCCGCCCGCCGGGTCGCAGCGGCTGCTCGGACAGCCAGCACACGGTGGCGTCCAGTTCGTCGGTCACCCGCGGCGGCTCGGTGGCGGTGGCGATCAGGTCACCCCGGGAGATGTCCAGGTCGTCCTCCAGCACCAGGGTGATGGACCGGCCGGACACCGCCTCGGACAGCGGGCCGTCCGCGGTGTCGATCCGGGTGACCCGGCTGCGCAGTCCGCCGGGCAGCACCACGATCTCGTCGCCGGCGCGCACCGTGCCCGCGGCGACCTGACCGGCGTAGCCGCGGTAGTCCGGGTACTCCGGGGTGCGCGGCCGGATCACGTACTGCACCGGGAAGCGGAAGGGCAGGTGGTGCGGGTCCGGCTCGACCGGCACCGTCTCCAGGTGGTGCAGCAGCGTCGGGCCGGAGTACCAGGGGGTGCGGTCCGAGCGGTCCACCACGTTGTCGCCGACCAGCGCCGACACCGGGATGGCCCGCACATCGGCCGGGTCGTAGCCCAGCCGGCCCGCGTGCGCGGCGAACTCGTCGGCGATCGTGGTGAAGGTGGCCTCGTCGTAGTCCACCAGGTCGATCTTGTTCACCGCCAGCACCAGCCGGGGCACGCCCAGCAGTGCCAGCACGGCCGCGTGCCTGCGGGTCTGCTCGATCACGCCCTTGCGCGCGTCCACCAGCAGTACGGCCAGCTGCGCGGTGGACGCGCCGGTGACCGTGTTGCGGGTGTACTGCACGTGTCCCGGGGTGTCGGCCAGCACGAACGACCGGTTGCCGGTGGCGAAGTAGCGGTAGGCGACATCGATGGTGATGCCCTGTTCCCGCTCCGACCGCAGCCCGTCCACCAGCAGGGACAGGTCCGGTGTGGACAGTCCGCGGTCCGCGCTGGCGCGGTGCACCGCGTCGAGTTGGTCGGCCAGTACCGACTTGGTGTCGTACAGCAGCCGGCCCACCAGGGTGGATTTGCCGTCGTCGACACTGCCCGCGGTGGCCAGACGAAGAAGATCGCTCATGACTTAGAAGTAGCCTTCCCGTTTGCGGTCTTCCATGGCGGCCTCGGACAAGCGGTCATCGGCGCGGGTCGCGCCGCGTTCGGTCAGGCGGCTGGCGGCGACCTCGGTGATGATGTCGGCCACGGTGGTGGCGTCGGATTCCACCGCGCCGGTGCAGGATCCGTCGCCGACGGTGCGGTAGCGCACGGTCAGGTTCTGGGGGTGTTCTCCCTCGCGGGGTCCGCCCCAGGGGCCGGAGGTGAGCCACATGCCGTCGCGGCGGAACACCTGGCGTTG
>DASZNF010000141.1:0-330880 GCA_035551355.1 Pseudonocardiaceae bacterium | reverse complement strand
CCCATCTCCACCAGCCGCTTGGCCCGCTCGATGGCCAGCTCGGCCACCGTCGTGTGATCCGACGGCGGACGGTCGAAGGTCGAGGAGATGACCTCGCCCTTCACCGACCGCTGCATGTCGGTCACCTCCTCCGGCCGCTCGCCCACCGCGACCACCATCAGATGGCATTCCGGGTGGTTCTTGCTGATTGCCGCAGCGATCTGTTGCAGCACAACGGTTTTACCGGCCTTCGGCGGGGCGACGATCAGCGCGCGCTGGCCCTTGCCGATCGGCATCACCAGGTCGATCACCCGGGTGGTGAGCACGTGCGCGTCGGTCTCCAGCCGCAACCGCTCGTTCGGATGCACCGGGGTGAGCGAGGTGAACTCGGGACGCTCCAGCGCATCGCGCGGATCGAACCCGTTGATCTGGTCGATCCGCACCAGCGGATCGTGCTTGGCCCGCGCCTCGCCCTCCCGGGCGACCCCGGTGACGGCGTCACCGCGACGCAGATTATGCTTGCGTACCAACGATTGTGGTACGTAGACGTCGGCCGGATCGGGTAGATAACCGGAGACGCGCAAGTACGCGTCCTTGCCCCGGATGTCCAGAATGCCGCCGACGGGCCGTTCTTGGATGTCCAATGTAGACGTATTCATGATTGTACTCCTGTGTAAGGGAAAGACATGGCGAAACGCCATGAGAGGGGACCCGGCGGCGCGATACGCGTCGACACCGGATCGGGAAGGGAATCAGATCTTCGTGTGGGGGCTGATCGCCGACATCCACCCGAAGCAGATAACGGAACTATACACCACTCAGCGGGACAATCGCTCCAACTGGGCCTGTTTTGTCTCGATCCCCCAGATCGACTGCACCACGAGGCCGACCACCAGAACCCCGCCGAACAGCACGAACACCACGCCGACACCCAGTCCGGACTGCAGGATCTGACCGATCAGAATTGGCGCGACCACCGCCGCCACCGCCCGCCACGCGCTGGAGCTCATCGTGCCCCAGGACCGCATCCGGGTCGGGTACAGCTCGGTGGTGTAGGCGTACACCAGCGGGTCCATCACACTCACCCCGAGCAGCAACACCGCGCCTGACAGGTACAACGTCAGCCAGCTGTGCAAATTCCCGGTCAGCCAGAAAACCACGCCGAGCACCGCGCCGAGCAGGGACACCGCGTACCCGGCGACCAGCAGCCACTGCCGGCCGACCCGGTCCACCGCGGTGGCGGCCAGCACGATCAGCACGATCGCGGCCACGGTCACCGATCCAGCCAGCAGACTGGCCCGGGACGCGGACACGTGCCCGACCCGCACGTACTGGCTGGGCAGCCAGGTGGTCGCGCCCAGCAGCGTGAAATACGTTGCGGCCCAGAGAATCCAGGCCATCAGCGTGCGCCGCAGATAGCCGGGCGCGAACAGTTCGGCCAGCCGGGTGCGGGCCAGGTCGGCGGGCGCGGGTTCGGCGGTCGGCGGCTCAGGCGTGGCGTCCGGGCCGGCGGCCCGTTCCATCTGCGCCACGACCACTTCGGCCTCGTCCAGCCGGCCACGCCGGACCAGATAGCGCGGCGATTCCGGCAGCAGGAACCAGGCCGCGCCGGCCACCAGCAACGGACCGGCGCCGATGATGAACAGCAGCCGCCACGCGGTGGCCGGCGCGAGCGCGGCCAGCAGCGCCGCGGCCACCAGCGAGGTGGCCAGATTTCCCAGTGGCGAGGCCAGTTTGTACAGCACGGTGACCCGGCCCCGCGACCGGCCGCGCACCACCTCGCCCAGCAACGCCGAGGCCACCGGCACCTCCGCGCCCAGCCCGATGCCCTGCAGGAACCGGGCCGCGCCAAGGGACAGCCCGCCCCAGGACAGCACGGACAGCACCGAGAACACGCCGATCACCGCCAGCGCGGTCAGGAACACCCGCCGCCGGCCCCATTTCTCGCTGACCAACCCGAACCCGATCGCGCCGATGGCCTGGCCGAGGAAGCCCGCACTGATCAGCCAGCCGGCCTGACCGGAGTTGAGGTGGAAGGTGGCCGACACCGCGGTGAGCACCACGCCGATGGACACGATGTCGAACGCGTCGAAGAAGGTGCCCGAGCCCAGGATTCCCGCGACCCGCCAATGGAAACTGGACACCGGCACGCGTTCCATCCGGGCGATCAGATCGTCGGCACGACGGCCGGTGTCCGCCGCCGCGGGTCGTCCGGCCGTGGTCATGGCGCCTCCTCGTCGAGTGCCTGCCCCGTCAAGCCCCAGCGCGCTGGCTGCCGGGCTCGCGCTCCGACGGTACGCTGGTGATCTTGGCGAGAACAGGATGGTGACCATGACGCGTCTGCGGGTGGGGTTGGTCGGCGCCGGGCCGTGGGCCGGGATGGTGCACGCGCCGGTGCTGGCCGAACATCCCGACATCCAGCTGGTGTCGGTGTGGGCCCGCAGGCCGGAAGCGGCCGAGCAGGTGGCCGGTCCGCTGGGCGCGGTGGTGGCCGCCGATCCGGACGAGCTGATCGGCTCGGTCGACGCGGTCGCCTTCGCCGTCCCGCCCACGATCCAGGCCGAGCTGGCCGCCCGCGCGGCCCGGGCCGGACGGCACCTGATCCTGGAGAAGCCGCTGGCCGGGGACCTGGCCGCGGCGATCGAGCTGGCCCGGGTGGTGGAGCAGGCCGAGGTGGCCGCACTGGTCATGCTGACCGCCCGGTTCGCCCCGGAGACCGAGGCCTGGCTGGCCGAGGCCGAGCGGCGCGGCGGCTGGCTGGCCGGGGACGCCCGCTGGCTCAACGACGCGGCGCTGGCCGGCCCGTTCTCCGGCTCGCCGTGGCGCAAGGAGCGGGGCGCGCTGCTGGACGTCGGCCCGCACGTGCTGGATCTGCTGGACGCCGGGCTCGGCCGGATCGTGGACGTGCCGGTCGCGCACCGCACCGAACCGGACCTGTGGCATCTGGTGCTGTCCCACGAAACCGGCGTGACCAGCACCGCGACCCTGTCCCTGCAACTGCCGGTCAGCCCGGGGCTGGCCCGGATCAGCTTGGCCGGCAAGCATGGCGAACTGCCGCTGGAGCGCTCGACCTCGGCCGCCGACTCGTTCCGCGCGCTGTGCTCCGAACTGGTCGCCATGGTCGAGGAGAAGCGCTGGGAGCACCCGTGCGATGTGCGCCGGGGCCTGCATCTGCAACAGGTGCTGGACATGGCCGAACAACGCGCCCTGCGCTGACCACCCCTGGGCTCAGCCGTTTTCCTTCTCCCGGCGGGCGCGGGCGCGGCGCTTGCCCTCGTGCATGGCCTGCACCCGGGCGATCGGAATGGTGTGCCCGTGCTCGATCAGCTCGGCGGGCAACTGTTGCGGCCGCGGCATCAACTCGGCCCACCGGTCCTTTCCGGCCAGCAACTCCACCGCGGTGTGCACGGTGAAATCGGCCGGACGCGCCGACTCCAGTCCGGCCCAGTCCAGCGGAAACGACACCCTGGCCCCCGGCCGTACCCGCGGGCTGTAGGCCGCCACCACAGTGGCCCCGCCGGCCCGGGTGGAGTCCAGGAACACCTTGCCGCCCCGGTCCTCCCGGATGAACGCGGTGGTGGCCAGCGCCGGATCGAGTTTCTCGGCGCGAGCGGCCAAGGCCCGGGTCGCGGCGGCCACGTCTTCCGCGCCGAGGCCCGGCGCCAGCGGCACGAACACGTGGACTCCCTTGGAGCCACTGGTTTTCACCGCACCGGACAGTCCTGAGTCGGCCAGGGCCTGGCGGACCAGCAGCGCGGCGGCCACCACGGCGGGGAAGTCGTCCGCGCCGGGCGGGTCGAGGTCCAGCACCAGGTGCGTGGGATGGGCCCGGTCGTCGGCCCGCATCAGGGTGGGGTGGTACTCCACGGCGCGCTGGTTGGCGAACCACAGCAGGGTGGGCCGGTCGTCGCACAGCGCGTAGGACACCTCGCGGTGCGAGCTCTCCGCCCACAGCGTCACGGTGCGCACGAAGTCCGGTGTGTAGCGCGGAACGTTCTTCTGCATAAACGGTTTCTGGCCGCGCAGCACCCGGATCACCGACAGCGGCCGGCCGGCCAGTCCGGGGATGATCCGGTCGGCCATCGCGTCCAGGTAGTCCACCAGGTCGCGTTTGGTCGCCGCCGCACCCTCGAACAGCGGTTGGTCGAGATTGGTCAGTGAGACCCCGTCCCGGGTCTCCGCGCCGCTCATCGCGCCATCCTCGCACGAGAACGCGCCTGTTCACCCGCGCGAATCGTCCCGCTTCGGGCACACCACCAGCGTGCCCTCGCCCACGTCGATCGGGCGGGCGCAGTCGAAGTCCTGGTTCACCTCGGCCAGCAGGTCCGGGGCCAGCCCGGACACGGTGAACCAACTCGGTTGCACCACAAGGTATTTCGCGTCCGGATGCACCAGGCAGCGGGCGTTGTCCCGGTAGCTGGCGAACTCCCGCACATAGGGCAGGTAGGTGGAGCGCTGCAACCACACCGGGGACGGATAGCGGCAGGGCGTGGGGTTGCCGAGGAAATAGTTGATGTCGCCGAACGCGAAGTACAGCACCGGGGTGTTCGCGCCGAGCCGCTTGCGCAGCGCGGCGAACTCGGTCCGCCGCGTGTCGGACTGGGCATCGAGGTTGGCGTTGGTCACCGTGGATTCGTATCCGGCCAGTGTGTAGGCCGCGCCCGGCACGTTGGCCACCCCGACGCCGATCGCGCCGACCACCGTCAGCACCGCACACCCCAGCCACCCGGCCGGCCCAGCCCCCGGCCGCGCCACGATCCGGGCGATCGCCGTGGCCAGCACGGAAACCCCCAGGGCCACCAGGTATGCGGTGACCACCGGGCCGAACTGCGCGGTCCGCCAGGCATGCGACTGGGACAGCAGAATCGCGCTGGCCACCCCGGCCGCCGCCACCGGCCCGAGCACCGCGACCAGCACCGCGGTCCGCTGTCCGGGCAGGGTGGCCGCGGCCAGCCCGGCGACCAGCACCGGCAGCCCCACCCACTGGTAGAGGAACCACTCCCCCTGCGCCAGCACCGGAAGCACGGCCAGCACCACCGCACCCAGCGCCAGTCCCAAGGCCCGCCACCGCCGTTCTGCTCCGGTCACCAGCAGGATGAGCACCGTGGGCAAGGCCAGCACGATCGGGCATTCGACGAGCAGGTTGGCCGCGCTCTGCCCGAACGCCGCCCAGTTCAGCCCGGCCAGTCCGACGTGCAGCGGCGAGGTGGGGATCAGCGCGGCCATATCGCCCAGCCACTGCCATTCGGTGGGTTCCAGCTGCCAGGTGATCAGCGCCCACCCGGTCACCAGCAGCACCATGATCGCGCAGGTGAGCGCGGCCCGGGCCAGGTGCCACAGGGCCAGCACGCCCAGCGCCAGCAGCGCGTACGGCGCGGTGGCCACCTTGGTCGCCACCGCCAGCAGCAACAGGATCCCGCCCAGCACCGCGCCGAGCCAGGTCCGCCGGGGCAGCAGCGCCACCCCGAGTGCGGCCGCCGCCCACAGCGCGCCCACCCAGTCCGGCTCCAGGAACGTCCAGTTCGGCACCAGCGCGAAGGCCAGGCCGACCGCGCACGCCACCGGCCCGGCCAGCTCGGGCCGCACCCGCCGCACCCCGGCCCACACCAGCACCGCGGCCGCCAGCACCAGCACCAGGGCCTCGACCCGGAACAGGAACTCCGCGCCCGGCCCGGAATCGTCCGCGCCGTAGAGCGTGCGCGGCAGCGCGTCCATCCCGGCCAGCAGCGCCCGGTAGGCCAGCGGCCGGTGCACGAAGATGTTCGCGAACGACCCGGTGCCGGCCGCGGCGCGCATCCCGCCCACCGCGAACCGGACGTCGAAGTTGATCCCGATCCAGGCCGAGATGCCCAGCGCGGCCGCCGTGGGCAGCACGAACGCGGGCAGCCAGCGGGGCAGTCGGGCCGGCGCGGTGGCCCGCGGCCACGCGGAGGCGAGCGTCACCGGGCGAGAATGCCAGACCGGTCCGTTGGGCTCACACGCACCCAAGGACTGTCCGAAATCACCCGAGGACCGTCCGAAATGGATCGCCCGAACCGCGCAATTCCCTGCCGGACGGACGGAATCGGACAAGTCCTACCAGCGCTCGTGGTGCACGACCTCATCGAACGGCCGCCGGTCCGGCGCCTTGATCGGCACCAGCGGACGATCCGCCGGATAGCCGAGCGCGATCAGGTACGCGCACACCCGGTCCTCGGGGAATCCGAGCAGCTCCCGGGCCAGGTCCTGGTCCGCCACCGACGAATGCCCACTGCCGATGCCCAGATCGGCGGCGGCCAGCAGGATGGTCATGGTGGCCTGGCCCAGATCGTACTGGGCGCGTCTGCCCTCGCCCCCGTCCGCCGGGGTGACCAGCGCGATGGTGGCGGCCGACGTGGCGATGTGGCCCGCGCCGCGCCACACTCCAGCCAGGCGGGTCAGCACCTCCCGCTCGGTGACCACCACGAAATCCCAGGGCTGGGTGTTCCGGGAGGACGGCGAACGGCGCGCCGCCTCCACGATCCGGTCCAGCTTCTCGCGGGAAATCGGCCGGTCGGCGTAGCCGCGTACATTGCGGCGGGAAACGATCGCGTCCCAGGTTTCCACGTGATCGACTTTACCCACAGTAGGACCGAAAACGACAGCCGCCGACGCGGTGACCGTGACCTGTGCGATCCTGACCAGCCCAGATCGGCACAATGGCGACGTGGAGGTCGAGGCGGGATGAGGCTGACCATTCTGGGCGGCGGCGGTTTCCGCGTGCCGCTGGTGTACGCGGCGCTGCTGCGCGACCACGAGCCGGGCCGGATCACCGAGGTCGTGCTGCACGACGTCGACCCGGCCCGGCTGTCCGGCACCGCGCGAGTGCTGGCCGAGCAGGCCGCCGGCGTACCCGACGCGCCCGAGGTGACCACCACCGCCGACCTGGACGCCGCCCTGCGCGGCGCCGACTTCGTGTTCTCCGCGATTCGCGTCGGTGGCACCCGGGGCCGGGTGGTGGACGAGCGGGTGGCGCTGGCCGAGGGCGTACTGGGCCAGGAAACCGTTGGTGCGGGCGGGATCGCCTATGGCCTGCGCACGGTGCCGGTGGCCCGCCGGATCGCCGCGCGGGTGGCCGAGCTCGCGCCGGAGGCGTGGGTGATCAACTTCACCAACCCGGCCGGGATGGTCACCGAGGCCATGGCCGAGCTGCTGGGCCGGCGGGTGATCGGCATCTGCGACTCCCCGCTCGGGTTGTGCCGCCGCCTCACCCGCGCCTACGAGCTGTCCGCCGACGCCCGGTTCGACTACGCCGGGCTGAACCACCTGGGCTGGGTCCGCGCGATCGAGGTGGACGGCCACGATGTGCTGCCCAAGCTGCTGGCCGACCCCGGCCGGCTGACCTCGTTCGAGGAGGGCGCCCTGTTCGGCGCGGACTGGCTGCGGACACTGGGCTCGCTGCCCAACGAGTACCTGTATTACTACTACTTCAACCGGGAATCGGTCGCCGCGGCGACCGCGGCCACGGAAACTCGTGGCGCTTTCCTGGCCCGGCAACAGGATGCGTTCTACACCGAGCTGGCCCGGCCGGACGCCGCCGCGCTGGAGGCCTGGCAGCGGGCCCGGCTGCGCCGCGAGGAGACCTACATGGCCGAGAACCGCGCGGGCCAGCGCGCCGCCGAGGACCTGGAGTCCGGCGGCTACCAGGACGTGGCGCTGGCCCTGATGCGGGCGATCGCCCACGATGAGCCCGCCGAGCTGATCCTCAACATCCGCAACGGTTCCACTGTGTCCATTGTGGATGGTGATGCGGTGGTGGAGGTGCCGTGCACGGTGGACGGCTCCGGGGTGCGCTCGCTGCCGGTCGGCCCGTTCGACGAGCACCAGGCCGGACTGGTGTGCGCGGTGAAGGCGGTGGAACGCGACGTGATCGAGGCGGCCCGCACCGGTTCCCGCGAGGCCGCCCGGCGCGCCTTCGCCTGTCACCCGCTGATCGACTCGGCCGCGGTCGCCCAGCGCCTGCTCGAATCGTATGTGCGGGAGTTGCCCGGCCTGGCCTACCTGCGCCCGTGACTCACGGCTTCGGGTGAGCGGCGAAGAACCGCCACAGGGTCGCGGTGGCGTTCAACGCGGTCGACGGCGCATCGAGTCCCAACACCTTCTGTATCAACGGTTTCGAAGCGCTCCCCGGCCACTGGTGCCCCGCACCCGCGATGGTGACCAACTCGACCGACCGCCCATCCGGACAGGTCGCGGTCGAGGTGGTGACCACCCCGGCCGTACTGACCCCCGGCGGCCCGCACCCGTCCACCGAACGCCAACTCGCCACCAACGCGGGCACCGCGGGCCCGTCGATGTGCGCGACTCCCTGCCCCTCGCCGCCGTTGTACGGAATGTTCTGATCGGCCGTGCCGTGAATATGCAGGATCGAGATCGGCGCGGGCGATGGACAAGACCCCAGCTGGGTGGCCGAATCCGGCCCGATGGCGGCGAAAACGTTGGTGTCACAGGCAAGTCGGTAGGCCAGCATCCCGCCGTTGGAGATGCCGGTGGCGTAGATCCGCGCCGGGTCGACCGGCGTCAGCCCCTGGATGTCCCGCACCATCGCGGCGATGAACGCGATATCGTCCACCCCGGTCGCGCCCGGCGTGCCACAGCACCCGCCGCCGACCGCCCAGGCCCGGTTGATCCCGTCCGGATAGGCGACGAGAAAGTGACCGGAGTCGGCCGCCGGATCCCACCCGTAGGACTGCTCGGCCTGGGTGCCACTACCGAACCCGCCGTGCAGCATCACCACCAGCGGCGCGGGCGAGGCCGGCGCGGCCGGCCGGTACAGGTGATAGGTGCGCACTCGCCCGTCCACCGTGATCGTCCGGGTGGACGACCCGATCGCGAGCCCGGCGACCCGCCGCGCGGCACACCCGGCCGTTACCCCGAGGATCATCAGGACCGCCAGCACCAGGCGACACCGCCGCATGGGTCGGGACGGTAGTCGGCAAAACTGTCGCCCAGCTGAAGAATTTCAGCGTGCGGCCGCGGTGAGCACGGTGACCAGGTGGGCGTCGTCGATGAGCAGCTTGCCGTTCCGGGTGACCAGGCTGAACTGGTAACGCTCGGTGCTGACCGAGCCGTCGGTGCGGGTGAACACAATGACCGCGGTGGCCGAGGATCCGCTGACGGTGGACACCTCGCGCACCCGGATCGCGGCGATGGTCTGATAAAACCGTTGGTAGGCGACCGGTCCGCCGGTTCGCTGCTGATAATCCGGGGTGAGCAGGGCAAACGCCGAGTCCAGGTGCTGCGGCAACAGGGCGTAGTAGCCGACGATGAACACCCGCACCGCGCCGGCCGAGGGCCCCATGGCGGCCCGGTTCGGCGCCCCCGCCGAATGCGAGGCCCGCGGCGCCACCACATGCGCCTCCCCCGGCAATCCCACCGCCCCGGCAACCATCACGGCCCCGACGACCACGGCAACGGCGAACCCGGCCAGCCCCACGCGCAGCGGCGTGGCCCGCAGCCGGCCGAACCGCCGCCGTTGTCGTGGTATCCGCGGGCCGGTGCCGAACAGCGGGCCGGCCGGTACGCCGTAGCCGGTGAACAGCGGTTGGGTCCAGTCTGATTCACCGGGCGCGGATCGACCGGGCACGGATTGGCTGTGCGACAAGGCAGACAGCTCGTCCCGGGCTTCGGCCAGGCTGGGCCGACCGGCCGGGTCCGCACTCAACAGCCGGGTTATCACCCCGCGCAACGGGCCGGCGCGATCCGGTGCCGCCCCGGCCAGTTGCCCGGTGAACGGCAGATCGTCCGCGGGCCCGAAATGGCCGGGCGAGGTGCCGTTGACCGCGGCGTAGAGGGTGGCGCCGAGGGCGTAGGCGTCGATGGCCGGGGTGGGCAGCGCGGCGTCGGCCAGTTCCGGCGCGAGGCAGGCCTGTGCGAGGGCGGCCGGGGTGGGCAGGACGGGGCCGGCCTTGATCACGACGTTGGCCGATTCGCCGAGAATGGCGTTGCCGTTGGCCGGTTCCGGGGCATCGGCGGCGGGATTGGGCGCGACGGACAGGAACTCGGCGACCGCGAGCGAGCCCGGTTCCGGCTCGGCGGCCGCTGATTCGGGCTCGGTGGGATCGGCCGCTGCGATCACGGACTTGCCCGCTACACCGGCGACGGCTTCGGTGCCAACGAGCACGGGCCGGGCGGATTCCGGCCCCGCGGAACCGATCGCGGCCCCATCCGGCTCGGGCTCGGTGGCGGCGGGTGAATCGCCATCGGGCGCATCGGCACCGACCGATCCACTCGATGCGAGCTCCGGCACGGCGGCGTCAACCGATTCGGCGTCGACCGTCTCGGGGTCAACCGTCTCGGCGTCGACCGAATCGGGCCGCGTGGATTGCGGCACGACGGAATCCGCGACCTGGCCTTCGGTCCCCACCGGGATCTCGGCATCCATCGGCGCCGGCCCGGCAGCGGATACGGCAGGCGCGGATTCGGCCCCGAGCTCAGGCGCTGAGGCGGCCGCATCGCTGGGCGCATCCCCTCCACCGGCCGCCGTTTCCGCCGCGCCGGGCACCGTTTCCGCTGAGCCGGGCACCGTTTCGGGCGCGCAGGGCACCGTTTCCGCCGCGTCGGCCGCGTCGGCCGCGTCAGGCACCGTTTCGGCCGAGCCGGGCACCGTTTCGAGCGCGTCGGCCACCGGTTCGATCGCGTCGGGCGCGGACCGCGGCTGGGGCGCGACATCCGCGTCGAGCACCGCGGGATGGGCCAGGCCGAACCCGGCCAGCTTCGCTGTTCCACTGCCTGCCAACAGCACGTTGTCCGGGCGCACATCGCGATGCAGGATGCCGGCCCGGTGGGCTTCGGCCAGCGCCGCCGCCAGCTGCGCGCCGATTCCGGCCACGTCCGCCGGCCCCAGTGGGCCGGTGTCGGCCAGCGCCGCGGCCAGGCTCCGGCCGGGGACGTACTCCATCACCAGCGCGGGCGTGCCTTTCCAGTCGACCACGTCGTGCACGGTCACCACGTTCGGGTGGTGTACCTTGGCCGCCGCCCGCACTGCCCGCCGCGCCTGCACCGCGGCCGGCCCGGCAACGTCCACCACCGACACCGCCGAGTCCCCGGCCGGTCCGGCAGCGCCAACGGCCGCCGCGGGAACGTCCGCCAGTCCGGCCGAGTCAGGCTGCGGGGCCAGGACCTTGATCGCCACCGCACGGCCGAGCAGCTCGTCGCGGCCCCGCCACACGCTCCCATCCAGGCCGCCGATCCGCTCGATCATGCGGTATCGGCCCTCGATGAGATCGCCATCGTCGCTCACGGTTTCTCCCGCCTGGCTGGCGATCGGACATCATTCATACGCATCACAGATCTATCACAGATGCCGAAATATGCCAGCACCGCTTTTCGGATGCAAGGACATTCGTCGGCTTGGTTGTGCAGTTCAGAAGCACACTAGGCCGAGTGGACTAATCGTGAGTGAATATCACAAGGCAATAAACCTCGACCGATCCGAGGCGTCATCCGCGGTGGAGGGCGAGTTCACGCGCCCGAGCCCGCCCTCCACCACAAATTGATCACTGACCGGACGCGATCGATTCGGAAGGTCTCCAGATGCGCCTACCCAAGACCCCGCTCGTGGTGGGAGTGCTCGCCGCCGCCCTGTCCGGCGGCGCCGCCGTCGCGGTGGTCGCCACCTCCTCCTCTCGGCCCACCACACATCCCGAGGCGAGCCTGACCAGCGCCACCGGCCCGTCCGACGAGATATTCCTGGAGGCCGACCTGTCCGGCCACGCGGAAGCCGTCAAGTCCGCCGCGGCCGGTGATCCGCACGGCACGGCCACCGAGATCCTGCGCATCAAGGGCACCCAGGTCAGCTACGCCATCACCTGGCAGAACCTCAGCTCCCCCACCGCGGTGCACGTCCAGCAGGGCGCGGACACCGCCGCCGGGCCGGTCGCGTTCGACCTGCTGGGCAACGCGCTGCCGGACACCGTCACCTCGGTGCTGGGCACCATCACCGTGCCCGACGCCCCGCTGCTGGCCCGCCTGATCACCGCGCCGAGCCAGTTCTACGGCAACCTCGGCACCGGCGCCTACCCGTCCGGCGCGGTGCGCGGGCAGTTCCGCCGGATCGCGCCGGTCGATCTCACGAAAGTCTTACGGATCGGGCAGTTCGAGGCGGTGGGCAGCGGGGATCAGGAGGTGCCGATGTCCGGGATGACCAACGCCGGTGACCAGGCCGCCCACTCCGTCACCCACATCGGGATCGGCTCCGGTTCCCTGTCCTACGCCACCACCTGGTCCGGTGTGAGCTCGCCGACCGCGGAGAACATCAACTCCGGGATGGCCGGCGCCAACGGTGACCTGGCCGCCACGCTGTTCAGCGCCCCACACGGGCTGCCCGCCTCGGTGACCGCGGTCGCCGGCACGGTGCCCTCGGTGCCCGCGTCGGCGCTGACCGCGCTCAAGGCTGGTCCGGCTGCCTTCCACACCAACCTGCTCACCGCCCAGTTCCCCACCGGCGCGGCCCGCGGCCAACTGTTCGCCACCATGTCGCCCACCCCGACCACGAAGCCGGTCCCGACGACGCCGACCACCAAACCGACCGCCACGACGACCGCGCCCACCACCACCAAACCCGCGCCCCCGACCAAGCCGACCATGACCCCGACCACCAAACCGACCGAAACCACCACCCCGGGCGCACCGGTGACCACGACCGGGTCGATCCCCACCGATCCGGGCAATCACTGGTGAACCGATCGCCTCGCGGCCGGGTGTCCACCCCCCTCGGCACCTCGGCCGCGAGGCGGTCGCTACCAGGGTCGCAAGGCCGGAAAGCCATGGGCGGTCGCCCCGGCCGGACCGCGCGGACAGTTGCTGGACCTGCTGCGCGGAGTGTGAGTTTTCCCGTCAGGTCAACCGATCCGCTTGACAACGCGGATCGGTTGACGGCTATTCTGCTCCCGTGTCGCGTGACACTGGCCGGGAGCACGGCAGTGGCATGGAGGCACCTGACCTTTCCGGGGAGTGCATCGTGAGTGCTGGCACCACGCGCCTGATCTAGGCCGCCCCCGCGCACGCAGTCGTTTCGGCTCGTGCCGTCACTTTCCTTCACCGTCACCGGGTTTCGCGCTGCGCCGCGGCCCGCGGACGGTCTCCGTTGCCTGCCCTCAGGCCATACCCCTGTGGAGCTTTCCCTTGCCAGAAAACAACAATCCACCCGTCCGGCCCGCACCGCGGGTGTCCGGGTTCAACCGGGCCGTCATCGCCGAGTTCCGGGCCAACGGCGGCCGGGTCGGCGGTCCGTTAGCCGGGGCCGAACTGGTGTTGCTCACCACGGTGGGCGCGAAAACCGGACTGGAGCAGACATCCGTGCTCGGCCTGGCCCGGGTGGACGACCGCCTGCTGGTGGTCGCCTCGGCCGGTGGTGCACCGCGCCATCCGGCCTGGTATCACAATGTTCTCGCGCATCCGATGGCCCTGGTGGAGCTGGGCGCGGAGACCTTCGGCGCGGTCGCGATCCCGTTGCGCGGCGCCGACCGGGACGACGCGTTCGCACGGATCCTCGCCGTGGCACCGGGTTTCGCCGACTACCAGCGGCAGGTGACCCGCACGCTACCGGTGGTCGCGCTGGAGCGGGCGTTCAGCGCCGAGCCGGCGCCGGGTTCGTTGGCGGACAAGCTGATCGAGATCCACGGCTGGCTGCGCGAGCAGCTGGCGCGAGTGCGAGGCGAAACCGAGGCGCACTTCGCCGCCCGCGCCGCGGCGGGGCGTGCGCCTGCGGTCCGGTTGAACCTGCGGTTGCGCCAGCACTGCCTGGCCTTCTGCGAATCCCTGGCCCTGCACCATGCCGGTGAGGACGCCGGGTTGCTGCCGGAGCTGGACCGGCGGCATCCGGATCTGCACGACACCATCGAACGGTTGCGGGCCGAACACCGGGTGCTGGCGCAGATCCGCGCCGAACTGGAAGCGCTGCTGGACCGGATCGACACCGCCGAGCCGACCCGGTTCCGCACCGAGCTGGATCAGCTGTCCGAGCGGCTGATCGCCCACCTCGACCACGAGGAGGCAACCCTGTTGCCCGCGTTGGGCTGACCGGTCAGCGCCGGGCGGCCAGTTTGGTGATCTGGGCGAGAATTCCACCATAGGAGCCGGGAATCAGCCGGGCCAGCAGGTCCGGAATCTTCGCGCTCCAGCCGATCAGCACCCGCGTTTTCCGGTGCTGGATGCCCGCGATGATCTGCTCGGCCGCGTTGGCCGGCGGGATGGTCAGCACCTTCTGCCACTGCCCCTCGGAGGCGGCGCGTTCCGTCTCGGACACGCCGCTGCCCACCCGGGCCGATTCGGCGATCCGGGTGCGGATGCCGCCGGGATGCACGGCGGTGACGCCGATCCCGCCGGGGATCAGCTCGTGCCGCAGCGACTCGGTGAACCCGCGCACCGCGAACTTGCTGGCCGAATAGGCGGACTGGCCGGCCGGGCCGATCAGGCCGAACAGGCTGGACACGTTGACCAGGTGCGAACCGGGCGCGGCGGCCTGCAGCGCGGGCAGCAGGATGTGGGTGAGCCGGACGGTGGCGTGGAAGTTGATGCTCACCACCCACTCGAACTCCTCCAGCGTCACCTGGTCGAACCGGCCGCCAAGGGCGACGCCCGCGTTGTTCACCAGCAGGGTGATGCGCGGGTGGCCGGCCAGCACGGTTTCGGCCACCGCGGTGGTCGCCTCGGCGTCGGACAGGTCGACCACGTGGGTCTCGATGTCGACCGTGGAGTACTGGCCGCGCAACGCCTTCTCCACGGTTGCCAGCCGGTCGGCATCCTTGTCCAGCAGGACCAGGTTGCTGCCGCGGGAGGCCAGCCCGTGGGCCAGGGCCTCGCCGATTCCGCTCGCCGCGCCGGTCACCACCGCGGTCCCGCCGCGGAACACGTACTCGCGCATCAGGCCACCGATTCCTTCCGGGCCGGGGCGGCCACGCGGGAAAAGCGCATGGCCCCGTCCTCCAGGCTGCCGTGCCGCATCAGCAGCAGGTCCCGCGGATAGTTCTGGTAGAGCCGCCACGGCGCCTCGGGTCCCTGCTTGGGCAGTTGGTCGATGCTGCGCCGCACATAGCCGGACTGCAGGTCGATCAGCGGCCGGGTAGGCAGTTCGCCGGGCGGCGCGGTCGGCGTGCAGTAGCCGTAACCGTTGCGGGACATGTGGTTGAGCAACCGGCACACATATCCGGCGACCAGATCGGCCTTGAGCGTCCAGGACGCGTTGGTGTAGCCGATGGTGAGCGCGAAGTTCGGCACGCCGGAAAGCATCATTCCCTTGTACGCCATGGTTTTGCCCAGTTCGATGGGCTGCCCGTCCACGGCCAGGGTCATGCCGCCGATGGGTTGCAGATTCAGCCCGGTCGCGGTGACGATGACGTCCGCGGCCAGTTCTTCGCCCGAGGACAGCCGGATGCCGTGCTCGGTGAACGTCTCGATGGTGTCGGTGGCGATGTCCAGCCCGCCCCTGCGCACCGCGCGGAACAGGTCCCCGTCGGGCACGATGCACATGCGCTGGTCCCACGGTTCGTAGCTCGGGGTGAAGTGCTTGGCCGCGTCGAAGCCCGCGGGCACCTGGCTGCGCACGCCCTTGGCCAGGATCTTCTTCATCAGCTCCGGGCGGGCCCGGCTGAGCTGGTAGAACAGCGTCGTGGCGAGCACGTGCTTCCAGCGCACGATCGAGTAGCTCAGCTTGTCGGGCAGCCATTTGCGCAATTTCTCGCCCAGCGCGTCGTTGCCGGGCAGGGCCACCACGTAGCTCGGCGAGCGTTGCAGCATGGTGACGTGCTCGGCGGTCTCGGCCATGGCCGGACCGAGAGTGACCGCGGTGGCGCCGCTGCCGATGATCACCACCCGCTTGCCCGCGTAGTCCAGGTCCTGCGGCCAGTGCTGCGGATGCACGATGGTCCCGGCGAAGTCGTCCTGGCCCGGGAACGTCGGCGAGAAACCCTGGTCGTAGCGGTAGTAGCCGGAGTTCACGAACAGGAAGCCGCAGGTGATGGTGACCGTCTCGTCGGTGTCGGTGCGCTGTGCCCGCACCGTCCAGCGGGCCGCCTCGGTGCTCCACTCGGCGCCGATCACCTTGTGGTGGAAGCGAATCCGCTCGGTGATGCCGCGCTGCGCCGCGGTCGTGCGCACGTACTCGCGGATGGAGGTGCCATCGGCGATGGCCGTGGAGTCCTTCCACGGCGCGAACGAGTAGCCCAGGGTGAACATGTCCGAGTCGGAGCGGATGCCCGGGTAGCGGAACAGGTCCCAGGTGCCGCCGATCGCGCCGCGCGACTCCAGGATGGCGAAGCTGCGATCCGGGCATTTGTCCCGCAGGTGGGCGGCGGCGCCGATGCCGGACAGGCCGGCGCCCACGATCAGCACATCCACATCAGGGGTGTCCGGGTGGGACATGGGGCTCCTCCGTAGCTGCGGGGGCGTGCGTCCGGGCCGACGCTACCAACACCTCGTCGACACAGTCAACACACTGTTGAGTGACTCGACACCGCGTTGAAACCACGCGAATCCGCTTGTACCGTGCTGGTCATGAGCTCCGATCCCGCCTCCGCGACCCGACCGGCCCGCGGCCGCCGCACCGCCCGGCCCAGCGGCGACGATCGGGAACTGGCCATCCTGGCCACCGCGGAACGCCTACTGGAGGACCGCCCGCTGGCCGAGATCTCCATCGACGACCTGGCCCGCGGCGCGGGCATCTCCCGGCCCACCTTCTACTTCTATTTCAGGTCCAAGGAAGCGGTGTTGCTTGCCCTGCTGGACAAGGTGGTCGAGGAGGCCGACACGGCGGCGCTGGATCAGCTCGACGACCTCACCGAGGGCGCCGCGCGGCGCTGGCGGACCTGCCTGAACGCGTTCTTCGAGACCTTCCGCGCGCACCGCGCGGTCAGCCTGGCCGTGGCCCAGACCCGGCACAGCAATCCGGAGGTGCGCGACCTGTGGGCCTCGGTGCTGGAGAACTGGGTGAGCCGCACCGCCGAGGCGATCGAGGCCGAACGGGCCCGGAGCGCGGCCCCGCCCGGACGGCCCGCCCGCGATCTGGCCATCGTGCTCAACTCGATGAACGAGCGGGTGCTCTACTCCACCTTCGCCGCCGAGGGCCCGGCCGTGGGCGAGGCCGACGTGATGGACGTGCTGCTTGAGGTCTGGCTGACCACGATCTACCGCACCACGAACCCCGACTAGCTCATCCTCCGTGGCCGTCAGGGGGTTTGAAGCCCTTCGGGGTGCGGCTGGCCGGGCGTTGCGGGGCCATCGGAGCGACCGGCCAGCGCCGGGTGCCGCTCCACAACGCCGGCGGCGCGTCCAGCGCCCGGGCCAGCGCCAGCGCGGAGCTGTCGTAGTTGACCCGCCAGCCCCGGAAGTTGGGCCAGGCCTGCTCGGCCGAGCGCTCCCGCGGATAGTTCAGCGAGTCCAGCATCGCCACGGCCAGCGCGAATTCCTCGTAGGACACCGAGATGTCCGCGTTCGGATCCGGGTCCTCGTCCACCGGCAGCCGCATGGCCCGGGCGATCTGGTTCAGCGCGGTGAACCCCATCCGCAGGCACAATCGCGCGGACTGTTTGGGTTCGCTGGAGGGGGCCAGCGACAGGTGCAGTGCGGCCGCGTCCAGCACCGCCAGCACCGAGGTCAGCCAGTGCGACAACGGCCGCGGCGAACGCAGCCGCACCAGGGTCAGGTAGGTGGCGTGCGATTCGGCCACCTCGGCCGACCACTTCTCCCACGCGTCGAACAGCTCGTCCAGCACCGGCCGGGTGTCCCCGTCGTAGATGCCCCATCGGGTGCGGGCCAGGATCTCCGGGCCCCAGGCCGGCACGCCCGCGCGGGAGACCAGCAGCGACACCAGGGTTTCCCGCCGGTTGAACGCGGCGTACAGGGTCGGCAGGTAGCCGACCTGCAGGCCGACCACGATCAGCCCGGTGTAGGCGGCCAGGTAGTCCACGGTGGTGCTGCTGCCGTTGGTCGGCGGTGCGTAGCCGAGGGTGAACATGGACGACCCGGCCTCGCTGAACGCGTGCCCGATCGTGTCGCCCACGATCGGCAGCAGGATCAGCGCGTAGCCGATGACCAGCAGCCCGATCCACACCACCAGCCGGAACAACAGGCTCACCGGCGCCTGCCAGGCCAGTAGCCGGTCCCGCCGCAGCATGCTCCTGATCGGCCGGGCGACCAGCCAGAACGCCAGGTCCACCGTTTTCTCGGAGAACCGGGATATCCGCGAGTCGATGTTGCGCGGCACCACCAGCGTGCCCACCACGCTGACCGTGGTGCCGACCAGCACGATGATGCCCACGGCGAACGCGATCCAGCGCAGCGCCACGTCCGTACTCCTCAGGCCAGGTCCAGGGAGCATGATTCAACCCGAACCGAAGACATAGGATCAATCCGACGGCGCGACCAGTCGACGACGCGTGGTGGAGGCCGGTATGAGTGTGATGGGCACCCGGGTGGTCCGCATCGAGGATCAGAAACTGATCACCTCGGGCGGCGACTATCTGGACGATCTACGCGAGCCCGCGCTGGCCGGCGCGGCGCACGCGATGTTCGTGCGCAGCCCGATCGCGCACGCGCGGATCGCGGGCATCGACACCTCCGCCGCGCGGGAATCGCCCGGCGTGGTCGCCGTGTACACCGCGGCCGACCTGGATCTGCCCCGGCCGGACAACCCGTTCGCCGAGCCGCTGCTGGCTCGGGACGTGGTGCGCTACGTGGGTGAGCCGGTGGCGCTGGTGCTCACCGAGGAGCGCTACCAGCTGGCCGACGCGGCCGAGGGCGTGGACATCGACTACGACCCGCTGGACGCGGTGATCGACCTGGACGTCGCGCTGGCCGGGGACACGCTGCTGTTCCCGGACGCGGGCACCAACGTGGTGGACGCCAGCGAGGGCGAGCTGAACCCGGACGCCTTCGCCGACTGCGAGGTGGTCATCAGCCGGACCATCGTCAACCAGCGGGTCGCCCCGGCCCCGCTGGAGGGGCGCGGTGCGGCCTGCGCCTGGGGCGAGGACGGCCGGCTGACCGTGTGGCTGTCCACCCAGAACGCCCAGCTCGGGCGGGGCGCGATCGCCGGTGGACTGGGCGTGGACGCCGCGCTGGTGCGGGTGATCACGCCGGACGTGGGCGGCGGGTTCGGCGCGAAGATCGGCGCCGACCCGGAGAGCATCACGCTGAGCTGGGCGGCCAAGAAGGCCGGGAAAGCCGTGCGGTGGACCGAAACCCGCAGCGAGAACCTGGTGTCCATGACCCACGGCCGGGCCCAGCGCAACACCGCCACCATCGGCGGCCGCCGGGACGGGACGGTGACCGCGTTCCGGCTGGAGGTCGTGCAGGACGCCGGCGCCTACCCGCGCGGCGCGGCCCTGCTGCCCTCGCTGACCGCGCTGATGGCCTCGGGCGTGTATCACATTCCGGTGGTGGAGACGAAGACTCGCAGCGTGCTGACCAACACCACGCCGATCGCGGCCTACCGGGGCGCGGGCCGGCCGGAGGCGACGGCGGCCATCGAGCGGGCCGTGGACCTGTTCGCCGCGGAGATCGGGCTGCCGCCGGAAGAGGTGCGGCGCACCAACTTCATCCGGCCCGAGGAGTTCCCGTTCACCACCGCCACCGGCGCCTCCTACGACACCGGCGAGTACGAGCAGGCGCTGGACAAGGCGCTGGCCGCGGCGGGGTACGCCGAACTGCGCGCCGAGCAGGCCAAGCGGCGGGCCGACGGCGATCCGGTGGCGCTGGGCATCGGCCTGGCCAGCTACGTGGAGATCACCGGCGGCGGGCCCTCCGGCGAGAGCGGCCGGGTGACCATCAACCGCGACGGCTCGGTCACCGCGCACACCGGCAGTTCCCCGCACGGCCAGGGCCTGGCCACCACGCTGGTGATGCTGCTGTCCGACCAGCTCGGCGTGCCGATGGACCGGATCGACGTGCGGCACGGCGATACCGACGAGATCCCCAACGCCATCGGCACCTTCGGCTCGCGGTCGCTGCAGCTGGGCGGGTCGGCGTTGCGCCAGGCCGCAGACCAGGTCATCGAGCAGGCCCGGGAACTGGCCGCGGATCTGTTGGAGGCGGCCGAATCCGACGTGGAGCTGGACACCGCGCGCGGCGTCTGGCAGGTGCGGGGCGCGCCATCGGCCGGTGCGGTCAGCTGGGCCCAGGTGCGGGAGCGGGCCGGGGACACCGAGCTGACCGCGGACATCTGGTTCGACGGCACCCCCACCTTCCCGTTCGGCGCGCACGTCGCGGTGGTCGAGGTGGACACCGAGACCGGCAAGGTGAGCCTGCGCCGGATCATCGCGGTGGACGACGCCGGGCCGGTGGTCAATCCGCTGACCTTCCGCGGCCAGCGGCACGGCGGGCTGGCCCAGGGCGTCGCCCAGGCGATGCTGGAAGTGATGAACTACGACGAGGACGGCAATCCGACCACCGGGAACCTGGCCGACTACTCCTTCGTCGGCGCCCCCGAGCTGCCCGATTTCGAACTGGTCGAGATGAGCACGCCGACCACCCGGAACCTGTTGGGGGTCAAGGGAATCGGCGAGGCGGCGACCATCGGGTCGACGCCGGCGACGCAGAACGCGGTGATCGACGCGCTGGCTCATCTCGGCGTGCGGCACATCGACATGCCGACGACGCCGATGCGCGTCTGGCAGGCCCTGGACGAGGCGAGGAGGCAGTCGGCATGAAGATCACCATGGAGGTCAACGGCGAGAGCCGGACCGAGGACGTCGAGGACCGCACCCTGCTGGTGCACTTCCTGCGGGACACCCTCGGGCTGACCGCGACCAACATCGGCTGTGACACCACCTCGTGCGGGGCGTGCACGGTGTTGCTGGACGGCGAGTCGGTGAAGTCGTGCACCGTGCTGGCCGCGCAGGCCGAGGGGCACCGGGTGACCACCCTGGAAGGCCTTGGCGGCAACGGCGAACTGCACCCGGTGCAGTCGGCCTTCCGCGAGGAACACGGGCTGCAGTGCGGGTTCTGCACGCCGGGCATGATCATGGCCTCGGTGTCGCTGTTGAAGGAGAACCCGAAGCCGAACCGGCAGGAGGTGCGCGAGGCGCTGGAGGGCAACCTCTGCCGGTGCACCGGTTATCACAACATCGTCAGCGCGGTGATGGCCGCGTCCGGACAGGAGGTGGCGGGGTGATCCCGGTCGGGTTCTCCTATCGGCGAGCGTCCACTGTGGACGAGGCGCTGGTCTTGCTGACCGAACACGGCGACGACGCGAAGTTGTTGGCCGGCGGGCATTCCCTGCTGCCGCTGATGAAGCTGCGGCTGGCCACGCCCGAGGTGGTGGTGGACCTCGCGCCGCTGGACGAGCTGCGTTACGTGCGGGCCGAGGACGGTGCGGTGCGCATCGGCGCGCTGACCCGCTACCGCGATCTGCACACCGATCCGGTGTTGCGCGAGCACGCGCCGCTGGTGGCGCACGCGGCCGGCGTGATCGGCGATCCGCAGGTGCGCCACCGTGGCACCATCGGCGGCTCGCTGGCCCACGCCGACCCGGCCGGCGATCTGCCCGCCGCCATTCTGGCCTCCGACGCGGTGCTGGTGACCCGCGGACCGGATGGCGAGCGGGAGATTCCGGCGGCCGAGTTCTTCGTCGGCCCGTTCACCACCCCGCTGGAACCGGACGAGCTGCTCACCGAGATCCGGGTGCCCGCGCGGGCCGGGATCGGTTGGGGCTTCGAGAAGTTCACCCGCCGGGCCATCGACTGGGCCATCGTCGGCGTCGCGGTGGTGGGTGATTCGGTCGCCCTGATCAACATGGGCGGCAGCCCGCTGCGCGCGCACGCGACCGAGGAAGCGTTGAGCCAGGGCGCGTCCCGGGCCGAGGCGGCCGAACTGGCCGCGCAGGACACCAGTCCCGCTGAGGAACCGCACGCCAGCGCCGAATACCGCAAGCACCTGGCCCGGGTGCTCACCGCCCGCGCCCTGGCGAGTGCCGCCGCCTGAACCTCGGTGGCCGCCTGAGCCAATCCGGCACACTTCCCGACCGGCCGTTCACTCACCACAGACCGTCAAAGCGGCCCGGACCAGCGACTCCGCTGGTCCGGGCCGCTTTTTATTGGTCCAGTCCACCTCTTGACTTCCGGAATGGTCTAGTCCAAATTTGGCCTATTGAGTAACAGACTCGCCACTCCGGGCAATCAGGAGGCAAAGCATGCGAGTATCCATCCGCTCGGCGCTCACCCTGGCCGCGGCCGGTGCGCTGGCCCTGGCCGGGCTCAGCGTCGTCGCGAGCCAGGCGGCGCAGGCCGGGCCCGCACCCGCCGCGACCGGCGGCAGCGGCGGCAGCAACGTCGCTTATTATGATCAATGGAGCGTCTACGCCAACGCGTACTACCTGAAAAACCTCGACGCCTCCGGTGCCGCGAACAAGCTGAACTACCTGATCTACGACTTCGAGAACATCGACCCGACCAACCTGACCTGCTTCGAGGCGACCAAGGCCACCGATCCCGACCCGGGCGGTGAGTCCGACCCGAACGCCGGGGACGGCGCAGGCGACCAGTTCGCCGACTACCAGAAGTCCTTCGACTCCTCGATCAGCGTGGACGGCACCTCGGACGTGTGGAACCAGCCGATCGCCGGCAACTTCCACCAGTTGCAGGAGCTGAAGGCCAAGCACCCCAACCTGAAGATCCTGCTGTCCATCGGCGGCTGGACCTACTCCAAGTACTTCTCCGACGTGGCGGCCAGCAGCGCCTCCAGGCAGAAGTTCGTCAGCTCCTGCATCGACATGTTCATCAAGGGCAACATCCCGGCCTCCGGCGGCTACGGCGGTGCGGGCACCGCGGCCGGCATCTTCGACGGGTTCGACATCGACTGGGAGTACCCGGCGTCCACCGGCGGGCACGTGGGCAACCACGAAAGCGCCGCGGACACCGCGAACTACACCGCCCTGTTGAGCGAGTTCCGCAGCGAGCTGAACACCCAGGGCGCCGCGGACGGCAAGACCTACGCCCTGACCGCGGCCCTGCCCGCGGGCCAGGACAAGATCTCCAAGATCCAGACCAACCAGATCGCCCAGTACCTCGACTTCGGCGACCTGATGAGCTACGACATGCACGGCGGTTTCGAGGCGACCGGGCCGACCAACTTCGCCGACCCGCTCTACCAGGCGCCCAACGACCCGTCCTCGCCGATTTCCCCGGGCACCGAGAAATACGCCACCGACAACGCCGTCAAGGCGTATACCAACGGTGATTCGACCTACGGCATACCCGGCGGCTTCCCGGCCAACAAGTTGACACTGGGCATTCCGTTCTACTATCGCGGCTGGACCGGGGTGTCCGCGGGCAGCAACCACGGCCTGTACCAAACGGCTTCCGGTCCGGCGACCGGCGCGTCCGACAGCGGGAACGTGCCGGGCATCCGGATGTACAAGGAACTGACCGGCGTGGTGGACAATTCCGCCGACACGTACTGGGATCCGAATTCCGAATCGGCCTGGTTCTACGACGGCACGAACTTCTGGACCGGTGAGTCCGCGCAGTCCATCCAGGCCCGCACGGATTACGTGCACTGCAACGGTTTGGCCGGCACCATGGAATTCTCCATGTACGACCTCAACGATCCGACCGACACGTTGTTCAACGACGTGGCCAACGATCTGGCCGGCACCACCACCAGTTGCAGCAGCCCGACCGGCGGCACCACGACAACGACAACCACCACGACCACCACCACGACGACCACGACTCCGCCGACCACGACCACGACGGCTCCGCCGAATGGCACGAACCTGGTGTCCAACAACGGTTTCGAGTCCGGCGCGCTGTCGCCGTGGGCCTGTGACGCGGGCACCGGCAGCATCGTGTCCTCCCCCGCGCACACCGGTTCGGACGCGCTGGCCGGGGCGGCGTCGAACTCCGACGACGCCCAGTGCACCCAGACGATCAGCGTGGCGCCCAGCCACACCTACACGCTGACCGCCTGGGTGGAAGGCAACTACGTTTATCTCGGCGACACCGGCACGGGTACCAGTGACACCAGCAACTGGACCCCGTCGGCGAGTTCGTGGACGCAGCTGCAGACCAGTTTCACCACCGGCGCCGGCACCACCAGCGTCACGGTGTACCTGCACGGCTGGTACGGCCAGGGCACCTACTACGCCGACGACGTCAGCCTGAGCTGAGTCCCGACGTCAGAAATCCGGGGGACCATCGACATCGATGGCCCCCCGGATTCGTTGGTGGACAAGGAAAAATCAGTGCCCGTCGAACAGGTCGGTCTCCACGATGCCCGGCCCTTGCCCGGCCCGGATGAACCACTCGGTGCCGAACGCGAAGGCGAAACCGTCCTCGGGCATGGCCAGGAAGAAGGACTCCTCGCTGATCTGGCTGGCGTGCGCGCGCATTGCGGCCCGCTTCTGCGGCAGATACTCGGTCACGTCCACCGACGCGGTCAGCTCCGACTCCGGCTTGCCCGCGTTGTTGTCCTCGGTCGGGTCGGGCAGCTCGAACCCGGCCTCCGCGGCGTACTTGGCGAACTCCTCGATGCCGCGGCGCATGTGGTCGCGGTTCATGGTGTTCTGGTAGACCCGCGGGGTACCCGCGATCTCCGCCGCGCGCATGCCGACCCGGTGCACCTGGATGTGGTCGGGGTGGCCGTAGCCGCCGTTGTCGTCGTAGCAGGTCAGGACTTCGGCCTGCTCCTCGCGCAGGATCGCGGCCAGCTTCTGCGCCGCCTCCTCGACCGAGGCCTGCCAGAACACCCCGGGCAGGTTGTTGGTCTCCTCGCCCATCATCCCGGAGTCCTCGTAGCCGAGGAACTCCACCCGGGCCGCGCCCAGGATGTCGGCCGAAGCCTGGGTTTCGGCGACCCGGCGCTGCCAGAGTTCCTCGCCGTCGTCCAGGAAGTTCTCCGGGATCTCCCCCCGCTCGCCGCGGGTCGCCACGACCAGCACGACCCGATGCCCGTCCTCGTACGCCTTGCGCATCACGCCGCCGACCGCGATGCACTCGTCGTCGGGGTGGGCGTGAAACGACACCATGGTTGCCACGACGCGACGTTACCCGAACCGGCCGACAAGATCAGTCCGGCGCGATGCCGAACAGTGCGGCGGCGTTGTCGTGGCACACCCCGCGCAGCCAGTCGTCGCCCAGCTCCAGCCGGGTCAGCGCGTGCAGCGCGTGGGCGTAGGAGTAGGGGATGTTCGGGAAGTCGCTGCCGAACAGGATCTTGCCGCCCAGATCGGTCAGCCGGGGCCGGGCGTGCGGCGGGAACGGCGCGCCCTGCTCGGCGAAGTCGGTGAAGGTCATCGTGGTGTCCAGTCGCACCGCCGGGTATTTCTCGGCCAGGTCGAGGAAATCCTCGTACTCCGGCATGCCCAGGTGGGCCACGATCAGCGGCAGCCGCGGGTGCCGGGCCAGTACCCGGGCCATCGGGTCCGGCCCGGTGAACCGGCCGGGCGACGGGCCGGAGCCGCAGTGCGTGACCACCGGGATGTCCCGCTCGGCCAGCAGCCCCCACACCGGATCCAGCAGCGGATCGGCCGGGTCGTAGTCGCCGACCTGGATATGCGCCTTGAACACCCGGGCCCCGGCCTCGATCGCCTCGGCCACGTAGGCCGGCGCCTCGGGTTCCGGGAAGAACGTGGCGGTGTGCAGGCAGTCGGGGGTGCGCGCGGCGAACTCGACGGCCCAGGAGTTCAGCCAGGCGGCCATGCCCGGCTTGTGCGGGTACAGCATGGCGGTGAAGGCGCGCAGGCCGAAGCCGCGCAGCGTGTCCCGGCGCTGGTCCTCGTCGGTGCGGTAGGCGATCGGCCATTCCCGGCCCACCAGCGGCCCGACCGAGTCGAAGTACGCCCACACCTTGGCCAGCACCCGTTCGGGCATGAAGTGGGTGTGCACATCGATCAGTCCGGGCAGGCCCAGCTCCTGCCAGAACCGCCGCACCTCGTCGCGCTCGTCCTCGGGCACCCGCTCACCTCCGTAGTTCGGCCGATGCCGCATTATCACCGAGGTCGGCCAGCAGGAGGCCGCTGCGGGGCTTGGGAGTGAAGTAGGTCGCCTTGCGCGGCATCCGCCGGCCCTGTTCGTGCACGGCCAGCACATCGGCGTAGGGCACCGGCGCCAGCCGCAGCAGCACGTCCACGTCCCGCTCGGCCGGGTGGCCCTCGGGCAGGGCCCGCACGTGCTCCCCGGCCGGGTCGAGCCCCAGCGCCTCGGCCAGCAGGACGTGCTCCACCAGCTCGTGATCGATCCGCGGCCGCGGCCCGTGCCCGTCCGGCAGCCGCACCACCAGCCCGGGATCGGCGGGCCGGGCGATCGGCCGCACCACCACGGTGCCCGGGGTTTCCGGCCCGACCGGGTCGGCGGTCTCGGTCACGGTCAACCCGCATCCGCGCCAGGCCGCGGCCAGTTCGGCGGTGCCGAGGCCGGTGCCGGCCAGCGCTCGGTGAATGGCCCCGATGTGCAGATCCGGACCCGCGGTGACCAACGCGACCAGTCCACCGCCCGCGCGTTCGGCCGCAGCCACCCGGTGGTTGCCGTCGGCGACCAGCAACGGCCCCCGTCGCACCTCGGCCAGGAGTCGGTCCTGCGCGCCGCCCGGCCCGAGCAGCCACAACAGGTGCTCATTCCCACCCGGATCGACCGCGGCGGCCGACGGCTCCCCCGCCGCGCCGATGACCATGCGCACCGCCTCGGTCAGCCGCGCCCCCTCGTGCACCGGCACCAGCATCGCCGCGCTGGTCGCGCAGCCCAGCCCGGCCAGCACCGCCGCCCGCTCGGCCACCACCTCCGGATAGACCTGTTCGCCGGGGCGCACCCGCAGCGTCCCGTCCGGGTCCACCGCGGCCGGTTCGACCACGCACAGGACGCCCTCGGCCACCCCGTCCGGCCCGGCCGCCCGGTAGGCCGCGACCACCCGATCGACCCGCCGATAATCCTTGGCGCACAACCGATCCAGCGTCTCGCGGGCGGCGGGCAGCGCGGCAGCCAGGGACAGACCGGCGGCCCGCGCGGCCGGAGTGCGGTGCGGGTGCTGCACGGCCAGCAGCGTGTCCTGCCCGGCCGGGACCGCGGCCAGCGCCTCGGTCACCTCGGCCGGCTCGGCGAACTCGTCCACGCCGGGGCCGGGCACCTCGTCCCGGACCAGCCAGCCGGTGTCGATCGCCCGCGCCCACGCCGTCATACCTCGATCCTGCCCGGCCCAGATCCGTTCAGCGCGCCGCCACCGCTTTCAGCTCGGCCAGGGTTTCCTTGATCAGCGCGCTCAGGTCCGGCGGTTCGGGGTCGGCCAGCCAGCGCCCGGTGGCGATCCGGAACACCGCCGAACCCAGTTCCGCGGTGAGGCTGGCGGCCGGCTCGGGCAGGCCGCGCTCGCGCAGTGCCGTGGTCATCGCCGCGACCATCGCCGCCCCCTTGACCACCTCGCGTTCCCGCAGTTCCGGGTTGGCCGCGACGATCTGCCCGCGCCGCAGCAACTGGGCGCGGTTCTCGGTGAACGCCTTGGTCGACACGGCCAGCGCGGTCTCGATGAGTTCGGTCGGGGTGGCCGATTCGGGCGCGGCACGAATCACTGCGGCCACCTGCTCCTGCAGTTCCCTGGCGCCGCCGAACAGCACCTCGCGTTTGTCGGCGAAGTGCCGGAAGAAGGTGCGTTCGGTGAGTCCGGCCCGCTGCGCGATCTCGGCCACGGTGACCTGGTCGTATCCGCGCTCGAGGTAGAGCTCCTGGGCGGCCTCGACCAACCGGCCGCGTGCGTTGGGCTCCCATCGACTCACCTCCGGATGATAACTGATGACAGCCGCTGACATCGCGTGCTAGGTTGATGTCAGCGGCTGTCATCGCGGCTCGGCCCCGCACCGGGCACCATCGAAGGGATTTCTCATGCGCGTGTTCGTCACCGGCGCGTCCGGTTTCATCGGCTCCGCCGTCCTGCCCGAGTTGATCGCCGAGGGCCACGAGGTCACCGGGCTGGCCCGCTCGGAGAACGCGGCCACCGCGGTCAAGGCCGCGGGCGCCCAGGTGCTGCGCGGCGACCTGGCCGATCTGGACGTCCTGCGGGAGGGCGCCCGCAACGCCGACGGCGTCATCCACCTGGCCTTCGGCCACGACTTCACCCAGATCGAGAAGGCCGTCACCGAGGACCGGGCGGCCATCGAGCTGTTCGGCGAGGTGCTGGCCGACGGACCGGCCGGGCAGCCGTTGGTGATCGCCTCCGGACTGCTCGGTCTCACCTCGGGCCAGTTGGCGAAGGAGGACGACGAGTTCCCGGTCACCCCGGACCCGTTCGGCGCGCGCAACGACAACGCCCGCGTCGCCCTCGCGCTGGCCGATCGTGGCGTGCGGGCGTCCTCGGTGCGGCTGGCGCCGACCGTGCACCGGGCCGACCACCTCGGTTTCGTCGGCGTGCTGGCCGACATCGCCCGCAGGACCGGCGTGTCCGGCTACCCGGGCGAGGGCGACGCGCGCTGGCCGGCGGTGCACGTCCAGGACGCGGCCCGGCTGTTCCGCCTCGCCCTGGACAAGGCGCCGGCCGGGTCGGTGCTGCACGGGGCCGACGAGGAAGGCAACACCATCCGCACCTACGCCGAGGTGATCGGGCGCAAGCTGGACCTGCCGGTCCGGTCCATCCCCGACGACCAGCTGTGGGAGCACTTCGGCTGGCTGGCCCCGATGCTCACCCGGGACGTCCCCACCGCCAGCGCCATCACCCGCGAGCTGCTGGGCTGGCAGCCGACCCAGCCGCAGATGCTGGACGACATGGAGAACAGCCCGGCCCTCAGCTGAACCAACGGCTGCGCGGCGCGCCGGAATCGGAAACCATGTCGGCATGGACCCCGCACAGGCACTGCGCCGGATCGCCTTCGAGCTGGAACGGGCGGCCGCGCCGACCTACCGGGTGCGTGCGTTCCGGCGCGCCGCCGCGACCGTGGCCGAACTGTCCGCGAACGACCTCGCCGACCGCGTTGACAACGGCACCCTGCAAGCGCTGCCGGGCATCGGCGAGGCCACCGCGAAGGTGATCGAGCAGGCCGCCCACGGCGCGGAACCGGATTACCTGACCAAGGTGCTGGCCGACGCCCAGCCCAACGCGGACAGCGCGATGCGCACGAAGCTGCGCGGCGACTGCCACACCCACTCCGACTGGTCCGACGGCGGCAGCCCGCCCCGGGAGATGGCCGAGGCGGCCCAGGTCCTTGGCCACGAGTGGATCGCGCTGACCGACCACTCCCCCCGGCTGACCGTGGCCAACGGGCTTTCCGCGCAGCGACTGGAAAAACAGCTCGATCTGCTGGTCGAGCTCAACGAGGAGCTGGCGCCGTTCCGGATCCTGTCCGGGATTGAGGTGGACATCCTGGAGGACGGCGGGCTGGACCAGACCGACGAGCTGCTGGACCGGCTGGACGTGGTGGTGGCCAGCGTCCACTCCAAGCTGCGCATGCCGGCCAAGCCGATGACCGAGCGGATGCTGGCCGCGGTGCGCAACCCGCACACCGACATCCTGGGCCACTGCACCGGCCGGATGGTCACCGGCAACCGCAAGCGACCGGAGTCGGAGTTCGACGCCGAGGCGGTGTTCACCGCGTGCCGGGAGCACGACGTGGCGGTGGAGATCAACTGCCGGCCGGAGCGGATGGACCCGCCGGACCGGCTGCTGCGCCTGGCCGTGGAGCTGGGCTGCACGTTCACCATCGACACCGACGCACACGCCCCCGGCCAGCTGGACTGGCTGGTCAACGGCTGCGTGCGGGCCGACGAGCTGAAGATCCCGGCCGGCCGGATCCGCAACACCCGGTCGGCCGACGAATTGTGACCTCGCGGCCGACGCCGGATTCCGCACCCCGACCCTGATGGCCGCGATCACCCGGGCCGAGGCGCGGGCGACGGTCACTATCCATTATGGACGATGAGTGTCCTGGTATCCTGCGGCAATGCCGGAGTCCAGCAGCACCGCCGCGTCCGTTGTGGTCGATTTCCTTGCCGGGCAAGGCGTACGCCGGTTCTACACGGTGCCGGGTGAGAGTTTCCTGGAGATCCTGGACGCGGTAGAAGAACATCCGGACGTGACGTTGGTGTCCTGCCGGCACGAATCGGGCGCGGCGTTCATGGCCGAGGCCGAGGCGAAACTGACCGGCGTGCCCGCGGTGGCCATGGCCACCCGGGCGGTGGGCGCGTCCAACCTGGCCATCGGCGTGCACACCGCCCACCAGGACTCCACCCCGATGATCCTGTTGCTGGGCCAGGTGGAGACCGAATTCCTGGGCCGGGAGGCGTTCCAGGAAGTGGATCTGCCGCATTTCTACGCCGAGATCACCAAGCACGCCCAGACCGTGCACCGCGCGGACCGGGCGGGCGAGGCGATCGCCCGCGCTCACCGGCTGGCCACCGGCGGCCGGCCGGGTCCGGCCATGCTGGCCTTCCCGGCCGATGTGCTCGCCGGCGCCTGCCCGCCGCTGCCTTCCCGGCCGACCCGAATCGCGAAAGTCCGGCCCAGCGGGGACGAACTGCGCGAAATCGACGCGATCCTGCGCACCGCCAAGGCTCCCGTGCTGCTGGTCGGCCGGGGCGCGCAGCGTGAGCCCGAGCCGGTGCGCGCGCTGGCCGAACACTACGGGCTGGGCGTGTACACCGCGTTCCGCAGACAGGACGGCTTTCCCAACAGCCACCCCAATTACCTGGGCCATCTCACCCTCAACGCCGCCCCCGAACTGCTCGCCCCGCTCAACGCGGCGGACGTGGTCCTGGTGCTGGGCAGCAGGCTGTCCGAGATCACCTCCCAGTCCTACTCGATCCCGGTCCCGCCGCTGATCCTGCACGTCGACCCCGATCCCGCCGTGCCCGGCGCGACCCTGCCCGCCGACTGGTCCGTCCCGGCCGCCGCGGGCGCGTTCGCCCAGTCCCTGCTGGAGCTGGACGGCCCGCCGGTCGAGCGCGACTGGTCGGATGCGCATTCCGTCCACACCGGACTGAGCACCATCCCGGAAACTCCGGCGGACGAACGAATCCACCCGGCCGAGGTGGTCGCGGCGATGCGCAGGCACCTGCCCGCCGACACCGTGTTCACCAACGACGCGGGCAACTTCTCCGTGTTCTGCCACCGGTATTGGTCCTTCGACCACCCGCACAGCCAGCTCGGCCCCACCTCCGGCGCGATGGGTTACGCGGTGCCCGCCGCGGTCGGCGCGCAACTGGCCGCGCCGGAACGGCGAGTCGTCGCGCTGGTCGGCGACGGCGGTTTCCTCATGACCGGCCAGGAGATCGAGACCGCGGTGCGGCACGGCGCGCCGATCCTGGTCGTGGTGTTCGCGAACCTGTTGTACGGCACCATCGCCGCACACCAGGCTCGACGGCTGGGCCGCACCGCGGGCGTGGACATCGGCCCGGTGGACGTGGCCGGGTACGCCCGGTCGCTGGGCGCGCACGCCTGGGAGGTAAGGGATCCTGCCGAGCTGGACGCCGCTTTCGCCGAGGCGGCAAGGCATTCCGGCGTCGGCGTGATCGCGGTGCACACCGACCCGGACGTCCTGTCCCCCACCGCGACCCTGTCCGGACTGCTGGGTCAAGCGCCGGGCAGCTTCAGGTTGTAGACCCGCGCGGCATTCCCGGCCAGCACCAGACCGACCGACTCCTCGTCCGGGCACAGCTCGGCCACGGCCCGCGCGTTGCGCGCGATACCCGGCACGCCGGGCCAGTCCGTGCCGAAAATCATCTTGCGTACCAAGCGTTTCCAGTTGTGCCGGGAGTAGTACTCGCGCAGCCGGGAGGGCGGCAGCCCGGACAGCTCGATCCACACCCGCTCGTTGGACAGCGCCATGAACGCGGCCGCTTCGTACCACCAGCCACGGCCGCCGTGGGCCAGCGCGATGTTCAGCCGCCGGAAGTCGCGCAGTACCTCGTCCAGGAACACCGGATCGGCGAACTTGTTGGTGGAACCGGGAAAGGTGCTGGTGCCGCAGTGCACGACCAGCGGAATGCCAGCCTCCTCGCACACCGCGTAGGCCGGGTACAGCGCCCGGTCGTTGGCCGCGATCCCGGCATGCACGGGGTGGACCTTGCAGGCCACCGCGCCCAGCTCCAGCTGCCGGCGCAACTCCTCGTCCACCGGATAGTGCAGGTGCGGGTTGATGTTGGCGATCAGCTTGACCCGGTCGGGGTTGTGCCCGGTCAGCGGCAGCATGTCCTCCACCGGCTGGTATCCGGTGGCCTTCGGGCTGTACTCGGCCAGCAGCAGCGCGATGTCCACGCCCTCCTCGGCCAGGTACTCGTCGAACGCGGCCGGCCGGACCGTGCCCTCGGCGTCCCAGACCCGGGACAGCACGGCGTCATCGCCGAAATCCTTCGCCCACTGCTGCCACGCGGCCGACAGTGTGGGTATCCGGGCGGCATGCAGGTGGACGTCGACCAGCGGGCGTCCGTCCAGCATCAGACCGCCCCGTGGTCGGCGGTCAGCGGCTTCGGCGTGGCGGCGATACTCGGCATGCCGGCCACGGTATTACCCGCGGCCGGTTCGGACATCTCGTCGGTCAGCAGCACGGTCGCGGCCATGGCCCGCAGCTCGACCCGGCGGATCTTCCCGGTGGCCGTGGTCGGATAGCCGGGCACGAACACGATCCGGCGCGGTCGTTTCACCGAGGGCAGCCCGGCCCGGCAGAACTCGATCAGCTCGGCCTCGGTGACCGTGGTCTCCGGCTGCGCCACGACGTAGGCCACCGGTTTCTCCAGCCCATCGGTGTCCGGCGCGGCCACCACCACCGCCTGGGCCACCGCGTCGTGCGCGAGCAGCCGGTTCTCCACCTCGGCCGGGGACACCCAGATCCCGCTGGCCTTGAGCATGTCCCCGGTGCGGCCGAGGCAGGTGTGGTAACCCTCCTCGTCGCGCACGTAGGTGTCCCCGGTCCGCAGCCATTCGCCCTGGAACACCTGCCGGGACGCGGCGTACTGCGACCAGTAACCGATCGCCGTGGACTCGCCGCGCACGTACAGCGTGCCCGGGGTGCCGACCGGTGTCTCCTGGCCCTGTTCGTCCAGGACGCGCAGGTCGTAGCCGGGCACGGCGACCCCGGTGCTGCCCGGCCGCACCGCGCCGGGCCGGTTGGACAGGAAGATGTGCAGCATCTCGGTCATCCCGATGCCGTCCAGGATGTCCACCCCGAAGGCGCTCGTCCACCGCCGGTACAGCGCGGCGGGCAGGGTCTCTCCGGCCGAGGCGGCCAGCCGCACCCCGGACAGCGCGTCCGCGGGCAGCCCGGCCCGCAGCATGTTGGCGAAGAACGTCGGCCCGGCGAAGAACAGCGTCGCCCCGCAGTCCCGCGCCCGCGACACCATGGTGTCCGGTTTGGACGGTGCCGGTTCGAGCACCGCGGCCGCGCCGACCGACAACGGGAACAACACGGAATTGCCGAGACCGTAAGCGAAGAACGCTTTGGCGGCGGACAGGCAGCGGTCCTCCGGCCGGATGCCCAGCACTTGGATGCCGTAGGTTTCGCACACCACCCGGATGGACTCGTGCCGGTGCATGGCGCCCTTGGGAAGGCCGGTGGTGCCCGAGGTGTAGAGCCAGAACGCGGTCGAATCCGGCCGGGTGTCGTAGACCGTGTCATCGGGCGCGGCCCCGGCCAGTTCGGCCAGTGAGTGCACCGGAATCTCGGCCGGCAGTTCCGCGCCGTCTCCGGTCAGGATGCCCGCCAGTTCCGGTGCGCCGGCCGCCGCGGCCCGGGCGACCTCGGTGAATTCCTTGGTGACAGCGAGGAAAGCGGCCCGGGAGTCGCGCAGCAGTTCGGTCAGGCCGTCTGCGTGCAGCATGGTCGACACCGGTACCGGCACCGCGCCGATCCGCATCGCGGCCAGGAACACGGTGACGAAGTCGGGCGAGTCGGACATGAACATCAGCACCCGCTGCTCGGGTCGCACGCCCACGGCGCGCAGTCCGGCCGCGGTGCGCCGCACCCGGTCGTGCAGGGCGGCATAGGTCAGCTCGCCGCCGGCCCCGGTCAGCGCGAGCCGCGCCCCGTTGCCCGCGTCCAGCTGCCGGTCCAGCAGATACTCACTGGCGTTGAACAACTCCGTCATGGCCACCGCCTGGTTCAGCCGAGGTGCACGTAGTCGTAGTCGAACGGTTTCCCGTTGATGCCCTGCCGCGGCGGGGCGATCCAGGAGGCGATTTTGCCTCGTTCGTACACCGGCCGCATCAGCGAGCGCACATGCGTCTTGTCCACCTCGGTGGGCAGCCAGTCCCCCTTGCGGCGCTCCCATTCCTCGGCCGAGATCTGCTTGCCGTCCGGGGCGGCCTCGATCCCGGAGAACGCGCCGACCTTCCGGTTGAACGCCACGCTGGGCAGGCTCAGCCGGAACAGCACACCGGCGGATTCCAGGATGCGGTTCCACCGGTCCACGCCCTTGCCGCAGTCGTGGATGTACTCCCGGCGCAGATCGGTGTTCAGGCCGACCAGCGCGGACACCTCGGTCTGGCCGATCTCGCCGTCGTTGAGGGCGTCGACCAGGATCGACTCGTCGGTGAGCACGTGATCGTCCTTGCGCCGCTCCTCCGACCAGCGGCCCTTCAGGCCGGCGGTGAAGTAGTTGGCCACGTTGGTCGAGGTCTCCGAGCCGAACAGGTCCAACGACACGGAGTAGTGGAAGTTCAGGTACTTCTGGATCACCGACAGCGGAATTCCGCCGTGCGGCACGACATCGTCGGTGTCCTCCTCGCGCATGATCTGCACGGTCCGTTCCACCACCCGGTCCACGCCGGTGGTGCCCACGAACATGTGGTGCGCCTCCTCCTTGAGCATGAACTCACAGGTGCGGGAGAGCGGATCGAACGCGGATTCCTTCAGCGTGCCGAGCTGGTACTTGCCGTCCCGGTCGGTGAAGTAGGTGAACATGAAGAAGGACAACCAGTCCGGCGTCTCCTCGTTGAACGCGCCCAGGATGCGCGGCGAGTCCTCGCTGCCGGAATTGCGGTGCAGCAATTCCTCCGCCTCTTCCCGGCCCTCCCGGCCGAAGTAGGCGTGCAGCAGGTAGACCATAGCCCACAGATGGCGGCCCTCTTCGACGTTGACCTGGAACAGGTTGCGCAGGTCGTACAGCGACGGCGCGGTGGCGCCCAGATTCCGTTGCTGTTCAACGGAAGCCGGTTCGGTGTCGCCCTGGATGACGATCAGTTTGCGCAGCTCGGCCCGGTACTCGCCGGGCACCTTCTGCCAGGCCGGTTCGCCCTTGTGCGCGCCGAACGCGATGTGCCGGTCGGTGTTGCGCTCGGCCAGGAACACACCCCACCGGTACTCCCGCATGGGTACGTGCCCGAAGTGGGCCCAGCCCTCCCGGCCGACGTGGATCGCGGTGCGCAGGTACACGTCCTCGGTGGGCAGCGTGGGACCCATGGATTCCCACCAGTTCAGGAAGTTGGGCTGCCAGCTCTCCAGCGCCCGCTGCAGTCGCCGGTCCTCGTGCAGTTCGACGTTGTTGGGAATCTTCTCGGCGTAGTCCGCGCTGCCGGTCATGGTCAGACTCGCTTCCGGTCGAAGTCGGCGCGCACCCCGGTGCCGAACCGGCGCAGCGCGCCGTCCGGGCCGGATGCGTTGGGGCGGTTGAAGATCCAGTTCTGCCAGGCCGACAGCCGGCCGAAGATCTTGGTCTCCAGGGTTTCCGGCCCGGCGAACCGGTAGTTGGCCTCCAGCCCGGTGAGCGCGTCGGGTGAGAAGCTGGCCCGTTCCTCCACGGCGATCCGCACCTCCTCGTCCCAGTCGATGTCGTCCGGTGCGAAGGTGACCAGGCCCAGCCGCTCGGCGTCCTCGGCCGGCAGCGGCTTGCCCACCGTCTCGGCCGCGGCGGCGAGGGCTTCGTCGTCGCCGTAGAACCGGGTGGCCAGCCGGGTCAGGTCGTTGCCCATGGGCAGCGGACCGAGGTTGACCGGGCCTAGGGTGAGCGCGGCCGGTTCGGCGTCCGGGTCGGTCTCCTCGAACACCCCGGACAGCTGGAACGAGCGGTCGGCGGCCAGCGCCAGTTCGGCCAGCGTGCCGGCGAAGCAGCTGTGCGGCTCCAGCAGCGCGATCAGGCTGCGGCTGGTCACGTCCAGCCGTTTGAGGGTGCGCTTGAGGTAGAGCACGATCTCGTTGGCCAGCCAGTCGCTTTCCCGCTCGGCCAGCAGCAGCCGGTCGTAGGCCAGAACGCGGTCGGCGTCGCCCTGGGTGCGGATCACCCAGGTGCCCAGTTCGGGCTCGTTGGTGCGCAGGTCCAGGATCAGATCGTCCAGTTCGCGGGCCAGGGCCAGCGGCCAGAACTCCACGCCCTGCTGGAGAATGCCGGCCGCGTCCGCCGGCGGACCGGCCTTCGGCCCGGTGACCACGATTTCCGCGCAGCCGCCCTCGTGGTCCAGCTCGGCGGTGACGTGCGTATACCCGATCTCGTTCGCGCTGCGGCGTTTGTCCAATGGCGCCAACGGGATGCCGGAGACGCCGGCCCGTCGGCTGGAGCGCGCGGCGAACTCGCCGGCCCGCTCGGCCACCGTATCCGTCCATTTAGGACGCGGAACCGCCTCGTCCACCAGCTTCCACTGCACGGCTTTCTTGCCGGCCAGGCCTTCCGCGCGGGTGGAGAAGTAGTCGGCGCGATCCCGGCGCACGTGCCGCTTGTCCACCACCCGGGTCAGCCCGCCGGTCCCGGGCAGCACGCCCAGCAGCGGCAGCTCGGGCAGCGACACCGCCGAGGACCGGTCGTCCACCAGCATGATGTGGTCACAGGCCAGGGCGAGTTCATAGCCGCCACCGGACGCGGAACCGTTGCAGGCGGCCAGATAGGTCTGCCCGGAGTTTTCCGTGGCGTCCTCGATGCCGTTGCGGGTCTCGTTGGTGAACTTGCAGAAGTTCACCTTCCACCCGTGCGCGGACGCGGCCAGCATGCGGATGTTCGCGCCGGCACAGAAGATCTTCTCCTTGCCGCTGGTGACCACCACGCAGCGCACCCCGGGATGCTCGAAGCGCAGCCGCTGCACCGCGTCGTAGAGCTCGATGTCCACCCCGAGGTCGTAGGAGTTGAGCTTGAGCTCGTACCCGGGCACCAGCCCGCCGTCCTCGGCCACGTCCATGGTCAACGTGGCCACCGGGCCCTCGACGTCCAGTCGCCAGTGCCGGTAGCGGGTGGGATCGGTGCGGAAGTCCACCAGCGAGGGCGCGTTCACCTCGGTGCTGGGCCCATCGGCCAGGCTGGTCATCCGACTGTCCTCCTCGACCGTCCAACGTCCGGTCAAACTCTACTGTAATTTTCTGATCCGTCAATGTTTCGTAGAGTGTCACAGCCCGTATCGTGTGCGTATGCCGAGCGTCGAGTCACTGTCCGCCACCGAGCCCGCGCCGACCCTGTCCCGCAGGCACGCGGCGGGCGCGGAGAGCGCCCGGGGCCTGTTGTTCACCGTGCTCGGCGAGTTCGTGCTGCCCACCACCGGCTCGGCCTGGACCGCGGCGTTCATCGAGGTGCTCGGCCGGCTCGGCGTGGAGGAGCGGGCCACCCGGCAGGCGCTGATGCGCACCGCGGCCGACGGCTGGCTCAAGTCCCACCGCCAGGGCCGCCGCACGCTGTGGACCCTGTCCGCGGCGGCCGAGCGGTTGCTCGGCTCCGGCGCCGAGCGCATCTACGGATTCCAGGGCACGCAACCGGACTGGGACGGACGCTGGGTGGTGGTGCTGGCCCGCGCGCCGGAAAGCGACCGGCCGGCCCGGCACCTGCTGCGCACCCGGCTGACCTGGGCCGGATTCGGCAGCCCGGCGCCGGGCGTGTGGATCAGCACCCACCCCGACCGGGCGACGGAGGCCGAGCGGGTACTGGGCGAGGTCGGCCTGCTCGACGACGCGCACGTGTTCGTCGGCCCACACACCGGCGGCGGCGAGCTGACCGCGATGGTCGGCCAGGCCTGGGATCTGGCCGCGATTTCCGCGCAGTACGGCGATTTCCTGGCCGAGTTCGGCGGCCGGTCCACCGGCGATTCGCTGACCCGGCTGGTGCAACTGGTGCACGCCTGGCGCCGGTTCCCCGCCATGGACCCCGCACTGCCCGCCGAACTGCTGCCCACGGGCTGGAGCGGCGCCCGCGCGGCCGCCCTGTTCCGCCGCCAGCACGCCCGGCTGACCGCCGAGGCGCGGACCCGCTGGCAGCAGCTCGCCAACTGAGTACACTTCACCAACTTCCACGCTAGTGTCGACAGAGTTCTCCCTGTGAGTGCCCCGTTGGGTCATTGACCGGATTTAGTGTCGACAGTAGTGTCATGACGCCGGCGGCGACTCGACTCACCCACCACAAGACAAGGGAGTTCGCGGTGGACGAAAACCGTACGAGAGCCCGGTTCGCCCTGCTCGATCGCGAGGTCACGTTCCGCAGCCGGCCACGCGCCCTGCTGGCCGCGGTAGCGGCCGCCGCCGTCGTGCCGGTGCTCGGCGTGCCCGGCGTCGCGCAGGCCGCGACGGGAAGTGCGGCCGGCAGCGGAAAACTGCGGGTCAAGGCCGGTCAGACGCTGACCCTGAGCCAGACCACCCGGGTCAGCGAACTGGTCATCGAGCCGGGCGGGGCGCTGGCCGCGCCCAGCGGCTACAGCCTGAGCGTGACCGTGAACGGCGTGGAGACCGGTTCGAAACTCACCGCGCTGACCGACGGATACGGCGGCGTCGATGCGCCGATCGCGCCCGGCGCCTACCGCGGCGACGTGGTGATCACCGTCGCGGTGGCCAACCCGATCGCCTACCTGGGGCTGACCTTCCCGTTCCGCCAGGCCCTCTACGTCACCGCCGACGGCGCGGTCACCGACGAATCGGTGCTCGACGACGTGGTCGGCGGCCAGCTCACCAAGTCCTACGCCAGGAACGTCCGGCTGCGCTCCACCGGCGAGGCGTTCAACGGCGTGTACGTCACCGGCGGCGATTTCCTGTTGCAGCGCCCGGAGATCGAGTTCACCGGCAACGGCCGCTGCGACTTCGTCGGCTACGGCGCGTCGGTGTACGCCACCGGCGCGGACACCACGCTGGTCGTCGACGGCGCCGACATCCACAACAAGGGCGTGGTGCGCACCACGGTGATCGCCGACGGCACCAGCAACGTGGTCGTGAAGAACTCCCGGCTACGCGCCGAGGACGGCGAACTACCGGCCGGCTACGTGCCCACCAGCGACCAGCGGTACATGATCGTGGTGCCGTGGATGCTGGGCATCTCCGGCAACGTCCGCGCCACCAACCTCCTTGGGGCGCAGACGAAAGCCAGTTACCTCAATTCGCACATCTCCTCGGAGAACTGGGGCGCGCTGTCGGTGGACGCGGGCAGCGAATGCACCCTCACCGCGATCAACAGCCACGTCGAGAACACCGGAGAGGACGGCTACGGCTCCTACGCCATCGGCCAGGTCACCGAGCATTTCCTGGGTGTGGAGTTCGACGTGGCCTCCTACGCCACCATCAACTGGGGCGGCACCGTGCACTACGGCGACAGCACCCGGACCGCGGTGGCCGCGCTCAACGATTCCCTCGGCATCGGCCTGAGCACAGCGGAACTGGCCGCCCTCACCCCGAGGCCGACCGTGATCACCTCGCGCCGCTTCGGCGTGATGTGGCAATCCGCCGGCGCGGTCACCATCGACGGCGGCACCCAGCTCACCAGTGCCGAAACCACCTTCCTCCTCAAAGCCGCCCCGGCCAGCATCACCATCGACGGCTCCGGCGGGGCACGCCTGCGCTCGGGCACCGGAGTCCTCTTCCAGTTGATGGACAACGACAATCCAGGAAAGACCACGGTCACCGGCAAACCGTGGAGCACCGAAACCACCGCCGTCTACACCGAACCGACCGGCGATCCGGCGAAGGACACCGCCTTCGACGTGACCACCGCGCACAGCGCCGACGCCACCTTCTCGGCCACCGATCTGCCCCTGCGCGGCGACTTCTACAACTCGGTGCGCGGCGACACGAGCAGCCTGGCCGGGATGAACGCGGTGCTCATCTTCACCGACAGCCGGATCGAGGGCGTCATCTCCGCCACCGTGGCCAAACACCGGGTCTCCACCATCGATTCGTCGTTGTACCGCGAACTGGGCGAGGTCACCAACACGGTGCACGAGGTGGTCAACAACGGGATGCTCGTCACCCTGGCCGGAGCGTCCCGCTGGACGGTGACCGGCACCAGCTACCTGAGCAGCCTCACCCTGTCCACCGACGCCACAGTCACCGGCAAGGGCGGCCGAGGGGTGAAAATGACCGTCAACGGCACGACCACTCCGATCACCGTCGGCCGGACCTACACCGGCGCGATCACAATTTCCCTGGCCTGACAACACAAGGCGACACCAGACGGCGGCCCCGGTAAACTCCGGGGCCGCCGCTTCGCGCACAGCGGAAGTCTCACGCACAGCGCGGAAATCCTGGCAGCGAGGCACCTTCCACCCCGCCGCCGATCCGGGAATTTCGCCCGGGCTCGCGACGGCGAGATCGACGAAGTGCTCCTCACTCTCGACTGAACGTCACCGGCCGAGCGCCCCAGCACCGCATCAGTGCGTGCGCTTCGCCCGCGCCAGGCCATAAGCGGTGGTCGATTCCTCCGGGCGCATGTAGGTGTGGAACCGCGCCTCCGGGTCGTACACCGCCCGGATCTTCTCCAGCCGCTCCCCCGCCTCCGGCTCGATGCCGTGGTCGAACCGGTCGGCCACGTTGTTGTCGGAGAACTGCAAGCCCTGCGAAGCATGCTGGATGGCGACCAGCGGCGCGTGGGCCCAGGTTTCGTGGGTCAGGTCCTCGGCCGGATCGGCCCAGCCCGCGTTCGGCGACAGGTACAGCCGGGCCTGGCTGGACCAGCAGGCGTTGTCCTGCCGCGGATACCCGCCCCACACCATCCACAGCACGAAGCTCATCCCGTCCGGAATGGTGTCGTTGAGCGGCCGGGCCAGCTCCACCACCTCGGCCGAGGACCCACCCAGCCACATCCCGTCCAACGCCCACCGCATCCCCGGCGGAGTCAGCCGGTCGGCCAGCTCGTACAGTTCATCCAAAGTAGACGACCGCGCGACCGTAGCCTTGATCGCCTGGTCGCGGAACGGCGCGTTTTCCAGCACTGCCAACGGATCAGCCGGAGTGTCCGCACCACAGAACGCGGTCGCGGTGAGCGATACCAGGTGATCGTCCCGCCCCGGAGTGAACCCGACCTTGGCCGACAGTTCCACCTCGCGCGGCAACTCGTCCAGCACGTCGTAGACGAACGCCAACACCTCATCCCGCAGTTCCAGCGGATAACTGTGCACGGTCCGCAGGATCCGCTCCGGCGCCGGGTACAACCGCAGGTAGAACCGGGTAACCACACCGAAGAACCCGGGGCCGCACCCCCGCGCGGCCCACATCAGATCCGGGTGGCTGGCGTCGTCGGCGTGCACCAACGTGCCATCGGCCAGCACCACGTCGATGGCCTGGATGCTCAGACAGGCCGGGCCGAGCGCGCGGGAGTTCCAGCCGTAGCCGCCACCCAGGATGAACCCGCCGATGCCGACCGTGGGCGCGTGCCCGGTCGGGAAGAACAGGCCGTGCGCCCCGGCCGCCGCGTTGATCGCCGGCCCCTTGGCAGCGGGCCGCACGGCCGCGGTGCGCGTCTCCGGGTCGATGTGTATTTCCTGCAGGCGAGAAATGTCCAGCAGCAGGCTGTCGTCCCGGACGCCGTTGCCCACCCAGCTGTGCCCACCCGACCGGATACCCACCCGCAGGCCGAACTGTCCGGCCAGTCGCACCGCGGCCCGCACGTCCGCTTCGTCCCGGGCCAGCACGATCAGCGCCGGGTAGCGGTCGGGCCTGCGCGCGTTCCACACCGCGTCCTGCCGGGCCCGTTCGTAACCGGCGTCCCCGCGGCGCAGCAGCCGGTCGCCGAGTTCGATCTCCAGGGCTGAGTCGGACATGCGTTCATTCCTCCACGGCAGGGGCCATACTGTCGACAGGCTGCGGGCGGTGATGCGATCATCACCCGACTCCCGCTAGACTAGTGTCGACACTAAGCCGAGTGGGCACGCCCCGCAAGGGAGAAAGTCGGCGATCTGTCGACAGAAAGGGGGCCGCTGGGATGGAGCCGGTAACCGAGGCGCCGTTGCGGCGTGAGTCCGAGTTCGTCCGCCTGCTCAAGCTGTCCGAGCGCCGCGAACCCAGCGTCGTGCAGGTCGCCACCTGGGTCGGGCTGGGCATCATCGAGGGCCGGCTGGCCCCCGGCGAGGACCTGAACAGCGTGGAGCTGGCCCACCGGTTCTCCTCCAGCCGCACCCCGGTGCGCGAGGCCCTCATGCTGCTGGAGCAGGAGGGCCTGGTCGAGATGCGGGCCCGGCGGCGGCCCCGGGTGGCCATGTTCACCGCGCGGCGCATCGACGAGATCTACTTCGTGCGCGGACACCTGCTGTCCCTGGTCGGCCGGCTGGTGGTGCAGCACGCCACCGAGGACGACCTGGCCGAACTGCGCAAACGGGTCGCGGAAATGGTGGTGCTGGCCAAAAACGGCGAGGTGGACGCCTACTTCTGGGCGCACGTCTCGCTGCAGGAGCGAATGACCGACATCGCGGGCAACGAGACCCTCAAGGGCATCCTCGACTCGCTGGCCCTGCGCACCATGATCCTTCGGCACACCAGCCTGGCCCAGCCCGGGCGGCTGGCCGCCAGTGTGGCCGACCAGGAGCGCATCTTCGAGGCCATCGAGCAGCGCGACGGCGATCTGGCCGCGCTGCTGCTGGCCCGGGCCACGGTCGCCGCGCACGCCGCCGTCGAACGCAGCGATCTGGCCCGCGATCAGGACAGCTGAGCCAGGTTCATCCCACCTCGGCCAGTTTCGCCTGCATCGTGGTCGCTTTGCCCAGCAGGGCGCAACCGACCAGCGCCCGCAGCAGGAAGATGGTGGGCCGGGTCAGCCTGCGGACAGCGAAGCCTTCGTCACTCGGTTGATCTTTGCGCGGCAGGTGCATGTACGGAGGACGCGGGGAAGTCGTAGAAGGTTGCCGGGTTGTCCACCAGTAATTGCGCGCGCAGCGCGGGGGTCGGCGCGATCCGGACCAGCGCCTCGACCAGCAGCCCGTCGTCCGGGGCCGGGCCGGTGATGTTCGGATGCGGGAAGTCCGTGCCCCACAACACTTTCTCCGGCGCATGCGCGACCAGCAGCGCGGCCAGGTCCACCGCGTCGGCGTACGGCGGCCCGAGCCGGGACACCCGGTCGATGCCGCTCACCTTCACCCACACCCCCGCGTCCAGCATCCGGCGCAGCTGGTCGACCTCGGCACTGGCCGGCCCGCCGGACAGGTCCACCCGGCCCAGGTGGTCGATCACCACGGTCACCGGCAGCGACTCGATCAGCGTGCGGTAGCGCAGAATTCCGTCACCGTGCACGTGAACCGCGGCGTGCCAGCCGTGGTCGGCGGCCACCGCGAGCACCGGGGCCAGTTCGTCCAGGGCGGCCGCGGCGGGCAGATGGGGCAGGAAGTTCAGCCGGAAACCGCGCACCCCGGCCGCGTGCAGTTCGGCGATCCGCTCCGGCGGCGTGCGCGCGTCGATCAGCCCGACCCCACGCCAGCGCCCGCCGCTGGTGGCCAGCGCGTCCACCAGAACCGAGTGATCGGTGCCGTGACAGGAGGATTGCACGATGACCGCGCGCGGCAATCCGAGGAAGGCGTGCAGGTCCCGTAGCTGCTCCTTGGGCACGTCGACCGGGGTGAAGGTGCGGTCGGCCGCATACGGAAACCGTTGGCGGGGGCCGAAAACATGGCAGTGCGCGTCGCACGCGCCGGCCGGCAGCGACACCGAGGGCCGGGTCGGCGCGGGATGGGGCGGCGGACAGCCGGGCGAGGACACCGGTTCGGAGATCAGCTCGCTGTCAGTCACAGCGGGCCGTCATTCCCCCGTCGACCACGATCTCCGTGCCGGTCACGAATCGTGCTTCGTCAGATGCGAGGAACAGCGCGGCGTAGGCGGTGTCCCGGCCGTCGCCCATGAATCCCAGCGGGATCCGCTTCTGTCGTTGCGCCAGCAGCGTTTCCACGTCCCCGCCTGCGCGCTGGCCGGCCAGCCGGGCCTCCACCATCGGAGTGTGCAACTGCCCGGGCACCACGGTGTTCACCCGGATGCCGTCGGCCGCGTGCTGTACCGCGGTGACCTTGGACAGCTGGATCACCCCGGCCTTGGCCGCCGCATAGGCCACCTGCGCCGCGCCGGTCCAGCGCAGCCCGGAGGACGACGAGGTGTTCACGATGGACCCACCGCCGTGTGCGCGCATCACCGGAATCACGTGCTTGCACAACAGGAAAGCACTGGTGAGGTTGAGATCCAGCTGGGCCCTCCAGGCTTCCTCGGTCAACTCCACCGGTCCGCCCGCGGCCGAGCCGCCGACATTGTTGACCAGCACGGAGATCGGCCCGGCCTGCTCGACCGCGGCCGCCACGAACCGCGCCACCGACTCGGCGCTGGTGACATCGCCGAGCAGCGTGTGCGCGGTGCCGCCCTCGGCCCGCACCTGCTCGGCGGTCACGGCCAGGGACGGCTCGTCCCGGTCCAGCAGCACGACCGTGGCGCCCTCGCGGGCGAACAGCACCGCGGCGGCCCGGCCGTTCCCCCAGCCCGGCCCGACGCTGCCCGCGCCGGTGATCAGTGCGACCCTGCCGGCCAGCCGGCCGGTCATGCCGCACTCTCCTGGCCCTGAAACACCCGTCCGGACACCTGGTTCCTCCTCGTCGACCGTTCCCCAGTTTGTAGCTTAGTGTCGACAGAATGTAAATCCCTGTCCGGGATTGGTGCTACATCACCGAGACACTCGATGGTAGTGTCGACATAACAGCCTTGGCAGGAGGTTTCATGTCCGGACGTCTCGACGGCAGGGTCGCCCTCGTCACCGGAATCGGCGCGGGCATCGGTAAGGGCATCGCGCTGCGCTACGCGGCCGAGGGCGCCACCGTGCTCGGCTGCGACATCGCCGCCGACCGCGCCGAGCAGACCGTGGCCGAAGCCGCCGCCGCGGGCCACCGACTGACCTCGCTGCACCCGGTCGACCTGACCGACCCCGACGGCGCCCGGCGGTACGTGGCAGCCGCGCAACCGCACGGCCGGGTGGACATCCTGGTCAACGCGGCCGCCATCGCCCCGCACCTGGCCACCACGGCCGACATGGACTACGCCACCCAGTTCCGGCCGACGCTGGCCGGGGAGGTGGACATCGTCTTCCTGGTCACCCAGGCCGCCTGGCCACTGCTGACCGCCAGCGGGCGGGCCTCGATCATCAACTTCGCCTCGGTCAACTCCTACCGCGGCAGCCGCAGCATGGGCATGGTCGCGCACTGCGCGGGCAAGGGCGCGGTGCTGTCCATGACCCGCCAGCTGGCCGTGGAGGGCGGTCCGCTGGGCATCCGGGCCAACACCATCTCCTGTGGACTGGTCAAGACCGCAGCGACCGACCTGGCCGGCGCGACCGACGGCGAACTGTCCGCGAGCATCGTCAACCGCACCCTGGTCGGCCGGCTCGGCGAACCGGAGGATGTCGCCTGGTGCGCGGTCTACCTCGGCTCCGCCGAGGCAACCTGGGTCACCGGGGCGGATTTCCCGGTGGACGGCGGGGTGCGGGCCGCGTGATGACGCCGGAGGAGAACGAGATGCTCAAGCCGCCCGTGTTCACCGCCGAGGAGATCGACCGCTTCCGCCGGGAGATCGCCGCGCAGCGCGCGCCCGGCGCGTACGAGCCGGGCCGGTGGTCGGTCAGCCCGCTCAACCGGCGGCCGGATGTGGTCGGTGCGATGCCGGAATCGGTGCGGCTGCGCGATGCCACGCTGCGCTCGATGGAAACGCTGCCCGGCGTGGTGGCCACCGATGAGCAGAAACTGGGCTACCTCAAGGCCTTGGTGGTCGCCGGGGTCGGCGAGATCGTCACCGCCGGGCTGATGCGCCGCACGGATGACCAGCTGCGCCAGGAGATCGCGGCGATCAAGGAGGCCAACGCCGAGTGCGTCGCGGTGTGCCCACTGGTGGGCACCGAGGCCGCGGTGGATCGGGCGGCGGCGGCCGGGTTCGACTCGGTGCAGGTGTGGATCCAGGGTTTCGGCGCGGCCGCGCAGATCTACTCGCGGATCTACGACCAGGCCTGGGCCGGCGAGGACTGGCGCACCGACACCACGCCCCGGGACCGGGCGGAAGTCGTCGCGGCGGCGGCGAAACTGGTGCGGGCCGCGCGGGACCGCGGCCTGACCGTGGCCACCCCGCTGCTGATGGTGTCCTATCTGACCGAGGACATGCTGGCCGACAGCGTGGCCGCGCTGGTCGAGGCCGACGTCTCGGAGATCACCCTGTTCGACGGCCCGGGCGCGATGAGCCCGGAGGGCTTCGGCTATCTGGTGGAGCAGACCAGGAAGCTCGCGCCCGGTGTGCGGGTGGGCCTGCATCCGCACAACACCTTCGGGATGGCGGTGGGCTGCGCGGTGGCCGCGGCGCGGGCCGGCGCCGAGGTGATCGAGCTGTCCGTGAACGGCTACTGCGGCGGCCCGGGCAACGCCGACCTGGCCGCCACCGCCATGGCCTTCGAGGCCGTATACGGCGTGTCCACCGGGATCGACACAGGCAAACTGACCGAACTCGCCCGAGTGGCCGAACGGCTGACCGGTTACCACCGCGCCTACAACCACCCGATGACCGGGGACAAGGCGTTCGCCTGGGGCGGCATGGACATCATCACCCAGGAGTCCGCCGTCGATCCGCTGCTGCACAACTGTGTCGACCCGGAACTGGTCGGCAACCAGCGGGTCGCCCCGTTCACCCCGGACAGCGGCCCGTACACGCTGGCCGACAAACTCCTCGCACTCGGCCTGACACCAACCCACGAGCAGGTCACGAACATCCTGGCCGCGGCCCGCGCGGTGATGGCCGCCGAATCCCGGGTACTCGACGAACAAGACCTGCGCCACCTGGCCCACCGGGAACTGAGCTAGGAATCCCGCTGGCCTGAGCGGAAACTCAACTCAGCGGACGCGGCAACCGGTCCAGCAACCGCATCCGGTCCAGATCCGGAATCGCCGCGGGACCACACTCCGGCCCGAACACCATCGCCGTGTCGCCGGTCGACGCGGGCCAGCCACCACCCGGGTTCCCACTGTCCACAAACGACGACCAAGCCTCGCGCATCCGTCGCGACAGCGCGTGGTCCTGCTCGGTCCACGGCCAGTCCAGCGCGTCGAGATTGCCGGTCAGGTAGGGAAGTTCGGCCGTGTGGAAGCTGCCGTAACCGCGTCCGCCGTCCGGCGCGGGTCGGGCGGCCAGGTCGGGCGGGAGTGGCGAGGACTGGGTGAACCGGTAGAGAAACGTCGGCGCGCCCGAAGTCCGGGCGTGCGTGGTAGCCCAGCGCCACACCGGATACCCGAACCGGCTGTCCCCGGTGAACTCCCGAGCCGATCGCCGGGCCTGCTCCGGATCGTCGGCCGGATAGGCCGCCAGCACCTCGGATGGCCTGCCGCGCAACGCTTCCACCGCATCCGGCCGGGTGTACAACACTCCCTCGTCGGCGTTGCTCCCGGCCAGCAACGGCACCGCCAGCTGCCCACCGCGATCCAGCACATCCCCGGTCTGTTCGGTGAGCAGCGCTCCGTCCACCACCGGCCCGAAGTGTCCCGGCAGCACCAATTCCACACCCGGAACCGCCCGCAGCGCCGCGATGTCGTCCGCCCAGTGCGCGGCGAATTCCGCGCCTTCCCGTTGCGCCCGTTCGGGTTCGGGCAGCGGACCCTCGGCCCGGTAGGCGCCGGACGCGCTCTGCCCGATCACCCGGTGCACCAGCCCCCGGGTGGCCCCTGCGGTCATCAGATGACAGGCGATCGCCGCACCGGCCGAGTTGCCGCCCAGCGTGACCCGGCCCGGATCGCCGCCGAACGCACCGATGTGCTCGGCGATCCAGCGCAACGCGGCGAGCACGTCGGCCAGCGCGTAGTTGCCGCTGGCCCCGTCCGGATCCTCGGTGGCCAATCCGGGGTGGGCCAGGAAACCCAGAGCTCCCAGCCGATAGTTCAGCGTGACCACCACGATCCCGTGCCGGGCCAGCGCGGCCCCGTCGTGGATGCGCTGCCCGCCGTGGCCGAACCGGTTGCCCCCGCCGTGCAGGAACACCAGCACCGGCAACCCGGCGTTCGGCGCCGGATCGGGCGTCCACACGTTGAGGTAGAGGCAGTCCTCGCTCATCGCCGACGGCACCGGCTCGTCGAAGTTGGCCCGGTACATCAGCGAACGCTTCGGCGGATGCGACTGCAGCGGCGCCGGCCCGAACCGGTCGGCCGGGCGCGGACCCGACCAGCGAGCCGCCGGCCGGGGCGCGCGCCAGCGCAACTCCCCCACCGGCGGCGCGGCGAACGGAATCCCGGCGAACCGCGCCACCTCACGATTCGCCCACGTGCCAAGCAGTCCGCCCAGGGCGGTGCGCACCAGCGGCACGGTCAGACCCGCGCGGGCGCGGCCACCCGGTTCGACTTGTGCAGCCGCCCGTCCTTCATGATGGTCACCAGCCGGTTCTGGTCGGCCATGATGCTGATGTCGGCCAACGGATCGCCGTCCACCAGCACCAGATCGGCCAGGTAACCGGGCCGGATCAGGCCCAGTTCGTCGGCCAGGTTCATCACCTGGCCGCCCAGCTGGGTGGCCGCGCGGAGTGCTTGCGCCGGGGTGAATCCGAACCACTCCACGAACAACTGGAGGTCGCGGGCGTTGCGGCCCACCGGATTCCAGCCGAACCCGTAGTCCCCGCCGGGCACCACGCGCACCCCGCGGCGCACCAGTTCGGGCACCACCGCACGCACCGAGGCCGCGGTCGCCTCGACCTCCATGCCGGCCTCGGGTTCACCGCCCGCCTCGTAGAGGTTGGCGTAGATAATGCCGGGAGTGGGCGCCACGAACAGCCGATCGCGCGCGGCCTCCAGCATGTCCAGCGCTTCCTCGTCGGCGAAGGTGCAGTGGTAGATCGCCCGGATTCCGTTGCGCACGGCCATTTTGATCGACTCGGCGGCGTGCGCGTGCGCGGTCAGCCAGACGCCCCGCTCGCGCGCGGTCTCGGCTGCGGCGGCCACCTCTTCCTCGGTGAACTGGACGATCCGCGAGGTGCCCCGCACCACCGCGCTTTCCCCGGACAGCGACAGCTTCACGATGTCCACGCCCAGATCGGCCATCTCGGACACGAACCGCCGGATGGACTCCGGGTCGGAGGCGCGGCCCTCGATCCCCGGGAAGTCGTACACGCCCGGTTCGACCATGCCGGCGCTGCCCTCCCAGGACGCGGCGCGCAGCCGAGGTCCGGGCAGCCAGCCCTCGGCCCACGCCTTGCGGGCGGCGATTTCCGTTTTGGGCAGCCGGTTTCCGCCGGAGTAGGCGCTGGTGAACCCGGAGTCCAGCAGCACCCGCCCGGCGTGCGCGACCAGCAGGCACTTCTCCTCGTCCGGCTCGGTGCGCGGCGAACGGTGCTCGATGGTGGAGCCGAAACCGAGGTGGGTGTGCGAATCCACCAGACCGGGGATCAGCGTGCCGCCACCCCCGTCGATCACCGTGGCGCCGGAGCGCTGATCCGCGGCGATGTTCGGGGCGACGTCGATGATCCGGTTCCCGCGCACCAGAACCTCGGCCGGAAACGGGTCGGCGCCGGTGCCGTCGAACACCCGCACCTCGGTGAACAGGGTGGAGTCGGTCATACCTGTGCCTCCTGGGCGGCGCGCGCGGTGAACCGGTGACGCATCTCGCCGAGGCCGCCGATCCGGCTGACCAGTTCGTCGGATTCGGTGAGAAACCGTTGGGGCGTACGGCGATTGCCCACGCCGGCCGGGGTGCCGGTGAAGATCAGATCGCCCGGGAGCAGCGGGCAGGTGGCGGACAGGAACGAGACCAGCCGCGGCACGCCGAAGATCAGGTTGGCCGTCCGGTCGTGCTGCATGCGCTCGCCGGAGACCTCGCAGGTCAGTTCCAGATCGTCCCGGTCGTCGATCTCGTCCAGACTGACCAGCGCCGGACCGACCGGACCGAAGCCGGGAAAGGACTTGCCCAGCGAGAACTGCGGCGGCTGCCCGGCCAGTTGCGACTCGCGTTCGGACAGGTCCTGCCCGATCGTCAACGCCACCACCGGATTCCACCCGTCCGCCTCCGGCACCCGGTAGGCCGGCCTGCCGATCACCGCGACCATTTCCAGTTCCCAGTCGACCTTGCCCGGCGGTAGTTCGATCGCCCCGCCCGGGCCGGTCAGGCAGCTGCTGAACTTGGTGAACACCAACGGTTCCGCCGGTTCCTGCCACCCGGCCTCGGCCGCGTGCGGCCGGTAGTTCAGCGCGATCGCGAACACCTGCCGCGGCCGGGGCACCGGACAGCGCAGTTCGGCCGGATCGTAGGGCTCGGCCTCGGCCGGATCGACCGTGGCCGCCCAGTCGGCCAGTTCGTCCCACACCCCGAACACCGACTCCGGATCGGAGTCGAACCGCCCGTCGCCGGCGCGCCGCACGTCCACCGCGCCGCGATCGGTCAGCAGCGCCAGCCGGCCGGCGCGATTGGCCAGTCGCATCCGCTCACCTCCACTGTTCGGCCGGCGGGGCCGGTTCGCCGTGCGCGTCGGCCCAGGACACCACCCGGTTGCGCAGCACGCCCAGCTTCTCGATCTCGGCCTCCACCACATCGCCCGGCTTGAGGTAGTTGGCGAACGGGTCGTCCGTGCTGGCCGCCACCCCGGCGATGGTGCCGGTGGTGATCAGGTCGCCCGCGCTGTAGATCTGCGGCGAGTGGTAGGCCACCAGCTGCGGGATGGACACCGACATGCGGGAGGTGTTGGAGCGCTGCCGCACCTCGCCGTTGACCCGCAGCTCCATGTCCAGGTCGTGCGGGTCGCCGATCTCGTCGGCGGTGACGATGTACGGGCCGATCGGGCAGAACGTGTCGATGGCCTTGGAGAAGGAGAACACCCCGGACTTCATCTCCCGGCGCTGGATGTCCCGCGCGGTGACGTCGTTGAAGATGAGGTAGCCGGCGATGTGCTCGGCCGCCTGTTCGGCCGAGAAGAACTTCCCCGGCTTGCCGATCACCATGACCAGTTCGAGTTCGTAGTCCAGCTCGTTGGTCAGCTGCTCGGGATAGACGATGTCGTCCTCCGGGCCGATGATGGCGTCCACGTTCTGGAAGAACACGATGCCCTTGTTGACCGGGTGCGACCAGTCGACCCGCTCCAGATCCTCGTGGTGCTCGCGGAAGTTGCCCGCGGTGTGGAAGAACTTCTTGGGCTCGATGGGCGCGCGCAGCCGGACCTGCGCCAGCGGGAAGGTCTCCCCGGTCTCGCCGACCCGGCCCTCGCGTTCGAAGTACTCCCGCATGGTCGGCACGTCGAGTTCGACGACCGTGTCCTCGGCCAGTCGGCCGACCCTGCCCTGGTCGAAGGTCACCAGCTTCATCGCTCGGCGCTGCCTTCCTCTACTCAGTTAGTGTCGACACTTATTCTGACAACTCGATCGCGACTGTGCAAGCAACTCGGACGATCAGCCCGGAACACCAACACGGAACACCCGCAGTTGCAGGGCGAGCGTGGCGTAGTAACCGACAAGTGTGGACACCTCGACCATCGTCCGGTGATCCAGTACCGCCGCCGCCCGCCCCCAGAGCGCCTGGTCCACATCCCCGTCGAGCATCGCCACGACCAGCTCCAGCGCGGCCCGCTCAGCCCCGTCGGCCGAGTCCGGCACCGTGCCCGCGCGCGCCGCGGCCAGTTCGGCCCCGGTCAGCCCGATGCCGCGGCCGACCGCCTCGTGCGCGTACCGCTCGAAGTCACTGTCCCACTTCGCGGCCACCAGCAGAATGGCCAGCTCGCGTACCCGCGCCGACAGTCCGCCGCGGAACCGGATGGCCGCGCCGAGTTCCTGCAACGCGGCGCCCACCCCGGGGCTGAACAGCATGGCGTTGAACGGCCCGGTCAGGCCACCCTCGGCGTCGGTCAGCGGGAACGCCTGGGGCCCGGCCCCGCGCGGTCCGCCGACCACCGAGTCGTACACCGCACGCTGCTCGGCCGACAGTTCCGCCGGTCGCAGCACGGGCAACCTGCCGATCATCGATCCTCCACATGTGTCGACAGTTGATGACTTTGTGGGCTACGGTACCGCTCACGAGGCAATGCGGCCGAACACCACGAGGGGCGAGCACGTGTCGACATGGCTTGGCTTGGCGGGACAGCACGCGGTGGTGGCCGGTGCGGGTGGCATCGGCGCGGCCGTCGCGGAATCCCTGGCCCAGGAGGGCGTCGACGTGCTCGTGCTGGATCGCGATGAGGCCGCACTTGACGCGATCGCGCAGCCGGGCCAGTCCGGTCGAGGCGCGATCACCGGTCTGCCCGCCGAGCTGTCGACAGGAGACGCCTGCCGCGCCGCTTTCCGGCATGCTGTCGACACTTTGTCCGAGGTGCACATCTTCGTGCACGCCGTTGGCGTCAACGACCGCAGGCCCGCGCTGGACATCGAGGACGACGCCTGGCGCCGGCTGCTGGCCATCAACCTGGACAGCGCGTTCTGGCTCGGCCAGGCCGCGGGCCGGCACATGACCGCGCGCGGCTACGGCCGGATCGTCTACCTGTCCTCGGTGTCCGGCCTGCTGGCCCACCCGCACCACGCGCCCTACGCCGCCACCAAGGGCGGGGTGAACCAGCTGATGCGGGTGTTCGCCCGCGAGTGGGCGCCGAACGGGGTGACCGTCAACGCCATCGCCCCCGGCTACACCGAGACCGGCCTGACCCGCGCCTACCTCGACGACCACGGCATGCGCGCCCCACTGGAGGCGCTGGTCCCGGCGGGCCGGCTGGGCACACCGGCGGATCTCACCGGCCCGATCACCTTCCTGGCCTCCCGCCAGTCCGCGTTCGTCACCGGCCAGGTGCTGTACGTGGACGGCGGTCGCACCCTCGTGTAAAACCGTTACCCAGAAAGGGATTTCCATGACCGACTCCCCCGCGCCCCGGTTCACCGGCAAGCACGTCCTGGTCACCGGTGCGGGCACCGGCTTCGGTGCCGCGATCGCGTTGCGCGCCGCGCAGGAGGGCGCGGACGTCGCCGTGCACTACCGCAGTTCCGCCGACGGGGCGCGGGAGACCGTACGCGCCATCGAGGCGCTGGGCCGCCGGGCGTTCACCGTGCAGGCCGACATCGCCGAGCACGACCAGGTCAAGGCCATGGTGGAGCGGGTGTTCACCGAGTTCGGCACGCTGGACGTGGCCGTCAACAACGTCGGCGACGTGGCCCGCGAGCAGATGTCCTGGCGCGAGGTCACGCCCGAGTCGATCGACCACGTGCTGGCCGTGGACATCAAGGGCACCATGCTGTGCACCCACGAGATCGGCGCGCGCATGCTGGACCAGGGGCACGGCGCGATCGTGAACATCGGGTCGACCGTGGTGGTGCGCGGCAGCGCCAGGGCCCCGCAGTACGCCGCGGCCAAGTACGGGATCATCGGTCTGACCAAGTCCTACGCGCAGGCGTTCGCGCCGACCGTGCGGGTCAACGTGTTCGCCCCCGGCTTCATCGAGACCCCGGCGACCCTGGGCCGCCAGGACTGGCAGAGCGGCCGCGGCGACGCGCTGCGCAAGCTGACCCCGATGGGCCGCATCCCGGCCCCGGAGGAACTGGCCGGCACCGCGCTGTTCCTGGCCACCCCGGACGCCGATCACATCACCGGCGGTTTCCTGGTCGCCGACGGCGGCTACAACATGGTCGGCGCGTAACGGGTTGCCACCGCGCGAGGGGGACGGACCGAAGGTGACGCTGCGGCGGGCCCGGCCGGACGAGGCGAGCGTGCTGAGTGATCTGGCCCTGGCCGCCAAGGGATTCTGGGGCTACGACGAGGAATTCCTCGAATCCTGTCGGGCCGAGCTCACCTTCACCCCCGACGACCTGGCCCGGCGGCACGTCGTGGTCGCCGAGCTGGGTGGGGCGGTCGCCGGGTTCTACAGCGTGGACGGCGCGCCGCCGGTCGGCGAGTTGGGCAACCTGTGGGTCCAGCCGGGCCAGATCGGCACCGGCCTGGGCCGCCGACTGTGGCAGGACGCGCTGGCCACCGCGGTCGACGCCGGTTTCGCCACCCTGATGATCGGCGCGGAGCCGAACGCCGAGGGCTTCTACCGCAGGATGGGGGCCGAGTGGGCCGGCCAGACGCCGTCCGAGTCGATCCCGGGCCGGATGCTGCCGTTGCTGCGGATCACCCTGCGCTGACGGTCACCCGCACGGCCCACCCAGCCGCGGCCGTCGCGCCCTCAGCACTCGAAGTCGAGCGCCTGGTCGAGGTCGCCGAACTGCGGGGCTACCTCGTCGAGCCCGAGAATCTTGACGTTGCGCTGCACCACGCTGCCCGGCCGGGCGACCAGCCGCACCGCGACCCCCTGCTGGGCGCACTGCCCGATCAGCTCCCGCATCATCCGCGCCCCGGCGGCGCTGAGCACCTCGATGACCGTCAGGTCGAGCACCAGCACGGCGGGCGGGAGCAGCTCGGCCACCGCGTCCTGGAACTGGGCTTGCGCCGAGACACTGGTGGACAGGTCGATAGCGCCGGTCACCTGGAGGATCAGCGCTCGAGGAGTGCTGATCGAGCTGATGCCGAACTGGTCGCTCACATCGTCGAACACGCCGGTACCTGGCTTCCCGCGGCGAACGGAAGTGTTCAGCGGTGCACCAGCCGGGGTGACGGGCGCGGCCGAACGTGCGGTCAACCCTAGTTCGGTTTGTCAATCGCCGCTCGGGCGCAGGCGGCATCAGTCGTCTCGCTCGACCAATTCGATGAGGTTGCCGTAGGGATCGGCGACGAATGCCATCCGGTAGCCGGGCCGCGGCGACGGGCCGGGCGCCATCCGCTCCCCCGCCCCGGCCGCGCGCAGCCGGGCGAACTCTGCGTCCACCTCGGCGACGCACAGGCAGATGTGCCCGTAGCCGTGCACGCCCGCCGCCTCCAGCGCACTGCCGAACCCGGGACCGGGCCGGGCGCTGGGCCGGTGCAGCAGTTCGATCCGGAACCCGGACACCGGGTCCAGCAGCATCCGGCCGCGCAGATCGGTGCCCGGCACGGCGAACTCGGGGGCCGCGGTCAGGCCGAACACCGAGACGTACCAGTCGACCGCGGCCTCCAGGTCGGGTACCGAAATGCCCACGTGGTCGAACCGCGGCCGGACCCGCTGTCCGGTCACACCGCGTCCCGGCCCGAGCGGATCTCGGTGAGGATGCGCCCGCGCAGTTCGGCGAACCGGGGATCGGCCTTGGTGCGCAACTGATCCCGCTCACTGCCCAGCCCGATCTCCACCGTGTCCACCACCGTGGCCGGCGACCCGGCCAGCACCACCACCCGGTCGCCCAGGTACGCCGCCTCGTCGATGTCGTGGGTGACCAGCACGATGGTGACGCCGAGTTCGGCCCGCAGCCGGTGGGTGAGATCCTCGAGGTCGAACCGAGTCTGCGCGTCCAGCGAGCCGAACGGTTCGTCCATCAGCAGCACCGGCGCCGAGTAGGCCAGCGCGCGGGCGATGGCCACCCGCTGCTGCATCCCGCCGGACAGCTGCCACGGGTACTTCTCGCTCACCCCGGTCAGCCCGACCGCGGCCAGGTACTCCTCGGCCCGCGCCCGCCGCTCGGCCTTGCCCACGCCCCGGCCCTCCAGCGGGAAGGCCACGTTGTCCCGCACCCGCATCCACGGCATCAGCGAGCCGCGATAGTCCTGGAACACCACGGCGATCTCGGCCTGCGGCCGGGACACCGTGGTCTCGCCGTAGCGGACCCGGCCGGTGGTGGCCGGCATCAGCCCGGCCAGGCAGCGCAGCAGGGTGGTCTTGCCGGCGCCGGACGGGCCGACGATGCACACCAGTTCGCCGGGGTCCACCCGCAGATCCAGCTCGGCCAGCACCTCGTGGGCGCCCTCGCCCTCGCCGTAGGACTTGCCAAGGCCCTCGACCACCAGGCTGCGGTCGGCGGCAGACGCCCGCAGGGCTTGTGCCGAAACGGTCATGACGCGACGGCCCTCTCTGTGCTCGGAACACGCACGGCCCCGCGCCGTCGCGCCGGTTGCCGTTGGAAGTACCAGCCGAGGGACAGCTGCTCGGCGGCCAGCAGGACGAGGCTGAGCAGGTAGCCCAGCCCGCCGATCAGCACCGTGCCCGCCCAGGTGTCGGTCACCGCGTAGTTCTCCCCGCTCTGCAGCACGAAGAACCCGATTCCGGTGGTGGAGCCGTACATCTCGCTGACGATCAGCATCACCATGCCGACCTGCAGCGCGACCCGCAGCCCGGCGAACGCCTGCGGCGCGCACGCGGGCAGCACCACCCTGCGCACCACCAGCCGCAGCGGAATCCGGTACGCCCGCGTGCATTCCAGCACCTGCGGACTGATGCCGCGCACCCCGTCCACGGTGTTGAGCAGGATCGGCCACACACAGCCCAGCGCGATCAGCAGCACCTTGGGCAGCCAGCCAAGGCCCAGCGCCACGATGATCACCGGCACGAACGCCACGTGCGGCACGGCCCGGGCGTAGTCCAGCATCGGCCGGGTCGCCGCCTCCACCGCCTTGTTCAGGCCCAGCAGCACGCCGACGGCCACCCCGGCCACCAGCGCGACGAGCAGCCCGAGCAGCAGGTTGCGCAGGCTGTATCCGGTGGCGGACAACAGATCCCCACCGGTCAGCCCCTGCCACAGGTCGGCCAGGATGGCGGACAGCGGCGGGAAGTAGAACGAGGTGCTGGACGAGGAGGCGATCCACCACGCGGCGATCAGCACCACGGGCAGCCACAACTGCACCAGCGCGGCGCGGGCGAAGGTCAGAAACCGTTGGCGCATGGTCATTCCCCGCTCGCCGGTGGCCGCCAGCGCAGCAGCCGGCGTTCCGCCGCGTGCGCACCTTTGTTGATCAGGTAACCCAGCACGCCGCCCAGGAAGATGTAGACGTAGGCGGTCGGGGTCGCATCGCCGGTCTGCGCGTCGGTGATGGCCCGGCCGAGGCCGTCCACCGAGGCCAGCACCTCGACCGCGATGGCCACCAGCACCGAGGTGGTCGCGGCCAGTCGCACGCCGGTGGCGATGAACGGCACCGCGTTGGGCAGGATCACCCGCCAGTACACCAATCGGCGCGGGATCAGGTAGGCCCGCACGGTGTCCTCCACCGCCGGGTCCAGCCGCATGCAGCCGTACATGGTCTGCAACAGCACCGGCCACACGCAGGCCAGGAACACCACGATCGACTTCATCAACGTGGTCGCGCCGAACAACAGCAACAGCACCGGAAGCAGTGCGATGGTGGGAAAGGAGCGGACGAAGTCGAACACCAGCCGGGTGGACCGCTCGGCGAGCTTCGACCGGCCGATCAGCAATCCCAGTGGCACCCCGACCACCAGCGAGGCCGCGAACCCTTCCAGCGCACCGGAAAGCGTGGCGCCGAGCTCCTGCCACAGCGCCGCGCCGCCCAGCACTCCGGGCAGCGCGCCCAGCACGTCCAGCGGCGAGGGCACCAGCCCGGCCGGCACGATTCCGGTCAACCGCACCAGTTCCCACACCACGAGCACGGCCGCGAACACCGCGATCCGGGCCAGGAAAGGATGTTCGCGGCGGCGCCGCGCGCGGGCCGGGGCGCCGGCCCGGGTGACCGGGTCGGCGCCGAGGTCCGAAGCAGACCGGGTCACCGTCATCCTCACACGTCCGGGATCGTCTGTGCGACAAGGTCGTTCGCGCTCGGTGTTGACTTGGTGAAGCCGTCCTTCTGCATCTCCGTGGCGATCGCCTCGGTGGCCGAGCGGGAGATCGCCGCGGTCATCACCGGCAGCGGCCGGGTTTCGATGTACTGCTTGGGCAGCGTGGTGTTGGCCGCGGTGATCGCCCGGTACTCGGCGTCGTGCGAGTTGAGGTAGCCGTAGGCCTGGTTCATCGCCGCGGTGAACTTGGTCAGTTCGGCGGAGTTCTTGCTGGCAAAGGTGTTCGAGGCGATCCAGATGACCTGCGGCGCGCCGGGCAGGGTGCCCACGGTGCCGCCCTGCAGCGGGGTGAATCCGGCCGCGACGGCCTCGTCGTAGAACAGCCCGAAGGTGCAGACGGCGTCCACCTTGCCGCTGGTCGCCGCGGCGTTCAGCGCATCGGTGGACAGCGCCACGTAGTGCACCTTGGCCGGGTCGTCGCCTGCGTTGCGCATGGCGATGTTGTTGATGATCTGCACCGGATTACCCAGCGTGGGCACGCCGACCGTCCTGCCCTCCAGCCCGGCCAGCGACGTGACGGAGCTGCCCGGCGGGGCCAGGCAGCCATCGTCCTGTTTGGACCCTTTGCCGGCGTTCTGCACGCCGAGCACGGCCTGCAGCGGCAGGCCCTGCGACTTGGCCGCGATCAGCGAGGACATGCCGGCCTCGGTGAGCTGCACCTGCCCGCTGACCACCAGCGGGATGTTCTTGGAGATGTCGTTGGAGGCGACCTTGATCTCGACGTTGAGGCCCTGCGCCTTGAAGTAGCCCTTTTCCTGGGCCAGCAGCACCGGCTCGAAACCGGAGTTGGCCGAACGCTGGATCACCAGCGTGCCGTTGCCCGACGAGTCGGCCGCGCCGCCGCTCCCGCAGGCGGCGAGCGCGGCCATGCTGATCGCGGCCAGCGCCGCGCTGCCGACGACCCGTGCGCCGCGAGCGCGGACGGTTCTGCTGATCGAGAACATCTGGTCTCCTCTCACCATTGAGAGCGGTGGGTGCCCGAGGCGGTGATGGGCGGTCGACTGTCGACCTCTTGGGCGGAATTCTGCCGACACTTGGGTCGCCGGTCAAGCGTTTCACAGCTCAAATCGGCGAATCTGTCGACAGTTTGCCGCGAATTGTCGACACTCGGTGGGCCGTCGGCTACTCCGCGACGGCGTCCACCAGACCCCAGGACAGCGCGGTGCGCGCGTCCAGGCGGTGGCCGGTCAGCGCCAGCCACAGCGTCCGCCAGCGCCCGATCCGGCGCGGGATGCTCACCGTGCCGCCCGCGCCCGGGATCAACCCCATGCTCACCTCGGGCAGCCGGAACGTGGTCCCCTGGGCCGCACGCACCCGGGCGGCGAACGCGGGCAGTTCGATTCCCGCGCCGACACAGGCGCCGTGCACCTCCACCGTCACCTTGGCCGCGACGCGGTCCAGCAGCAGCCCGGCACCGGCGGCGGTGCGCAGGAAGTGCGCGGTCGCCGGGTCGGGCGTGCTGCCGAACTCGTCCAGGTCACCACCGGAACAGAAGTCCGGGCCCTCGCCGGTGAGCAGCACCCGCCGCACGCTGTCGTCCATCGCGGCCACCCGCAGCGCGTCCACCAGCGCGTCCCGCATCTCGCGGCCGTAGGCGTTGCGCCGCTCCGGCCGGTTGAGCGTGATGGTCAGGTGCTCGCCGGCTCGCTCGATGAGCACCGGCTGCTCGGCCGGCGGCGGCGCCGGGCGCGGACCGCGCTCGGTCAGCCAGCGCCGGAACTCCGCGCCGCCGAGCAGGGTGGAGTAGGCCAGCGATTCCACGTCCAGCGCGGCGGACGCGGACAGTTCCTCGGTCGCGCGCAGCACCTGCCCCAAGGTGAGCGCGGCCTGCGGTGCCGACGCGACGGCATCGGTCACTTCCTCCAGTTCGCCGCACACGAAGGCCGACCCCACGGCCAGCCCGCGCGGGGCGAGGGTGAGGTCCATGGCCTTGGCCAGATGACGGGCTCCGGCGTCCAGGGTGTGCCCGTCGGCCAGGCCGATCAGCAGCCGGTCACAGCGCAGCGCGGCGGCGACCGCGCGATCCACTGTGTCCGGATCGGTCGGCTCGGCAGCCAGATCGACCGCGTAGCACGGGTCGACCAACCGGCCGGTGTCATCCAGCAGTGGCGCGTCGGCGGCACCATCGGCGAGCTCGGCCATCGTTATCCGCGACCCCATGATTTCGCAGCGTAACACCGTTTCCTCGGAGGAACCGGTCGGCCGCGGACGCGCGCGCAGGCCGCGGCCGGATCGTCGCCCGGCCGCGACCCGCGACGCGCCTCACCCCACGGTGAACAGCAGCGCGACGGCCACCGCGCCCGGGTCGGGCACGCCCTCGGCGTGCGCGCCCACATAGCTGGCCCGCCCCCGCCGTGCCCGCCCGGCCGCGGTCGACTCGGCGCCGGATCTGGCCGCAGCGGCCGCCGCCGCGAACGCGGTCGGCAGGTCGGCGCCGGTGTTCTGCGCCAGCGCGGTGACCGCCGGATCCAGCGCGTCGACCAGGGTCTTGTCGCCCGGTTCGGCCTCGCCCACCCGCTGGATCGCGGCCAGCCCGCCCCGGGTGCCCTCGGCCAGCGCGGCGGCGTCCCACTTTCCGGATTTCCTTACGGCGGCGGCAAGTTCATTGAAAAGCAGTCCGAACAACGGTCCGCTGGTGCCGCCCACCTTGTCCAGGAACACCGTGGCCGCGACGGAAAGCGCCTCGTCGGGTGCGGCATTCTCGGGCAGCTGGCCGAGTTCGCCATCCACCAGGCGCATGCCCCCGGCCAGGTTCGCGCCGAAGTCGCCGTCCCCGAGCCGCTGGTCCAGCGAGGTCAGTTCCTGTTGCCGGGCCAGTACTTCCCGGGTGTAGGCGCGCAGCCAGCCGGCGGTGGTGGTGGTCGCGGTCATGGTCCCTCCTTCGTCGCCGTTGTCGCTCATGCCCGCTGCCAGGCCGGGGTGTCGGCCGGCGCGTCCCACAGCGCGGTCAGCCGCTCGTCGGTGCGCAGCAACGACACCGAGACGCCGCGCATGTCCAGCGCGGTCACCACCGACCCGACCAGCTGCCGGACCACGGTGACCCCCCGCTTCTCCAGCGCCGCGACGAGTTCCCCGTACAGCGCGTACAGCTCCAGATTGGTGACCGCGCCCAATCCGTTGACCAGTGCGATGACCTGCGCCCCCTCGGCCAGGTCCAGCGCATCGGCCAGCGGGCCGACCAGATCGGCGATCAGCTCGGTGTTGGTGGTGTGCTTGCGGGTCCGGCCGGAGCGTTCGCCGTGGATGCCAACGCCGAACTCCTCCACGTCGGTCTCCAGCTCGAACGCGGGCTCGCCGGTGGCCGGCGCGGTGTGCGCGGCCGCGGCTACCGCGATGCTGCGACTGCGCCCGGCCACCTCGGTGCCCAGTTCGGTCAGTTCGGCCAGGCTCGCGCCCTGATCCGCCGCCGCACCAAGGATCTTCTCCACCAGCACGGTCGCCCCGGTGCCCCGGCGGCCGACCGCGATGTCCTCGGAGTCGGTGGCCACATCGTCGTCCACGGTGACCCGGGCGCAGGCGATTCCGTCGTGGGCCAGTCGTTCCGCGGCGATGCCGAAGTTGATCCGGTCGCCGGTGTAGTTCTTCACGATGTGCAGCACGCCGTCCTCGCGGGCCACCGCCCGGGAGGCGTCGTAGACCTGCCGATTGTGCGGGGAGGCGAACACCCGGCCCGGGCAGGCCGCGTCCAGCATGCCGCTGCCCACGAAGCCCGCGTGCAACGGTTCGTGCCCGGATCCGCCGCCGGACACCAGCCCCACCCGCCGGCCCGGCGCGGGCCGGTTCGCGGTGAGGTAGCCGGGGTCGGGCACGAAGCTCACGTGCGCCGCGTTGGCCGCGGCGAAACCGGCCAGCGCGTCATCCACAAGGGACTCCGGCGAGTTGGCGAAGTACTGCGGCATCAGGCGACTCCCGAATCGACGAGTGCGGTTTTCTCGATGGCCGCGGTGCGCGCCGGGTCCTCGCCCCGGCGCAGCGGCACGGTGCACAGGCTGGACAACGCGGCCACGCCGACCACGTAGGCGACCACCCAGGTCCAGCCGCCGCCGTCCGCGGCGATCAGCGCGGCGCCCAGCAACGGGGACAGTCCGCCCCCCAGGGTCGCGCCGAACTGCTGGGTGATGGACAGTCCGGTGTAGCGCACTCCGACCGGGTAGAGGTTGGCGAACAGCGCCGCCTGCGCACCGTACATGCTGCCGTGCCCGACAGCGAGTCCGAGCACCATGGCCAGGGTGACCAGCACCGGGTTTCTGGTGTCCACCAACAGGAAGAACGGCACCCCGAGCAGCACCTGGAACAACGCGCCGCCGATGTAGACCTTGCGCCGACCGATCCGGTCGGACAGCGCGCCGAACAGCGGCAGGGTCACGCATTCCAGTGCGCAGGCGATCAGAATGCCGATCAGCACGGGAATTTTGGCCATGCCGAGCTGACTGGTGGCGTAGGTCAGGGCCACCACGTAGTACACGTTGAACAGGCCGCTCTCGGCGATCTTGGCCACAATGGACAGCAGCACGTCGCCGATGTGCCCGCGGCCCAGTTCGGCCAGCGGCACCTTGCGCACCTCGCGGCGCTCGCGCAACCGGGCGAACTCCGGGCTCTCCGAGATGCGCAGCCGCAGGTACAGCCCGACGCCGATGAGCACGATGCTGAACAGGAACGGGATCCGCCAGCCCCAGGCCTCGAAGGTCGCCTCGGGCATGACCACGTCCAGGATGCTGACGAAGCCGACCGGCAGCAGCACGCCGGCCGGGGTGCCGATGTGCACCAGGCTGGTGAAGAAGCCCTGCCTGCGCCGGGGCGCGTACTCCATGGCCATCAGGACGCCGCCGCCGTACTCGCCGCCCATGCCGATGCCCTGGATGAGCCGGATGACCACCAGCAGGATGGGCGCGGCCACGCCGATGCTGGCGTAGGAGGGCAGAATGCCGACCACGAACGTGCCCAGCCCCATCAGCAGCAGAGTGACGACCAGTATTGCCTTGCGCCCCAGCCGATCCCCGAAGTGGCCGAACACGATGCCGCCCAGCGGGCGGGCCAGGTAGCCGACGAAGAAGGTGGAGAACGCGGCGAGAGTGCCGATGACCGCGGAGGTGTTGGGGAAGAACACCTTGTTGAACACCAGAGCCGCGGTGGTGGCGTAGAGGGTGAAGTCGTAGTACTCCACGGTGGTGCCCAGGGCGCTGGCCAGGGTGACCCGCCGGGCCGCGGCCGGGTCGACCGGCACGGTGTCGGGCTCGGACGGTGAGCCGCCAGTTGTCATGATCTGGACCTCCTGGTTGACAACTAGAATATCAGATCTTGCGTTCCTGGTAGCCTCGCCTATCGGCCGGGCCGAGCACAAGCCCCTCCGGGGGTTCGCGTGGGAGGCCGCGATGTGGATCACCGACCGACTAGTGTCGGGTGACCGGGTCCGAACCAGGACGGAGACCACCGATGGCGCAGCCCGAGCGCGTGATCGTCACGGACAAGCTGTCCGAGCAGACCTACCGGCTGCTGCGCGACCGCATCGTGCACGGCAGGCTGGCGCCCGGCCGGCGGATCGACCTGCCCGCGATGATCGCCGAACTGGGCATCTCCAAGACCCCGCTGCGCGAGGCGCTGGCCCGGCTGGAGATCGACGGCCTGGTGCTGACCAAGCCGCGGTCGGGCACGTTCGTGGCCGAGCTGACCGAGCGCGACATCGGCGAGGTGTGCGATCTGCGCCGCGGCATCGAGTGGGCCGCGGCCCCGGCGGCGGCCAAGGCCATCCCGGACGCGCTGCTGGCCGACCTGCGCGCGGAGATCGAGGAGGCCGACCGGCTGGCCGCGAAGGGTGACTTCGAGCCGTTCTTCGCCAGCGACCAGCGGCTGCACCAGACGATCGTGGAGTACTCCGGCAACACCCGGCTGATCCGGGTGCGCGATTCGGTCGAGGCCTACGTGCAGTGGATGCGGGTGGTCGGCGCGACCGGCACGCACCGCATTTCCGGCTCCAGCCAACGACATCTGGAGATCGTGGACGCGCTGGCCGCCCGCAAACCGGCGGCCGCGGCGAGCAAGGTGGCCCAGCACATCGAGGAAGTGAAGACCTGGACGCTGGCCGATTTCGCCGCGTTGAGCCAAACCCGGGACTAGGAACCGACCTCGGACAACTCGTCTTCGTCGCTTTCTGCCCGCGGTTCCCGGAAATCTTCCAGGGTCCACGCCCGCACCTCGGCCACGTGCAGAGTCTCACGACCGGTGCATTTCCTCGACCGAACCGATGTGCGGTTCGGTTCACCGCCTTCGGCAACACCCGTCAAGCGACGCCGTTGCCGGACCCTTCACCGAAGCGCGGCTCAATGCCGTCGATCATCTGCTCGCTCCAGACCCGGATAGTCGCAGCCTGCTCTGCCGTGAGCGAGTCGAGGAAGTAACGACGGATGTTGCGCCCGTGACGGAGGATGGCGCTCTGCGCGGCCCGACCGCCCTTGTCGGTCAGCCCGATGCCGGTGCGACGACCGCTGGGCCCGCACCGGGTCGGCGCCACGAAGCCACGGGTCTCCATGCGGGTCAACATGTGCGAGACGCGGCTCTTCTCCCAGTCGAGCGACTCGGCGAGCTCGCCGACACGCATCTCGCGGCCGGGCACCTGCCACAGCGTCACCAGCACGCTGAACTCGGCCTTCGAGATGCCGCACTCGTCTTGCAGATCGCGGTCGAGCTCCCGTAGGAGTAGACGCTGCGCGCGCATCCAGGTGTCCCAGAGCTCCCACTCCTCGGGTTTCAACGTACGGGGCTCAGCCATGACGGGAATCATAAGCGAGCTGAAGTTGACGCATCAACTCACTGGTTCTAGAGTTGATGCGCCAACTTCTGGAAAGGACGTCATGGCACTCCACACCAGCCCGACGAGGACCCTGTTACGTGGCGGCATGGTGGTCACCATGGACCCGGCCCTCGGCGATCTCGCGCAGGGCGACGTACTCATTGAGGACGGCCGCATCGCCGCGGTCGCCGCCACCATCGACACGGCCGACGCCGAGGTCGTGGACGCCACGGGCAAGATCGTGCTGCCCGGTTTCGTGGACACCCACCGGCACACCTGGCAGACCGCATTCCGTGGCATCGGCGCGGACTGGACGTTCGAGGAGTACCGCGTCGCCATGCACGGCACGCTCAAACCGCACTACCAGCCGCATGACGTGTACCTGGGCAACCTGTTCGGCCGGATCGAGGCGCTCAGCTCGGGGGTCACGACCATGCTCGACTGGTTCCACTGCTCCGACCACCCGGAGAACGCCGACGCCGCGATCCAGGCGTTGCGTACGGCGCCCGGCCGTTCGGTGTTCTGCTACTGCGCGGCCGACGACCCGATCGCACCCGAGATCACCCGCGTGCGGTCGCAGCTGCCCGACGACGGCATGGCGCTGGGCCTGCGCGGACCGCAGTTGACCACAATGGACACCACCGCCGCCGATGTCGCGCTGGCGCGGGAACTCGGACTGCGGGTCAGCGTGCACATGCACGGCGCCACCGGCTGGCCCAGTGGTCGCCGCCCCATCGCCGACATGCGTGATCACGGGCTGCTCGACGACCGCACGACCTTCGTGCACTGCAACGGCATCTCCGACGACCAGGTGGCGATGATGGCCGATGCTGGCTGCTCGGTGTCGATCAGCCCGGACGTCGAACTGAAGATGGGTTTCGGCTGGCCCGAGACCGGGCGCATGCTGGCCGCCGGGATCCGCCCTTCGCTGTCGATCGACGACTGCCCGTCCGCGGGCGGCGACATGTTCGCCACCATGCGCACGGCCTTCGCGGTGCAGCGCGGCCTGGACGGTGGCTTGACCGCGCGGGACTTCGTCGAGTTCGCCACGGTGGACGGCGCCCGCGCGTGCGGACTCGATGCCCGAACCGGCAGCATCACCGTCGGCAAGGACGCCGACCTGATCCTGCTCGACGCCGAGGATCCCTCGGTCTTCCCGATCAACAACGCCGTCGGCACGATCGTCGCCGCAGGCCACCCTGGCCTGGTGGACAGCGTCTTCGTCGCAGGCCGAGCGGTCAAGCGGGACGGCCGGCTGCTCGGCGTGGATCTGCCGGCGCTGCGCGCACGGCTGTTGGAATCCCGCGACCGGATCGCCGCAGCCGCTGGCATTGCGGTCGACGGATCGGGTAAGCCCCCGGAACGATAAGCGCATCGAGGTGCCGACCAGGTAGCAATCAGGCCGCGCCGAGTGCCGTCGTCAGATACAACACACGGCACAACCGCTCCGGCATCGCCAGCCCGCTGCCGCGTAGCACCCACGGGTACTGCGACACGGCGCTCAGCGTCACGCCCAGTGCGCGCCACGTCTCATCGGCCAGTCTTGCACAGGTGATATCTCGTCTGCTAGATCTAGAGCGTCAGATCTGACATGCCAGATTTCAGAGAGGCGAATCAATGACGTCCGCCAGCAAACCGGGACCCGACCTGCACGGCATCATCGCCACCGTGGTGACCCCCTTCGACGAGCACGGGGAGCTGGTCGAGGACAAGCTGCGCGCCGAGGTCCGCTACCTGATGGGCGCGGACATCACCGGCATCTGCGCCTGCGGGACCACCGGCGAGGGCAACGCGCTGACCGCGCAGGAGAGCGCCCGGGTCTGCCGCATCGTCGTCGAGGAGGCGGCCGGGAAGATCCCGGTGATCGGCGGCATCATCCAGAACTCCACGCACACCGTGATCGAGTACGGCCAGGCGCTCAGGGCCGCCGGCGTGGACGCCCTCCAGGTCACCCCGGTGCACTACCTGTGGGAGCCCACCGACGAGTCGACCCTGGCCTACTACGCCGAGATCGGCCAAGCGGTCGATCTGCCGATCGTCATCTACAACGTGGTGCCCTGGGCGCTGATCCGCCCCGAGCTGGTCGACCAGCTGGCCGACCAGCCGCACATCATCGGCATCAAGCAGTCCGGTGGCGACCTGCACAAACTGGCCGACCTGATCACCCTGGTGTCCGACCGGATCAGCGTGCTGGCCGCCGTGGACGACCTGCACTACCCGGCGTTCGTACTGGGCGCGACCGGCGCGCTGGCCGCCATCCCGACCGTCACCCCGTACCTGAGCACCGCGCTGTGGGACGCGGTGCAGCAGGGCGACCTGGCCAGGGCCCGGGAACTGCACGAGCAGATCCTGCCCATCTGGCGCTCGCTGGACGGCCCGAACCAGCCGGCCACCATCAAGGAGGCGCTGCGCCTGCAGGGCCGCGACGGTGGCCTGCCCCGCCGCCCGGTCAGCCCGGTGACCCGCGAGGTGTCCGACCGGATCGCCCGGGCGCTCAAGGACGTCGGCCTGCTGGCCGTCGACCTGTAACCCAATCCCCGGTGACGTCCGGTCCCGGCCCGGCGCCGCCGGTTTCCTTTTCGACGCCCAGGGTCGGCCTCAACAGGTGACGGCCTGCGGATCGCCCGGGTCCAGCGCGTTCTCGGTCAGCAGCTGCACCGTCTTGTCATACGGCAGGCTGGCGTGGTCCACCGTGTCACTGGCGCACGAGTCCTGCACCCACTCGTTGGTCACGCCCGGCTCGTTGATGAACGACGATCCGGCCGGGGTCACCACGGTTTCGTTGCGAGTCTCGATGATCGTGTAGTTCACCCCGGACTGGGCGATGGCCCCGTTGTCCAGGGTCTGGATCACCGTGGAGCCGGTCAGCTGGTCGGCGCAGGCCGGGCAGGCGGTGCCGACGATCTGCGAGCCGCCAGGGAAGGCCTGAGCCAGCGTGCCGAGTCCGTCCAGTGTGGTGCCGTGCGTGGTGGGCGAAAGCCCGACCAACGTATGCACCTTGGCCGCCCCGCCGAGCACCTTCGTGTAGTACTCGGACAGCATCCCGCCCTGCGAGTGGCCGACCAGATCCACTTGGCCGGCACCGGTTTCGGACAGTACCGAGTCGACGAACGACGCCAGTTCCTGAGCCGAGTCGGCGGCCGGGCCGGTGGTCTGGATGAGACTGTTCGACGGGGCGCCCAGCGGCGTGCTGTACACGCAGTACCCCGCGTTGGCCAGCACCGGGCCGAGGCCGGACCAGTCGTCGGTCATGTTGGCGAAGGTGCCGTCCACCAGCACCACCGGAATCGGATGGGCCGAACTGGGCTGACAGCCGGAAACGTTGACGCCGGGTGGCGGCGCGGCGGGATCGGACGCGGACTGCGCGACCCCCTCCGCCAGGTTGCTCGTCACCGGGTACGTGTCGGCCGTGCTGGCCGAGGACGCGACCGCGCCGCCCAGCGCGAGGCCCGCAGCGGACAGGACGACGACACCAGCCGTGCACAGCAGCCGGGGCAAGCGCATGGAGCACCTCCGCACTCATCTGAAGCACCGTTGTTCCAGATCGCTACTGAACGGTAACCACGGCGTGCGCCAGACCACAAGCGGAACCGGTTCACGGTTAACGGCCCCGCCAACGGTGAACGTGTCCATGAAATCGTCCGAATTGGACTCGGATCACGCGGCCGCGGTGGCCGATCGGACCCTCGTTGACGCGCTTGGCGTCCCGTCTTCGATCCGGAAGGCCAGTGGTGGACCGGTTCCGGTCAGCGGGGCGGGGCGCAGGATTCGCGAATCCGGAAGTCGCTGGGCAGCACCACATCCGCCGGTCGCACGCCGTCCGGAGTGGACAGTGCGTCGAGCAGAATAGCCGCCGCCTCCCGGCCCATGTCGTAGGCGGGCTGGGCGATCGCGGTGATCGGCGGGTCGACGAACGGGAACAGCGGCATGTCGTCGAAGGTGAGCAGCGAGATGCCGGCCGGAATCCGCACGCCGGCGGCCCGCACCGCGGCCAGCGCGCCGACCGCGAGCAGGTTGTTGAACGACAGCACCGCCGTTGGCCGGGGATCCAGCGCCAGCACCTCGCGCATGGCCGCTTCCCCGCCCGCCGCGCCGAGATGCCCCTCGCGCACGCATTCCGGTCGCACCGTGATGCCGGATTCCGCGCAGGCGCGGCGAAATCCGGCCAGCCGCTGGGCCGCGGTGGCCATGCTGCGCGGACCGCTGATCATGGCCAGATCGGTGTGGCCGAGTTCGATCAGGTAGCGGGCCGCGCGATGGGTGGCCGCCTCGTTGTCGATCAGCACGGCGGGTGCGGGCACGTCCGCGGGGCGTCGGTCGATGAACACCATGGGCATGCCGGTGGCGGCCAGCCGGTTGATCTCCGCCGAGTCGGCCGCGGTCGAGGTCAACGCGACCGCGTCCACGGTGCGGGCCTCGAACGCGGCCAGCAGCCGGCGCTCCCGGCCCGCGTCCAGATCCGAACTGCCCACCAGCACCTGGTATTCGGCCGCCACCGCCGCGTCTTCCAGACCCCGGGCCACCTCGCCGAAGAACGGGTTGGCGATGTCGGCGACCAGCAGGCCGAGCAGATGGGTGCGACCCCGGGACAGGCTGCGGGCCACCGCGTTGGGGATGTAGCGCAGTTCGGCCACCGCGCTGGTGACCCGCTCGCGCAGCTGGTCGCTGACCGGCGTGGTGCCGCGCAGCACCCGGGCCACCGTCGCGGTGGACACGCCGGCCAGCCGCGCCACATCGCGGATACTCGCCCCCGCCACGCCGTTCTCCTCCGTGTCCGGTCTGGCCGCCCGATCCGCCATGTCACCGATGACACCGAATGTTACGCAGCGTGGCGAGGAGTCGGCAACACAGCCGGAAGACCCCGTTGACAGCCACCCGGCCGCCGGGCAACACTGAGCTCGTCATCCCAATGTCACCGGTCACATCCACCGATCAACCAGATGTCACCGGTGACATCTGGTCGGTATCGCCGACGTTCGAGGAAAGAGGCTCCCGATGGCCCTTGATCTGCACGGCATCATCCCGCCGCTGGTCACCCCGTTCGACGCCGCCGAGCAGGTGAGCGAGGACGCCGTGCGCGGCGAGGTGCGCCACCACCTCGACCTGGGCGTGCACGGCGTCTGCGTCACCGGCAGCACCGGTGAGGGCGCGGCCGTCTCGGTCGAGGACTCGCTGCGGATCGCCACCGCCGCGGTGAAGGAGGCGGCGGGCGGCGTGCCGGTGATCGCCGGGATCATCCGCGACTCCACCAGTGAGGTCATCCGCTACGGCCAGGCCCTCAAGGAGACCGGCGTGGACGCCCTGCAGGTCACCCCGGTGCACTACCTGTTCCAGCCCGGCGCCGACACCACCGTGGACTACTACCGGCGCATCGCCGCCGAGACCGGCCTGCCCATCGTGATCTACAACGTCATCCCGTGGGCCACCATCGCCGCCGCCACCGTGGCCCGCATCCTCAACGAGGTCCCCGGTGTGATCGCGGTCAAGCAGTCCGGCGGCGATATGCACGCCCTGGCCGACCTGCTGCACCTCGCCCCGGCCGGCGGCAAGGTGCTCACCGCCGTGGACGACCTGCTCTACCCGGCCTACGTGCTGGGCGCCCAGGGCGCCATCTCGGCCACCCTCACCGTGGTGCCGGAACTGTGTGTGCGCCAGTGGAACGCGGTGCAGGCGGGCGATCACGCCACCGCATTGGAGATCCACCACAGGCTGCTGCCGGTGTGGCGGGCCATCGACGGGCCGAACATGCCGGCCCGGATCAAGGCCGGACTGGCCATGCAGGGCCGCGACGGCGGGCAGGCCCGCAGCCCGATGAACCCGGTCAGCGAGGCCGAGCGGGAAACCCTGCACGCCGCGCTGGTCGGCGCCGGAGTGGTCACGGGCTGACTCGCCGGGCGCGGCGGCGGGAGAATCCCGGTGGGCCAACCACTTCGATGGACGGAGCTGTCCACAATGCACACTGCCCTACCAGGCGATCTGGCCGCCGAACTGCCGCCGCGCTCGCTGACCACCGAACCGGACGTGCTGCGCGCCCACAGCCGGGATTTCGCCCCGTTCTGCCCGGCCGGAACCCCGCGCGCGCTGGTCCGCCCGGCCACCACGGCCGAGGTCGCCACCATCCTGCGGATTGCCAACGCCCACCGGATTCCCGTAGTGCCGCAGGGTGCCCGAACCGGACTGGCCGGCGGGGCGAACGCGGTGGACGACTGCATTCTGCTGTCCACCGAGCGGATGACCGCCATCGAGGAGATCGACGAGATCAACCAGGTGGCCCGGGTGCGACCGGGGGTGCTCAACGCGGTGTTCTCCCGCGCGGTCGCCGAACACGGCCTGTTCTACCCGCCGGACCCGGCCTCCTGGGAGATGTCCACACTCGGTGGAAACGCGGCGACCAACGCGGGCGGATTGTGCTGCGTGAAATACGGCGTCACCGCGGACTTCGTACGGGGTCTGGAAGTCGTACTGGCCGACGGCACCGTGCTGCGCACCGGCCGCAGCACCGCGAAAGGCGTCGCGGGCTACGACCTGACCCACCTGTTCACCGGCTCCGAAGGCACTCTCGGCGTCATCACCGAACTGACCCTGGCGCTGCGCCCGGCCGCCGAGGCGGCGCTGACCGCGGTGGCGTTCTTCGCCGACATCGCCGAGGCCTGCGCCACGGTCACCGAGGTGATGGCCGAGGGGCCGCGCCCGGCTCTGCTGGAACTGATGGACCGCCCGTCCATCGACGCCGTGCGCCGCCATCGCGAACTGGGTTTTCCCGACGACATCGGCGCTTTGGTGCTGACCCAGTCCGATCGGGGCGAGCGGGCGGGCGCCGATCTGGCCCGGTTCGCCGCGACCGCCGCCCGGCACGGCGGGGAACCGCTGGTCGCCACCGACCCGGTGGAGGCGAGCCTGCTGCTGGAGGCGCGGCGCAGCGTGGGCATCGCCATCGAAAGCCTGGGCACGTATCTGACCGAGGATGTGTGCGTGCCGCGCTCAAGGCTGGCCGAACTGGTGCGCGGGGTGGGCGAGATCGCCGCCCGGCACGAACTGCTGATCACCTGCACCGGGCACGCGGGCGACGGGAACATGCACCCCACGGTGGTGTTCGACGCCACCGACCCGGCCCAGGTGGACCGCGCGCACCAGGCGTTCGACGCGGTGATGGCGCTGGGCCTGCGGCTGGGCGGCACCATCACCGGCGAGCACGGCGTCGGCGTGCTCAAGCGCGACTGGCTGGCCCGCGAACTCGGCCCGGACGCGCTGGCCGTGCACCACGGCATCAAGAAACTGTTCGACCCCAACAACATCCTCAATCCCGGAAAAGTCCTGCCCGGCCAGTGACATCGGCGCGCACATCGAGGTGACGCATGACATCCCAGACCCACACCACATCAACCGAGGTGACTCCGGCACCGCGGCCCAAGGGCCGCAACCTGCGCTGGGCGATCATCGGCGTGATCACCCTGCTGACCATCACCAACTATCTCGACCGTGGCAATCTTTCCGTTGCCGCGCCGACGATCAGCAAGGATCTGGGCATCAGCCACACCGAGATGGGTCTGGTGCTCTCCGCGTTCGTGTGGCCCTACGCGGTGATGAACCTGCCCAGCGGCTGGCTGGTGGATCGCTTCGGCCCCAAGGTGATCATGGCGCTGGCCGCGGTGCTGTGGTCGGTGGCCGGCGCGTTCACCGGCTTCGCCCGCGGCGTCGGCACCTTCCTCGGGCTGCGCGCCACCCTGGGCGTGGCCGAGGCGCCGATGTTTCCGGCAGCGCTCAAGGCGACCAGCGAATGGTTCCCGGACACCGAGAAAGGCCGGGCCACCAGCGTGTACATCGCGGCCACCCAGGTCGGCCTTGCCATCGCGCCACCGATCGCAACGGGGCTTCTGGTGTGGCTGGGCTGGCCCGCGATGTTCGTGCTGATGGGCCTGCTCGGGCTGATCGCGCTGGCCGCCTGGCTGGTGCTCTACCGCGACCCCGAGCGCCATTCTCGTTTGCACGAAACGGAACTGCGCTACATCCGTACCGGACAGCAGGCCGCGCCGGAGGAAAAGCAGCAGCGGACCGGACTTGGCGAGTGGCTTTCGCTGTTCAGGCACGCGCCGACCTGGACGATGATCATCGGCGGATTCTGTCTGCAGTACGTGTTCTGGTTCTACATCACCTGGCTGCCCACCTACCTGCAGAGCGCGCAGCACTTCACCATCACCTCGGCCGGGCTCCTGGCCGCGCTGCCCTACGTGGCCGGTGGCGTCGCGGTGCTGCTCGGCGGCCGGGTGTCGGATCTGTTGGTACAGCACGGCTCCGATCCACTGAACGCGCGTCGCTGGGTGATCGCCGCCGGTGCGCTGCTGACCGCGATCGCGTTGCTGGCCACCGCGGCCAGTTCCGGTCCCGCCATTGCGGTGGTGCTGCTGATCGTGGGCATGTTCACCTACAGTCTCAGCTCCGGTCCATATTGGACACTTGCCACCGAGGTGGTGCGCACGCCGAAACTGGTCGCCTCCATCGGCAGCATCCAGAACTTCGGCGGTTTCCTCGGCGGTGCGTTCGCCCCGGTGGCCACCGGTTTCATCGTGGACTCGATGGGCGGTTTCGTGCCGGCGCTGGTGGTCGCGGGAGCGCTGGCCCTGATCTCGGCGGTGTGTTACGGCCTGATCCTGCGTCGGCGACTTCCCGTGTGACGCCGAACCGCAGCCACAGCAGGGCCAGCAGCGGCAAGACCATCAGCGTCACACCGGACGATACTCAGGCCCCGCGGGCCGGGGCGCCCAGCGATACTCAGGCGCGGCGGGCCGGGGCGCGCCAGCGATCGTCCAGGTCGTCCGGGGGCGGCGGCGCGCCGAGATCGCTGGGCCGGTAGCCCTCCGGATAACCGGGATAGGTCCGGTTGCCGGGCTCGCGAGCCAGCTTCGAGTCCTTCCGCGGCGGCATCAGCCGAACCACCGCCGCTCGCGCTCGCAACCCCAACCGCTCCCCCGCCCGCACCACCTCGGGCGGCCGGGAGAAACCGAACGCCCGCGCCATGTTCTCGTCCAGCAAGCCGTGCACCAGTTTGCGCACCAGCGGCCGGGTGACCGCCGGATACCAGGAGCTGAACAGGTTCACCGTGTAGCTGCCGATGCGCTTGTTGGTGTCGGAGAAGACGAACTGCTCGCGCTGATAGTCCACATAGAACCGATGGAAGGTGTCGAAGTCGGCCGGGATGTCGGCGATGTTCATCCGCTTGCCGACCTCGCGGTAGAACTGGAACCCGGCGATGCGTTCGTGCTCGGTCAACGGCCGCCAGCCGAACCGCGCGATCCAGTCGATCGGGTCGAACACGAAGGTGGACAACACGAACAGCATGTCCTCGTTGCTGATCGCGAACTGCCCGTGTGCCCGGTTCACCACCCGCAGCGCTTCCTTGCCACGCGGCGAATCGTAGCCGTGCTCGGCCATCTCGGCGATCAGCAGCGCGGTGTCGTCGTAGCGTTTCTGCGGCCGGTGCTCGAATTCGCCAGTGGCGGCCAGCAATGCGGAGATGCTCGGCACACAGTAGGTGCGGAACAGGGCGAACTCCAGGGAACGCTTGTAGTCCCACGGGAACTCCAGGCCCATGGAAATCCGGTAGATGCGTTGATGGTCCCGCACCGGATCCAGTGCTTCGATCTCGCGTCGCCGGTCGAACCTGCGGCTCATCGCTTCCTCGATTCCTCTCTGGGACCGGACTCAGGCGCCGGTGAACCGGGGCGTGCGGCGCTCCCGGAACGCCATCGCGCCTTCCAGGAAATCCTTGCTGTGCAGGAGTTCGAACTGCCCCGACGCCTCCCGCGCCAACGCCGCCTCCAACTCCGGCAGGGCGGCCGCGTTGATCGCCGCCTTGGTCCGCGCATAGGCCAGCGGCGGCCCAGCGGCCAGCTGGGTCAGGACGGCGGTCAGCTCCGTGTCGAATCCCTCGTCGGCGACCACGTGGCTGATCAGGCCCCATTCCTGCGCGGTGCGGGCCGGAAGGCGCTCGGCCAGCATGGCCATCCGCATCGCCCGGGCCCGGCCGACCGCGGCGGTGACCAGCGCGGTCGAGCCGCCGTCGGGCATCAGGCCGACATTGGCGAAGGCGAGCAGGAAGTAAGCGGATTCGGCGGCGATGACCAGATCGGCGGCCAGCGCCAGCGACACGCCCACCCCGGCGGCCGGCCCGTGCACCGCGGACACCACCGGTTTGCCCAGCCGGCGCAGGCCCAGGATGGAGTTGTTGACCAGCTGCACGGCTTCGCTGGAGGCGCCGTCGCCGGAGAGGTCCGCGCCGGAGCTGAATCCCCGGCCGTTCCCGGCCAGCAGCACCACCCGCACGTCCGGGTCGTCTTCGGCGCGGATGATCTGGTCCCGCAACCCGTTGGCCATGGCCACGGTCAGTGAGTTGAGACTGTCCGGCCGGTCAAGAGTCAGCCGCAGCACGCCTGCCTCAAGGGCGACCAGTAGCCCGGGCACGTCGTCGGTCACCATTGCCTCCCGTCTCTATGCGAATCGCGGTTAACTTTCCGGTAGATTTGCCCACCGTGTCAAGCACTGTTCCCAGATCGGGTGGCGAGTGGCTGGTCACCGCGGCGGCCTGGCCGGTTAGGCTGCGGCGATGACCGGAAACGCGCACGCGCCGACCAGAAGGGCCGGCAACCGCAAGGCCCAGCTGGCCCTGCTGGCCGCGGAGTTGTTCTGTGCGCGCGGTTATCACGGCGTGGGCATCGACGAGATCGCCGCGGCCGCCGGCATCAGCGGACCGGCCATCTACCGGCATTTCCCGACCAAGTACGCGCTGCTGGTGCACGCCACCCGGGAACTGGCCGAGGCGGTCCGGGCCGAGGTCACCGAGGGCCTGGCCGAGGGCGACACCCCGGCCGGGCAACTCGACGGCGCCCTGGCCGCGCTGGCCCGGCTGACCGTGCGGCAGCGCAAGGTGGGCAGCCTCTACCAGTGGGAGGGCCGCTACCTGGAGCCCGAGCACCGGCACGAGTTCCGCGACCAGCTCTCCGCCGTGGTCACCCAGCTGACCGGACCGTTGCGGGAACTGCGTCCCGAACTGTCCGCGGCGGACGCCGACCTGCTGGTGCGCGGCGCGTTCTCCGCTCTGGCCAGCCTGACCACCCACCGCGCCCCCATCGCCCGCGGCCGGGCCGAGACGTTGCTGCGCCGTCTCGGCGCGACCGTCCTGGCCACCGGCCTGCCCGCCCCGCTCACGCCGGCCGCGCAACCCGACGGCACGCCCACCCTGACCCCGGGCGCCCGCCGCGAGGTGCTGCTCGCCGCCGCGATCAAGCTGTTCCACGAGCGCGGCTACCACGCGGTGTCGATCGAGGACATCGGCGCGGCCGCCGGGATCAACGCCTCCAGTGTGTACCGGCACTTCGCGGGCAAGGGCGATCTGCTGGCCGCCGCCTACTACCGAGCGGCCGACCGGCTGGGCGCGACCATCACCAGCACCCTGGCCACCACCGACACCCCGGCCCGGGCGCTGGACCAGCTGACCGAGTCCTACATCGGCCTGGCCTTCGCCCAGCCCGACCTGGTCTCGGTGTATCTGGCCGAGAACACCAACCTGCCCGAACACGACCGTCATCAGCTGCGCAAGGCGCAGCGGCTGCACACCGAGGAGTGGGTGCGGCTGCTCACCGCGACCCGCCCGGACCTGCCCGCCACCGACGCCCGGATCATCGCCCACGCGGCCCTGAACGTGGTGATCGACCTGGGCCGCCGGGTCGGCTTCGACACCCGGACCGGCGGTGACTCACGAGTCGCCGCGGTGGCCGAGGCGATCTTCCGAAGTTAACCGCGATTCGCATCATGGTTGCTCATCGACATCGCTTCCACCTGATGATATCTTGCTGGCCTTCCCAGCTGGTTATCGGTGATTTACAGTCCAGTCGTTCACGGACTCGCCCTGGAGGAACGCCATGACCGTCGACGACGAGTGCGCCCGGCTCGCCGCGGGCCTGACCATCCCGGCGCTGCTGCACCGCAACGCCACCGAGTTCGGCGCGCTGCCCGCACTGAGCATGGTCGGCGCCGCGGAGTCGGAGACCCTCACCTGGGCCGGGCTGCGCGAGGCGGTCGCGCACTGGACGCTGGGCCTGGCCGGGCACGGCCTGCACCGCGGCGACCGGATGCTGATCATGATGTCCGCCCGCCCCGAACACTGGCTGGCCGACCTCGCGGCCGTGCACCTCGGCGCGGTGCCGTGCACTGCCTACGACACGCTCAGCCCCGACCAGCTGCGCTACCTCGGTCAGCACAGCAGAACCCCGTTGGTGGTCCTGGAAGGCGCCGCCCAACTCGCGCGCTGGCAGCCCGTCCTGGACGAGCTGCCGGACCTGAAAACCGTTGTGGTGCTGGACGAAACCGCCATCCCGGCGGATGACTCGCGATTCCGCTCCGCCGCCGAGGTGCTGGCCGCCGGCGCGGCCCGGCACGCCGCCGAGCCGCGGGCGTTCGAGCAGGACTGGCCCGCGCTCACCCCGGACGACCCGGTGGCCATGCTCTACACCTCGGGCACCACCGGCGATCCCAAGGGCGTGGTGCTCACCCACCACAACGTGATCTTCCAGTCCGCGACTGTGGAAACCCTTGTCCCCACACCGGAACACGCGCCCAGCATCTCCTATCTGCCGCTGGCCCACATCGCCGAACGCATGCTCGGCATCTATCTGCCGGTGTTCCGCGCCGGGCACGTGCACATCTGCCCCGATGCCAAACAGCTGATCGGCGCGTTGCAGAAGGTGCGCCCCGCCTCGATCTTCGGCGTGCCACGGGTGTGGGAGAAAATGGCCGCCGGATTGCGGGCGATGGTCGATGCCATGCCCGAGGAGCAGCGCACCGCGTTCGAGCACGCCCACGAGCTGCGACTGAAGGCGTACCGGTTGCGCGCCAACGATTCCGCGGTGCCCACGGACCTCGCCGAAGAAGTGGCGAAAGCCGACGAGGCGACGCTGTTGCCGATCCGGGCCATGTTCGGCCTGGACAACCTCACCTGGGCCGGCGGCGGCGCGGCCCCGCTCCCGGTGGACGTGCTCTACACGCTGGCCGGTCTGGGCGTGGAGATCTACGAGGTGTGGGGCATGACCGAGACCACCGGCACCGCCAGCATCAACACCCCGGACAACTTCCGGCCCGGCTCGGTCGGCCGCGCGAACCTCGGCATGGAGGTCAAGGTCGTCGCGGACGGCGAGATCTTCGTGCGCGGATCGTTGGTGTGCAAGGGATATCTGCAACCGGATGGTTCGGTGGCCAAGCAGACCGACGACGAGGGCTGGCTGGCCACCGGCGATGTCGGCACCCTGGACGAGGACGGCTACCTCACCATCACCGACCGGAAGAAGGAACTGATCATCACCTCCAGCGGGAAGAACATCCCGCCGGCAAGGATCGAGGGCCTGTTGCGCTCGCATCCGTTGGTGGGTCAGGCCATGGCGGTCGGCGACCGGCGCCCGTACGTGACCGCGCTGGTGGTGCTGGACGAGGAGTCCGCCCCGAACTGGGCCCGCGCCAAGGGCCTGGACGTGCCCGACCCGACCGATCTCGCCGCGCTGGCAACGCATCCGGCGGTGCTGGCCGAGATCGCCGAGGCGGTGAACGCGGCCAACGAGCGGCTGGCCCGGGCCGAGCAGATCAAGAAATACCTTGTCCTGCCCCAAGCCTGGACGCCCGACAGCGGTGAACTGACCCCGACGCTGAAGCTGCGCCGCAAGGTTATCAACGACCGGTTCACCCCGCAGATCGAGGAGTTCTACGCCGAACCGGCCGGCTGATCACCACACCCCGCGGGCTACTCGTTCCCGGCCTCGAAGTAGCGGCGCGGGTTGTCCACCATCATCGTGGTGATCTGCTCCTCGGTCACCCCGTGCTCGCGCAGGTAAGGCAGCACGTCCTCGTGGATGTGCAGGTAGTGCCACTGGGTCAGCAGCGGCCGCACGTCCGGGTCGATCCAGTCGATGTGGCAGGCGTTGTCGTGGGAGAGCACCATCCGCTCGGCGTAACCACGCCGAACCAGCTCGACCACGGTGTCGCAGCGCTGCTCGAAGGTCAGCGCCGTGTTCAGTCCCATGCGGTCCATGCCGAGCGTGAATCCGGCGTCGGCCAACTCGGACAGGTGGTTGACGTCGGTGCTGTCCCCGCTGTGCCCCAACACGATCCGCGCCGGATCGACCCCGCCCTCGTCCACCAGCACCTGCTTGACCAGCAGCCCGGTCTCGGTGGTCGGATGGGTGTGCACGGTGATCGGCGTGCCGGTGCGCTGGTGCGCCTCGCCGACCGCCCGCATCACCCGCTCCACGCCCGGCGTGAGGCCGGGTTCGTCGATGGCGCACTTGAGCAGCCCGGCCCGTACACCGGTGTGCGCGATGCCCTCGGTGATGTCCTTGACGAACATGTCGACCATCGGCTCCGGCCGGCCGATGGACGGGCCGCGGTGCCGGAAGAAGCCGGGCGCCTCGGTGTAGGTGTAGATGCCGGTGGCGACCACGATGTTCAGCTCGGGCACCCGCGCGGCGACCGCCTGGATGCGCGGGATGTAGCGGCCGAGGCCGATCACCGTGGGGTCCACAATGGTGCGCACCCCGATCTCGACCAGCCGGCGCAGCGCGGTCACCGCCTCCTCGACCCGGGTCTGCTCGTCGCCCCACTCGTCCGGGAAGTTCTGCTCCACGTCCGGGCTGAGCACGAAAAGATGTTCGTGCATCAGGGTCGTGCCCAGTTCGCCGACCGGTACCGCGCCACCGACCGTCTGCACCTCGCTCGCCATTGAGCCTCCTTCGCCGAAGATCGTGCTTCCGGCAGGGTAGTGCCAGTCAGAAGTGGTGCACGCAATGCGGCGGACGCTCAGCGCGGAACAGGTCGTCGGCGAGGGCGGCCGCGCCCGGACGGTGGGCCCCGATGTGCCCGGCCCGAACGAGTGTGCTCGGCATGGTGCCGCCCAGGTAGATCGAGCCCAGGTCGCCCACGTCCAGGGACAGGTCGGGCTCCCGGCCGGTCGGCCCGCAGTCGGCCTTGCCGTCCCGGACGGTCAGCAGGTAGCGGCCGTGCTCGCCGAGGAACGGGTCGTCGACATCGAGGACGAGCTCGCCGTCGGTGAACCAGCCGCGCGCGGTCAGCGCCCGCGGAATGTCCAGCAGCCGCACCCAGAGCCAGTCCTCTTCGCCGCTGACCCGGCCGGCGTTGAAGTCGGACAGCTGCCAGCGCAGCGGGTGCCCGGGCGGGAAGTGCTTGAACACGACCTCGGTGACCAGGTCGTGGCCAAGCGCGAATCGGGCCAGGGCGGTGAAGGCGGCGTCGTCGACGGCGATGGTCTCGTCGATGGCCAACGTCTCGGACTCGCCGATGGTGTAGCTGGCGTAGCCGTCCGGAACCCCGGCGGCGTCCCGGTGGATGGCGACGTAGCGCGGAGTCCGCGCGATCGGGGGCTGCCCCGCACCCAACTCCCACCAGCGGTGCGGCCGGGCCAGCGCGCCCGGCTGGGCCCGGCGGTACCGGTCGTAGACCTCTTCCAGGATCTCGCCGCACTCGGCCCGGCGCAGCACCTCGACCGAACCGGCGGCCGAGGCCGGGCCGCGGGCCCGGGGAACGTCCAGGGCGGCCCGGTGGCGCGGCACGGTCAGCCGCTGCGAGTAGGTCGCCGGTCCGTAGCCGAACCGGCGGTAGATCACGGCTTCCGAGGCCAGCAGCACCGACAGGAATTCGCCTCGGCCCCGGAACTCGGTGAGCTGATACCGCATCATCTCGGTGAGCACGCCCTGGCGGCGGTGTGTGGGCAGCACGCCGACGTTGGTCACCCCGGCGGCCGGGACCAGGATCTGGCCGGGCAGCGTCAGCTCGAAGGCGTACGCGGCGGCGGTGCCGACCGGCCGCCCGTCGGCCGCGATGGCCAGCAGGTTGCGGTCCATTTCCAGCGCCGCCCAGAAAACCCCGCCGCCATCCGCGTCGGGCGTGTCCCGGAAGCGCCCGAACGCGGTGTGCACCGTGTCGAGGAAGACGTCGAGGTCCTGGTCGGTGGTGGGGCGAATCTCCATGGGCCGCTGCTGCCTTCCCGGGACACCGCGGTCCCGGACACAGTTCAGCGTCGACCCGCGGCAACCTCAAGCGAATTTACGGCCCGCGCGGCCGCCACGGGCAGCGGTCCGATGAGCGGCAACAGCGAGCCGACCGGCAGCAGAGCCAGCGACACGCTCGGCAGCGTCACACCGACGAACACGGCGACCGCGCTCCACCATGGCGTTTCCGCGCCACCGCCGCGAAGAAGCCGCTATCCGCGCACCGTGGAGTACGTGCGTCCCTTCCACGCCGCGCCCCGCCCGAGCAGATGTCTACGCGCCGAGTCCACAGTCATCGCCAGGTACAGCACCGCGGTCACCGGCAACACCAACGCGGTCGCCACCGGCAGCCGGTAATGCCGCAACATCGGCACGAAACTCCCCGCCATCAACAACCACGCCGCCGCGCCCAGTCCACACACCAACCAGTTTTCCGTTGCCGCACCGAGGATCGCGGTCACCGGCGGCGCCACGAACACCAGTAACAGCCCGGCCACCGTGCCGGTCAGCAAAATCAGCGAGTGCCGCAGCTGGGTGTACGCACTGCGCGCGACCATCCGCCACAGACCGGCCAACCCCGGATACGGCCGCACACTGCGCACCCGGTCGGCCAGGCCCAGCCAGATCCGGCCACCGGCCCGTTTGAGCAACCCGGCCAGCGCCACATCGTCGATCACCGCGCCCGCGATCGCCGCGTACCCGCCCGCGTTCTCCAAGGCACTGCGCCGGATCAGCACGCACCCACCGGCGGCCGCGGCGGTGCGCGAGCCCGGCCGGTTCACCCAGCGGAACGGGAACAGCAGCGCGAAGAAGTACACGAACGCGGGCACGATCAGCCGCTCCCACAACGTTTCCACCCGCAGCGTGGCCATCAGCGACACCAGGTCGCGCTCCCCCGCCGCGCCGACCAACGCGGCCAGCGAATCCGGTTCGTGCGCGATGTCGGCGTCGGTGACCAACAGGTATTCCACTGGTCCGGCAACGGAAATCCCGTGCGCGACCGCCCACAGCTTCCCGGTCCACCCTTCGGGCGGCTGTCCCGGCGAGGTCACCGTCAACGGCAGCAAGGAATCCTGCCCCAACCGGCGGGCCAGCTCCGCGGTGCCATCGGAACTGTTGTCGTCCACCAGAATCACCCGGGCCGGGCCCGGATACCGTTGGGCCAAAAGGGAAGGCAGTGACGATGGCAGCACGTCGGCCTCGTCCCGGGCGGGCACCACGATCGCCACCTCGGGCCATTCGGCCAACGCCGCGCCTGCGGGCAATCGCTGATCGGTCCGCCAGAAAAACCCGCGCACCAGCACCAACCACACCCACGCGGCCAGCGCGATCCCGGCCACCGCGACCCATCCGATCACGGCCCAACCCTGCCAGACCGGTCCTCTGCCACCGCTATCCGACGCGCGGCGGCGCGGTCGACTCGCGCACCACCAGTTCGGTGGGCAGCACCACGCTGGTCACCAGCTCCGGTTCGTCCAGCCTGCGCAGCAACAGCCGGGCCGCCTCCCGGCCGAGTTCGGCGTGCGGCACCCGGACCGTGGTCAGCGGCGGGGACAGCTCGTCCACGAACCGCATGTCGTTGAACCCGATCAGCGACACATCCTCCGGGCAGGACAGTCCGTGCTCGCGCAGCACGTGCAGCGCGCCCACCGCGATCAGGTCGTTCCCGGCCAGCACCGCGGTCACCTCGGGCGCGGAGTCCAGCACCGCGCGCATGGCCGCCTCCCCGGCCGCCACGGTGTAGCCCGAGCACTCGGCCACCGTGGTGTCGGCCGCGGCCAGTCCGTGCCGCCCGACCGCGGACCGGAAGCCGCGCAACCGGATCACCCCGGTGGACATCCGGTGCGGCCCGGCCAGGTGCGCCAGTTTGCGGTGGCCCAGCGCGACCAGATGATCCACGGCCGCGCCGATGCCGCTGGCGTCGTCGCCACTGACCACCGGGAACCTCGGCACGTCGGTGCCCCGGTTGACCAGCACCAGTTGCCTGCCCTCGGCCTGGGCCCGCTCGACCAGCGGATGGTCGCGCAGCCCCGTGGCCAGGATGAACCCGTCGACCTGACGGCCCAGCAGCGCGGCGAACTGGGCCGCCTCGCGCTTCTCGTCGTTGTCGGTGTTGGCCAGCAGCGCGGTGTAGCCCTGCTCGGTGAGGACCTCCTCGATGCCGCGCACGATCGGCGGGAACAGCGGGTTGGTCAGGTCGGGCAGCAGCACGCCCACCGTGTAGGACTGGTTGGTCCGCAGGCTGCGCGCGGCCGTGTTGGGCGTGTAGCCCAGTTCCTCGGCCGCGGCCTGCACCCGGCGCACGGTGGCCGTGCTGATCAGGTCGCTGGTCGAGGGGTTGAGCGCGCGCGAGGCCGTGGCCTGATGCACGCCGGCCGCCCGCGCCACATCGGACATGGTCGGGCGCCTGGTCACCCGCTCAACGTACGACCAGGAAGTACACAGCGACAACCATTCCGATCTTTCCGCCCGGCGAACGCCCGGCTTGACAGTGCCGCCGGACCGGGCGGACAGTGGGAATGCAATCGATTGCATAGAGCTTGTGAGGAGGATGCGTGACGATCGAACTGGGCCAGTCCGCCCGCATCGGATGGATCGGCGCCGGCCGGATGGGCGCCGCCCTGGCCACCCGGCTGCTGCGCGCCGGCCACGACGTCGCCGTGTGGAACCGCACCCGGGCCAAGGCCGAGGCGCTGACCGAGGCGGGCGCGACCGTGGTCGACTCCCCGGCCGAGCTGGCCGACCGGCCGGTGGTGTTCAGCATGGTGTCCGCCTCGGCCGACCTGCTCGCGGTGACCACCGGCGAGGACGGCCTGCTCACCGGCGGCCGCGCCCCCGGAGTGCTCATCGACTCCTCCACCGTGTCCACCGAGGCCTCGGCCCAGGTGCGGGCCGCGGCGGCGAAACTGGGCGGGGAGTTCCTGGCCGCGCCGGTCAGCGGCAATCCCAAGGTGGTCGACTCGGGCAAGCTCACCCTGGCGGTGTCCGGCCCGGCCGAGATCTTCGACGCGGTCGAACCGCTGTTGGGCCTGCTGGGTGGGGCGACCTATGTCGGCGAGGGCGAGGTGGCCCGGCTGGTGAAGATCTGCCACAACGTGCTGCTGGGCGTGCTGACCCAGTCGCTGGCCGAGATCACCGTGCTGGCCGAAAAGGGCGGCGCCAGCCGCTCGGCCTTCCTGGAGTTCATGAACAACTCGGTGCTCGGCTCGGTGTTCTCCCGCTACAAATCCCCGGCCTTCGTCAATCTGGACTTCGCACCGACCTTCACCATGCCGTTGCTGCGCAAGGATTTCGACCTCGGTCTGGCCGCCGCCCGCGAACTGGAGGCGCCCATGCCGGTGGCCTCGGCGACCGCGCAGCTCATCGCCGCCGCGGTCGGCGCGGGGCACACGGACAACGACTTCGCCGAGCTGATCCTGGAACAGGCCCGGGCCGCGGGCATCCAGCTGGTCCCGGAGAACGTGCCGGTCGACGACGGACTCGGTGACAAATCATGACCACGAACATCGACACCACCGCCCGCCCGCTGCCCGCCCCCGGCCACGGCGGCGTGGATTTCGAGGAGCGGGTGGATTTCGCCCGGTTGCGCGACTACCGGCTGCGCCGGGCCAAGGCGGCCCTGGAATCCAGCGAGTGCGGCGCGTTCCTGTTGTTCGACTTCTACAACATCCGCTACGTCACCCAGACCTGGATCGGCGGCGCGCTGGGCGACAAGATGACCCGTTACGCGCTGCTGACCCGGGACGGCGACCCGGTGTTGTGGGATTTCGGTTCCGCCGCCCGGCATCACCAGCTCTACTCTCCTTGGCTGGCAACGGAAAACTGTCGCGCGGGCATGCTCGGGCTGCGCGGGGCGATCGCCCCGTCGGTCGGGCTGATGGCCTCGGCGGTGCGCGAGATCAAGGGCATGCTCACCGAGGCCGGCCTGGCCGATCAGCCGGTGGGCGTGGACATCGTGGAACCGCCGTTCCTGTTCGAGATGCAGCGCCAGGGCCTGAAAGTCGTTGACGCGCAACAGTTGCTGCTCGACGCCCGGGTGATCAAGTCGAACGACGAGATCACCCTGCTGACCCAGGCCGCGGCCATGGTCGACGGCGTGTACCAGGACATCGCGGAGGCGCTCAAGCCCGGCATCCGGGAGAACGAGATCGTCGCACTGGCCAACAAACGGTTGTACGACATGGGTTCAGACCAGGTCGAGGCGATCAACGCGGTGTCCGGGGAGCGGTGCAATCCGCATCCGCACAACTTCTCCGACCGTATCATCCGCCCTGGCGATCAGGCGTTCTTCGACATCATCCAGTCCTACAACGGTTATCGCACCTGTTACTACCGCACGTTCAGCGTGGGCAGCGCCACCCCGGCCCAGCGCGACGCCTACACCAAGGCCCGGGAATGGATGGACGCTTCGATCGAGGCGGTCGCCCCTGGCGTCGGCACCGACACCATCGCCCGGACCTGGCCGGCCGCGACCGAGTTCGGTTTCGCCGACGAGATGGCCGCGTTCGGCCTCCAGTTCGGCCACGGGCTGGGCCTTGGCCTGCACGAACGCCCGATCATCAGCCGCCTGAACAGCCTGACCGCGCCGGTGGAGATCCAGGCGGGCATGGTGTTCGCGCTGGAGACCTACTGCCCGGCCACCGACGGCTTCTCCGCCGCCCGCATCGAGGAGGAGGTGGTGGTGGTCACCGAGCGCGGCCCCCGGGTGATCACCAAGTTCCCCAGTCAGGATTTGTTCGTCGCCAACCCGTACTGATCAGGGTGTTCAAGTCGGTTGCGTTTCGGTATAACCGTATAGCAGACTGTCGGTTATCCAGAGACGCAACCGACTCGACCGGGATGGGCAGATGAACGAGATCCGCTGGGCCACCTTCGACTGCTTCGGCACCCTCGTCGACTGGCGACACGGCATCGCCACCGGCGCCGAGCTGCTGTTTCCCGGGCAGGGCACCGGGCTGCTGGAGATCTACAACACCCACGAACCCGTGGTGCAGCGGGAGAAGCCGGAGCTGCGTTACCGGGAGGTGATGGCCGAATCGCTGCGCCGCACCGCCGCCGAAGCCGGACTGGCCCTGAATGCCGACGACACCGCGATCCTCGGCCAGACCATCCCGTACTGGCCGGTGTTCCCCGACACCACGGCCGCGCTGACCGCGCTGCGCGAGGACGGCTGGCGGCTGGCCCTGCTGACCAACTGCGACCGGGACATCATCGGCGAAACCCAGCGCCGCCTCGGCGTGCCCATCGACGCGGTGATCACCGCCGAGGACGCGGGCGCCTACAAGCCCGACTACAGTCATTTCCTGCGGTTCCAGCAGTCCTTCGGGGCCGGGCCGGAAAACTGGGTGCACATCGCGCAGAGCTACTTCCACGACATCACCCCGGCCCACGAGCTGAACATCCGCCGGGTGTGGATCAACCGGCTGGGTCAGACCGACGATCCGGGCATCGCCGACGCCGTGCTGCCCGACCTGACGCAGCTGGTCGACACCGTCAACCGGGTGCACGAGTTCGCCCGCTGACGAGTCCGGTTTGTATGGTTCGAAGATGGGTCATCAGGCGAGGAGGCGACGAATGCCCGCAACACCCAACCCGGACCACAGCCGCTACCAGGCCGGCATCCGCGATCATCTGCTGCTGCATTTCGGCCAGCACGCGAAGCTGCGCTCCGGCGGCGAGGTCCCGGTGCTGGACGGCGCCGAGGGCGTCTACGTCCGGGACACCGCGGGCAACCGCTACCTCGACGCGCTGAGCTGCCTGTTCTGCGCGCAACTGGGCTACTCCTACGGCCCGGAGTTCGCCGAGGCGGCCAGCGCCCAGCTGACCACGATGCCGTTCAACACCAACTGGAACACCGCGCACCCGGCCGCGATCGAGCTGGCCGAGCGGCTGGCCGAACTGGCCCCGCCCGGCATCAACCGCGCGTTCTTCACTTCGGGCGGTTCGGAGTCGGTGGAGTCGGCATGGAAGCTGGCCCGGCTCTACCACGTGGCCAACGGCGAACCGGGCCGCACCAAGGCGATCGCCCGGCGCACCGCCTATCACGGTCTCACCCTGGGCGCGCTGGCCTTCACCGGCATCCCGGCGCTGAAGGAGCCGTTCGGGCCGCCCGCGGTGCAGGTCTCGCACGCGCCCAACACCAACTCCTTCCGCGCCCCGGACGCCGACGAGGCCGCGTTCACCAAGCGCCTGCTGGCCGAGACCGAGGCGACGATCCTGGCCGCCGATCCGAGTTCGGTGGGCATGCTGATCGCCGAGCCGGTGCAGAACGCGGGCGGCTGCTTCACCGCGCCCGATGGCTACTGGGCGGGCCTGCGCGAACTGGCCGACCGGTACGGGTTCCTGCTGGTCGCCGACGAGGTGATCACCGGGTTCGGCCGGATCGGCGAGTACTTCGCGGTGTCCGCCTCGGGCGCCACGCCGGACATGATCACCACCGCCAAGGGCCTCACCTCGGCCTACGCTCCGATGGGTGCGGTGATGGTGTCGGACAAGGTGGCCGAGCCGCTGTACGAGCCCGGCCGGTCGCTGACCCACGGCATCACCTTCGCCGGACACCCGCTTTCGGCCGCGATCGCGCTGCGCAACCTGGAGATCTTCGAACGCGACAAGGTGCTGGACAACGTGGCCGAGCTGACCCCGCACCTGGCCAAGCGGTTCGGTGAGCTGGCCGAGCTGCCGGTGGTCGGCGACGCGCGCGGCGCCGGGTTCTTCTACGCCGCCGAGTTGGTCGCGGGCGGCCCGGACGCCCGGCTGGACGAGGCCCAGCGCGCGTTGCTGATGCGTGAGTTGCTGCCCAAGCGGATGCGCGAGCTGGGCCTGATCGCGCGCACCGACGAGCGCGGCGAGCCGATCGTGCAGATCGCCCCGCCGCTGGTCTGCGACCGGTCCGAGCTGGACCTGATCGTGGACCGGCTGGGCACCGCGCTGACCGAGGCGGGCGAAGCCATCGGGCTTGGCTAGTCATCGGGCTTGGCTAGCCAGTCAGACGGATAGACTGCCCGGATTCACGAAGGGGGCGGCCATGAGCGTGGCGTTGCAGACCACGACCACTCGGGACGCGCTGGTCGCGGAGGTGCGCAGGCAGATCCTCAGCGGCGAGCTCGCCCCGGGCGCGCCGCTGACCGAGGCCGCGCTGGCCGCCCGGTTCGGCGTGGCCCGGCCGACCGTGCGCTCGGCGTTGCAGGTGCTGGCCGCCCGCCAACTGGCCCGCTCGGCCGGCGGCCGGTCCCTGGTGGTGCCCGAGCTGACCGAGGCCGACGTGCGCGATCTGTTCTTCGTGCGCACCCCGCTGGAACTGGAAGCGGTCCGGGCAATCGTCGAGGGCAGGCTTTCGCTCGACGCCGCCGAGAAAGCCTTGGTGGCGTTGGAAGAGCTGCCCGATTCGGTCAGCTGGGGCGAGCGGGTGGCCGCGCACACCATCTTCCATCTCGCCCTGGTCGACACCGCGGGCAGTCCGCGGCTGAGCCGCATCTACCCGGCCCTGCAGGAGGAGATGCAGCTGTGCCTGGCCCGGCTGCGCGGTTCCTACCCGGAGCCGCAGGACCTGGGTAAGCAGCACCGGAAACTGTTGCGGGCCATCGAATCCGGTGATCTGGACCGGGCTCAGCGGGAGATGCGTGCCCACCTCGATCATGCCCTGCACGACCTGGTGCCCAGCCGCTGAGCCGATTCCGCTCAGCGACTGGACCAGGATCACTGGCCGGTCGAGGTTTTCGCGTCCGGCTTGGCGTCCGAGCGGCCGGTCTCGACCGACTCGGCCGACGCGACCTGCCGCCTGCCCCGCGACAGCGAGGCCAGCGCCGCGATCAGCGCCATCACCATCGCCGCGGTGAACACGGTGACCAGGCCGTGGTGGAACGGGCCGGACACCAGCTGCGGGAAGAACTCGTTGCCGGTCAGCACCGAGACGCTGTGCGCGGGCAACGTGTTCAGTACCCCGTTGCCCAGCAGGTGCGCGACCGGGTTGTTGCCGAGGAACGTGGCGAACAGCGTGCTCACCGGCGGCAGCGCGGCCACCCCGTTGGCGGTCGCCGCCGACACGCCCTGCGCCTGCAACCCGGACGACAGCGCATGCGGCAGGCCACTGGCCAGACCGGCGATCATCAGCGAGAAGAACACGCCGATGGACAGCGAGGTGCCGGAGTTCTGGAAGGTCGAGCGCATGCCCGAGGCCACCCCGCGCTCGGCCGGGGACACGCTGCCCATGATGGCCGAGGTGTTCGGCGCCGAGAACATGCCCTGCCCGATCCCGGACAGCAGCAACAGGAGCGCGAACTGCCAGTAGGCGAAGTTCACCGGCACCATCAGCAAACCCAGGAAGGACAAGGCCAGCAGCACCAGTCCGAGGGTGGAGAACAGCCGCGCGCCGAACCGGTCGGACAGGTATCCCGACGCCGGACCGGCGCACAGGAAGCCCACGGTCAGCGGCAGCATGTAGATACCGGCCCACAGCGGGGTGTCCTCGAAGTTGTAGCCGTGCAAGGGCAGCCAGATGCCCTGCAACCAGATGATCAGCATGAACTGCAGGCCACCGCGGGCGATCGCGATGAGCAGCGCGGCCAGGTTGCCCGCGGCGAACGCGCGCACCCTGAACAGCGCGAGCCGGAACATCGGTTGCGCCACCTTGGTTTCCGCGATGCAGAACACGGCCAGCAGCAGCACCCCGGCACCGAGTCCACTCAGGACGGTCGGACTGGTCCATCCGGTGGGATGCCCACCGTAGGGCTGGATTCCGTAGGTGATCGCGGCCAGCAGGATGCCGGTGCCGGCGGTGAAGGTCAGCGTGCCGAGCCAGTCGATCCGGGCGCGGGTGCGAGTCCCGATCTCGCGCAGGCTGCGGTAGGACCAGAAGGTGCCCACCACGCTGATCGGCACGCTCACCCAGAACACCGCGTGCCAGTCGATCGCGGCCAGCAGACCACCGGCCAGCAGGCCGAGGAACTGACCGGCCAGCGCGGTGATCTGGTTGATCCCCAAGGCCATGCCGCGTTGCCGGGACGGGAACGCGTCGGTCAGGATGGCCGCCGAGTTGCCGGTCAGCATCGCGCCACCGAACGCCTGCACCACTCGCCAGAGAATCAGCCACAGCGCTCCCGCGCCACCCTTGAGTGGATCAAGGGACAGCGCGATGGAGGCGACCGCGAAGACCGCGAATCCGGCGTTGTAGATCCGGACCCGGCCGAACATGTCGCCCAGCCGGCCCAGCGCCACCACCAGCACGGCGGACACCAGCAGGTAGCCCAGGATCATCCAGAGCAGGTAGCTGATGTTGCCCGGTGCCAACGGATCCAGCCCGATGCCGCGGAAGATCGCGGGCAGCGAGATGATCACGATCGAGCCGTCGATCGACGCGATCAGCACACCCAGCGTGGTGTTGGACAGCGCGATCCACTTGTATTTCTCGGAGTCCGTGGGTTCCGTGCTGGTTCTGGCCGCGCTCACAGCCGCTCCGCCAACCGGTCCAGCAGCGGCAGCACGGCAGCGAGCTTGCGGCGCTCGGCCGCGGTGAACTCGTCCTCCATCGCGCGGCCGAGCTTCTGCACGCTTTCCAGTCTGCGATCACGCAGCACGGCTAGCCCCTCCTCGGTCACCGTCATCACCACCCGGCGGCCGTCCTCGGCGTCCGGGCTGCGCCGCACCAGTCCGCGCTGCTCCAGCGCGGCCAGCGTGACGCCCATCGCCTGCGGACGCACCCGCTCACAGTCGGCCAGCTTCCCCGGCGTGGCCAGGCCTTCCCGGTCCAGCCGGCTCAACACGCTGGACTCGGACATGCTCAGATCGCCACTGGTGTGCGACTGACGCAGCCTGCGCGCGATCCGGCCGACCGACAGCCGCAGGTCTCCCGCGGCCCGGGCCGTCTCCGGTGAGATCGTCTTGGTCGTCCTCACGATAGTAACAATAAACTTATCAACCGGAACTGACAAACTGGTTGACGATCCAGCCGGTTCGCCCAGGTCAGCCAGTGGCTACCCGACGCGGCGGCCACGGAATCACGGCCGAGGTTTCCCGCTGGTAGTCGGCGTATTCGGGGTAGCGGCCGCGGCTGATGGTCTCGGTGAACCGGGTCGACCCGACGAACAGCAGGGTGAGCAAGAACGCACCCAGCACCGTCCACTGCAGCACCGACCGGGCCGCGATCGCGCCGAACGCGAAGATCACCCACCACTGCGCCTGCTCGAAGAAGAAGTTCGGGTGCCGGGAGTACCGGAACAGCCCGGTCCGCACGAACCGCCGCTCCGGCTCCCGGCCGGCGGCGAGCTCACTCTTCTTCCACTGCTGGAAGTTCCACTGCTGCTGATCGGCCACGGTCTCCCCGGTGAGGAAGGCCAGGAAGACGACCGCCGCGATGACATCCCCGACGCCCAGCGGCGTGCGGTGATCCAGCGCGGTCCAAGCGGGCAACGTGATCAGCAGCAGGAGCAGATTCTGGTACACCACAATGAATCCGGCGTTGAACACCTGGAACTGCCAGGGCGCCATCCGCTCGCGCAGCACCACCCACCGATAGTCCTCGCCACCGCGGGCGTACCCGCCCTTGCGGGCGAAGTTGAAGGTCAGCCGGATGCCCCAGCACATCACCAGCCCGAACATCAGGTCCAGCCGGGCATCGCCGAACCCGGCGAATCCAGCGAAGATTCCGAGGTAGACCAGCGGGATGATGGACCAGATCCGGTCCACCCAGGAGTACTCCCGGGTCAGCAGCGACAACACCCAGACGACAAGGCACACCCCGGCGCACACCAGCAGACAGACCCCAAGCGCATTCATGTCCAGAACTCTAGGACGCGCCGACGCCCGACTGGCCAGCGGATATCCGATTCATCCGATTAGGATCGGCGGTCATGACCAGCCAGCTCCCACCGAACCTGCCTTTGCGTGACCGCCGGTGGGACATCTTCTTCGCGGTGCTGTTCAGCGCGTTCGCGGTGACCTCGGTGATCAGCGACCTGCTGCCGACGATCGGGGTGAACTTCTCGCACCCCTCGGCCGACTTCTTCGTGGAGTCCAACTACTGGTACGCGCACGACGCCGACCCGCTGTTCATGCACCCGCCGACCTGGATGCGCATCATCACCGGGCTGTCCGCGTTCTGCTACCTGCCGTTCTACCTGGTGCTGGTGCCCTGCCTGATCACCGGCCGCAACTGGATCCAGCTGTTCGCGGTCATCTACGCGACCATGATCGTGGCGCTGACCGGCATCGTGGTGTTCGGCGTGGAGTTCTTCGGCGAAGCTGCGACCCGCACGCACAACCCGGTGAAGTTCCTTGCCTTCAACACTTGGTACGTGCTGGTGCCGCTGCTGTTGCTGATCCGGATGCGCAAGCCGCTGGCGTTCACCCGGAAGTTCTAGCGGCTACCTGGTGGTGGCCAGGAAGCTGCGCCAGGTCCGCGGACCGAAGGCCAGGGTCGGCCCGGAGGTGTTCTTCGAATCCCGCACCCCCACCCGATCGGATGCAACGGCAACCTCAACACAGTCGCCGTTACCTACGCCGCTGTAACTACTCTTGCGCCAGGCAACCTCGACACAGTTGCCGTTGCTGATCCCGCTGTAGCTGCTCTTACGCCACGTGCGCTGCGCGGTCATGCGGCCCTCCATCGTGTCACGTTGCCATCGCGGCAAGTCTCTCCCTCGATTCTCCCTCGGGAAGCGCCAGACTGGCCAGTCGATTCACGATTGAGCGATACACCCGCAGGTCAGTCGCGTCTTCGATGAACTCGCTGGTCCGGATGTTCTCGACGTAGGCGACCGGGTGGTAGTCGGCATAGCGCATGAACATGAACGGACCACCGAACACACCGTTCGGCACGGTCTCGGCGGGAACGAGCCGGATCTCGCAGTCTCGCCAGTTGCACGCAAGCATCAACAGCAACAGTTGCTCCTCCATAATCTCCGAGCTGAAGATCTGCGGCGCCAGTGCCGTCTCATGGATGAAGAACCGCATGACCGGACGGCGGTCGCAGCGCAGCAGTCGCTGCCGCTCCATCCTCGCCTGCACTCGCAACTCGATGCCATCTTCTGGGAACAATCCGCCCCAGCGGAGCAGTGCACGCGCATAGTCCTCGGTCTGCAAGAGGCCAGGAATCAGTGAAGGCTCAAAGAAATCGATATGAGACGCGGTCGTCTCATGATGCATCAACGTGCGCAATTCGTCAGGCAGCTTGTCGTTGTGCGCCTTCAGGCGGTAGCCGTCGTTGGCTTCCCTTGCCACCGCAAGGACTTCGTTGATCTCCTCGACGGCCACGCCGTACAACGTCAGGCACCGGGCCACGTTGACGTCCGAGATGCCGCGCTCCCCCGACTCGATCCGGGACAACTGGCAGGCCGACAACCGCAGGGATCGCGCCGCGTTGATCTCCGTCCACTCCGCCGCAAGGCGATATCTGCGCAACGTGGCGCCCAGTTCCCGTGCCCGTCCGGTCGGCTTCCTGCTCATGCTGTCCTCCGCGGTCCGTCATTGATCACCGAGGAGGCACAATTTAACCTCTCGCCACCGCCCTGACGTGCGACAAGAGGAAAAGCCACCCAAAGGAGAAGACCCATGTCACGCGGTCATCAGCGCGACATGGGCCTCCGCCCCGTGCATCACCCGATCGCGCGCAACACGTGTTGTCCCGCACCGACTCCGGACACCGACACCCCGGTCGCGGTCCGCTGCACCCGCGCCCCGCCGACCGCGTGTCCGTTGAGCCACACCGGAATCCCGTCCAGCGTCACCAGCTCGCGATCACCGCTCAGCGGAACTGACAGCGTGCCGGTGGTGCCGCGCGGCGCGTTCGTGGTCAGCGTGAACGTGTTCCCGGCCTGCGTCCAGGACGCGTCGATCGTGCCGTGCGGCGTGGGCACCGCGCCCTGGGCCCAGCTCAACCCGGCCGGTTCCGGCGCCACCTGGTAACCGGAGAATCCCGGCGCGGTGGGCGAAACTCCGAGCACCTGGGTGGTCAGCGTGGTGGTCGGCGCGGCCGCCCAGCCGTGGGCCAGGCTGGTGAACTGGGCGATGCCGGGCTGTCCCTGCTGGTTGACCTTCTCCCAGAACGTGCTGCCCGGATCCTGCGACAACTGGTAACCCCAGAACGTCCTCATCAGGCTCAGCGCGTCCTGTTGCGCCGCCGTGCCGGTCTGGTCCAGCCGCGCGCTCACCTCGAATCCGGTCGGCAGCGGCTCGTACACCGGGGTGACCACCAGGTTGGGCGAGAAGTCCAGCGAGCCGTAGGTGTTCCAGTTGTGCGCCTTGAGGTAGGCCATGGCGCTGTCGGCCTGGCCGGCCGAGGCGATGCCGGTGAGCACCGCGGTGGCGTTGGCGTCCTGCGGGTAGAGCGTGGCGTTCTCGGTGGACATCTTGTACGCGCCCACCGTCGGGTCCCACAGCTCGTTGTTGATCGTGGCCTTCAGGGTGGCCGCGGTGCTCGCGTAGGTCTGCGCCGACGCGGTCTGGCCAAGGGCCGTCGCCATCGAGGACAGCTGCCCCAGGTTGCGGTCGTAGAGCGCGTTCACATACGTTTCGTGGCCACAGTCGCTGTACCCGTAGTGCCCACACGAACCGGACCGGCCGAACGCGATCAGCCCCGTCCCATCCTCGGTGCGCACCGATTCCAGCCAGGCCGTCGCCGCCTGCAACGCGGGCCACCACTGCTGGAGGTAGCTGCGATCGCCGGTGTAGAGCCAGTGTTCGTACATGTTGTCGACGAACCAGGTGACGTACTCGCCGTAGCTGCGTTCCTCGCCCAGATTGTGTTGCCCCACCAGGCTTTCCGCGGGTACGTAACCGTCGGGCAGCTGCTGGGAGGCCAGCGAGGACAGCGAGTTGTCCACCGCGGTCACGTCGTCGGTGGTCAGGTAGGTCACCGGCGCCTGCACGGACAGGTCGCCCTGCCAGACGATCCGGTCCCGCTTGGCCCCGTCGAAGATGACCTCCTGGTTCGGGTTGGCGTAGGGCACCTGGGCGTTGGCGTGGTCGGCCTCGCCGTCGGCGTAGGGCCAGCTCTTCGCCGTGCCGGACTGCCAGGTGTCCAGCTGCACGGTGTACGCACCGGCGTACCAGATCTTGTTCAGCGCGTTGTCGCTGGACAGGAACCAGCCGGCGTAGTTCGCCGGATCGGCCTGCGCGGGCGCCGCGCCGAAGTCGAGCGAAACCCCGTTGAGGTCAACGTATCCGGGGCCGTCCAGGAAGATCGTGGCGTACCGGAAGCCGCCCCGGATGTTCGGGTCGGTCAGCGTGGTCGGCAGGGTCGCACCGGCCAGCGGCATGGTGTGGCTGTCCGCGTCGGAGGTGTACCGCAGGCCGGGATAGCCGGACCAGATGTTGGCCGTGTCGCAGCCGGGCGCGAGCGCCCCCTCGCCATTGTTGTCGCCTGGCTGCAACGCCATCTGGGACAGCGACTCGCTGAAGCACACGTGCAGCTGCGGCCGGGTGGCCGACGCGCCGGTCACGTGCAACTGGATCTGCCCGCCCACGTCCTTCCCGAAATCCAGCACCAGCAAGGGCGAAACCGTCCGATCACCCGTGCTGGTCAACCGCACCGATCGACCGGAACCATTACCCAGCGCAGCTTTCGGATCACCGCTGACCTGCCCGCCCCTCGGATACACCGCCTGCACGGCCGTCGGCCGGACGGTGTGCCCGCTCGGAGACAGCACATAGGGCCGCCAATTCCCGGGTTGTGGCTGATAGTTGGCCACCTGCCATGGATTCACACCCGGCCCACCGGCCGGTGCGGCCGAGGCACTCGGCACGGTGGCCACCGCCACGGCGGCCAACCCGGCGAACACCAGCGCGGCCGCGCGGGCACGCGAGGACAACGACATCGAAGAACACCTCATCTTGTCGGCGAAAACCGGGTCAGGGGGTCAGTTCGGCGATCCGGCTGTAGTTGCCGTTCTGCGTCTGCGAGGCGGTGATCACCACGCGCACCTGGTTGGTGGTGACTGGTGCGTCGAACGGAATCCAGCGCGACAGCGCCGAATTCCCGGTCACCGTCGCACTGGTCACCCACTGGCTGCCGTCCCAGGTCTGCACGGTGAAATCGGTCGGCACACCATCCACAACGGACTCGAAGCCGACCCCGTGCAGGGTCACCGGAGCCGGGGCGGTCACGGTGAGCGTGTCCGGGAAAACGCCGGGCGTGGCGTCGTTCCAGAAGGTCTGTGGATTGTCGTCGATGGCGTTGCCGGCGTAGTAGGTGCGCACCTGGCCCTGGTAGACGTTGCTGCCCGCCTCACTGGACCCGGCCGCCGTCGTGCCCGAAGCCCAGTCCCCGAACACGGTCAGCGCGGCCGAGGTGTGCGCGGCGAGTTTGCCCGCGCTCGCGGTCAACGGCACGGTCAGCGGCCCGCTGGTCACGATCGCCGGAGCGTGCGCGCCGACCTGGACCACCGTACTTGTGTTGCCCGCCTGGGGATTGAGCGTGAACGAGGCCGGCGTGCCGGTCCAGCCGCTGGGCAGCTGGGCGGACACCGTGCCGCGCACCGGCTGGTCCCCGGTCGCCGAGACCGTCACCGGAATGGTGACGTTCGTGTTGGGCCGCACCGGATCCGTGATGCTGGAGGTGAGCGACGCGGACAGCGTGCCGTTCGCATGCCCGATGGCCTGGCCATTGATCACCGCGTGCCCGGACATCCCGTTCAGCACCACGTTCGACCCGGCCAGGTGCGCGCCGTCGGCCAGCCCGCGCGCGCCGTCCCAGACCAGCTGCCCGTTCACCCGCACCTGGGTCCGGTCGCCGAAGGTGGGCACGTCCACCTCGCTGACCGCTTTCGCCGGTGCGTCCAGGGTTTCGGTGAACCGGCCCTGGTCGGCCTGGTGCTGCCAGGACAGCTTGATGTCGCCCTTCGGCGTGGCCAGTGACCCCTGCACGCTGGACAGGTCACCGGGTTCCGGGGCAACCAGGTAGCCGCCGGTCAACGACTGCGGTCGGATGCCCAGCACGTAGAAGCTCAGCGCCGAAGTCGGACCGGTGGCCCAGCCGTGCGCGTTGCTCATGTACGCGCCGCCGTAGCCGAGCTGTCCGTTGGCCAGGTAGCCCTCCCAGAACGTGCTGCCGGTGCCCAGCGGGGAGTTGAGCATGTAGCCCCACTCGGTGCGCATCAGCTCCAGCGCGCGGGTGGCGTCCCCGGCCTGCAGGTGGGCCTGCAGTTCCATGGAGCCGGGGAAGGTGGAGATCTGTCCGCCGTTCTCCGGAGTCGTTGCTCCGTAAGCATTCCAGTCGGTGGTCAGCGCGGCGCTGATCCGCTGGGCCTTGGTGTCGGAGTCGGTCAGGCCGTACCAGACGGCCAGTGAGTTGCCATCCTGCGGATGCAGATTGCTGGCCGGGTTGTCCCGGTACTCCCCCGCCGCGTCGTCCCAGAGTTGCGCGTTGGCGGCGGACTTGAGCTTGGCCGCGGTCTGCGTCCAGGAGGTCGCGTCACTGGCGTCGTTCTCCGCCTGAGCCAGCTGCGCACCGGTGAGCAAAGCCTTGTACAGCAAGGCGTTCGCCTCGATGTTCGCCCCGCCCTGGTCGCCGCGCGCCCAGTCGGCCGTGCCGGTGACCGACATCAGCCCGTCGCTGCCGACTTTCGACAGCGAGAATTGCAGAGCCTTCCGGTACTGCGCCCAGATTCCGGTCAACCAGGCGGTGTCCTGGCTGTACTGCACGTAGTTGGCGGTGCCGATCAGCGACCACAGGTGGTAGGTGTCCGAGCCGTAGAAGTTGACCTCAGGACCGGCGTAGGGCATCTCGCCGCTTGCCGCCTGGTGCTGGTAGAGCGTGGTCAGCGCGTTGCGGGTCGGGGTCAGCTCGCCCAGCGAGGCGAACTCGGTCGGCACCGAGACCCCCAGGTCGCCCGGCCACACCGTCCGGTCCCGCTTGGCCCCGTCGACCAGCACCGAGTCGCCGGCGCCCACGGTGCCGCTGTTGTCCCAGCCGGTGGCCGGCGGACCCCAGACCCGGCCCTGGGTGGGCGCGATGGTGTTGGTCTGCACGGTGTAGGCCCCGGCGTACCAGATCCGGTTGAGCGTCGGATCGCTGGAGTAGAAGTAGTTGGCGTAGTCGCGCAGGTTGGTCGCGGCCGGATCGAAGCTGATGGACAGCGACACGTGGTCCAGGCTGATCGGCCCCGCGCTCTGCGCGAACAGCGTCAGATACCGGAATCCGCCGCGGAGCTGGGCCGTGGGCTGGGTCCAGGTGGTGTTCGGGCTGACGTTCGCGGTCAGCGCACCGTCCGCGCCACCGCCGCCGTTGCTGGCGTCGCTGGTGGTGCCGATGAACTCACTGGACTCGGTGAACGCGACGCCCAGCCGCTGCCCGGCGGTGTCAGCCGAGCCGAAGTGCAGGCTGACCAGCCCGCCGACCTCCTTGCCGAAGTCCAGCGTGGCCGAGGAACCCGCGCCGGTCAGCGTGGCCGAACCGTTGTGCGGCAGGGTGTCCGTGCCGGTGACGGTGCCGGTGGTGCGGTTCACCGCGACCGGCGTGACGGTCCGGCCGGCCGGGGAGAAGTTGTAGGCCTGCCACGGCTGACTCGCACCAGGGCTCGCCGGAGTGGCGGCCGGTGCCGGGATGGCCGGTAACACGAGCGTGAGCGCCACCCCGAGCCCGACGACCGCGCGACGCGCGCTTCCTGGACCGAACCGGCTCCGCGATGAGCCCATGACACGCCCCTTGGCAGGTTGAAACGTTACATGCGCTGAGTAGCCTCCGTGCCGGATGGCGGTCACGTCAACGAATTCGGCCGGTTTGGTCCACAACCGGCCACCCCACCTGCGTCAATTCGGCCCGGCGCCGATCCGCCTCAGCGCCGCACCAACCGCGGCGCGACCGCCGCCCCCACCACGGCCACCAGGACCGCGAATCCCAGTACCGCGAATGTTGCGGGCACGCTTTGCACCACCAGCCCCAGCGCGATCACCGGGATCGCCAGCCCGATGTACGCGGCCAGGAACAACCCGGCCAACGCCTCGCCGCGCGACCCGGCCTCGGCCAGCCCGGCCACCGTGGTCACCGCGCCCTTGAACAACATCCCGACCCCGCCGCCGGCCAGCACCCCGCCGACGAAGAACAGCGGCAGGCTCGCCACGAACAGCGACACCACCACTGGCACCAGCCCGAGCACCAGCAGCCCCAGTCCCCCGCTCAACTGGGTCCGCGTCGTGGCCCGCCCGAACACCAACTGCATCCCCGCCGCGGCCAGGAAGGCCAGGCTGCCCACCACTCCGGCCACCACATGCGAGGTCACGTGCATGGTCCCGGCGACGAACACCGGCGCCAGCGAGGTGAACATGCCGAACACCGCGAACCCGATCACCGTGCCCAGCGCGGCCGCGACGAACCGGGCCCGCGCGTCGCCGGGCACCCGCACCCGCTGCGGCCGGTAGGCGGGCCGTTCTTCGGCCAGCTCAACGGTTTCCGGCACCAACGCCACGCCGATCGCGGCAACCAGCAGCAACCCGATGAACACCAGGTAGGGCGTGGTCAGTGGGCCCGTGACGAACTGCGCGAGGAAGCCGGACACCAGCGGCCCCAGGCCGAGACCGCCCATGTTGGCCGCGGTGGACACCAGTTCGGCCCGGGTCCGCGAGGCGTTCGGCCGCGCGGCGGCGTGCAGCTCGGACAGGTGCGCGGTGGCGGTCGCGGTGATCAGGCCGACGCCGACCCCGGTGAGCACCCGCGCGATCACCAAGCCGGGCAACTCGGGCCAGACCAGGAACAGCACCGCGGAGACCACCTGCACCAGCAACGCGGGCAACAGCACCCGCCGCCGCCCGAACCAGTCGCTGACGTGCCCGGCCAGGAACAGGCTCAGCGCGACCCCGACCGCGTAGGCGGCGAACACCAGGGTGACGGTGAACGCGGCGAACCCGTCCCGCTTCTCGTACAGCGAATACAGCGGGGTCGGCACGGTGGAGTAGGCCATGGCGACCACGAACGCGAATGCGATCACCCAGAAGCCGCGCGCGTGGCCGAGTACCCCGCGCCCGGTGGACACCATGGGCGCGAGCGGGCGGACGGGCTGGCTGGTCGTGGTCATTTCCACTCCTGAGCTGGGCGGATCTGTCACTGTCCATGGTGCGTCGGGATCTTGAGCACGTCCAACGAAATCTCCTGCTGAGCTTCAGCACGATCAGCGATAATGCTCGGATGGAGCTGCGCCACCTCGAATACTTCCTCGCGGTCGCCGACGAGCTGAACTTCACCCGCGCCTCGGCCCGGCTGCACGTGGTGCAGTCCGGCGTGTCGGCGGCGATCCGGTCGCTGGAGCGGGAACTGGGCGTGACGCTGTTCGAGCGGTCCACCCAGAAGGTCGAGCTGTCCGACGCGGGCGCGGCGCTGCTGCCCCGCGCCCGGGCGGTGCTGGACGCGGCGCAGGAGGCGCGCGAGGCGGTGGTCAGCGCCGAGGAGGGACTGCTCGGCACGCTGGACATCGGCACCATGACCGCGCACGGCCTCGTCGATCTGCCCGCCCTGCTCGGCGACTTCCACGCCCGCTATCCCCGGGTGACGCTGCGGCTGCGGGCCGCGCCGAGCGGTTCGGGCGGGCTGGCCCAGCAGTTGCTGGCGGGCAGCCTGGACGTGGCGTTCCTGTCCGTGATCGGCCGCCCGCCGGCCGGGCTGACCGCGCGTGAACTGGGCAGCGTGCCGATGCGCCTCGTGCTGCCGGCCGGGCACCCCTTGTCCGGAATGGACGGTGTGCCGATGGCACTGCTGGCCGGCGAGCCGTTCGTGGATTCCCCGCCAGGCTACGGAAATCGCGTGGTGGCCGATCGCGCGTTCGCCGCCGCGGGCATCGCCCGGCAGGTGACCCTGGAGGTGGCGAACCTGCCGACCGTGGCCGACTACGTGCGCCAAGGTCTTGGTGTGGCACTGATTCCCGAGCTGGACCTGGATCTGGGACCGGATGTGCTGATGCTGCCACTACTGGACGCCGAGCCCCGCTGGCCGGTGTCGGTGGCCACGTCCAGCACCCGGCGGCCGAGCGCGGCGGTGCGGGCATTGCTGGCGCTGGTGGATCAACATGTGGCCGGTTCTCCCATGTGACACAGGTCACATAAATGCGTCGATCGATTTCGCCATGACCGCCGTCTAGCACCTCGAGGCAAGCCAGACTTTCCCACCCCGGCAACCGAATCGTCCCACTGAGCGCGAGGGGAAAGGTCGATCATGGGCGAATTCGATGCGGAGTATTCCGCTGCCCAGAATTCCATTGTCAACACACTCACGGCGATCTTCACCGACATCAGGACCGCCCTGGACCGCACCTCCACGGCGGACCAGAAGCTGAGCCCGGACAAGCGATCGGGAGACCGTTACCTCACTGGTGGCGTGAACTGGGACTCCTACGATCTGCCCACCCTGGTCAGCATGGTGGCCACCCCGGCCGACCCGAGCCAGGTGGTGTCGGTGGCCGAGCAGTGGCGCGCGCACGGCGTGTCGATCACCCAGACCGCAGACGACCTGCAGCGGTCGCTGACCACGCTGATGGCCTACTGGCAGGGTGATGCGGCCGGCCAGGCGTCCAGCGCGGTGTCCATCAATACCGGCTGGCTCAGCGCGGTCGGGCAGACCACGAGCAACCTGGCCGAGTCGATCGAGGACGCGGCGGGGGCGCTGCGCTCGGCCCAGGCCACCATGCCCGGCTCACCGGCCAGCAGTTTCTGGTCCGGCTACCAGACCGCGGCGGATGGGGCCTCGGCCGGCGCGGCCACCGCGGGCCCGGTCGGCGCCGGCACCGGAGCCCTGATCGGCGGCCTGACCAGCGTGTTCGGCGCGAACGCGGACCAGACCGCACTGAAAACCCAGGCGGTGCAGACCATGCAGCGCTACGAGCAGGCCGCGGTGACCATCGACTCGGCCACCCCGGTCTTCACCGCACCCGGGCCGAGCGGTGCCAACAGCTCCAGCGGCACCGGCTCGACCGGGACCGGGACGTCCACTTCGGACACTTCCGGTCTGTTCGACACCGCGGCCGTGGTCGGCGGGGCGGCGCTGCTCGCCGCACCGGCCCTGGGATTCGGCCTCGGTTCCAGCAGCATGCCCGCCTTCGCCGACGACCCGCAGGCGCGCTGGGACGCGCTGACCGGAGGCGGCGGCTCGGGCGGCGGACTGGGCGGCAGCGGCCTCGGATCGATGCTGAAAAGCCTGGGCGGCAAGGGAACCAGCGGACTGGGCGGCAGCGGTATGAGCGGCCTGCTGGAGGCGGGCGCCGAAGCGGGCGCGGACCGCAAGGCGGCGGCCAACGCGGCCGGCGAGGCGGCCGGACTGTCCGGCCGGGGCGGGTCCTCGGTCATGGAAGAGGTCGGCGGGGGCGAACCGATGATGTCCGGTGGCGGCGCGAGCGGCGCGGCCGGTCAGGGTTCGCGCAACGCGGGCGACGGCGAGCACAAGCGCCGGATTCCGTTCGAGGACGAACCGTTCACCACCGGGCTCAAGGCCGTCGCCCCGGTGATCGGGCTGACCGCAACCAGCTGAGGGGACCGCGACGATGACCGACAGCACTCCTATTTCCGTTGTCCCGGCGGCCATTCCGGTCGAAGCGACAACCACTTCCGTTGCCACCACGGCGACATCCGCTGGCCCGACGGCTACTCCGGTTGCCGGGACGGCCATTCCCGCCACCCCGACGGCGGTCGCGCCGTCCTCCGGGGTGAGCGGTGGCTGGCAGGTCTGGCCGGGCCAGGTGACCGCGTTCGCCGATGCCGTGCACGGCGTGCGGGCGCAGCTGACCGCGGTGTTCAACCAGGTCGACCAGCTCACCGCGCCGGACTACCAGGCCCAGCTGGGCAGCAGCCCGGTCGGCCAGGGGCTGACCGAGAAGTTCACCGACCGCCTGTCCGGCGACGGTGGTCTGCTGAACTACCTGAACACCGCGCTGACCAACCTGGACGCGTTTGTGAGCCAGGCCGAGCAGACCGCCGCCAACTACCGGCAGGCCGATACGGACTCGGCCGATGGGCTGCGCGCGACATGACCGAAACGCTGACCACACAAGGGATTCCGGTGCATCCACTGGAACTGGACCTGCTCTGCGCGTTCGCCGAGATGGCCCCGCCGTTCCCGCTGGACGTGCCCACCCACGGCAACACCCACGCCCAGCGCCAGCAGGTGTTCCGCGCCGCCCGCCACCAGCTGGCCGCGCGCGGCTTGGTCGACCGGCACGGACCGACCGGCGTGGCCGCCACCTTCGTGCGGCTGCTGCGCGAGGCCACCGGCGCGCTGGATCTGGTGCTGGCCGTTAGTGGCCGGTCCACCGGCGCGGTGGTGCTGCTGGACGATTCTCGGGCCCTGCTGGCCATCCAGTCGCCGGACGACGCCGGTCGCCTGGTGTGGCTGACCGAACTGGATTCCGACGACGCGGTGCCCGAACTGCTGGCCCTGCCACCGGTGGTGGCCGCGGCCGACGTGCCCTCGTTCACCCTGCCGCTGCGCCCGGTGCGCCGGGTGTTCGAGCGGATCGTGCCGCCGCGCCCATCGGACGCCTGGACCGAACCGCCCACGCTGCTCAGCGACGCCGACATCGACGCGCTGCTCGACGATTCCGGGGTGGACGAACGGCTGGCCGCCCGGCTGGCCACGAATTTCCGCCGGGTCTCCGGCAGCGGACAGGCCGGGTCGGCCCGCTGGCACCCGCACTCGCGCAGCTGGCGGCGGATCGGCGCGGAACTGCACTGGATCGACACCGCGCGCGGCCGGTTCCGGGTGTCCCAGGACGAACATCAACTGTGGGGCAGTGTGAGTCCGTTGTCCCACAACGACATCCGCGCGGAACTGCGGCGTATGGCCGCGGACGCGCGCCAAGCGGCAACGAGGTGAGCACGATGGACACAGCCGATATCGACGGCGGCCGCACCGAGGCCATGCTGGACAACTGGCTGGCCGACGCCGAGGCGAGCGCGGCCCGCTACCAGCAACTGGGCAAGGACATGGCCGCGGTGTCGGTGGCCGAATCCTCGCCGGACGGGCTGATCACCGTGACCGTGGACGCCGGCGGCCTGGTGATCGGGTTGCGCATCTCCGAACGCGCCACCGAGTCCGCGCCCGGTCCGGCGCTGGCCGCGACCGTGCTGGCCACCATGCGCCGGGCCCAGGCCCGGATCGCCGGTCAGGTCGCCGAACTGATGCGCACCACCATCGGTTCCGATCCGGCCATGGAGGAGACCGTGCTGGGCGAACTGAGCGCCAAGTTCCCCGAGCCTCCTCCGTCCGCGTGGTCCCGGTCCGCGCAGCAGCCGCCCGCGGCGGCGCAACCCTCTGCCCAGCAGCGGCCGGTGGCAGCGCAACCCTATGCCCAGCAACAGCCCGCATCGCCGCAGCCGCTTGCGCCACAACCGCAATCGTTTGCCGCACAACCGGTTCCGCACCGAGCCCGGCCGCCGCAGCGGCGGCCCGAGCCGGTGTGGTCCGACGATGACAACGCAAGTTCGGTCATGGAGGGGGTCGACGAAAGATGACCAATCCCACCGGCGGGACCGCCGCCGGATACACGGTGCTCACCAACGAACTCCGTACCCACGCCGGGGTACTCGGCCAGGTGGCCGGCGTACTGAACCAGGCGCTGGGCGCGGCCCAACAGGTGACGCTGGGCGACAGGGCCTACGGCCAGCTGCCGGTCTCCGCGGCGTTCGCGGCACTGGTCAAATTGGTGGCCTCGCCCGGCGTCACCACCATCACCCAGGCCGCCGGCACGATCAACTCGATGGTGACCCAGGTGAACACGGTGGCCGCGAACTACGACAACACCGAAGACAACAACACCGGCAAGTTCAAGGCGGGCACGCCATGACCGACCTGTTGTCCGGCATCCTGACCGGCAGTTCCACCGGTAACCCGTCCAGCTTGTCCAGCACCGCATCCAGCAATCCGCTCGTATCGTCCACACAGGACTCGACGACCTGGCACTCCGGCCTGAACATCGTCGACGACGCGGCCAGCCTGCACCAGGGCATCAGTTCCGGCTCGTGGATCGAGTCGGGGTTGTCCGCGGTGGGCACCGGCCTGGACGCGGTCAACCTGCTGACCAATCCGGTCTCGGCCCTGGTCTCCTGCGGGCTGAACTTCCTGATCGAGCACATCAAACCGCTGCAGGACGCGCTGAACTGGCTGGCCGGGGACGCCAACCAGGTCAACGCCTACGGCGGCACCTGGCACAACGTGTCCGGCTCGATCGGTCAGGCCGGCAGCACCGCGATGAGCTCGCTGACCAAGGACACCCAGAACTGGACCGGCCAGGCCGCGACCAACTACCGTGGTTACGCCCAACAGCAGATCGACAACCTCACCGCGTCCGCCACCGCGGCCAACACCATCGGCAGCGCCACCCAGCTGATCGGCGGGCTGGTTCTCACGGTGCGCAACACGATCCGCGATCTGGTCACCCAGGCCATCGGGCAGATCATCCAGATGGGCTTGGCCGCACTGGCCTTCCCGCCGAGCATTCCCGCGCTGGCCGGCAAGGTGGCCGCGCAGGTGGTCGCCTGGATGCAGAAGATCGCCAACACGGTGCGCCAGCTGATCGGTTCGATGACCAAGCTGACACCGCTGATGAACCAGTTGCAGCAACTGTGGAACACCATCAAACAGTCGCTGTCCAGCGGCAGCAAGGCCGCGCAGACGGTGGCCGGCGACGTCGAGCAGGCCGTCACGACCACTGCTCCGGCGGCGGCCACCGCACCGAAGGCGGTCACGCCGAAACCCAGGGCGCCCAGGAAGCAGCCCGATCCGCGGGACAACATCAACGCGGCGTGGAAGCAGTACGACAAGGATCAGACCGCGCTGTACAAGAAGCTCGACAGCAAGTACACGCTGGACTACGAACGCGGCCCGAACTACCGGGAAGAGGTCGAGCAGATCCTCGGCCCACCGCCGGCCGACGGCAACACCTACGTCGCGCACCACACCTACCCGGTGAACTACTCGGCCAAGTTCAAGGAACTCGGCATCGACACCACCGATCCCACCCTGGGCACCTGGGTCGAGGAGGGATCGCACCAGACGTTCAGTGCCGACTACGACCAGGCGTGGCGGAACTTCTTCGGCAGCAACTCGACGCCGCCGACCAAGGCCGGCGCGGAGGCCCTGGCCAAGCAACTGGCCACGGACAACAACTACACGTGCCCGATGCCCTGATCGGCGGACTTCCGGCGATAGACGTGCAGCACCGCGCCGTCGGCGTAGGACTTGGCCTCCACCAGGTCCAGGACCAGCGGCGCGGTGCGCTTGGCGAACAACGGCTTCCCGTCGCCCAGGGCAACCGGCTGGTGCACGAGCCGGTATTCGTCGATCAGGTCCAGACTGCCGAGGGATTGGGCGAACGCGGCGCCGCCCCAGGCGATCATGTCCTTGCCCGGTTTGCGTTTCAGGGCGTCGATCTCCTCGGCCAAGGCCCCGCGGGCGATGGTCGACTCCGGCCAGTCCGCCTTGGTCAGCGTGCGGGAGAACACGACCTTGGGGTGCTCGTTCATCGGCTTGGCGTAGTCGTCCTCGGAGGTGGGCCAGAACCCGGCCATCTCCTCATAAGTATTGCGGCCCATCAGATGCAGGTCCGCTTCCCGCAGCCAGTCGAGTTTGCGGGCAGTGAGGGCCGGGTCCTCCGGTGGCACGCCCCAGCCGCCCGCACCGTACTTGCCGGGGCGCGCCACCAGGCCGTCCAGCGAGATCCCCATCATCAGTACGAGCTTGCGCATGGCGCGTCCTTTCCGCGGAGACCGGTCAGCGTGCTCCCTTCCCGGCAAGATCGGTAGCCGACCCGCGCAAACCGGCCCCGGCACGTCTGCCGAGGCCGGTTTGGGCTGTTCGCTCAGCCGATCGCGGCAGCGAACAGATGCAGATCCGCGTTCTCCGGCAGGGTAACCGCCGCCACGGTCTTCCCTGCGGTCAACGGGATCGCGCTGTAGTAGACGCTCACCTGGTGGTTGGGATCCAGCGTGCTGCCGGCCGGGATGTTCCAGTGCGCCGTGGTGGCCACCAGTTCGTCGCCGTCGGTGGCCGCGTTGGCGTACCAGTCGGGCATGGTCACCGTGCCGGTGGAGGTGGTGCCGTCGGTGTAGGTCACGGTCACCGGCGCGGCCTGGGTGCCGAACGCGCCGGCGCCGAGGAAGGCCAGCGTGTTTCCGGTGCCGGACAACGCGATCGACTGCCCGGCCGCGGCCACGTTGTCCGGCGCTCCGGCGGCCGCGTCAGGCCAGGTGAAGCTCAGTCCGCCGTGGGTGACCGTGGCGCCCGGCGAAAGTCCCGCCGCGGCAAGGGCTTCGGCGGAATAGCTGTATCCGCCGCCGTCATAGTTGGCCGCGGCTGGATCGCTGTCCGCGCTGATCGCGGTGTTGTTGGCCGCTGCGGGCACCGAGGCATAGAGCACCTCGACATCGGCCGTGCCGGTCACCGTTTGCTGACCCGGCGCGCGGGTGCTCACGGTCAGCGGATAGGCCCCGGCCGCCGCGCCGGACGGCGCCTGCACCTGCCAGGTCGCGGTGGTCGTGCCGCCCGGCGCCACCAGTTTCGGTGCGCTCCCCCGGGCCGGAGTGACCTGCCAGCCCGTGGGCGCGGCCAGCGACAGCGAGGCGAAGGGCACCGCCAGGGTGCTGCCGTTGTGGTAGGTCGCGGTCACCGTGGCGGTCGAGCCCGCGCCCTGGATGCCAGGCGCGGACACCGTCGTCCAGCGCGGCCCGGTGGTGCGGGTGACCGCGAAGGAACCCTTGAGCGGCAGATGATCCGAGGCGTCGCCCAGCATCACCTGGTACTTTCCGGCCGCCGTGGTCCAGTTCTGCGCGTTACTGTCCCAATAGGACACATCGCGGCTGCTCAGGGTGAACCTGACCTGCTTGGTCTGGCCCGGATTCAGCTGCACCTTCTGGAATCCCTTGAGCTGCTCCGGCGGCTCGCCGGCCGCGGCGGGCTCGCTGAGATAGAGCTGCGCCACGTCCGCACCCGCGCGGCTGCCGGTGTTGGTGACGTCGGCGGTCACCGTCTCCTGGCCGTTGGGCCCGAGATCACCGGGGCCGACCCGCAGGTTGGAGTACGCGAAGGACGTGTAGGACAACCCGGAGCCGAAGGCGAACAGCGGCGCGATGTTTTTCGCGTCGTACCAACGATATCCGACGTCCAGCCCCTCCGAGTACTGCACCTGTCCGTTCACTCCGGGCCACTGGGCCGCGGTCGAGGCGGGCACATCGGCCAGGCTCCTGGGGAAGGTGACCGGAAGTTTGCCGGACGGGTTGGTGTCGCCGAACAACACCGAGGCGATGGCGTTGCCGTCCTCCTGGCCGGGATACCACGCCTCCAGCACGCCGCGCACCGAGTTCACCCACGGCATGGTGACCGCGGAGCCGGTGTTGAGCACCACCACGGTGTTCGGGTTCGCCGCGGCCACCGCGCTGATCAGCGAGTTCTGGTCGGCCGACAGGTCGATGCCGGACAGGTCCGAGCCCTCGGACTCGAAGTCACTGGCGAACACCACGGCCACGTCGGAGGACTTGGCCAGCGCCACCGCCTGGTCCTGCAACGAGGACGCGCCGGGCACCTGCCAGCCCAGGTGCACCACGTCGTCGCCGCCGTTCTGGTAGTAGTCCACCTCGACCGGCACCGACTGGCCCGCGGTCAGCGTGACCGTGCCGGTCTCGGTGTTCGCGCCCTGGTCGCGCCAGTTGTCGATGATCTGCTGGCCGCCCACGAACAACCGGCTGCCGTCGTCGCTGGTCAGGGAGAAGGTGTAGGCGCCGGTGGCCGGCGCGGTGATGGCGCCGGTCCACTTCGCCGACCACTGCGTGGAATTCACGCCGGTGCCCGGTGAGACCGCGGAATTGGCGCCCCAGGAGAAATCGACGTTCGGATCGGTGCGGGTGAGCACCGGGTCGCCGGTCAGCGTCATGTTGTTGTAGTACTGGCCGGTCAGACCGGGTCCGGTGCCAGAGGACGGGGTGAACGCGCTGCTGGGCACCGCGGGCAGTTGGCCGGAGGTGGAGCTGGCGCCCTGCGCGTACTTGACCGACACGTTCTTGCCCGCCCGCGCGGCGATGCCGTCGTAGGGGGTGACCACGTACGGTGCGCTGACCGCGGCGCTGCCGCCGCCGGAGGACTGCGCGTCCGGTCCGGCGTCGTCCCCGATCACCGCGATCGACTTGGTGCGATTGTCCAGCGGCAGCACCGAGTTCGTGTTCTTCAGCAGCACCGTGCCCGCCTCGGCGGCGTCCTTGGCGACCGCGGCGTGCTGGGCGTTGGTGACCACAGTGGACGGTGAACCGGTGTTCGTGCGGTCGAACAGGCCGAACCCGAACTCCTCGGTCAGGATCCGGGTGACCATGTCGTTCAGGCGGGACATCGGCACCTGACCGGCCTGCACCGCGGCCTTCAGCGGCGCGCCGAAGTAGGAGTCGTCCGGCATCTGCATGTCCAGGCCGTTGTTCGCGGAGTCGACGGTGGAATGCGTTGCGCCCCAGTCGGACGTGACGAAGCCGGGGAAGTTCCACTCGTCCTTGAGCACCTGGTTCTGCGTGTAGTCGTTCTGGCAGGCCGGAACGCCGTTGATGGTGCTGTAGGAGCACATCACCGAGGACGCGCCGCCCTGCTGCACCGCGGCCTGGAACTGCGGCAGGTAGATCTCGTTGAGGGTGCGCGGATCGACGATCGCGTCGTCGGCCGCGGTGTTGCGGTTGGTCTCCTGGTTGTACACCGCGAGGTGCTTGACCTGCGCCATGACGCCCGTGCCCTGCACACCCTGGATGTCGGCCGCGCCGACCTGTCCGGCCAGATAAGGATCTTCACCGTAGGACTCGAAAGCCCGGCCCCAGCGCGGATCGCGCACGATGTTGACGGTCGGGCCGAGGTCGACGTTGGCGCCCTTGCCCCACTGCTCGTTGCCGATCACCGCGCCGTACGCCTGCGCCAGCGAGGTGTCCCAGCTGGCGGCGACCGAGACCGGGGAGGGCAGTTGGGTCACGCCGGTCATCCCGTCGCCGACGCCGCCGGGCCCGTCCTCGAGATTCAGCGCGGGCACACAGAGCCGGGGAACGGCGGGGATCTGGCCCGCGTAGGGCGATCCGCTGGCGCCGTGCACCATGCCGATCTTGTCGTCCAAGGTCATCTGGGCCAGCACCTCGGCGGATCGCTGCGCCGGACTGGCATGCTGCCCCACCCAGGGACAGCTGGGGTTGGTGGCCGCGGTGGCTCCGGACGGGGCGCTGACCAGCAGCGCGGCTGCCGTCGCGGTCACCACGGCCAAGGCCAGCGGCCAGCTACGTAACTCTCGCACCGTCGACTCCACTTCGCTGTGGGCCCGAGAAAACGAAATATGTTGCGACGTGCAACATATGCCGCGGCTGTGCGGCACGGTAGTGTGTATCGATTCAGTGGTTCGGACAACCACCCGAACCGCCCAGCGATCGACTACCGCCCGGCCGCGACCGTCGCGAGGGTGTTCGGGGCGGCGGCCCGGTTACGCACTCCGAGCGGAACGCGGCCCGGTCCACGAGGAACCGGGCCGCGCCCAACGATCACCAGATCACGACAAGCCGATCCGGATCAGCAGGAATCCGGTTTCAGGGTGAAATCAGTGGTCACCGTCTTCAGCTTCACCACCTTCACCTGGGCGGTCTGGGGCTGCCAGCCGTCCTTCGCGACGATCAGGGTGAGTGGGTTGTTCCGGTAGTCCAGCCACAGCTGATATTGGCCGTTCGCATCGGTTTTCAGGGTGTAGCTCGCCGTCCAGGTGTCGATCTGCACGGTCGTTCCCGGGATCGGGCTGGTGCCGCCGGTGCACAGCGCGCCGACGATCGTGCCGGTCACCTCACCCCACGTGGACGGCGGTTTGACCGTCAGCGACACCGGGATCGCCGGGGCCGGGTACGGCGTGGCCGACGAGATCGCCAGGGTCGCGGTGAACTTGCCCGGCTGGGTGATCGCGGCGATGTCCGAGTTCAGCGTCACCGTGAACGTCGCCGACGCGCCCGGGGCGACGGTGAACGTGCCGGGCGACGCGGACAACCACGGGATGTCGACCGTTTCCGCGCAACTGTCGTAGCCGGGCAGCAGTTCATCGCTGCTGGTCGCGTTGAAGCTGCCGCTCGAACCGCCGATCTTGTAGAAACCGCAGGCACTCGCGCCGCGGTAGAGGGTGTTGTTGGCGTTGGGCAGCGCGGTCCACGCGTTGGTCGCCGGATCGTAGGAATACCCGGCGTTGGTCAGCACGCCGTTGCCGATTCCACCGGAGATCAGCAGTTGCCCGCCGGCCACCGTGCTTCCACCGGCCCACAGGGTTTCCGGCAGCGCGGCGATCGGCGACCACACCCCGGTGGCCGGGTTCAGCGAGTAGCCGGCCGCGGTGGCGGCGGTGTCGGTGGTGCCACCGGCGCAGTACAACGTGCCCGAGATACCACCACAGGCCGACCAGGCAATGGCCGCGGGCAGCGCGGGCCCCGCGGTCCAGGTGCCGGCCACCGGGTCGTAGACCTCGACGTCGCTCACCCCGCAGGTGACCGCGCCGCATCCGCCGACCAGGTAGATCTTGCCGCCGGTCACCGCGATCCCGCTGCCCGCGTACGGCTTCGGGTTGGCCGCTCCGGTCGACCAGGTGTTGGTGGACGGGTCGTAGATCTCAGTGGTGGCAACGGGATTGCCGTCCGCGCCCCAGCCGCCGATCACGTAGACCTTGCCGTTCAGCGCCGCCACCGCCGGTTTCTCCCGGGGCGTACCGATGTCGGCGATCGCGGTCCAGCTCTGCGCGGTCGGGTCGTACACGTAGTTGTGCGCCAGGAACGCGGAACCGGTGATTCCGGTGAACGAGTAGATCTTGCCGTTCACCTCTGCGGCCCCGTTGTCCATCACCGTTGTCGGGTAGTTGGCCACGGTCTGCCACGGCGCGGCCGACGGGGTGGCCGGGATCGCCGCGGCCGCCTTACGTGCGGCCGCTTTCGGCCCCACCAGCGGACCGGGGGTGTAGCTGCCCGGGACCGACTGTTCGGGCGCGCCGGTGACCGCGGCGGGCGAACTGCCGGGCTGTTGGCCGATGGTCACCGCGGCCGGGGCCGAACCGGTGTTGGTCACCTTGACCTTCTGGGTCGTGTTTCCTTGCCAGGCCACGGTTTTGTCAATCGAGGTGACGTTGACCGTGAGCCGTCCGGCGGTCAGCGACAGCGTCGCCGGTGTCGTCCAGTTCGGCGCCACGGTCACCGGGGTGGTGGACGCGGTGTAGTTGCCCGCGGTGGCGGTGAGCGGGTGACTGCCGGTCAGCGAGGAGAACAGCCAGAAGAAACCGTTGCCCTGCGCCGGATCGGCCGCGCTCACCACGCTGTCCGCGGTGTGGTCGGCGCTGGTGATCACGGCGCCGTTCACCCCGGCACCGGTGTTCTGGTCGTACACGTGCCCGGTGACCAGACCGCCGGGGGTGGCCACGCAGTTGTGGTCACCGACGAACACATTGTCCAGTTCCCACCAGTAGCCCCAGGCCGCGGTGAAGTGGAAGCGCACCTGCACCGCGGCTTTCCCGGCCGCGCCGGGCAGCGCGATCGACTGGGTGGACGGCCCGGTGATGCTGTCCGCACCGTGCTGCCACACCGCGGTCCAGGTCTGACCACCGTCCACCGTGTACTCCACAGCGCCGGTCTGACCGGTGAAGCCGTAGTAGTCGGTGGCGAAGGAGACCGTCGGATTGGTCGCCGTGCTGAAATCCAGCACCGGGCTGACCAGCGAGCTGTCCTGGGAGTTGCCGGAGCCGTAGTGGTCGCTGTCGATGACGGCGAAGCCGCCCGAGCCGCCGGTACGGTTGCCCCGGCCGCCGGCATCGGCGAACGCCCAGGTCTGCCCGTTGCCCACGCCATCGGTCACACTCCAGCCGGCCGGCGCGGCCGCGCCGTCGAAGCTCTGGCTGGTTCCGGTGTACTGGTCGGTGTAGCCGGGGGCGGCGCAGGTGCTGGGATCGACCGTGACCGCGATGTCCTGACCCGTATCGGCCGCGCCCACGGTGACCGAGCGCGAATCCGCCTGGTATCCGGTATAGAGCGGATCGGTCTGCACCGTGTAGGTCGAATCCGCGGGCACGCTCAGCGCGTAGTGCCCGGTCGTCGGATCGGTGTAGACCGCGGTGGTCGGCTGCCCGGCGATCTGCACCTTCGCGTAGACCGGCCAGCCGTGCCCCGAGCCGTCCCGCACGAGGCCGGACAGCGTGACGAACGGCTGCGCGGCGATGGTGAGGTTCTCGGTCACCGACTGTCCACTCGCGACAGTCACCCCGCTCACGGTCGCTGTGCTGTAACCGAACTTGCTCGCGGTCACCGTGTAGGTCCCGGTGGGCACGGTGAGCGAGTAGGCGCCCTGCGCGTCCGTGGTGGCCGACCGGTCACCGGCGCCGACCTGCACTCCGGGCACCGGGGCGCCCGAAGCCAGCGCGACCGTGCCGGACACCACCCCGGTCGGGCCACTGCGGAACGCGTCGATGCCGTTGGGCGTGCCCAGGCCGGTCGGCCCGTCGTAGCCGGTGCCGGCGACGCACAGGTAGGTCGGGGTGCACGCGCCGTTGGCGCCCACCGTGACGTCGTTGAGGGCGCCGGAATCGGCGTAGGGGTAGGAGTTCGGGTAGGTGCCGGCGACCGGGTCACCGCCCAGCGCGTAGATCGACGCGATCAGCGGGGAGGCCACGCTGGTGCCGCCGAACACGTGCCAGGCGCCCTGCACGTACACGGCCACACCGGTGTTCGGGTCGGCGACCGCGGACACGTCGGCCTCAGTGCGGTTGGCGCAGCCGGTGTCGGTCTGGAAGCTGGGTTTGGCTTCGTAGGCCGAGCATCCGCTGCCCGCGCCCGACCACGCGCTCTCCGCCCAGCCGCGGGTGCCGGCGTCGGCGACCAGCGAGGTGCCGCCGACCGCGGTCACGTCCGGCGAGGCCGCCGGGTATTCCACGCCGTAGCCCTCGTCGCCGCTGCTCGCGGTGACCGCCACGCCCGGGTGGTCGTAGTAGGCCGCGTCGGACGCCGTCTCCGACGGGTCCTCGCTGCCGCCGTAGCTGTTGGACACGTACTTGGCGCCAAGGGCCACCGCCTCGTTCACCGCGGCGCCGAGGTTGTCCAGGCTGTTGTCATCGGCCTCGACCAGCACGATGTGGCAGTTCGGGCAGGCCGCCGACACCATGTCCAGGTCCAGCGCCTCCTCTTCCTGCCAGCCCGAGTCGGGGGCCGGGTACTGGGTGCCACCGCGCTGGTCCACCCGGCTGAAACAGCCGGTGTCGCTGGTGCACGCGGGCAGGCCGTACTGGGCGCGGTAGACGGCCAGTTCGGATTCGGCGTCCGGGTAGTCGAACGCGTCGACCAGGGCGACGGTCGCGCCGCTGCCCGCGGTCGCGGAGGGCAGCGCGTAGGCGCTCTGCAGGTCGGTGGGGCCGTAACCGGACGGGGTGGCATTGGGCTGGACGCCGCGGCCGCCGGTCACGTCGGTGCGGGCCAGGGCCAGGCAGGACGCGAGACCGGGTTGGTCGGTCTGGGCGCAGGCGCGGCGGGTGGGGTGCACACCCGGGCTGGTGGACGAGGTGGATTTCACCGTGCTGTTCGCGGCGGCGGCATTCGAGCTGGGGGCCGACGGCGCGGGCGACGCCGCGGCCGGCACCGCGGACATGAATGAGGCGACGGTGGCGGCAAGAAGGAATATGAATAGGAAGGTGATTCCTGCGCGTCTCGCTCGGGATAACATGCGCATCCTCTCGATCGCGGCGCCGACTGATCCGGTGGGACGGTCGGCCCAGTCGCAGCTTGGCACGTCAACGGGCATTTCGATCACCGTGTCACAGAAAATTCTCAGTTGCGACAAAGGCTGTCTCGCCTTGTCTCAAAACGGACATATCAGACCGAATGGACCAGCGGAAAAGCGTGCATACAGCCGCACGGAAAGCGTCGAAAGACGTAATCGCAATATAATTCACGAAAATAAGCGCCGCATTACAGATCATGTTTGACAGTTGACAGTAGAGACCGCCGGAGCAACGGCGCGTGGTCCACCGCCGTGCTCGTCACGCTGACGCCAGGCGCGCGGGGGCGGGCGAGCGGGCCGTGCCACGAACCGCGGTGACGCGCGGCGGGATGGTGGTGGTGAACACGATGCGACCGAGCGCCGCGCCGCGAACCTGACCAGCAATTTTCAGCACATTCTCACCCCCATTCCTTTCCGGCCCACAGCTTTCCGGTAAATCGTCGAAAAGAGCGCTGGTCAACCTTCACGCCGATGAAATTACCGGGGCCGCGGAGCGGGTGGACACGGGCGTCAGCAACGGATCTCGGTCACCGCGAACTTCCAGCGGGCGTTGACAATCGGCCGCGTTTGCGTAGATCATCGTACCGTGATCATGTTCCTTGAAAACTCGCTGGTAATACGCGACAACGAGCGGACACCATTTCATCGTTTGTCGAGAAGTCAGCAGGCCGGCGAGGAACGGATGACCCGCGATGGCATTGACGACTGAAGCGACACCGGTGGTGTGCTGGCCCGGCGAGACCGCGGACGCGCTGGTCATCTACAGCCCGTTCACCGCCCGGGTGCATGCCCGCCGGGAGCAACTCCACATCGATACCGACCGCTGGATCCGGCAGCAGGGCCTGTTCTCGCGGTGCGCCGACGCGGACGAGCTCACCGAACGGTTCCTCAGTCACCGGTACGCCGAAGTCCACGCCCGGATGTGGCCGGACGCCGACTACCCGGATCTCTGGCTGGCCAACCGGCTGCTGACGCACATGTGGTGCCTGGACAATTTCCTCGACGAGATCTGGGGCGCCGACCAGGACGATCGCGTCAGCCAGGTCACCTGGCTGATCGGCGAGGTGTTCGCCGGCCGGACCACGCAGGCTCAGGTGGCCGCCGAGCCGATGGCGGCGGTGCTGCGGGAGCTGTGGAGTGAGGCGCAAGCGCTCGCCCCGGACCACTGGCTGGCGCGGACCGCCCAGGTTTTCCTGGACTACCTCGCGGCCACCCGGGCCGAACGGGAGCGGCGGTGGTCGGCGCAGCCCGTGCCCAGCACGGCCGAATATCTGGCCTGCCGCAACGACAACGGTGGCATGTTCTACGCAGGAGCCCTGATCGAACTGGCCGGCCGAGCCTGGCTGGACGGGTCGCTGCACTCCCGGCCGGAGATCACCGATCTGACCCTGCGACTCAACCACGCCATGGCCTGGGCCAATGATCTGTTCGCCTACCAGCGGGAAAGCGATCACGGCAACGGCTGCAACCTGATGGTGACGCTGACCACCCACGACGGCCTGACCGAAAGCCAGGCCGCGGCCCGGATCGTGGAGCTGGTCAACGCGGAGCTGGCCACGCTGAGTTTCCTGACCGAGGCCGCGGAGACGCTGCCCGACCCCGCGGCCCGCTACGCCGAGGGAGTGCGCACGACAGCGTCGGGTTTGCTGAGCTGGATGGCCGTCACGGCCCGGTACGCGAACCAGGCCGCCCAAGCGCGGTGAGGGACACCGGGCGCGGACCGAGGACCGGATCAGCCGGTGGCCAGTTGCGGGCCGGACTGCCGGGCCGTGGGCAGCCAGCGGGCCTGATGCCGTTTCACCGCGGCGTCGATCGCGGCCAGGATGCTGTTGGTGACCAGGTCGTAGATCTCGTCGGCGGACAGTCCGCGCTCGCTCATCGCCTTGGCCAGCGCGGGATACTCACCGGCCGGCGCGCTCGACGGCCCGGGCCCGTCCGCGTCGGTCTCGTGCAGGACGCTGCCGATGGCGAACAGCTCCAGCGCGTCCAGCAACGGCATCACCGCGGCGCTGGGCAGGCCCTCGGCCATCATCCGTTCGGCCATGCTGTCCAGCCGCCGCGCGCCGGGGCCGGATGCCCGGCTCCGGGCCATGACCGGCAGCAGCGCCGGGTGGGCGCACAGCGCCCGGCGCAGGCCGCGGGCGTGCTCGGGCAGCCACTGCTGCCAGTCGGTGCCCGGGGCGATGGCCGGCCGGGCCTCGGCCAGGGCGAGTTCCGCGGCGCCGGCCACGATCTCGTGCTTGCTGGTGAAGTGGTGGTACAGCGAGGTGCCGTTGACGCCGAGGACGGCGGCGAGCCTGCGGATGCTCAGGCCCTCGAGGCCCTCGCGGTCGATGATCTCGATCGCCGTGCGCAGCACCTGTTCCCGGGAGAGCAGCGGAACTTTCGGCCGGACCACTGACGACCACCTCCCCCGGCCCGCGCGCAAAACGTAACCGAACAACATCGGATGCTACCCGGCGGTGTTTTTCGGAAAGGCCGCGCACGACTCCGGAAGCGGCACTCGAATTTACCTCTGCGTCAATTTAGGGCCTCCATCACCGCAGCTCCACCGAGCGCGCGGCCACTTCGAACGCGATCTCGTTCGGCGATCAACCCCGACCGGGTGACGTTATTTCGAATTGAACGCCACGGCTGTCAAAAGTACCGGCAACGGGTGTTCGGTCACCACCGCGCGAACTCCCGACGACAGCGCCATTCGGATCTGTTCGGCCGTAGCCAGGGCCACATCGGCGCGCGCGCCGGCCGGCCCCTCGCCGGGCCGCCACACCTGCAGCGGCGACACCTGCCGGGCCCAGCGGGTCAGCTCCCGCAGGTCGGGGTCGCTGTCCTCGGCCAGCGCCGGAGCCAGTGGCACGGTGCCCCGCACCACCTCGCCGGTGTCGCCGCACACCGTGACCAGCGCGTCCGCGTGGCCGTGCAGGCTGCCCTCGCCGCAGCCCACCACACAGGGCACCCCGAGTTCCCGGCTGACCACGGCGGCGTGCGAGGTCGCCCCGCCCACCTCGGTCACGATCGCGGTGGCGGCCAGCATGCCGGGCAGGTCGTGCGGGCTGGTGGTGCGGCGGGCCAGCACCACCGATTCCCCCCGCGCCGCCCGGGCTTCCGCCTCGTCCGGGTCGGTGACCAACACCCCGGAACCGACCCCGGGACAGACCGGCAGCCCGCGGGCGAGCACGTCGAGGGCCGAGGAGCGGGTCGGGGACAGGCCGGGGCGCATGGCCGCGCGCACCTGCTCGGCCGAGACCATGCGCACCGCCTCGGCCGGCTGCACCACCCCCTCGCGGGCCAGCGCGGCGGCGAACCGGATGGCCGCCCGCGGCGACCGCTTGGCCGACCGGGTCTGCAACAGCCACAACTGCCCGCGTTCCACCGTGAACTCGATGTCCTGCACGTCCCGGTGTCGCCGCTCCAGGAAGGCCGCGTGCTCCAGCAGCCGTGCGTGCACCTCCGGCAGCAGGCCGGCCAGGTCGGACAACGGCCGGGGCGACCGGTCGCCGGACACCACGTCCTCGCCCTGGGCCTCGGCCAGCCACTCGCCCAACGGCTCGGCCGCACCGGTGGCCGGATCGCGACTGAACAGCACCCCGGTGCCCGATCGCGCGTCGGCGTTGCCGTACACCATGGCCTGCACGGTGACCGCGGTGCCCGCGTGCTCGTCCAGCCCGTGGCGGGCGCGGTAGGCCACCGCCCGCGCCGAGTGCCAGGACCCGAACACCGCGGCGATGGCCGTGCGCAGTTGCCGCCACGGGTCGGCGGGGATCTTCGCGCCGCCCACGACGGCGCCGAACTGCCGCTCGAACCGGCGGCGGGTGTCCCGGGCGTGTTCCGGGCTCACCGCCCGGGCCAGCCCGCGCTCGACACCGTCGTCGAAACCCAGGTTCAGCACCGTGTCCATCATCCCGGGCATGCTCGTGGGCGCGCCGCTGCGCACGGACACCAGCAGTGGCGAGCGCGGGTCACCGAACCGGCGCCGGGTCACCCGCTCCAGATGAGCCATCCCGGCCCGCACCCCCGGCCACAGCCGGTCAAGCACGGCCTCGCCCTCGGCCAGGAACTCCCGGCAGCTGCCGGTGCCGAGCACGAACGCGGGCGGCACCGGCAACCCGTCGGCGGCCATCCGGGCGATGCCTGCCGCCTTGCCGCCCACCGCCGCCGCGGGCGGGGTGCTCGTGCCGTCCAGGATCAGCATGTCCGCCGGGTCGACGCCGTCCGCCGGTGCCATCGTCAGGGATCTCCTCGGGCCGTGGCGCACCCGGGGCACCGGCCGCGCTCAGACAAACCAAGCAACGTTAGGTTATCCGGCGGGCTGACGGCGTCGGCGGGCTACCAGAGCGCGCCCGCCACGAGCCGGGACAGCACCGCGACCACGGACTCCAACTGGTCGTGGGTGCCCAGGAAGCCGGCGTAGAGGCCCATCCCCCACAGCACCGCGATGAGCATCTCGACCACCGCGGGCAGGTCGATGTCGGCCGGTATCTCGCCCCGGTCCACCGCCGCGGTCAGCGCCTGCCGCAGGAACTCGCGGACCTCGTCGATCTGGCGCCGCGCGCTGTCCTGCAACTGCGGATGGCGGAACCCGTCGAGCACCGAGGCCGCCATGAACTTCGCGAACGACCGGTCCTTCGAGTCGACCTGGGTCGCCGCGTCGAGGAAGGCGGCCAGCTGGCCGGCCAGGGTCTCCTGCTCTCCGGCGCGGGCGACCGCGGCCTGGACCACCACGTCCCGGGCCGAGCCGAACAGCGCCTGGTAGAGCGATTCCTTGTCCGGGAAATAGTGGTTGACGGCCGGCCGGGTCAGTCCGATCCGCTCGGCGATCTCCCGGAACGTGGTGCGCTCGTAGCCGCGTTCACTGAACACCTCGCGGGCGGTGCGCATGATCAGCTCCCGGGTGTCGGAACTGTTGGACTGTGGCGGCCTGCCACGTCGCCTGCCAGCCACTGCCGCGCTCTCCTTCCGGACGCCGAGACCGCGAGCCTAACAAGTGCGCCCACCCACTCCGGTGATCTCACCAGCGACGATGAGCCTTAACCAGACACTGTCTGATTGCTTTGGGCGGCCGCGACGACATTTTCCATGAGCGCCCTCCTGCGAATGATCCCCTGCACGACAACAAGAGTTGGCCAGGTCTACCATTTGCCCCCATCCTTGACGATCGCTGATCCGGAACCCAAAACCGAACGATGCTTGGCCGCTGCGGCGTGGCGGGCCAGGAATTGGAGCAGCTCGATGCCGACCGCACCCACCCGACCCGATCCGCTGGACAACTCGACCTGCGATCCCGAGGTCACCTGGACCACCGGCAACGTCGCCGAGGCGTTTCCGGGGGTGTCCACCGCGCTGGGCTTCACGTTCATCCATGTGCCGATGGAACGGTCCTTCCGGTTGATGTTCCGCGACATGGGCGTGTTCGGCACCCAGGACCTGGCGGTGCCCGAGCGCATCGAGGACCAGTTCTGGACGGCCTTCGCCGGGCGGGCCGCCGCCAACATCAACCAGTTCCGCAAGGTCGCCGCGTTCATTCCGGGCACCTCGGCGACCGCCATCGAACAACAGCTGTTCGGTTACGTGCGCCCCGGCACGGTCGACGAGAACTCGATGCGCCGGTACCCGGTCATCGCGGTCAAGGCGCCCCGGGCCGTGATCTCGCTGCCCGGCAAGCACGACCGGCTGTTCGCGCAGCTGCGCGAATGGCGGTTACGCACGCTGCCGCTGATCCCCGGCCAGACGGTCGAGGAGAACCTGCGCACCCTGGCCGACGCCCGCGAGCGCTTCCAGCAGATCATGATCATGCACCTGCTGGTCGCGTTCGTCAGCTCCGGACTGGCCGACCAGCTCGCCGCGATGACCAAATCCGCCGCGGTGCCCGGTCTGGAGGCGCGGCTGCTCTCCGGCGTCGGCTCGGACGAGAACGAGGTCGCCAACGACCTGTGGCGCCTGGCCCACGACCAGATCGATCTGGACGCTTTCCTTGCCCGGCATGGATATCACGGCCCCAACGAGGGCCAGCTGCACAGTGTGTCCTGGCGCGAGGACCCCAGCCCGATCCTGGCCCGGCTGCAGGACTACCGCGCCATTTCCGCCGAGGACCCGCGATCGCCCCGCAACCGCAGCGCCGAACAGGCCCGGGTGCGCCGGGCCGCGGCCACCGAACTGGCCGCCGCGGTGTCCCCGCTCCGGCGGTTGCCCATCAACAAGCTGAGCACGCTCGCCGCGCGCTTCCTGGCCCTGCGCGAACAGGGCAAGGCCGGCTATCTGGTGACCTTCGACGTGGCCCGGGCCGCCGCCCGCCGGATCGGCGCGGACCTGGTCCAGCGGGGGCGGCTCGACGACGCGGCGGACGTGTTCCACCTGACCTACGACGAGATCGCCGCCCGTGACGACACCGACCACCGCGACCTGGTCGCGCAGCGGCGCGCGCAGTACGAGGACCGGTGCCGGTTCCGGCTGCCGCAGGCCTGGGAAGGCCTGCCGGAGCTGATCCCGGCGACCGAGGACGCCACCCAGGACGCACCCGCGGGCACCGTGATCTCCGGGGTGGCGGCCAGCGACGGCGTGGTGGAGGGGCGGGCGCGGGTGGTCCGCGATCCGGCCACGACCGAACTGGCCGAAGGCGACATCCTGGTCTGCGAGACCACCGATCCCAGCTGGGTTTCGCTGTTCATGGTGGCCGCCGGAGTGGTCACCGACTTCGGCGGAATGCTCAGCCACGGACCGATCGTGGCCCGCGAACTGGGCCTGCCGTGCGTGTGCGGAACCGAGACCGGCAGCCAGCGAATCCGGGACGGGCAACGCATCCGGGTGGACGGTACCCGCGGCGCCGTCGAGGTGCTGGCGCCCGTCGCGGCCGCGGAATGACGGGCGGGGCCACGATGACCGCCGAGGCGAACAACACCTCGTTCTTCATGAACGCCCAGCCCGCCGGATTCGGCACGTGCACGCCGCAGGACGAACTTCTGCACCGCGAACTCAACGCCGGACTGACCGATCCGGCGTTGACCGAGACCCAGTTCATGGGTTTCAGCGTGCCCGAGGCGAACATCCACTCGCTGTGCTACGCCTGGGCGCACCCGACCCTGCGCACGCTGACCGGCGGGGTCTGGGCCTGGGAGGGCGTCAAAAGTTCGTCGCTGGCCAGTGAAATGTTCGACATGCGGCAGTACCTGGACTTCGGCCCGCTGGACGAGGGCGACTTCGACGACCTGCGGCTGCCCAGCGGCTACCGGGTTCGATGCCTTGTGCCGCTGGAGAAATTCCATATCAGTTACTCCGATCCCCAGCGGCGCAACGCTTTCGATGTGACCCTGACCGCGATCATGCCGCCCGCCGTGCTGCCCAGCGGCCGCCACCTCGACCAGGCCATGCGCACCGAGGGCACGCTTCTGTTGCGCGGCAAGGCCTACGAGATCGACGGTTACACCGTGCGCGACCGGTCCTGGGGCGAGAACCGCACCGAGGAACCCCGCGACGCACCCCCGATCCATTGGCTCACCGGCGTTTTCGGAGACGATCTGGCCTTCCACATGATGGGGGTCGAACACCCGAGCCACGATCCGATCTGGCGCGAGCTCTACCCCTTCGACGACAGCATGGCCGAGGCCACCAACCGGGGCTGGATCTGGACGAACGGTGAACTGCGGGAGATCCACGCGGCGTCGGTGCGCACCCGGTGGGATCGCGCCACCGCCTACCCGCTGGCCCACGAGGTCGCGTTCACCGACTCCACCGGCCGCGATTACCACATCACCGGCACGGTGACCGCGTCGAACAACTGGAGCGCGTGGTCCAACGCGTTCTTCGGAATCAGCCTCGCCCGCTGGGAGCACGCCGGCCGCACCGGCTGGGGTGACTCGCAGATCGGCGCCTGGACGGATTTCGTGCACGCGCTGCACGGCGCCGGCTGAAACCTCAGCAGGCAAACGACTTCGCCGGCACCCGGGTAGGTGCCGGCGAAGTCTGCCGCCGAGTCAGCGACGGGGGGCGAGGTTCGCCATCTCGGTGGCGATCAGGTGTTCCAGCAGCCGCACCAGCACCAGCTTGGCGGAATCGTGCTGGCGCACATCGCACAGTTGCACCGGAACGTGTATCGGGATGTCCAGCGCGCCACGGACTTCGTCCTCGTCGTAGATCTCCGCGCCGTCGAAGCAGTTCACCGCGACGATGAACGGGATCTCACGGGACTCGAAGAAGTCCACCGCGGCGAAACTGTCCTCCAGCCGGCGCGTGTCGGCCAGCACCACCGCGCCAAGAGTCCCGACCGACAGCTCCTTCCACATGAACCAGAAGCGATCCTGTCCAGGAGTGCCGAACAGGTACAGCACCACCTCCGGGTTGATCGTGATCCGGCCGAAGTCCAGGGCCACCGTGGTGGTGGTTTTTCCTTCCACCCCACTGATGTCGTCGACCGAGGCACCGGTCACGGACAGCCGCTCCTCGGTGCGCAGCGGGGTGATCTCACTGACCGCGCCGACCAAAGTCGTCTTGCCGACGCCGAAGCCTCCGGCGATCAGCAGCTTGACCGCTTGCACGCCGGCCATATCCGGGTCACCGTAATCAGATTTTGCGAATACCATCCAGTACCGCCTGCAGAAGTTCGAGGTTGGGCCGGCCCGCCGCGGGCGGCGCCGACCGGACGATGAGGTGTCCCGAGTCGATCAGATCGCTGACCAGCACCTTGACCGCAGCCATCAGCAGATCCAGCGCCGCCGCGATCTCCGCGATGGACAACGGCCTTCGATGGCACATACGCAGGATCTCCGCGTACTCCCGGTCCAGGGTGGCGACCTCCGCGGCGGGCCGCACCGCCACCACCAGGCTGATCATGTCGAGGTTGTGCAGGTTGCGCCCGGCGCGGCCCCGGGTGATCGCGAACGGACGAACCAACGGCCCGGGATCGTCGTCCTGCCAGGGATCGCCGTCCTGATGCCTCATGGCGCGTGCGGTATCCGCAGATCGGCGGGCTGCGGCCGGGGCTGGACCGACAGCGCCGGCCCGACCTGTTGCACGACGACGTTCAGTTCGTAGGCGACCATGCCCAGGTCCGCGTGTTCGGAAGCCAGCAGGGCCAGGCAGGCGCCCTCGCCGGCCTCGGTCACCACCAGGAAGCCGAATTCCAGCTCGACCACCGTCTGCTGCACGACGCCCTTGTCGAACTGCGTGCCCACACCACGCGCCAGGCTGCGGAAGGCCGATGCCATGGCGGCCAGGTGCTCGGCGTCGTCTCGCACCAATTCCTCGGACCGGGCGAGCAGCAGGCCGTCGGCGGAGAGCACGACCACGCTCTCCGCCCCGGCCAGCCTCTTGATCAAATCGTCGAGCAGCCAGTTCAGGCCGTGTCCCTTGGCCTTGACCACCACATCGTCGTTCATGCCCTGACCCATCGTGTTCATTCGTTGTGTTGACCCGGGGTGCCACGTCCCTGACGCGTTCCCCGTTGGAAGGAAGACATGGACCTGCGTGCGTCCTCCGGATCGCGCAGCCTGCCGGAACCGCGTTCGGTTCGGGTGGTCTCCGCGGTGGGGTCCGTCGGGTCGACCTGCAGTTGCGGTGCCAGATTGGCCAGCCGCTTGCGTTTGGGCAGCGCCCGGCGCCGGGACCGTGACGCCCGGACCGGCGGTGCGGCCGGTGGTGCGGCCGGTGGTTCGGGGGCGTCGAAATGCTCCACGCTCTGCCTGAACGCGGGCAGCGACATCGTCGTGTCATCGGGTTCGTCCACCGGCCACTGCTCCAGCAGGTTGGCGGTCGCGTCCGGGCGCCGGGGCACCGGATCCTCGGCCGGCTGCGGCACGAAGCGGGGCTTGCGGTGGTGCCGGCCACCCCGGCGCAGCAACTCCTGTTCGAGTTCGCCGACCGGCGGTGTCGTGGGGTCGGTGTCGATGACGTCGGTGGGGATCAGCACGATCGCCTTGATGCCGCCGTAGGCCGAATCCAGCAGGGTCACCGTGATCCCGTGCCGCTTGGCCAGTTGGCCGACCACGAACAGGCCCAGCCGGCGCTGGCCGGCCAGCGCCATTTCCTGGAAGTCGGGCGGATTGTGCAGCCGGTCGTTGAACATTTCGCGTTCGTCGGGCTCGATGCCAAGGCCCTGGTCGTCGACCTCGACCACCACGCCCTTGCCGACCAGGTTGCCGTGCACCGAAACCACGGAGTCCGGCGGCGAGAAGGAGGTCGCGTTCTCCACCAGCTCGGCCAGCAGGTGGATGAGGTCGGCCACGACCCCGCCCAGCACCCGCACATCCGGCAGCCGGATCGCGCTGACCCGGGTGAAGTCCTCGGTTTCGGACACCGCGCTGCGCACGATGTCCTCGAGCGACACCGGCTGCCGCCATTTCCGGCCCGGCTGGCCCCCGGCCAGGATCAGCAGGTTCTCCGCGTTGCGCCGGGCGTGCGTGGCCAGGTGATCGAGCTGGAACAGCAGTTCCAGGTGCTCGGGATCGTCCTGTTTGGCCTCGGCCACGTCGAGCACTTCCAGCTGCCGGTGCACCACGACCTGGCTGCGGTGGGCGATGTCGAGGAAGACGTTGTTGATGCCGTCGCGCGCCCGGACCTCGGCCATGGTGGCCAGGATCGCGGTGCGTTGCGCGGTGCCGAACGCCTCGGCCACCTGGCCGACCTCGTCGGTGCCCGGGTCGAGCAGCTCCATCTCGGCCTCGATGTCGACCGCCTCGCCTTCGTGCAGGCGCCGCACCATGCCCGGCAGTTGCTCGTCGGCCACCTCCAGCGTCCGGCTGCGCAGCCGGCGCAACCGGCGGACCAGCGCGTTGGCCAGCCGGATCGCGATCAGCAGGGCCAGCACGGCCAGCACCAGCACGCCCGCACCGGCGAGGATCGACTGGACCAGGGTCTGGTTCGCGGCGTCCTTGGCCAGGCTCTCGGCGAACCGGAAATGCTGGCCCCACAGGGAAAGCAGCTGGGTGGAGACCTGGTTCTCGGCGGTGAGCCAGTCGGCCATCGGCACGTTCAGCCGGCCGGTACTGGCCAGGCTGTCCTCACCGGACGTGGCTACCTGGTAGGCGTTGCCGTTGACCAGCGCGGTGTAGGTCGCGGTCTCGCCGCTGGTCAACCGGGAGGCCACCGCGTTGAGTTGGTTGCGGTAGCCGCCGACCAGTTGCGCGACGGTCAGCCGGTCGGCGTCGGACAGCGGGCCCGCGGCCGCCGCGCCCGCGCCGACACCGGTCGCCCGGGACTGCAGGTCGGTGACCCAGACCAGGTCGGTGGTGGTGATCTCCTCGGCTGCGGTGCGGGCATCCGGCGTGCTGTTGGCCACGCCCTGCAGGCCGATGATCACCACGCCACCGAGTTTGGTGAAGAAGCCGTCCACCGCGGCCGGCGTAGCCTGGTGCGCGTCGATGGCGGCTCGGGTCGCCTGCAGCGCCTGGGCCAGCTGCGCGAACGCGGCGTTGGACTGGGACACCGCCTGCGGGTTGAGTTTCTGCACGACGGGGGTCAGCGAGGCGATCTCGGCCAGCACCGCGTTGGTCTTGTTCCGCTGGGCCGCCAGACCGGCCAGTGCGTCCGGATCGCCGCCGACGGCCCGCAGGCTGATCGTGCGCTCCTGCTGCACCACGGTCTCGAAGTCGACGAGCGGCCCGATTTCCTCACCGAGATAGGTGGAGAAGTTGAGGGCGTCCACGCCCTGGGCGACCAGCAGGCCGGCCACGGTCCCGCCGGTGACCAGGAGGGCCACACTGGGGATCAGGACGATGGTCAGCACCCGGGTTCGGATGCTCGATCGGCGCCGGCGGCGGGACAGCCATCTCAGTCCGCCTCGTAACAGCCCCGGCTTGCTCGGTTCCCGCGATGATGCGCGCAACGTATCGCCCTGTTCCTGACTGGTCGGTAAACCTCCGCGGCCGACCGGAACCAGGCCGTCTGCCGCAGTGCCCGATACCGCTTTGGGCCTAACGGGGGCATATCAAACCATACGCTGAGTGGTTACGGAAGGAGTCGTGTTCTGCACGAACAGTCACATCAAACAGACGAACAGTAGGCTTCGCTGGTCATATAGCTGATACCCGGCAGTAATCGGGCTCGTTGACCCAGCCACTGTCGCGCAAACTACCGAGCAGTGTTCGGATCTAGTACGGTCGCTGCTCTCAGCCCGCCAGGAGGTGCTCGACCCGATGTCGTCCCGGATCCGCGAAGAAGTCCTGCACATGCTGTGCATCCGGGGTCGCATCACGCCGGCACAACTGGCCGACGGCCTTGACAGCCAAGAACTTTCCAGACCCCTGACCGAACTTGAGGCTGACGGCCTGGTGCGGAACAGCGGAAATGCGCGTTTTCCCTGGTCCATCACCGAAGAAGGCCGGCAACTCGCGGAAACGCGCATAACCGGAATCAGCGCGGCGGCCAAAACCCGGTGCGCCGGGCACTACGAACGCTTTCAGGAGCTGAACGAGCAGCTCAAACAGTTGTGCGCGGACTGGCAGAGCCGCGACCCCGGCACCACAACGGATTTCGGCTCCCGCTTGGCCCTCGTCGACGACGCGGCCCAGGAACTGCTGCGGCCGGTCGTCGAGATCGCGCCCGCGTTCGCGATGTACGGCCGGCGGCTGGCCCGCGCGCGGGACCGGTTCACCGGTGGATCCGACAACTACCTGACCGGCATCCTGGTCGACTCCTACCACACGGTCTGGTTCGAACTGCACGAATGCTTCTTCATCACGCTGGGCCGGTCGCGACTGGCCGAGGAGATTCCGCGGCCGTCGCGGCCCACCGCATAGCACCGCGGGTCGGCTCAGCCCGGGCGGGCAAGGCCGAGTCAGCCGGTGAACGCGGTCCCGTCGAACCGGTCGACCGTGGCGAATTCCGGCACCGGCGCGCGGCGCAGCTTGGTGATCACCTGCTGCGGATGCCCCAGTGCCAGCAGCCCGGCCAGCCCGTAACCCTCCGGGATGCCGAGTAGTTCGCGCACCACGGGTTCCTGCCGGGCCAGCACCGAGGTGAGCACCCCGCCAAGTCCCTCGTTGCGCGCGGCCAGCAACAGGTTGTGGCAGAACGGATAGATCGAGCCTCCGCCGATGATGCTCTGCCGGTCCAGGCCGTTGTCCAGCACGGCCAGCGCGCCGAGCTCGGCGACGATCAGCAGCAGCGCGGGGACGTGCTCCAGGTGGTCGCCGAAGTCGTTGGGCGCCGGGGTGTTCCGCGCGGCTTGCAGGTCGATCGCCGGACCGGTCCAGCGCCCGGCATCCCGCGGCGCGAAGGGAACGAGTCCTTCCCGGCCGTGCGCGACGTACTCCCGCCAGCCCAGCTGATACAGCTCGCGAATCCGCAGTCGCACGGCCGGGTCCTTCAGCACGATCACCGACCAGCCCTGCCGGTTGCCGCCGCTGGGGGCGAACCGGGCGTGGTCGAGCATCCGGTACAGCACCTCGTCCGGCACGGGTTCGTCGGTGAACGCCCGGGTTGCCGGGGTGGTGCGCATGGCCTCGTACAACTCCACGGGTGCGGCTCTCCTTCGGTTCGTGATCGTGGTCGGCCGTCGGGTTTCGTGATCGGCGTCAGACCAGTGAACCTCGCGGCAGTGGACGGCGCAGATCGGCCGCGGGCCAGGTGGTCAGCAAAGGCCAAGATATCGCCGCGCAACAAGCTTTTGTGGTCACGGCGACACCATCACCAGACCACCGTCGTCAACGTTCCCCGGCACAGCAGCCATGGGCTGCACCCGTTGCGCACGCCGCTGACCCGACAAAACCCGCCCTGTACAACGGTCCTTTGCGGACCGGCGCGAGTCCCGGCGACCGTCGGTGGTCAGGAGGGGAAGACCGTGTGGTGCAGGACCGCGTCGTGGCGGGTCTGCGCGCCCAGCCGCACCGACACCGACGTCGCGGTTGGCGCGTAGCCCCACGCGGTGACCGTGTACTCGCCCGGTTTGATGCCGTCGATCTGGTACTGGCCGTCGGCATCCGTGCTGGTCACGTAACGCACCTCGCCGCTGGCGTCGACCAAGGTGACCGTCGCGTCGGCCACCGGGCCGCGGGCGGCGCCGACCCGGCCGCCGAGGCTGGCCGAGCCGTCCATGGTCAGCTCAAGGCCGACCGGCTCGCCGCGCAGTTCGAAGCGGCGGACGACCGGAGTCTGGTCGGGGGCGGTGGCCAGCAGCAGATAACTTCCGGGCTGCGCGTCGATGCCGAAGCGGCCCTCGCCGTCGGTCACCGCCCGGCCGGCTTGCCTGCCGTCCAGTGAGGTCAGGGTCAGTGTGGCCGGCATGCCGTTCCCGGCCCCGTCCAGCACGGACCCGTGCACGGCCGCGGACGCAACCGCGCGGGTCGAATCAACCGAGAGAGCCGATTCAGCGGGGAGCCCGGCCGCATCGGCCGCATCGACCGGGGGCACCGGCAGGGACTCCGGCTCCGGCGCGGGCGGCATCGGAATGTGCCCGCGCCGCCTGCGGGACAGCAGGATGTCGGCCACCCCGAGCACCAGCGCGATCGCCACCAGGCCGGTCGCGCCCAGCAACGCCCGCGCCGCGGAGTCGTGGAAATCGCCGTGCGAGCGGCTGAGCTGCCCGAAGAACAGCGACCCGGCGATCGCGGTGCCCACCGCCGAACCGACCCGCTGCGCGGTCTGCAACACCCCGGCCGCGGTGCCACCCTCGGCGGGCGACACCTCTTCCAGTGCCAGCGTCTGGTTGGGCGCGATCACCAGTCCGCTGCCCAAACCGGCCAGGAACAACGGACCGGCCAGCACCAGCGCCACGCTGCCGCCGTGCCAGTGGTATACCAGGTACGCGGTCGCCGCCAGGCCGATCACCACCATGAGGATGCCCAGCACCACCATGGGCCGGCCGAACCGGAGCACCACCCGGCCGCCGATCGGCGGCGAAATCGCCGAGCCGATCGCGAACGCCAGGGTGGACGCACCCGCTTCCAGCGACGAATAACCCAGTCCCTGCTGGAAGAACAGCGTGATGACCAGAAAAATCCCGGTGAATCCGGCGAAATACACCAACCCGAGCAGCGACCCGATGGAGTAGCTGCGCACGGCCAGCAGCCGCAGCGCCACCAGCGGATGCCGGTTGCCCCGCTCCATCCACCGTTCCCACAATCCGAACAGCACCAGCAGGCCCGCACCCACGCCCATCAGCCACCAGCGCGGTGCCGAGGTCTGGTTCTCCTCCTCGACCAGCGGCAGCATCACCGACACCACGGCCAGGCCGAGCAGTATCGCGCCGAGCAGATCGGGCGCCCGCTTGCGGCCCGCGTGGTGGTCGCCGGGCAGCACCCGCAGCCCGAACAGCAGCGCGATCAGGCCGATCGGCAGGTTGACGTAGAACACGTACCGCCAACCCTCGCTGACTCCGAAGCCCTGGATCAGCAGGCCGCCCAGCACCGGACCGATCGCCGTGGACAGGCCCACCGTGCCGCCGAACAGACCGAACGCGCGGCCCCGCTCCCGGCCGCGGAACAGCTGCTGGATCATGCCGATGACCTGCGGGTTCAGCAATCCACCGGCGACCCCCTGGCACAGCCGGGCGACCACCAGCCAAGTCGCGTTCTGGGCCGCCCCGCACAGCGCGCTGGTGGCCACGAACAGCACAAGGCCGAGCAGGAACATCCGCTTGCGGCCGTAGTCGTCGCCCAGTCGCCCGGCCGGCACCAGGGCCAGGCCGAAGGTCAGCGCGTAGCCGGACACCACCCAGGACACGTCGGCCGCGGACGCGCCGATGCCGTGTTCCATCGACGGCAGCGCCACGTTGACGATGCTGACGTCCAGCAGCGTCATGAACCCCGCGATGAGACAAATGGACAATGCCCGCCAACGCCGCGGATCGGGCATATCGGCGGTTTGAGACTGGGAGATCGACGCGGTGGTCACGCACCATCCACTGTGGAATAGACGACAGTTCGACAACAGTCCTACCAGCATATCCCCGCATCCCGGCCAGGACCGTTCGTTCGGCGCGCCCTCCCGGCATCCGGCCGTTGGTCCGGGGTGCGGACCACTCCACCAGTTCGGCCGGCTGGACGAGCCGACCGGGGTGGTGGTCACCACCGGCCGCGCGCTGCTGTCCCAGCGGCGGCGCTGGGCGGCTCGACGCGGGCCGGGCCGAAGGATGGGGCGGTTTCGCGGTCGAGGTGGCGCTGCCGGTGGCCGAGATGGTGCGCCAAGACGGTGCGCGCGTCGTGACGGTGCGATAGCTGACCAGCGACCGTCGCCGGCGCGATCGACACCGCAGACTCCCTACGAATACGGATTTTCCGCCAGCAGCGCGATAGACCGCCCGCTGGTGAGGAATTCCCCGAAGAAAACACCCAACAGCGCTCCTGCCACTCCGCCCGAACAGCAGCAGTTGGGCAGATTCACCTGTTCAGGGGGCTTAAGCGCCAATACGATCATCCTTGTGCGTGTGTGGTAACACACATTCGGTTAGTCGCGTCCGGGCTGGCGATCTCCCTATGACAACAAGTTCACTCGTCAGCCTGTAGTGCGTCCGTCGAACGGCTGATTGACGAGTCGCCTTGACGGCGTGTAGCTATAAAATTAGCCCTGCGAGCCTGAAGAAAGGACCGAGGAAAGATGAAGCTCACCAGACTCTACAAGGATCAGGGATCCGGCGGCAATGGATGCCCGACAGTTTATCTCGGCGAAAGTGGCGAATTCGTCGTCCAAGGCGCCGAAGTCGATGAAGCCACCTTTGCCGAACTCGAAAATGTACTGCCCGGCGAAGCCGCGATCCGCATCTCGCCCGAAGTGATCCTGGGCGCCGCCGATCGCTATCGGGTCCGGCAAGGCCAGGAGGACTGAGTGGGGAAAGTCTTCGCGTCGCTTGGCGACAAGGATTTCAATAGACTGTTCTCCGAATTCGAATACACAGCATACCGCCTCGAGTCACTACAGCGGTATGACGTAGCGTATGAAAAGCAAGAGTTCAGCAGGTTTCTCGATGGCGAATCTCGGGGAGTATTTCCGGGCATCGCAGAATGGATCGATGGAACCGTCGCCACTGCGACCAACCTCGGCAAAAGGCTGCATCGGGTTCACGTAGTCGAAGAACCACTCTCGGACTACGTCAGATTCGAATGCGCTTGGGCATACGAGCACACCGTGCCCGCCGGGGAGGACGTTCGAATGATTCCGGTCCCTACCGGGGAGTGGCCGGAGCTTCCACCTTACGACTACTGGCTCTTCGATTCATCGATCTTGGTCTCGATGCACTATCGGGATGATGGAATCTTTTCATACGCCCAAGTGGAGGACGACCCGCGAAAGATAGTACAGGCAAATTACTGGCGCGACCTGGCTGTAAACAGATCGATTCCGTATCGACAATTCGCTGACCGGTACGACAGTCAGTTCCGCGTGGCGACAACTGAGTAGATGTTCCAGCCAGCCGCGGTGACCCCCGGCGACACCTTGTCCCTGGGGGCCACTGGCACGAGATCACCTGATCACCTCGTGTATCGACGGGAAGGAACCTGCGTGGCAGGCAAAGACGAGGACGCCGTCGAGAACAAGTTCGCCGGAGACGTGGACTCTGTGGTGCAGGCTGGGAGTGTGCATGGAGGCATCCATTACCACAGCGCCCATGGTCGACGTATTCCTCCACCACGTCAACTGCCAACGGGGACAGGCGGATTCGTCGACAGGGAAAGAAGCCTGGCCAAGCTCAATGAAATCTGGCCGCACCGCGCGACACCACCGATAACTCTCCCGTCGGCAACACCAATGATCGTCGCCATCACCGGGCCACCCGGAATCGGTAAGACCGCGCTTGCCGTGCATTGGGCGCACAGTGTTCGCCATCGATTCACCGATGGAGACCTCTATATCGACATGCGCGGTTACGGGTCGGTGAAACCACTCTCGCTCGAGCAAGCACTTGACTCGTTTCTTCGATCGCTTGACGTTGACCCAGAGCGCATACCAATGGAGCTCGGCGAACGGGTAACGCTCTACAGATCCATACTTGGCGACAAGAACATGCTCGTTGTCATCGACAATGTCGCTTCGGTCCGACAAATTCGGTATCTCCTGCCGGGTTCGCAACGCTGTTTAGCACTCGTTACAAGCCGGAACAGGCTCGCCAGCTTGGTAACCGTGGAAGGAGCGACGCGTGTGAATCTAGATGTATTGTCTCCCGAGGACGCGGTTCGGCTCCTCTCGGAACTCGTTGGTGAAGAGCGGATCGAGTCGGACTATGAAGCAGCCAACAAGGTGGTGGCCTTGTGCGGCTATCTACCCCTAGCTCTCAGAATCGTCGCCGAGCGGGCCGCGGCTCGCCCACATCTGACTTTGCACGAGCTCGCTCGCGAGCTGGTGAGTGAGCAGAACCGCCTGGACGCGTTTGCCGCCGAGGAGGACGAACTGACGAATGTTCGTGCCGTGTTCTCCTGGTCCTATCGTGCGCTCCCGCCCGAGCAGCAGCGACTGTTCCGCCTGCTCAGCCTCCATCCAGGCACCGAGTTCAGCGCCGCTGTGGCAGCAGCGCTGGTTGGTATCGCTGCGCCGGTCGCCAGGCGTCGCCTGCAAGAGCTCGCCAGCGTTCACCTGGTTCAAGAGGTGAGCCTCAATCGATACCGGCTTCATGATCTGCTGCGGGCCTACTCGCTGGAACGCCTCCAACATGAGGAAGCCGCCCGGGAGAGAACCCATGCCGTCCGCCGCATGCTCAGCTGGTACCTGCTCTCGGGTGATACCGCGCGACGCGCCATCCTGCCGTATTCTCACGCCGTCGCGTTGGTGCCGCAGGTGCAGATTGCGTCGCCATCGTTTGACAGTGTCGAAGACGCCATGGAATGGTACGAGATCGAACGAATAAATATTCTGGCGGCCATGCAGCAATCGATGGATCTTGGACAATACGACCTGGCCTGGAAGTTGCCGGTGGTGTGTGATGGGTTCTTCGAACTGCGTTCATACTGGCCGGAGTGGAGACAAATTCACGTTGACGGCCTCGACGCCGCCCAGATAATTGGCGACAGCCTCGGAACGGCTTCTAATCTGCTCTGCCTGGGTGACGCATGCTGGCGCACCGGGAGCCACGAAGAGGCCCTTGGCCACTATGAACGCTCGGCCGCGATCGCGGACACGATAGATGATCGGTGGATTGAAGGCTTCGCCGTGCGGGGCAGCGGGCTGATCAAACAGGAGCAAGGCAACGTGCCGGAATCAATTGAATACTTCAGAAGAGCACTTGTGATCTTTCGGGCCAGTAGCTTTCCGCGCGGGGAAGGAATGTCACTGCTCAGCCTCGGCAAGGCTTATCGCGAAATCGGAGAATTGGAAAATGCCGTGGAGTACTGCGGAGAAGCGGTCTCCATATTTGATCGCATCGGAGACTCATGGACTCGCGCCTGGGCGCTTATCCCATTGTCCGAGGCCGGTGCCGAAATCGGACAACTTGAATTGGCCGAGCAACACGCACGAAAGGCGCTATCCACTTTTGAATCCTTCGCTGACGCCCGCAGCCAAGCACTCGCACTCAATGCACTTGGCGACATTCTTCAGAAGCGCGGTGATCCTCCGGGCGCAGTACAATCCTGGGAGGCAGCGTGCCAAATATACGAGCAGCTCGATGACCCTCTCGCGAACCTTGTGAGGGATAAAATAGCTTCGATCGGCGATGAGTAGCAGGTGAGCCCCTTGACATCCGGCATCTCTTACGAGACCGGCGCATCGACAATAGCGCGGCAATATCATGTGCCGATATGCCGCCTATACGATGCCGCGTTTTCCGTTTCCCCGTTTGCCTGGCGTGCAGGCGACTCCGAGGAGCACAGTTCGGTTCTTACCCAGATTCGACAGGATGAGACATTTGGAATCACTGTCGCAACCGTCGAAGGTATCCTGGTTGGGTTCGCGTATGGTCACCAACTGCCGGTGGACCACGGATGGTGGAACGACTTCCAGCACCCCTTGGCCACCGAAGTCACGACGGAATGGCCGGCACGAACTTTCGCATTGATTGACCTGGCAGTAGCCGGGCAATGGCGCACGAAAGGAATCGGCAAAGGCATCCTCCACCGACTGCTGACAACTCGGAAAGAGGAACGAGCTGTACTGTCGGTCCAACCGACCGCAGTCGAAACGCAGCACATTTACCAGCACCTTGGCTGGCAGAAAATTGGATCCAAGGGACCCATAGCGGGAATAAATCCGCCATATTGGGATATATTTGTCACCACCCTAGGGCGTTTCGTCCCGGCAATCCACGATGGCTGAGCGCAGGTTCTTCGCCGCAACCAGTTCGTGGCGCAGGGTGCCGATCTCGTCGATTTCGATCTCCACCACGTCGCCGATCTCGATGCCCTCGTCCAGCGGCGGGACGATGCCGGTGCCGGTGGCCAGGACGGCGCCCTCGGGCAGGTCGATTTCCCGGAACAGCCAGGACACCAGGTCCTCGAAACCCCGGTGCAGCCTCGCTGTGCTCGTCTCTCCGGTGAAGACCTCCGCACCATCGCGGAGCACGCGCATGCGGATGGTCAGGGCGAGCGGATCGGGGATTTCCCACCACGGGCGGATGCGGGCGGCCAGGGCGCAGCTGCCGGTGTAGATCTTGGCCTGCGGCAGGTACAGCGGATTCTCGCCTTCGATGGCGCGCGCGGTCAGGTCGTCGCAGACGGTTGCGCCGATCAGCTCGCCGCCGGCATTCACCACGATGGCCAGTTCCGGTTCGGGGACCGAGTTGGCCGCATCCGCTCGCAGGGCGGCGGGCTGGCCGTCCGTGACCACTCGCCAGGCCGGAGCTTTGAAGAAGAGTTCGGGACGGTCCGCCTCGTAGACCAGCTCGTACACCGACTGTTGCTTCGACTCTTCCACCCGCGCCGCACGGGAACGCTCGTAGGTGACTCCGGCGGCCCACACCTCGGTGCGGCCGTCGGCCGGCGCGAGCAGTGAAACCCCTTGCCGGGCAACACGTTCCGGCCGGGCGGCCGCCTCGGTGACCAGGTGTTGGATATCGGCTCGGGGCAGGGTCAGCAACTCCCCCAGACCGGCCACCCGCTCGATGGGCGCGACGCCGCGCTCGTCCAGGACGCCGACCTGGGGCCGCGCAGGCTCCTCGGCGAAACGCACGATGTGCATTCGACTCTCCTTCAGGCGGTGGGCACGGAAATCACCAGGCGCCGCACGGCTTCCACCACGTTGGCCCGCTGGTCGTCCACTTCGGTCGGCTGTGGGTCGCGCTGCGGGTCGGTCGCGTTGGGCCAGGCGAACGCGATGGCGATCACGAAGATCAGCAGCGAGTTCGGGCTCAGCGCGGTGTCGTGCGGGCGCGCCCGGGACAGCGCGGACAACTTGCCCGCGGCGGACGCCAGCTCCAGCGCGCTGGCCTGCGGGCGTTCCAGCAGCCGCCACAGGGCCAGCCGGCGCCGGTCGGGATGTCGCACCAGATAGTCGAACAGCTCACCGGCGTATTCGGGCAGCCGGCCGGGGTCCAGCGGGATGGTGCTGGTGAACTGGGTCAGGGACAGCCCGATCACCGTCTCGAACAACTGTTCCTTGTTGCCGTAGTAGGCATAGAGCATCCGCTTGTTGGCCCCGGCCCGTTCGGCGATTCGGTCTATTCGCGCGCCGGAGATGCCATAGTCGGCGAATTCGGCGACGGCCGCGGCCAACAGCTTCCGCTTGGTCGCCTCGGAATCTCGTGCCATGCAGCTCAGCATAAGGATCAATCGGACACCCGCCACACGGGACTCGCCTGGTAGTAGCCCGTTTGTGACGGTTGACAGTCTTCGTACCTGTGAACGACTTGTCCACCGGTCTGTCCATGTCGACGCCTTCTTCGGCGCGGTTGCGCCTGCCACTGTTGGATCGCAGGCCACACGACAACGATGTTGCTTCCGGGTGGAGGGGTCCGCGATGCCGATGCGGCGACGCAGTTTTCTCACGAATTCCTTAGCCGTGGTCGGCGGCGCGGTGTTGTCCGGCGGGACGATCATGACCACCGCGGGCGCCGCCCTGGCCGCCACCGGCGCCCAGTACCCGGTCAACCGCTCGCCCCTGCAGCCCGCCGCCTTCCTGCGCCTGCCGCCGGGTTCGGTGACGCCGGGTGGCTGGCTGGCGACTCAGTTGGACTACCAGCTCAATGGTCTCAACGGACGGTACGCCGACACCTCCCACTTTCTGGTGTTCGACAACACCGGCTGGGTGAACCCGAGCCTGGTCGGCTGGGAGGAGGTGCCGTACTGGTTGCGCGGCTACGGCGATCTCGGTTATGTCACCGGCGATGCGACCGTGCAGTCGACCACCCAGAAGTGGATCGAGGCGGTGCTGGCCACCCAGTCCTCGGACGGCTTCTTCGGCCCGACCGAGCTGCGCACCTCGCTGAACAACCACGCCGATCTGTGGCCGCACATGCCGATGCTGCACGCGCTGCGCTCGTACTGCGAGTTCCACAACGACGCCTCGGTGCAGGACGCGCTGACCCGGTACTTCCATTTCGTTGCGGCACAACCGATCGGTGTGTTCACCGACGGCTGGGGCAACACCCGGTGGGGTGACGCGATCGACGTGATCTACTGGCTGTACAACCGGACCGGCGATTCGACCCTGCTGGATCTGGTGACCACCATCCACCAGCACGCGGCGAACTGGGCCGGCGGCATCGTCAGTCTGCACAACGTCAACTTCGCCCAGGGTTTCCGGGAACCGGCGCAGTACTGGACGCTGTCCGGCAACGCCGGCGACCGCACCGCCAGCTACACCAACTACAACACCATGATGGCGTCCTACGGGCAGTTCCCCGGCGGCGGTTTCGCCGGTGACGAGAACGCCCGGCCCGGGTTCGGCGACCCCCGGCAGGGCTTCGAGACCTGCGGGATCGTGGAATTCATGGCCAGCAACGAGATTCTCACCCGCGCCACCGGCGACCCGGTGTGGGCCGATCGCACCGAACGGCTGGCGTTCAACCTGTTGCCGGCCGCGCTGGACCCGCAGGGCAAGGTGTGCCACTACATCACCAGCGCCAACTCCATCCAGCTGGACGACGTGGCCAAGTCGAACCTGCAGTTCCAGAACACCTTTGCCATGCAGGCCTATCTGCCCGGCGTGGACCAATACCGCTGCTGCCCGCACAACTACGGGCAGGGCTGGCCGTACTACGTGGAGGAGATGTGGCTGGCCACGCCGGACGGCGGCCTGGCCGCGGCGCTGTACGGGCCGTCCACGGTGACCGCCAAGGTGTCCGGCGGCGGGTCGGTCACCGTCACCGAAAGCACCGGCTATCCCTTTGGTGACACCATCACCTTCTCCATGAAGCTGGCCGCGCCGCAGGCATTCTCCTTCGCGGTGAGGATTCCGAGCTGGTGCACCGCGCCGCAGCTGGCGGTCAACGGCACCGGGGTCGCGGTGGCCGGCGGGCCGCGGTTCGCCACCGTCAACCGGGCCTGGGCCAACGGGGACACCGTCACCCTGCGGCTGCCCATGCAGCCCGCGCTGACCACGTGGAGCGCCAACCACAACGCGGTGTCGGTGGACTGCGGCCCGCTGACCTACTCGCTGGACGTCGACGAGCAGTGGACCCAGGTGTCCGGCACCGCGGAATGGCCGCAGTACCAGGTGGTCGCGGGCTCGGCGTGGAACTACGGTCTGGTGCCCGGCCAGGCCCTCGCGCTGACCAGCGGCGGCGGCAACCTGACCGATCCGTTCACCCCGGCCAACTCGCCGGTGCGGATTTCCGCTCAGGCCCAATCGGTTCCGGACTGGACGGCGGACGGCCAGAACGTGGTGGGCACGCTGACCGACGGCCCGGTGGCCACCTCGGCGGCGGTGACGCCGGTGAATCTGGTGCCGATGGGCGCGGCCCGGCTGCGCATCACCGTGTTCCCACAGACCGGCGGCAGCACGGAGTGGGGCACGCCGGGCGTGCGCTGCCGGATCCAGAACTCCAACAGCGGCAAGGTACTCGCGGTCGATCAGGCGTCCACCGCGGACTCCGCGCACGTGGTGCAGTACGACGACAACGGCACGGCCGATCACCTGTGGCAGGTGCTGGACAACGGAAACGGACTGGTGAAGATCCGCAATGCCAACTCCGGCAAGGTGCTGGGCGTGGACGGAATGTCGACCGCCGATTCGGCGCAGGTCGTCCAGTTCGACGACAGTGGCACCACCGACCACGTGTGGCAGCTGATCGACAACGGGGACGGCTGGTTCCGGCTGCGCAATCTCAATTCCGGCAAGGTGTTGGGCGTCGATCAGATGTCCACCGCCAATTCGGCGAATGTGGTGCAGTACGACGACAACGGGACGGCCGATCACCTGTGGCGGCTGATCCCGGACGGGCAGCTGCGCATCCAGAACCTCAACTCCACCAAGGTTCTGGGCGTGGACCAGATGTCGACGGCGGACTCGGCGCGGGTGGTGCAGTTCGCCGACAGCGGCACCGCCGATCACCTGTGGCAGTTCGTGCCGGATGCCAACGGCTACTTCCGGATCAAGAACGTCAACTCGGGCAAGGTGCTCGGCCTGGACCAGATGTCCACCGCGGATTCCGCGCAGGTCGTGCAGTACGACGACAACGGCACCAGCGATCACCTGTGGCGGCTGCGGGTGTGGGTGGGCGATCTGTGGCGGGTGCAGAACCTCAACAGCGGCAAGGTGCTCGGCGTGGACGGCATGTCCTACGCCGATTCGGCGAACGTGGTGCAGTACGACGACAACGGCACCGCCGATCACCTCTGGCGATTCCGGTAGGGATCGGGGCCGCGCTTCAGTGTTCGGTGTGCGCCACCAGCCATTCGAGCGCGGCCGCGGCCCGGCGCAGCACGGTGATGTGGCCGCCCCCGGGCACCGACCAGAACTCCGCGCCCGGACAGTGCCGGGCCAGCCATTCGCCGTGCGCGTGGGGTACCACCCGGTCGGCGTCGCCCTGCACGATCAGCACCGGTGCGGCCAGGTCGGTCACCTCGAAGCCCCACGGGCGCACGTAGGCCAGGTCGTCATCGATCATCCCGTCCGGGCCACCGGCCATGCCGCCCTCGGCCATCCGGCCCATCCACGCCCAGTCGGCCGCGAGCGCGGCCCAGTCCTCCTCGTGGAACATCTCCCGGTCGAAGATGCCCTGCGCGAGCAGCTCGGCCAGTTCGGCCCGTCCGGCCGCAGAGGCCCGCAGCTCGGCCGCACCGCCTGCGTACATCCCGGCGAAGTAGTCCAGCCCCTCGGCCCGGTAGGCCAGCACCGGCGCGGGACCGGACAGGGACGCCACGGCGGTGATCCGCCCGGGCAGCAGGGCGGCGCAGGCCAGCACGTGCGGGCCGCCGCCGGAATGGCCCATGACGGCGAACTTCTCGATGCCCAGCGTGTCGGCGATCGCGGCCACATCGGTCGCCGCCGAACCCACCGTCCGGTCCGGATCCGGGCTGGAACCGCCGTAACCGGGCCGGTCGTAGGAGATCCAGCGGACGCCCAGCCGATCGGAGAGCTCGAACAGCGGCTCCGGCGGCGCACCCAGGTTCGGCGTGCCGTGCTGCCAGAACACCGTCCGGGTGACGCGGTCACCCGCGCCACCCATCCGGTCGTACACGTGCAGCGTGCGGCCACCGGCCAAGGTCAGGTCGGTTTCGATGAGCATCGAGGCAGCCTAACCCGGCAACCGTTGCCCGGCCGTGGAATTCACGCGGTCGGCAGGCTCCACTGCTGGTTGGCGCTGCCGGTGCAGCTCCAGATCTGCACCTGGGTGCCCGGCGTGGTGGACCAGCCGGTGTCGTCGAGGCACTTGCCGGAGGCCGGGTTCAGCAGCGCGCCGTCGGACTGCGGCTGCCAGACCTGCGCGCCGGTTCCGTTGCAGTCGTAGAGATCCACCGTGGTGCCGTTCGTGGTGCCCGCGGCGTCCACGTCCAGGCACTTGCCCAGCACCTGGAGGGTGTTGCCCGCGCCGACGGTCCACTGCTGGGCGTTGGTGCCGTTGCAGGTGTAGACGTCGATCGGGTTGAGGTCGGCGGTGCTGGCGCTCTTGTCGTCCAGGCACTGCCCTGCGTAGCCGGTGATCGGGCCGGTCGCGGACGATCCGCCGCCGCCCCCGCCGCTGCTGCCGCCGCCGATCTGGTTGAAGATCCGCGAATACGCGTAGCCGGTGGCCTTGTCGTACCCGTCGACCTCCCAGAAGGACAGTTCGGCCACTCCGTTGGACGCCGCGAAGCTCTCCAGGGTGGAGGCGTTGGCCTGGGAGAAGTACTCGTTGTCGTCGTTCTGCCCGGCGATCGGGGTCAGGCCCATCATGGCGTAGGCGGCGGAGGTGGAGATGCCGTAGAGACCGGCCAGCTGGCTCGCGGTGGCCTTGGCCGCGGACTCCGCGTCGTTCAACGCGTTCTCTCCGTCACCGAAGTCCATGGTCATGATGTTGACCAGGCTGACCTTCACGCCGTTGTTCTTGGCGTCCTGCAACACACCCAGCTCCTGCGCGGGCAGCCCGTCCGGCGCCACGGCGAGGGTGTAGTCGATCTGCACCGCGGAGTTCTGCGCCTGCAACGCGGCAAGGGCCTTGTTGCGGCGGGTGTTGGAGGCGGTGTCGCCCAGCACGCCGCCCTCGATGTCGAAGTCCAGCCGGTCCACGCCGTAGGTGTTGACCACGTTGGCGTAGGCCGAGGTCAGGGACGAGGTGGCGGTGCAGGTCTGGGCGATTTCACCGCCGCTGGCGCCACCGAAGGAAATGATCACGTCGCCGCCCGCGGATTTCAGCGAGTTGATCTGCGAGGAGAACGCGCCGACCGAGTCGCCGTTGTCCTCCCATTGCGGGGTGCAGCCGGATTTCGGAATGAGAAAGGCCAGGGTGTAGTGGCTGTCGCCGGTGGCCGACATGTCCGCGGCCATGTCGCCCGCGTCGTTGGACGCGATCTGCAGATAGGGGGCGGCGTAGTGGGCCGGGAAAGCCGCCGCGGGGGTGGCGGCGCCGGCCGACTGGCCGAGGATCACCGTGCTCGCCACCGCGGTGCATCCGGCGGTCAGCAGCAGGGCCGCACGCAGGAATCTTTCCTTGGTCAGGCGCATGTCATGGACCCTTTCGGTTGCGCGACAAGCGAAAGCGGTGACGGAGTCAGGCGAGGGCCTGAATTTGTCACCCTCCCTAACGAAAGGGTTACCAGACGGCCGAAGGCGGATCAATATTCGGTCAACGAGTTAACGATGACAGATATGGTCAACTGTGAATGCCCCTGAACTGCGAAAATGTGGCGCGTTACCAGCTCAGTGGACTGGACCACTTGGCGGAAACCGGCGAACCATCACCCGCCGGGCTGCCGGAGAACCCGATTGACGAAGGTTGACCGTTCAGGTATACACAGAGTCATCACGGCTTTCGTCGCACCTCGGCGCGCACCACCACGACGAATTCCGGTCTTGGGAAAAGCACGATGGGTGTCCAACACAGTCGCGCAGTGGCGCGCCTGCACACGAGTTGGGGGCCATCGGTGGGCATACCGGACCAGGACACGAACGAACAGACGCGAGACAGCGGCGGCCGGACGCCCGCCGTACGGGGCTGGCTGGCCGGGCTGGCCGCCACGCCGATCATCAGCATTCCGATCGCCACACTGCGGCCGGCCAGTTCGCCGCGGCTGGCCGAGGACATCGAACACGTGAAGCTGCTGGCCGAATCGGGCGCGCAACTGCCGCCGATCATCGTGCACCGGCAAAACCTGCGGGTCATCGACGGCATGCACCGGCTGCACGCCACCATGCTGCGCGGGCAGCGGCAGATCGACGCGCGGTTGTTCGACGGCGGCGAACCCGAGGCGTTCGTGCTGGCCGTGCACGCCAACATCGCCCACGGGCTGCCGTTGTCCCTGGCCGAGCGCAAGGCTGCGGCCACCCGGATTCTGCACTCGCACCCGGACTGGTCCGACCGGCTCATCGATGGGACCGCCGGGCTGTCGCACAAGACCATCGGCGCGCTGCGGCGAGCGGCAACCGGGGAACATCCCCAGTCGCTCACCCGGATCGGGCACGACGGCCGGGTCCGGCCGGTGAACAGCGCGACCGGACGGCGGATGGCCGGCAACCTGATGGCGCGTGATCCCGCGGCCCCGCTGGGCGAGATCGCCGCGGCCGCCGGGCTGCCCGCCCGCACCGTGCGCGATGTACGCGACCGGCTGCGCCGCGGCCAGGACCCGGTGCCAGCCGGCCGCCGCACCGCGCCGAGGCCGGCCGAAACCGTTGTTCGGCAACAGCATCCGGTGCGCAGGCCGAGTCCGGTCGCCGCGCTGCCCGCGGTCGCGGTCATGCGTGCCCTGCGGGCCGATCCGACGTTGCGCTTCACCGAGGCCGGCCGCACGCTGCTGCGCTGGCTGGACGCCTCGACCGTGGGCGTGCAGGAGTGCGAACAGCTGATCGGGCGGATTCCGGCCCACTGCGTCCCCACGATCGCCCGGCTGGCCCGGGCCAACGCCGACAGCTGGCGGGATGTCGCGCGGCGACTGGAACTGCGCGCGTTGCCGGACGAGAACGCGGGCTGACCACCACCGCACGGGGAAGCGGGGGCCGCATGTCCATGCCGCGTATGTGGATTCGCCAGGAGACGCGCCCGGGCGAGGGTCCGCGACATCCTTTCCGATGCCGCATGTCCCGGCCTGCAACCGGCCGCGGGCCAGGCCGCCGGGGCGCGCCGGTGGCAGGAATTCCTGTCCGCGCAGGGCATCGCGCCCTCGGTCAGCCGTGGGTGACCGTGGATTCGTTGGCCGGCAACAGGTTCAGCGCGCGCAGCTCCTTGGCGACCGTCTCGGTCTCCCGGTCGTCGGCCTCCACCAGGGGCAGGCGGCACCCACCGACCCGGTGGCCGAGCAGGTTGAGCGCGGCCTTGACCGGGATCGGGTTGGTGGTCACGCCCAGCGCGGCGAACAGCGGCGCCAGTTCGGCGTTGATCGCCGCGCGGTTCTCCGGTTCGGTGACCATCCGCTTCAGCTGCGGGCCGACCACGTGACTGGCCACCAGGATGCCGCCGCAGCCGCCGAAATCCAGGGTGCGGGCGAACACGTGATCGTTGCCCGCGTACACGCCCAGCCCGTCGACCGGGCCGAGGTTGGCGTCGTTGGCCTGCTTGACGTAGTCGATTCGCTCGATCTGGGCCAGTTCGGCCAGCAGTTCGTTGGGCAGGTCCAGGCTGGTGCGGGACGGGATGTTGTACAGCACCACCGGCTTGTCGGTGGCCTTGGCCGTCTCCTGGTAATGCCGGATCACGCCGCGCCGGTTGGGCCGGTTGTAGTAGGGCGTGACCGACAGGATCGCGTCCGCGCCCAGCTCGGTGGCCCGTTCGGTGAGCAGGCAGCCGTGTTCGGTGTTGTTCGAACCGGTGGAGGCGACCACGGTGACCCCGGCGGGTCTTTCGGTGCAGGCCAGTTCGATCAGCCGCAGGTGCTCGGTGTCGGAGAGGGTGGAGGATTCGCCGGTCGTGGCGGACACCACCACCCCGTCCGAGCCGTGCTCGAGGACGTGGTGGAACAACGTGACGAACGCCTCCTCGTCGACCCGTAGCCGGTCGTCGAAGGGCGTGACGATGGCGGTCAGCACCGCGCCGAGTGACATTGGCGGAGAGTACCTCCGAGCGGCCGGGGTTACGCCAGGAAAATTTGGCCCGGGTGTGGCGCGCCCGTCTACCATCGGTCGAGCACCTCGTGCCGGCCCCGCGGCACACGCCGGTATTCCCTGCCACGCCAGGGAGTTCGGGTGGTCCGGGTGTGCGACGAGAGGTGGCGCGATGACGCGGCGGCGACTGCCCCGGCCGGGTGAGCTGGCCCAGATCCTGCGGCCCCGGCCGTTCGTGGCCAACGGGATCGACCGGCGGCTGGCGGCCGCGCACACGATCGCCGATCTGCGTACGATCGCCCGCCGTTCGGTGCCGCGCGCGGTGTTCGACTACACCGACGGCGCGGCCGAGCTGGAGGAAAGCCTGCGCCGGGCCCGGCAGGCCTACCGGTCGGTGGAGTTCCACCCGAACGTGTTGCGCGGCGTGTCCGAAGTGGATACCGGTCACGTGGTGCTGGGTGAGCGGTCGGCGTTGCCGTTCGCGTTCGCGCCCACCGGGTTCACCCGGATGATGCACCACGAGGGCGAGCGTGCGGTGGCCCGGGTCGCCCAGGACGTCGGCATCCCCTATGCGCTGTCCACCATGGGCACCACCTCCATCGAAACCGTGGCGCAGATCGCACCGCGGGCCCGGAAGTGGTTCCAGCTCTACGTGTGGCGCGACCGGGCCGCGGTGGACGAGATGATCCGCCGGGCGCACGAGTCGGGCTACGACACGTTGCTGCTGACCGTGGACACCCCGGTGGGCGGGGCCCGGCTGCGTGACCTACGCAACGGCCTGACCATCCCGCCCCGGCTGACCCTGCGCACCTTCGCCGACGGCGCGCTGCACCCGCGCTGGTGGATCAACCTGCTCACCACCGAGCCGCTGGCGTTCGCCGCGATGAGTTCCTTCGACGGCCCGGCCGAGCAGCTGATCAACGCGATGTTCGATCCCACGCTGAGTTTCGCCGATCTGGACCACGTGCGGGAGTCCTGGCCGGGCAAGCTGGTGATCAAGGGCGTGCAGAACACCGAGGACGCCAAGGACATGATCAAGCACGGCGCGGACGCGGTGCTGCTGTCCAACCACGGTGGCCGGCAGCTCGACCGCGCGCCGACCCCGCTGGAACTGCTGACCGGCACGCTGGACGCGGTGGGCGACCAGGCCGAGGTGTGGGTGGACACCGGGATCGGCTCGGGTGCGGACATCGTGGCCGCGATGGCGTTGGGAGCAAAGGAAGTTCTGGTCGGCCGGGCCTATTTGTACGGGCTGATGGCCGGTGGCGAGCGCGGCGTGCGGCGGACGGTGGAGATCCTGCGGGCCGAGATCGTGCGCACCATGCAACTGCTCGGCGTGCGGTCGATCGCCGATCTGCGGCCGAGCCACGTCAGCCTGCGACGGCCCGGCTGAACGGTGACCGGGCGGCGAAGATCGTGACTTCCCCCCCGGGGGCGGTGGCCGCGTGGGTACAGTGGCGGGGTCCGCATGGCCGCGAACTGGGGATGCCGGTGACCAACGAGATCGTTCGAGCGCTGGAGGACGGCGCGGAGCGCACCGGCAAGGCGGCGGGCAAGGACTTCGCCGAGGCGTACCAGAAGGTGCTCAAGGAGACCGGCGACAAGGTCGAGCAGTCGGTCAAGAACCATGTCGAGAACGAGGGCAAGGTCGCCAAGGAGTTCGAGGGCATCGCCAAGGACGGCGAGCAGGGCCTCGGCAAGGACGCGGAGGCGGCCACCGCCAGGGACGCCGAGTCCGGCGCGGAACACACCGAACCACCGGCGAGCGGCAGCGGTGGCGGGGGCCGGACCGGGGACACCGCGCCGAGCGCGACCGAACCGGAGCGGCCACCGTCGTCGGCGATCAACAATCCCGACGGGGTGCCCGGCGCGAACGGGAACACCCAGCGACTGGGCACGCTGGACGAGGACCGGGTCACACGCACCGGCGGCCTGATCACCGAGATCGACGGCAAGCCGGTCAAGCAGTACGCCAACGACCTGGGCGAGGAGCGGCGCAAGGTCTACCAGCAGGCCAAGGCGGACGGCACACTGTCCGGCAAGGCCCAGGGCCAGTGCGTCGCCGTCGGCGTCGACCGGCGCACCGGCAACGTGTACGAGGGCATCAATGGACGGCGCAACGACGTCATCCCCGGCAGCCAGGTGCATCCGACCGTGCAGCACAACGTGGACACCATGCGGGCCAACGGTCCCTACTCGTGGGCGGAAGGCGAGCCGCCCACCCACGAATACCCGCACCCGGACAACCCGTTGGGGCACGCCGAGGTGAAGACGACCAATGCGGCACTGTGGGACCGCACCAACTCCGGCCAGCCGGACGGCACCAGCGCACTTGGCGAGATCACCCAGTCCCCGCAGTTCCAGTTCATCGGCGGCGGCAGACCCGCGCCGTTCTGCGCGAACTGCAACGGCACCCTGGACGGGGTGGACAGTGCCACCGGCCGGTTCACCGGTTACCCGGCCACCGACGACAACTTCGTCCCATGACCGGTAGCGGGCTGCGGTTCGAGGTTCCCGGCGAGTGGCCGGTCACCCAGGAGCAGGCGCTGGCCGAGCAGGACCGGTTGCGTCCGCTGGTGCGCCGCGCGGGGCTGCGGATGTCCGAGGTGCGTACGGTGGCCGGGCTGGATGTCAGCTACGCCAAGGATTCTGACTGGCTGGTCGCGGCCGTGGTGACGCTGGCCGCGGACACGCTGGCCCCGGTGGAGCGGCACACCGTGGCGGGCACCGCGATATTTCCTTACGTACCAGGGCTTTTCGCGTTCCGCGAGCTGCCGACCCTGCTGAATGCGCTGGCGTTGCTGGAAACCGCGCCGGATGTGCTGGTGTGCGACGGGTACGGCCTGGCCCATCCGCGCCGGTTCGGGCTGGCCAGTCATGTCGGCGTGCTCACCGGTGTGCCCAGCATCGGCGTGGCCAAGACCGCATTCGTCGGCGAGTACACCGAACCGGCGGCCGAGCGCGGCGCGTACACCGAGCTGCGGGACGGCGACGAGGTGATCGGGCGGGTGCTGCGCACCCGGGACGGGGTCAAACCGGTGTTCGTCTCCATCGGACACGCGGTTGACCTGGACACCGCGACCGAACTGGTGCTCGCGCTGACCCCCCGGTACCGGTTGCCGGAGACGACCCGGGCGGCCGATCATCTGTCCCGGGAAGCGTTGAAGCAGCTGACCTGAAGACCAGGCCGTGTTTCATATATCCGCGTACCCGGCTGCTATCCGCGTACCGGCTGCGCGGGGCCGCTCGCTCGGAGGGACACCTGAAGCACTAGCCGAACATCTCGGTGATCCACGCCAGCGGCTCGGCCACGATCTGCCCGACGATGGCCAGGGCGGCACCGCGCATGGCCGCGTCCGGGCCGAGGGTCGCGGCGCGCAGCGGGATGGGCTCGGCCAGGCCGGGCACGAAGCCGGACAGCCTGCGCCGCAACGGTTCCAGCACCGCGTCTCCCAGTCCGCCCAGCCGTCCGCCGAGCACCACCAGGTCGGGGTCGAGCACCGCCAGCAGTGGGCCCAGCGCCTCGCCCAGCGCGTCCGCGGCCGCGGCCACCGCGCGTTGCCCGGCCTCGGTCGACGTCAACGCGGTGCTCAGCCGGGCGCCGCCGGTCATCCGGGTCAGCCCCTGGTCGGGCCGGCCCGCCGCGGTCAGCAGCGCGGCCCGGCCGGCGTAGCTGTCCAGGCAGCCCCGCGCCCCGCACGGACACCGCGCGCCCCGGGGCCGCAGCGGCACGTGCCCGAACGCGCTGCCGCCCAGCCGCACGCCGGGCCGCGGCACCCCGTCGGCTACCACGCACGCGCCGATCTCGCTCTCCCCGCCCAGGTAAAGGGCCAGTCCGGCATCGGGATGGCCGGCGCGGAACTCGGCCCGGGCGGCGCAGGCCGCGTCGTTGCCGATGCGCACCGCCATGCCGGGCGCGCCGAGTGCGGTCAGCGCGCCGGACAGCGCGGCGTGCAGGTCCGCGTCCCGCCAGCCGAACTGCGGGGCCCAGGCCAGCAGCGGGTCGTCGGCGTCCTCGGTGGCGGCCATGACCGCGGGCGCGGCCACCCCCACCCCGGCGACCAGCCGGCCCGCGTCCACCGCGGCGGTCAGCAGCCGGCCCAGCAGCGGCCGCAGCGCGCCCACCAGCTCGCGCGGGCCCAGCCCGGCCGCGTGCACCCGGCGCAGTTCCCGCGCCCGCACCCGGCCGCCCAGGTCGACCAGGCAGCCGGCCACGTGGTCGAGGTCGAACTGCAGGCCAACGGCCAGCGGGCCCAGCGGGGCGGGTTCGAGCAGGGTGGCCGGCCGCCCGCCCGCGGTGGTGCCGCCGGCCGGGCCGATGTCGTGCACCAGCATGGCCTCCAGCAGCTCGCTGACCAGGCTGGACACGGTGGCCTTGGTCAGCCCGGTTCGGCCGGCCAGCTCCACCCGGGACACCGGTCCGGACTCGGTGATCAGCCGCAGGACCAGGGCCAGGTTGTGCCTGCGCATGCCGGCCGCGCCCGCGCCGCGCTCCGCCTCCCGCACCGCCCCGCCTCCACTTCGTCAGGTCAATGAACTAACTAAGTATGGCCGAAGACCACCCGGGCCGGATAGACATCCGGGCAACCCGCTTTCCAGCGTTGACGAGAGGGAACCCTGATGGCGACGGTGAGTTACAACGCGGCGTCCCGGATCTACCCCGGCAACCCGCCGGTGCGCGCGGTCGACCAGCTCGAGCTCGAGATCGCCGACGGTGAGTTCCTGGTCCTGGTCGGGCCGTCCGGCTCCGGAAAATCCACCGCGTTGCGCATGCTGGCCGGCCTGGAGGACGTCGACGAGGGGGCCATCGCCATCGACGGCAAGGACGTCACCAACGTCCAGCCCAAGGACCGCGACATCGCCATGGTGTTCCAGTCCTACGCCCTCTATCCGCACATGACGGTCGCGGAGAACATGGGCTTCGCGCTGAAGCTGAAGAAGACCCCCAAGGCCGAGATCACCCGCCGGGTCCGCGAGGCCGCGGAGACCCTGGACCTGACCCGCTATCTCGACCGCAAACCCAAGGCACTGTCCGGCGGCCAGCGCCAGCGGGTGGCCATGGGCCGGGCCATCGTGCGCGAACCCGCCGTCTTCCTGATGGACGAGCCACTGTCCAACTTGGACGCCAAGCTGCGGGTGGAGACCCGAGCGAACATCGCCGCCCTGCAGCAGCGCCTGGCCGCCACCACCGTGTACGTGACGCACGACCAGGTCGAGGCGATGACCATGGGCCACCGGGTCGCGGTGCTCAAGGACGGCCTGCTGCAACAGTGCGACACCCCGCGCGGGCTCTACGAACACCCGAACAATGCTTTTGTGGCAGGGTTTATCGGTTCGCCGAGTATGAATCTGCTGACCGTGAATCTGACCGATGAAGGTGCACAGTTGGACGGGTTGTCCGTGGCCCTGCCGCGCACCACCGTGACCGCCGCGCACGAGGAGGGTCTTGGCAACATCATCCTCGGAATTCGGCCGGAATCTTTCCGTCTGGCCGGGGCCGACGAGACCGGCGCCAAGCTGACCGTGGAACTGGTCGAGGAACTGGGCGCGGACGCCTATGTGCACGGCAGCATCTCGGTTGCCGGTTCGGCACAACGCCTGGTGGTGCGGGTCGACGGCCGGCAGCCACCGCGCATCGGCGAGGTCGTGACCATCACCATTGATCGGGCAAACGAAGTGCACTCATTCAGCACCGCTTCGGATCTCCGGCTGCCCGACTGAGGTGAAGGATTTCCCCTCTCGTACCCGGTGTCGTTGACCGGTGCGGGAAAGCGCCCGTAAAGTCACACACAATGTGACGACCCGGGTACGGGGAGGGACAATGACGACCTGCCAACCGATTATCGGCGAGGATCGGTCGTGACCAGCAAAGAAGCACCGGAGCACGTCGACGTTTCGGTCACCGAAGGTGAAATAGTGGCCGCTTTGGTGAACACCTTGTTCAGACTTGCCGGAGGGGTGCTCACCGTGCCGACCGCGGATTTCCAGGCCGAGATCATGGCTCTCAAGCGCGGCCACCGCACCGCGCTGCGCCCGGCGGACGGACCCGAGGACACCATCACCTTCCACGCGGTCCGCGCCCGCCCGTCGAACTGACCGCCGCAGGTCCGTTCCGGCGAACTGGCCCCTGCCGCGAGCGGGGCGCCCGGCCCGACACTGAAAGCTCCGCAGGCCGCTGGAGCAAAGGGGTCGGGCCGTGCCGCCGTTCATGGAGCCGTTCCGGATCAAGACCGTCGAGCCGATTCCCTTTCCGGATCCGGCCGCCCGCGCTGCCGCGCTCGCCGCCGCCGGGCACAACCTGTTCCGGGTGCCCGCCCGGATGATCACCGTCGATCTGCTCACCGACTCCGGCACCGCCGCGATGTCCGCTGCGCAGTGGGCGGCGTTGATCTCGGCCGACGAGTCCTATGCCGGCGCCCGCTCCTACGAGCGGTTCGCCGAGGCGGTGCGCGAGCTGACCGGGTTCGCCGAGGTGATTCCGGCCCACCAGGGCCGGGCGGCGGAACGGATTCTGCTCGGCGCGGTGTTGTCCCCGGGCCGGATCTCGGTCAGCAACACGCATTTCGACACCACCACGGCCAGCGTGCTGGCGGCCGGTGCGCACCCGGTCGATCTTCCGGTGCCGGCCGAGGACGGGCCGGACCCGTTCGGCGGCGACATCGACGTGCCCGCGCTGGCGCGACTGCTGGCCGGGCCGGACGGGAATCGGGTCCGGTGCGTGGTGCTGACCGTGACCAACAACGCGCACGGCGGCCAGCCGGTCTCGCTGGCCACCATCGCCGCGGTGCGCGAGCTGTGCGACCGGCACGGCGCGCTGCTGTTGCTGGACGCGTCCCGGTTCGCCGAGAACGCCTATCTGATGACGGTGCGCGAGCCGGCCTGCGCGCAGCTCTCCCCGCGGCAGGCGGCACGGGCCATGTTCGAACTGGCCGACGGTTGCTGGGCCAGCCTGAAAAAAGACGGTATCGGCAATATCGGCGGGCTCATCGCGCTGCGCGATCCGGAATTGGCGCGGGCCTGCCGGGAAGAATTGATCGCGGTGGAGGGATTTCCCACTTATGGCGGGCTGGCCGGGCGGGATCTGGACGCGCTGGCCCAGGGATTGACCGAGGTGACCGAGCCGGACTATCTGGCCTACCGGGCCGCCTGCGCCGCCTGGTTCGGCGACCGGCTGGCCGACGCCGGGCTGCCGGTGCTGCGGCCGACCGGCTGCCACGCGGTGTACGTGGACGCGGGCAAGTTGTTGCCGTGGCTGCTTCCGGAGCGGCTGCCCGCGACCGCGCTGGCCAACGCGCTCTACCTGGCGGGCGCGGTGCGAGTGTCGGATCTGGGCACGCTGGTGTTCGGCCGAGCCCGTCCGGACGGCCCGGATGTGCCCGCGCCGCGGGAATCGGTGCGCTTCGCGCTGCCCCGCCGGGTCTACACCCGCAATCATCTGGAGTACGTGGCCGAGGCGGCGGCCGAGGTCGTGGTGAAAGCGGCTGACCTGCGCGGTTACCGGATAGTGCGGCAGGCGCAACGGTTGCGGCACTTCACCGCGGTGCTGGCGCCACTGGACTGATCCGGCGCGTTTTCCCATTTTTTCCCGCACGCCCGGCTCCGGCCGGGCGTGCGTCGCGTCGTGCACCCGACCGAAGCGTGGGAGAGCTTGTGGTGCATCCGACGTGTGAGGATGCTGAAGCGGGGGTACCTGACCCAATTGGCCGTCGTACGGATGCCGCGAATCCCGATTAATCGGAATGCAATTTGCCATCCGCAGGTTGCGAAATTTCACCCGTTCGGCGGTGTAACGACGGGCGTCGCTGCTTAACCCTGATATCGGAAGAATGCGAGGACCCCGACCCTCGCAGGCGACCCGGCGGCGCCTGTTCTCCGAGTTGAGGATTTTCACATGGTTTCGCCTTTTCGGCATGAAGACCAGCTGCATATGACCGATCTGGACGAGGCGCGCGAGTTGGTGGAGCGTTCGCTGTGCCCGCACGACCTCAATCTGCTGCACCGGAATGGGAGACTGGACACCTGGATGTGGTCGTACCGGATGCACGATGTCTCGATCAACGACATCGCATACGGCGACGACGTCGCGATCGTTCCCGGATTTCTCGATTCATTTTTTGTCGCCCAGGTGCCATTGTCCGGAAGCAGCGTTATTCGATCCGGAAAACAGGAAACCTACGCCCACCCCGGTTCCGGTTCCGTGCCCAATCCCGATGACTGGCTGTCGATGCGGTGGACCGCCGACTGCGCCACCCGGGTGGTCCGGTTCGAGCGCACCGCGCTGGAGGCGCAACTGGCCGACATGCTCGGGCACCCCCTGCACCACGGCGACCTGAACTTCGTGCTGGAACTGGATGTCAGCGCAGGCGAGGGCCGGGAGTTCGAAGAAGATCTGGCCGTGGTGACCCGGCGGCTGGAACGCAATCCCAGCGCCTACGGCGACGGGTACCTCGCCCACATCCAGGAACAACTGCTGATGACCCGGCTGTTACGCAGCGCCCGGCACAACTACCGCAACGAACTCGACGCCGAACCGGCGACCGCGCCGTCCCGGGTGGTGCGCACCGCCGTGGACCTGATGCACAACCACGCCAACAAACGCCAGACCCTGCCGGATCTGGCCCGCACCATCGGCGTGTCCACCCGCACTCTGGAACGGGAATTCCGGGAACACACCGGGGTCAGCCCGATGACCTACTACCGGGGCGTGCGGCTGGACCGGGTGAACCAACGGCTGCGCCTGGCCGATCCGGACGTCACCACGATCGGCGAAATCGCCACCAGCGAAGGCTTTCTCAACCGTGGCCGGTTCGCCGCGGACTACCGCCGCAGGCACGGCGAGTCCCCGTCGCAGACCTACCAGAGGTGAGCGCCGTCACCGGTGTCGCCAACCGGACCTCCGCTGTCGTGCCCCGGCCCCCGGCCGCGCCGGATGCTTTCTACCGTCGCAAGTATGTCCGCCATCCAATCCTTCCCGGGCAGCGCCATCGGCACAGTCCGCACCGAGCCGATCGGCCAGTTGGTGCGCCGGGCCCGGCACGCCCGCGGCATGAGCCAGTACGCCCTGGCTGCCGCGCTGGCCACGATGTCCGGCAACGATGGAGTCAACCGGGAGGCGGTGGCCCGCTGGGAACGCGGGCGCCGGGTGCCCGGACCGTATTGGCGGCACTGGCTGGCTGTCGCACTCAACCTGCCCGGCACACTGCTGGGTGCCGCGGCCCGGTGCAGCCGGCCGGGCCGGCCGGTACGGTCCGGCGCCGGGGAGTCCCGGTGAGCCGCCCGGTGGTGAGCCTGGTCAACCCGAACCTGGTGCACCCGCCGATCACCCCCTACGCGCTGGACATCCTGAGCACCGCGTTGGAGGACAACGGTTTCGATCCGCAGGTGGTCGACCTGACCTTCCGCCGGGAGGACTGGGCCGCCGCGCTGCGCGAGCACTTCGCCCGGCACGATCCGCTGCTGGTCGGGGTGACCATCCGCAACACCGACACCATCTATCCGCAGGAACAACGGGTTTTCCTGAACCAGCACAGGGAAATCATCGAGCACATCAAGACGCTGACCAGCGCGCCGATCGTGGCCGGCGGGGTGGGCTTCTCCACCATGCCCTACGCGCTGGTCGACTACTTCGCAATCCCCTACGGCGTCAAGGGTCCCGGCGAGCACGTGCTGGTGTGGCTGGCCGAAACCCTGCGGACCAACGGAATTGTTCGATCGATACCCGACCTGATCATCAATTCCGGTGGTGGACGGGTGCATCGGATGCCGCCGCATCCGACGGGCCGGGTGCCGTTCGCGGTCGCCCGGCCCGCGCTGACCGGCGCCGCCGTATACCGGCGCCGGTCAGCCACCCCCGGCAAGGTGGACAACCTCGCCTACTACCGGCACGGTGGCCTCGGCAACATCCTGACCAAGAACGGCTGTCCGTTCGCCTGCACGCACTGCGTCGAGCCGGACGCCAAGGGCAGCCGGTTCCTCCGCCGCGGCGTGAGCGCGGTGGTCGACGAGATGGAATCGCTGACCGCGCAAGGGGTTCTGGACCTGCACACCACCGACAGCGAGTTCAATCTGCTGATCGCGCACAGCAAGGCCGTGCTGCGCGAGGTGATCCGGCGCAGGCAGCGCGCGGACTCCCCGCTGCGCGCGCTGCGACTGTGGATCTACGCGCAACCGGCGCCGTTCGACGAGGAACTGGTGGAGCTGCTGGCGCAGGCCGGCTGCGCGGGCATCAACGTGGCCCCCGACCATGTGCGCGAGGACCTGCTGGACGGCTGGAAGGTCACCCCGCGCGGGCACCGGTACTACACCGGCGCCGACATGGACGCGCTGTGCGCGCGGGCCGCCGCGCACGACATCCCGGTGATGGCCGAAGTGATGCTGGGCATGCCCGGGGAGACCGAGGAAACGCTGCGCGACTGCGTGCGCCGCAGCCTGGACTGGCCGGCCGCGGTGGTCGGCTACACCCTGGGCATCCGGCTGTTTCCCTACTCCCCCTTGGGAATCCGGATGGCGCAACGGTGCGCGGGGCACGCCGCCGTGGCCGGGTTGCAGTCCAACACCGCGATCGATCCGATCGTGCTCACCCCGCGCGAACGGTGCGCCGGCGAGCTGGAGTACGAGCGGCAGTTCCTGTTCGACAACCGGGGCCGCATCCGCCCGGTCTACTACTTCTCCCCCGATCTGCCCGAAACCGAGGAGACCCGCAGCGCCCCCGACGGCCGCTGGGTGAACTCGCTGAATCTGTTGCGCGAACTGGTGCCGCCCGAACAGCACCACCGGGTCATGCTGCCCACGCTGCCCGGCTGCTGCGAGGACGACAACAACTACGCGGACAATCCGTTCCTGTTGCGGCTGACCGAACTCGGCTATACCGGCGCGTTCTGGTCGCACTGGCCGTTGCGGGAACAGATCATGCGCGGCGGCGAACCCGTCGTCGCGCCCTTGGGTACGAGCTGGAAAGGAGTGGCCCGCTGATGACCGCCTATGACCGGTTGGCCACGATGGTGCGGGAGCAGATCCTCGCGGGCAAGCTGCGAGAGGGTGACCGGCTGCCAACCGAGGCGGAGATTTCCACCTCGTACCAGGTGAGCCGCAACACCGCGCGCGAAGCATTGCGCGTGCTGGCCAGCCAGGGGCTGGTCACGATTCGCCGGGGTGGCACCGGCGGGGTGTTCGTCACCCTGCCCAGCCCGGCCCAGATCGCCGAGTCGGTGCAGGTGGGGGTCGGCCTGATGGCCGAGAACCACCGGATCAGCCCGCAGGCGCTCAGTCAGTTCCGGGAGATGCTGGAGGTGCCCGCCGCGGAACTGGCCGCGGTGCACCGCACGGAGACGGAGCTGGCGGCCATTCACGCCACCCTGTTCGACCCGACCGAGGTGGACGTGGTCGATCTGTACACCAGCTCGCGCGACTTCCACTTCCGGGTGCTGGCCGCGACCCACAATCCGTTGCTGGAGATCTTCGCCGAGCCCATTTTCCGGGTGCTCAACGAACGTTTCCTCGGCAAGCAGGTGCCCGAGCACGTGTCCCACCGCATCGACCGGGAACACCGGGAGATCCTCTACCACCTGCGCACGCAGAACCGGGCGGGCGCCCGCGAGGCCACCCGCGCGCACCTGCGCTGCCTGCATCTCATGCAGCGGGAGCAGATGCCCTGATCTGTCTACTCAGGACGGTGGGCCGGCGATGCCCATCCGCGCGTACGCTTCGGTGACCGCGGCCAGGCCCTCGCCGGCCACCCGTTCGGCCAACTGGAAATCGGCCGCGGCCCGGGCGGTGGACAACACCGCGCCGGCCGAGTTCCACCGTTCCCGGCCCCGCCGCAGCAGTTCCTCGGCCTCGGTGTCGGTGGTGGCGACCGGGTTTTCCACGTAGTGGCCGAGCAGTTCGTACCGTTCCCGCGCGGAGATGGCCGCGTCCCCGCCGTCCGCAGGCCGGTTGCGGCCGACGACCACGGGGATCAACGCTCCCGCGGCCACGACCACCACCGCGACCGCCACCCATACCCAGATCACCCGTGCACCTCCCGCTCCAGCGCGGCGATTTCGTGCTCCACGTCGGTCAGCTCGTGCGCGGTGCGCGCGTGTTCCACCTGATCCAGCGCCAGCACATAGCGTTTGGCCACATCGGCCTGGCGGTGCGCCTGCGCCGCGCTGCCCGGCTCGGCCGGGTTGATCACTGTTTCGGCGATCCGGTTGAGCTGGGTGGACAGCTCGGTGTGCCTGCGGCGCAACGCGGCCGCGCGCCCGGACCGCCGGGACAGCTCCAGCCCGCCAAGACGCAGCAACAGGAACAGCGCCAGCGTGCCCAGCACCATGCCGGCGCAGGCCAGCACGATCTGCTTGCCCGCCAACTCGTCCGGCGCGGCGGAGCGGGTGGGCACCGCGCCGTAGTCGGTGCTCGCCTCGTCGTCGAAGGTCAGCGCGAACTCCTCGATCTCCGGAGTCAGGTCGGTGTCGGAGACGCGGTACTGCGCCGACAACTGGGCGCCGATGTTCAGCGCGGTGTCGAAGTCGTCCATGCTCACCCCGGCCTTGGTCGGCGTGGGGAAATCGGAGCCGTAGCAATCGTTTCCGTCGTACTTGCCGTCGGAGGTCTGGGCGTAGACCCAGATGTAGTCGGTGGGCAGCTGCTTGGCGATCTGCTCGCACAGGACCATGCGCGGATCGTCGTCGGCGTCGGGCAACGGGGTGCGGTCCAGAATGGCCATCACGATCGGCCGGTCGCCGATCACTTGCCGGGCCCGGGCGGCATTCACCAGACCGGGCGCGTCCGGGGCGATGTAGACCGAACTGCCGCGCAGGCCGTCGATGATGGTGCGCACCTGCGCACTGGGCTGCGACCACGGCCCGTAGACCCCGGCGAACGCGGCCAGGCCGACCACGACGCCGAGTACGATCCAGCGCGGCACACCGAACCAGCGGTGCCGCCGCAGCGGGGCCGGAATCTTCATCGCCGCAACGCCTCCTCTCCCTGTTCGGCGATCTCCCGCACCCTGCGCATCGCCTCGGGGGTGCGAGCCTGCTCGAACAGGGTGGTCGCGGTCGCCTGCCGTTCCGCGACCGCGGACGAGGCTTTCTTGTCGTGCAGCAGGTGCCCGGACAGCGCGGCGATCGCGGCGGTGGCCAGGGCCGACTCCCGGCGCAGCGCGATGTGTTGCGCCCGTTGGGTTTCCGCGCGCCTGCGCTGCCACAGCAACAGTGCGCCGCCGCCCAGCGACACGGCCGCGCCGAGCAGCACCCACGGAGCCAGCACGCTGATCCGGTGCCGCAGGTCGTACGGGGTGGGTTGCGGCCGGGCGAACGGGTGTTTGCGGACCAGGTCGTAGGTGCGGACCAGGATGGAGCCGATCCGGTTGGTCATGCTGGCGCCCTGTTCCAGCGTGGCGTCGTCGTAGCGGCCGTAGGCGTAGTCGCGGGCGGAGGTCAGCGCGGCCAGGTTGGGGCCGGCCACCTCCATCCATTCCCCGTAACTGACCATGATCTCGTCGTTCGGGAACTCCTTGGCCAGCGCGGGCGCGTAGTTCACGAACGGCTGGCCCACCGGCACCGGTGGGAATGCCGCGGCGCGCATGGTGAACCCGGTGTACTGCTTGACGAGGGCCGCGGTGTCGGCCTGCAACAGATCGCCGGTGCGGTCCGGCGCGTTGTAGATCGGGTTGGCGCGTAACGCATCGGTGAGTGTGGCCAGCTGGGCCGCACTGGGCGCGATGGTTTTTGGTGGGGGCGGGCTCTCGTAGTGCGTGGCGTGGGGGTCGTCGAGGTACTTGATCAGCCCGATCAACGAGTTGGTGACGTCGTAGTACCCGGTCAGGGTCCGCAGTTCGTCGATGTCGCTGGGGCCGAACGCGTCGCCGTCCATGTCCCGCACGTACAGGCCGGTCACGTCCAGCAGCTGATAGTTGTGCGTTCTGGCCCAGTCGCTCAGCGGCGTGTAGACCTGGTCGGTGTAGTCGTCGTCGCTCGGGTAGTTGTCGCCCTTGATGTACTCGCCGGTGAACGGCTCGACGAGCAGCCGCATTTTCGGATGCTTGGCCAGCGCGTCCCCGACGGCCTGTTCGTCGAAGGCCGCGACGGCGCCGGGCGCGAGGTAGACATGCTGCGTGCCCGCCAAGGCCGCCTCCGCCGCGGGCAGGTCGAGTTTCGGCGGAATCGGCGAGCCGTCCGACGCGGTGGCCGGGGGCTGGGGCGTCGGCGTGGTGGGCGGAGTCGCGGCGGCCGCGGGGATCGCCGCGCCCAGCAACGTGAACAGCGCGCAGCCCAGTGCGATGCGGCGCAAGCCCGCCCGGCGATCGGTCACGGCGCCTCCCCGGCGATGTGCGCTCCATCGTGCACGCCCCAACCGGCGTGGATCACATCCTATCCGGACGCAGGCGCGGTTCCGGCGGTTCCATGCCGGTGTCCACGCGGACGAAAATGCCGGGTCGGCTCGCTACTTTCCTTTGGTCACGGGGGAGATCTGGTCGACTGCCCAGCGTGCCCAGTCCGCCTGCATGGCGGCCAGCCGCAGGCCGTACTCCAGGGCGATCCGCCCGTCCTTGGTCAGCATGGTCGTTTCGGTCCAGTCCACCGACTCCTCCAGCTCGCGGAGCTGGATGTGCAGCGCCTCGGCCCGTTCGGCCTGCTCCCGTAGGAAATCCCTGGCCTGCTCGGGACGCAGCAGGTCCAGGAAGAACACCCGGAGCAGGGCTTCGTTGCGGCGGACGGGTTCCGGCCGGGTCTCGGTGAGCCAGCGGCGCAGTTCGGTGCGGCCGAGTTCGGTGATCGTGTAGTCCTTGCGGCCGCGCGGGCCCTGGTTGACCACCTCCAGCAGGCCGGCGTCGGCCAGCCGGGTCAGTTCGCCGTAGACCTGGCTCTGGGTGGCCGGCCACACGTTGGCCAGTGTGGTGTCGAACAGCTTCATCAGGTCGTAGCCGCTGGCGGTGCGATCGTCGAGCAGGCCGAGCAGAGCGTGACGGAGGCTCATAGCGGCACCCTACCTTCCAGTTCCGACCGGTCTTCGCAGCTCATTCTACTCATGACATGTCAGTATTGACATGTCATGAGTCGACGTTCTAATTTTGACATGTCACAGTTGATGTATTGCGAGGAGACCATCGTGAGCGCCCTTGTCTACCTGCGTGGCTTCGCCCCGTGGATCGCCCTTGCCGTGTTATCGGCCGCCGGCTGGCAGTGGGGCGCGCTGGCCGGCCTGGTCATCGGCCTGGCCCTGCTGGTGCGCCAACTGCGCGCGGGCACCGCGGCCGACGCGCTGATCCTGGAGATCAGCACCACGGTGTACTTCGTCGCGCTGACCGCACTGGCCTTCGCCGCGCCGAATTCGCCGCTGCACCACTACTCCGGTGTGCTGTCCTTCGGCTGGCTGGCGCTGACCGCGTGGAGCACGCTGGCCGCGCGCCGGCCGTTCACCCTGGGCATCGCCCGCCGCTCCACCCCGCGCGAACGCTGGGCCACACCTGCGTTTCTGCGGGTCAATGTGGTGATCACCGCGGTGTGGGCCGGTTTCTTCACGCTCACCGCGATCGCGGTGGCGATCTGCGACGCCACCGGCGCCGGTTCGGCGGCGACCATCGTCTGCCAGGTCGTCGGCTTCGTCGTGCCCGCCGTGTTCACCGCCCGCTACCCCAAGATCGTCCGGGCGCGGTACGCCGCGGCCCGGACCGCCAACTGAACCGACCGATCAGGAGTGCCGCGATGACCGAGACGACCTCTCCCTACCTGCTGGGCAACTACGCCCCGGTGCCCGACGAACTGACCGTTACCGAACTGTCCGTCACCGGGACCATCCCGCCCGAGCTGACCGGCTGGTACCTGCGCAACGGCCCCAACCCGCACGAGGCCACGTCCGCGCACTGGTTCCTTGGCGATGGCATGGTGCACGGCGTTCGCCTGGAGGGTGGGCGGGCCACCGCGTACCGCAACCGCTGGGTGCGCACCAGCACCTTCACCTCCGGCGCCCGCAACCACGACGCGCACGGCCACCCCGATCTGACCGCGGGCAGCGCCAACACCCACGTGGTCCGGCACGCCGGGCGCACCCTGGCCCTGGTCGAGGCCGCTTTCCCCTACGAGCTGGACTGCAGCCCGGGTCGCGAACTGGAAACCATTGGGGTGTACGACTTCGGCGGCAAACTGCACACCCAGATGACCGCACACCCGAAGATCTGCCCGACCACCGGGGAACTGCACTTCTTCGGCTACGGCGGGCTGCAGCCGCCGTTCGTGACCTACCACCGGGCCAACGCCGCGGGCGACCTGGAGCTGTCCCGGCCGATCGACGTGGCCGCGCAGACCATGATGCACGACTTCTTCCTGACCAGCGGCCACGTGGTGTTCATGGACCTGCCGATGGTCTTCGACCTGCCCACCGCGCGCACCGGCGCGGGCATGCCCTTCCTCTGGGAGCCCGAGTACGGCGCGCGGGTGGGCGTGCTGCGCCGGGACGACCCGTTCGGCATGGTGCGCTGGTTCGAGATCGACCCGTGCTATGTCTTCCACACCCTCAACGCGCACGAGGAGGACGACGGGAAAACGTTGGTGCTGCACGTGATCCGGCACGACTCGCTGGGCGACGAGGTGGGTCTGGGCCAGGGCGCGTCCACGTTGTGGCGCTGGCAGGTCGACCTGACCACCGGCACGGTGCGCGAACAGCAACTGGACGACCGCGACACCGAGTTCCCGCGCATCGACGACCGACTGGCCGGGCTGCCCACCCGCTACGGCCACGCCACCAGCGTGCGCGAGGGTAACGGCGCCATCCACCGCTACGACCTGACCACGGGTTCGGTGGCCAGCCACGACTTCGGCCCGGCCCGCAAGCCCGGCGAGGCGTCGTTCGTGCCGACCGACGACCAGCCCGGCGGGGCGGGCTGGCTGATGTCCTTCGTCCACGACGCCACCACCGACCGCAGCGACCTGGTCATCCTGGACGCCCAGGACGTGGCCGCCGCGCCGGTGGCCACGGTGCACCTGCCGCGCCGGGTGCCCAACGGCTTCCACGGCAACTGGATGGCCGACCCGGCCTGATCCCGTTGCGGCTGATCCCGTTGCCGGGCAACGGGATCAGTGGATCCCGGTCAGGTCGATGGCGACCGAGGCGCCGGTCACCGGGTCGGCCAGTACCAGATAGTGCGGGCGGAATCCGCTGGGCAGCACGAAACACAGCGTGCCGCGGGCGGCGGAGATCCGGTTGAGCGACACGACATCGCCGAAATCGCCCGCACGGTGCGTGCACGCGGCCGGGCCGACCGCCTCGGCCGCGCCGACCCCGTCGCCGGCCAGCCGCACCCCGGCCTGACCGGACTGGCCAGCCGAACCCGGGCCGCTCAGCTGGGCCCGGATTCCGATGACCAGCAAGGTGAATTCGGCCAGCCAGGGTGCGGCCCCGGCCGGCAGGCGGTCCGTCGGCGGGCCGGTCAGCACGACCGACACATTGCCCACGGTGGCCGGTTGCCGGGCGGCCACCACGGTCTCCGGCAGCCTGTCGGCGACCAGCTGGCCCGCGGGCGGCGGGTGGGGTCCGCCCGCGGGCAGCGCCGGACCGGCGCGCAGCAGGACGGTCGCGGTGACCGCGAAGGCGAGGGCGGGCACGCCGAGCACGACCCACCAGCGCGTCCGGGACAGCAGGCGACGCAACGGAAACGCCAGCAGCACCGGCAGCACGAGCGGCAACACCACGGCGACCAGCAGCAGTCCCGGGTCGTCCAGCCGGGAGACATAGTCGTTGGCCGAGCGCACGGCCAGCAGGTCGCCGGTCAGCGTGGATCGGGTCACCACCACCGGATCGCCGACGTCCACCGCGGCGTACAACCCGGTGGCGCCGAACACGCCGAGATCAAGTCCCGAGCCGGAATCCGTGCGCGCGTCCAGGGTGTAGCGCGCGTCGCCGCGGCGGGCGCCGTCGCTGCGCTGGTCCATGGTGATCACCGCGCGGGTGTCGGTGTGGCCGCCCAGCGCGTCCATCGTCCAGGACAGGGTGACGGCCAACCACGCCCCGGATGCCGCGAGCAGCAGCACACCGAGGGCGACGCGCGGCCAGCGTCTGTCGGGTAACGACGAGTCGCCTGATTCCACGGCAGGCCCCCCAGTGATGCTGTGCTGACCGGCCGGATGCCGCCGGATCGACCATATGGTGCCAGAACCGGCCGCCGGTCAGTTGCGCACGGCGAAACAGTGGAACGTGACTAGGCGGTTCGGCTCACACCGGTTGGACGGGCCGGACGTCATTCGCCAGCAGTTCGAGCAGACCGGGGAACCGTTCACGCAGTTCTGCCGCGCGCAGCACGATCTCGCTACGGTTGCCCAGATCCACCTGCCGGATCAGCCCGGCCTCGCGCAGCACGCGCCAGTGGTGGGTCATGGTCGATTTGGACAGCCCAGGGTTGAGCGAGCCGCACATCCGGCGAACGCCCTCCTCACCGGCGACCAGCTGGTCGATCACGCCGCGGCGCACCGGGTCGGCCAGAGCCGCGAACAGCACGCTCAGCCGCATTTCCGTGACGTCGGGATGCCCACGCTCGTCGGGCACGGCGCCACCCCTTCCGGTACGCACCTTGGGTTTGTCGAGTGCCGGTCATCGTAGCGCGTGATCGCGGTCACGTCGCAATTTCGCCGAGCACGGTGCGGATGACGTGCCGGGAATTCACGGCCAGCGGCGGATTGGTGGTGCGGTAGTAGGGCAGTTGGATCAGTGCGACGGACAGCGCCCACCCGCGGCCACGGGCCCAGGTCGCCGCGTCGATCCCCGCGGCGACGCGGTATCGCTCGCGGGCGGGCGCGTCCCGATCGGCCAACGGCACACCCCGCCCGGTCCGCCGCGCGCCACTCGTCTCGATCCGGCGCAGCGCGCCGACGAAGGCGGCGAGATCCTCGGCCAGCACGGCAACCGCACCACCAGCTCGTCCCCCAGCCGGTAGAGCACGTTGTCCGTCCCGTGTGAACGGACACGGATCAACGGCAGCTCCATCCACTGTGGATAATGGACGGCGAGCAGGCCGCGCACCAGGGAAGAATCGATGTCCACCTCGTCGGGATGCAAGCGCACACCGCACACGGTAGGAACGTCGGGACGGCGCGGGCAACCGAAAAACCCCTCGGCCACCGAGGCGCCTGTACAAGTGAGACCAACACGTGGCCCGAAGGGGGACCGAAGCCGTGGTCACCCCGCCGAACGAAACCATCCGCCCCAATTCGGAAATCCGTTGCGCGCCAACGACGCCGGCGTCAGTATCCGAACATGGACCTTTCCAGCGCCCCCACCTTCGCCGATGTCCTCGCCGCCCGCCGCGTCCTGGCCGCCCACCTCCCGCCCACCCCGGCCTGGCATTACCCGGTCCTGGACGAGCAGATCGGCGCGACGGTCTGGATCAAGCACGAGAACACCCAGCCGGTGGGCGCGTTCAAGGTGCGGGGCGGACTGGTCCTGCTCGCCTCCCTCACACCCGAGCAGCGGACCGCCGGAGTGGTGGGCGCGTCGACCGGCAATCACGCGCAGTCCCTGGCCTACGCGGCCCGCGAGTTCGGCACCCCGTGCACGATCGTGATGCCGGAGCGGGCCAATCCGGTCAAGGCCGCCGCGGTCCGCGCGCTCGGCGCGGAGCTGGTGTCGCGGGGCGAGGCGTTCGACGACTGCATACAGATCGCCAAGGAGATCGCGACGAACAACGGCGCCCGGTTCGTCGACTCGGGTGACGAGCCGGCGTTGATCGCCGGGGTGGCCACCGCATCCCTGGAACTGTTCGAAACCGCGCCCCGGCTGGACGCGCTGTTCGTGCCGGTGGGCGCGGGCACGGGAGCGGCGGGCGCATGTATCACCGCAGCCGCCGTCGATCCGCGGTGCCGGGTGATCGGGGTGCAGTCCGCGCACGCCCCGGCCGCGCACGACTCGTGGCGAGCCGGCGAGGCCGTGACCCGGCCGAATCGGACCACCATCGAGGGGCTGTCCTCCGGGCGCTCGTTCGCCCTGCCGCAGGCCATCATGCGCAAGTATCTCACCGATTTCCTGTTGCTGGACGACAAGGAAATGCATGCCGCGCAACGACTTCTGCTGACCAGCGCGCACACCCTGGCCGAGGGCGCCGGCGCGGCGGCGCTGGCCGGGTTGCTGGCCCGGCGCGAGGAGTTCGCCGGGCGCACGGTCGGGGTGATCTGTTCGGGCGGCAACGCCAGCCGGGCCGAACTGGACACCGTCCTCGGCGACTGGCTGGTCCCTGGCCGGTAACGGCCACCCCGCGACCGGACAACGCAGCGGTCGGCGCACCCAGGAACCCTCCGTCATGTCTCGGGCGTATTTCCACGGAGGCCGTCACACCACGTCACCGCGCCCGTTTGTCCGGTGGACAGAAGCCGGACGGACCATTGTCGCCACGACCTGGCTGAAGTAACTTTCCCGTCATAGCAGCAGATTGACAACGTTGTCAGGCACGGTGGAGAGGACCAACCATGGGCGCACCGAGACCCCTGTCCAGACCCGGCAGACGCCTCGCGGCCATCGCCACCGCGAGCCTCGCGGCCTTGGCCATGAGCGCGGGCGCGGTCGCCGCAGCGGCCCCGCCCGGCTCGGCCGACGCGCTGGTCACCGACCCGGCCTCGCTGGTCGATCCGTTGATCGGCACCGGTTCCGGCGGCGCGACCGTCGGTCAGGTGGACACCGCGCCGGGTGCGTCGGCGCCGTTCGGCATGCTGACCTTCAGCCCGGACACCCCGTCCCGGCCGGACGGCGGCGGATACAACTACAGCGACACCTCCACCACCGGGTTCAGCCTCACCCACATGTCCGGCCCGGGCTGCGGGGCCATGGGCGACTTCCCGATTCTGCCCACCGTGGGCGCGCTGGACGCCAGCCCCGGGACCAGCGCCGCGAGCTTCGACCACACCTCCGAGCACGCCTCCCCCGGCGCCTACTCGGTCACCCTGAATCCCTCCACCGCCAACGCCATCGGCACCCAGCTGGCCGCGACCGAGCGCACCGGCATCGCGCAGTTCGACTACCCGGCCAGCACGTCCTCGAACGTGCTGTTCAAGATGGGCGCGGCGCAGTCGGGCAACAAGTCGGCCAGCGTGCAGGTGATCGGCAACAACACGGTCACCGGCACCGAGACCGCGGGCCAGTTCTGCGGCACCCCGGGCACCTACCCGGTGTACTTCGTGGCCAGCTTCGACCGATCGTTCGCCACCTCCGGCACCTGGCACACCGCGCCGACCGGGGACAACGCTTTCACCCAGCCCACCGGTGCGCTGGGCTGGAACTACCACGAGATCGCCAGCGGCGGCAGCACCCCGACGATCACCCCGACCACCACCGCCGACGGGCAGAGCGCCATCGCCTGGCAGCAGGACTCGGCGCTGGCCAACAGCTGGATCCAGGCCACCCCAACCGGTTTGACGCAGGGCCAGCCGTACGAGGCGAGCGTGACCCTGTCCGGCACCGGCACGGTGTACCTGGACTTCTACAACGGCCAGCAGGACGTGAGCAGCGACCCGGTGACCCTCACCTCGACCCCGGTGACGTTGACCGTGGACACCACGATCCCCTCCGGATCCATTGGCGCGCCCCAGTTCCAGGTGCGCACTTCGGCCGCCGGGCCGGTGAACCTGGTGGCCTCGGCGGCGTCCATCCGGCAGGAGTCGGTGATCACCACCCCGGGCGCCGCCTCCACCAGCAGTCACGGCTCCGGCCAGCAGCGGACTCCGGCCGCGCCCAACGGAAAGCCGGCCACCGGCGCGGCGATCGCGCCCCAGGGCACCGAGGCGCACGGCGGCCAGTCGCGCACCCAGGTCGCCTCGACCACCGGGCTGAACTCCGGCGCCTACGTCAGCTTCAACACCCAGAAGCAGAGCCAGGTGCGGATGAAGGTGGCCATCTCCTACGTGTCCACCGCCGACGCCTGGGCCAATCTGGCCGCGGAGGACCGGGGCTGGGACGTGGGCGCGGTGGCCGACTCCACGCGCAACCAGTGGAGCCAGTTGCTCAACCGGATCCGGATCGGCGGCGGCACGCACGATCAGCAGGTCGAGTTCTACACCGCGATGTACCACGCGCTGGTGGAGCCGAGCATCTTCTCCGACGTCAACGGCGACTACCTCGGTTTCGACGACAAGGTGCACCGCACCGCGCGGGGCCAGGTGCAGTATGCGAACTTCTCCGGCTGGGACGTCTACCGCTCGGAGATACCCCTGCTGGCGATGCTGGTGCCGGAACAGACATCGCAGATGATGACCTCGCTGCTCAACGACCAGCAGCAGGGCGGCTGGTTCCCGAAGTGGGGTTTTGCCAACGACTACACCGACGTGATGAACGGTGACGCCGCCGACGCCATGATCGCCGAGGCGTATGCCTTCGGGGCCAAGGACTTCGACCTCAAGGGCGCCCTGGCCGCGATGATCAAGGGCGCCACCACGGTGCCGACCACCAGCCAGCTCGGCCAGGGCTGGTACACCGAACGCCCGCAGCTCTCGGACTACCAGTCGCTGGGGTACGTGCCGAACACGCAGCAGAGTTCGCTGTCCCCCGTGGACAACGGTGCGTCGCAGACGCTGGAGTACGCCACCGCGGACTTCGGCATCGCCCAGGTCGCCAAGACCCTTGGCGACAGCACGACGTACCAGACCTTCCTGGCCCGGTCACAGAACTGGACCAACGTGTTCAACACCGACGCGGGCTACGTCGAGCCGCGCGATGGCACCGGGCAGTTCCCGGCCGGTGATCCGACCACCACCGGGATGGGCAGCTTCGGGCAGAGCGGCTTCCAGGAGGGCAACGCGGCCCAGTACACCTGGATGATCCCGCAGAACTTCGCCGGCCTGATCAGCGCGCTGGGCGGCGACGCGGCGGCAAATGCCAGGCTGGACAACTTCTTCCAGTACCTGCAGGCCGGGCCGGACCTGCCCTACGAGTGGGCGGGCAACGAGCCCGCGTTCGCCACCCCGTGGCTCTACGACTACACCGGCGCGCCGTACAAGACGCAGGCCATCGTGCACAAGCTGCTCACCTCGGTCTACGCCAACGATCCGGGCGGCGAACCGGGCAACGACGACCTGGGCGCGATGAGTTCCTGGTACATCTGGTCCAGTATCGGGCTGTACCCGACCACGCCGGGCACCCCGGTGCTCGCGCTGGGCGCGCCGATCTTCCCCCGGGTGCAGATCACCCAGGCCGACGGCCGCCAGGTGGCGCTGTCCGCACCGGGCGCGACCACCAGCACGTACGTGGACTCGTTGCGGGTCAACGGAAAGCCGTGGACGGCGGCCTGGCTGCCCTCGACCATGGTGACCGGTTCGACCGGCTACCGGCCGGAGGCGCCGACCCAGCTGTCGTTCACCATGAGCGCCACGCCGAACACCAGCTGGGCCGCGACGGCCGCGGCCGCACCGCCGTCCTATCCGTCCGGTCCGCTGCAGTTCCCGCCCGGGCGCAAGCCGATCATCCTGGTGCCCACCGGCCCGAACCTGCTCGGTGACACCCCCACCGGCCAGCTGAGCTGGTCCGGACCGGTGGAGAACGGGGTCGGCTCGGTGCAGGGCAGCCTCACCCCGGCCACCGCCCCGTCGTCGGGCGCCAGTGCGATCCACTGGAGCTCGACCAACGCTGGGCCGAACACCTGGATCTGGACCGACCCGCCCAGCCAGCTGCCCGCCGGGCAGAGCTACCAGGTGTCGGTCACACTGGAGGGCCAGGGCGAGGTGTACCTGGACTTCTGGAACGGAAGTTCGGACCTGACCGGCGCGACGGTGCCGCTGACCGCGACCCCGATCACGCTGACCCTGCAAGGTGACGTGCCCAATGCCGCGGACACCCACCTGCAGGTGCGCACCGCGGACGCCGGGCCGGTGGATCTCTACGGCAGCGCCGCGTCCATCCAGCTGCTGACGCCACAAAGTTAACGGCTGATCGCTCCCCAACGACGCCCCGATCGTGTCGCCCACCGCGCATGATCGGGGCGTCGCGTCGAGATTGGGGGCATGGGTTTCCGCGCCGCACCGTGGTTGTCCGGCGATCAGCTCGGTCCGCATTTTCACGGCCCACCACCGGAAGTCAGCGCCGGGCATACTGGGCCGATGCGCGATATTCAGGCCAGCGCCGAGGTGGCCGGCATGATGGGCGCCGAGAATCTCCACGAGTTACGGCACAGCCCCGGCTACGGCCCGTTCCGCTGCTGGCACTGCGGTGGCCGGGGCGATGCGAACACCGAGCCCGTCACGGTGATCGCCGAACTGGGCCCGCGCGACGGATATGCCGAGGCCACCACCGTGATCGCCGAACGGGACGAGGACGCCGCCCGGACCGCCCTCGCGCACGCGGAGTGCTCGCCATCGCAGGTCGTCAGCACCGGCCCGCTGGAACCGCTGGCCCTGACCGAGCCGGGGACCGGCCGGCAAACGGCTCGATCGGACTGGCAGATCATGATGGCCGATCTGCCCGGCCCGGACGGGTTCCAGCCGCTGCTGATCCTCGACCTGCGGTCCGAAATGGCCGTACGCACCGGGCCCGACGAGAGCGTCACCCGGTGCATTTCCGCGTTGCTGAGCATGGGCCTGACCCCGGTCACCACGATCGGCGAACAGTTCACCGAGGCCGTGGGCGGCCACGAGGGGACCAGCCCCGGGCCCTGGATTCTGCCGCGGGTCGCGGGCTGGCGGTTCGAAATGTCCGGTCGCCGCCGAGCGCGGCTGACCGCCCCGGACGGATCGGTCGTCTGGGGCCGGGACTATGACCTGCCTTTGCGGTGGCGCGGGCTGCTCACCCGCACCGGCCTCTGCGTCGTGCTGATCGGCGCGATCGGCCTGTACCCCACCGTTGACCGCCCCTTCACGTGGCCAACCACGCTGCTGGCCCAGGCCGCGCAGGCCGGGGAACTGGTCGGGGGCCGGGTGAGGACCGGCTGGGTCGGTGACGCGGACTCATCCGGCTGAGGCCGGTTCGTGGTGGGCACGGTGCTGGTGGCCGTGGGCGTGTGGGGCAACCAGGTGGTCAACCAGACCCTGTTGTTCCAGCGGGATTCCGGCGGCCACAGCCGCCTTGTGGGCAGCGGAAAAGCGGGCGGCCAGGTTGGGTGGCCGCCCGCTCGGACCGAATCAGCACATCAGTGGCGTCCGGCCACGGTGAGCAGGGCGAAGATGGCGCCGATCACCGGGCGGGCCTGGAAACCGCTCTGCCGCGCGGAGATCGTGTCGTACCAGTCGGTGAACGGCACCCGGGTGCCGGTGGTGTTGGCGAAGTCGAACAGGTCCTGGATGATCGCCGCGGTGACCTGCCGGTTGTTGTGCTGCCAGGCTGCGGTCCACATCTCCCAGTCGGCCTTGGTGTAGGAGTGCCGGTCGTCCAGCGGCAGGCCGTACTGGTTGCGGTGGGCCAGGTACCAGGCGGCCTCCTCGTCGGCCACCGCCGCGGGCACCAGACCCAGGCCGAGCAGCTGATCGGGGTAGCCGTTGTACTTCAGGCTCCAGGTGCCCGGCTGGTCGTAGGCCAGCTTCAGGTTGGCGCCACTGGAGTCGGTGGCCTTGGTTACCCACTGGCCGATGTAGTTCTTCGCGGTGGCCGCATAGCTGGCCGCATCGGTCTTGTTCCCCGCCGCGGTGGCGATCTGGCCCATCGCGCCGATGCCGAGAATGCCCTTCAGGGCCAGGTTCACGCTGTGCGCGATGAAGCCGGTGAAGTCGTCGGTCTGGTTCTGGTACCCCGGGTCCAGCGCGTTGGCCACCAGGTAGTCGGCCCACTGCTTGAGGATCGGGTAGTGCGTGGTCACGAAGCTCGTGGCGGCGGCCGAGTCCACGCCCTTGAGGTAGGCCGCCGACATGATCAGCATGTTGGCCGACTCCTCGACCGGCATGTCCTCCTCGTTGCCGTCGTTGTGCCCGGCGGCGTTCGGGTACGACGAGCCGAGGTCGTGCTCGGCGAACTGCTTGGGCCAGCCGCCGTGCTCGGCGTAGTCCAGCAACGGGGCCAGCAGCAGGCCCAGGTACTGCGGGTCCAGGTAGGCGAACACCGGTATGCCCGGGTAGGTGACGTCCACACTGGACACGTTGCCGTCGCTGGAGATCTCCTTCAGGAACGCCCACGGCTTTCCGTTGCGCACCACCAGTTCGGTGGCGCCGAAGGCCTGCCGCACGGCCAGCGCGCACAGCGCCGCGTACTGCGGCCCACCCGCGTCCTTGGCCGCGTTGTCGATCTGCTTGTCCAGCTTCTGCGACCGGCCGGCCGCGGCGCTGGTGTCGGCGTGGAAGAACGCCACCATGTCCTGCCACGACCCGAAGTACGTGGTCCACAACGGCTGCAGCGGAGTGGTCAGGTAGCTCACGGCCGGGGTGCGGATGTGGCCGACGGACACGGTGAACGGGGCGCTGGGGCCGCGCACGGTGCCCAGGTCCAGGTTGAAGCCGAACACCGGCCAGCGGTCGCCGATCGCCCGCGGCTGGGCGGAATCCACCGTGTTGGCCAGGGCCCCGGTGGTGGTGGCCTGGGTGCGCACCACCGTGTCCTGGCCGATCTGCCAGGTCAGCCCGGACCGCTGCGGCGAGCTCCACACCACGGTGCCCCAGGCCGCCATGTCGCCGTTCTCGGCCAGCACCCGGGGGCTCACCGGGGACACGGCCAGGTTGATCACGCCGGAGTCGGTGGACTGGGTCCAGCCGACCTGGGTGCCGGAGTCGCTGTTGGTCCACTCCGCGCTGATGTCCAGGTACACGCTGACCTGGTGCGGCCGGCCGTCGGCGCTGCTGGCCTGCACCGACACGTAGGACAGCGGCGTCGACTGGCGGCGCAGGTCCCCCGGCTCGATCGGGGACAGGAACGTGACGACCAGTTGCACCCCGCCGCCGACCAGTGTGAACACCGAACGGGTGGCGGTGACGGTGAGGTTGGTCTGCTTCATGCCCAGCGGCGCGGGCTGGCCGTCGGGCAGGGCCGGGGCGCCCATGAACGTGTAGGCCACGCCGTCGATCCGGGCCAGGCCGCCCATCGCGGTGGTCCGGCCGGTCCAGAAATTCGGCCAGGTGCCGGGCAGGTTGTCCGCGGCCAGCCAGGTGGACAGGTAGGGCGAGCGCACGGCCAGTGGAGTGGCGGGCGGGCGGATCGGGGTGAAACCGGACAGGCCGCCGGTGGCGTTGGCCGGGGCGCCGGCGTCGCTGGCCGTCGTCGCGGCCGAGGCGGTGCCGGTCAGCAGCGGCAGGGCGGCCAGCGACAGGCCGGCCGCACCGGACAGGCGCAGCAGGTTGCGGCGGGACACACCGTCGTCGGGGGCTGTGGCGGGATCGGCCTTGGCACGTGCGTCATCGGACATGGGTGTCTCCCGGGTTTTCAGCGTGACTCAGTTGATGCGTCTTGCTCGACTGAGGTAGGTCTGCAACAGCACGACCACGGCCAGGAACGCGCCGTTGACCGCCGCCGAGGCGGAGGAGCCGTACTGCGAGATGTAGTGACCGATCAGGTTCTGGATGACCGCCAGCAGCAGCACACCGGCCGCGGTGCCCAGCACCGAGCCCGCGCCACCGGCCAGCAGCGTGCCGCCGATGACGGTCACCGCGATCGCGGTCAGTTCGTAGCCGACACCGATCTCGGTGACCCCCGAGGTCAGCCGGGAGGCGTTCAGCATGCCCGCCCCGCCGGCCAGCAATCCGGACAGGACGTAGACCAGGGTTTTGGTGCGGCGCACCGGAACGCCCATCAGCGTGGCCGCGTTCTCGTTGCCGCCCAAGGCGAACACATTGTGCCCGAACCGGGTTCGCTGCAACAGCAACGCACCCAGCGCGAACAGCACGACCGCGGTGAGCACCGGCGGCCAGGTGCCCCGGCCCAGCGCGGCGAACCAGGAACCGGCCGGCACCTGATAGGTGCTCTGCCCCTCGTGGCTGATCGCCTGCAACAGGCCGCGGGCGCCGAGCATGCCGGCCAGGGTGACGATGAACGGCGCCATTCCGGTGCGCGCCACCAGAAGTCCTTGCACCAGGCCGAAAGCGCCGCACACCACCAGCGGCAGCAGGATGGCCGCCAGCGGCCCGCCGTGCCCGGCGCCCCAGGCGGCCAGCACGCCGCCCAGCGCGAACACCGAGCCGACGGACAGGTCGATGCCGCCGGAGATGATCACGAAGGTCATGCCCAGCGCGAGCAGCGCCTGGTAGGAGTTGCCGACCAGGATGCTGGTGATGTTGCCGCCGGACACGAATCCGGGCGAGGTGACCGAGGAGACGATCACCACCAGCACCAGCACGGCGATCGCGCCCTGGCGCTGCACCAGTTCCAGCAGCCGCTCGGTGCGGGTCTGCGCGGTCTGCCCGGTCACCGGAGGGGTGGGATCCACCGCGGCGCCGGGCTGGGTTTCGGTGCCGCTGCTCATCGGCTTCCCCGCTCCCTGGCCACGTACACCGCGGCGCAGATGATCACGGCCTCCACCATCTGGGCGTAGGAGTTGGGCACGTTGTGCTGGATCAGCGTGGCCGACAGCAACTGCATGAACAGCGCTCCCGCCACCGTGCCGATCACCCGGATGCGGCCGCCGGTCAACGGCGTGCCGCCGACCACCACGGCGGTGATCGCGGACAGTTCGATGTTCAGGCCCTGGTTGGCCGGGTCGGCCTCGGCGCCGTGCCCGACCAGCAGCACCCCGGCCAGCGCGGCCAGCAGCCCGGAGATGATGTACACGGTGAGCAGTACCCGGCGCACCGGCAGACCGGCCAGCTGGCTGGCCACCCGGTTGTCGCCGACGGCCAGCATCCGTTGCCCGAACGCGGACCTGCGCACCACGAACACCGCGACGGCGATCACCACCAGGGCGATCCAGGCCATCACCGGCACCCCGAACGTGCTGTTGAGGCCAAGGCCGGTCAGGGTTTCGTCGAAGATCGGCTTGGCCTGGTTGCCGTTGAAGATGACCGCGACACCGCGCAGGCCGATCATCATGGCCAGGGTGGCCACGATCGGCTGCACTCCGGCCGCGGCCACCAGCAAACCGTTGACCAGCCCGGCGATCGCCCCGCCGACCAGGCACACGAGCACCGCGATCCAGGCGCTGTAGCCCAGATACAGCGGGATCAGCGAGGCGGCCAGCGCGATCACCGCGCCCACCGACAGGTCCACGCCCTCGGTGGCGATGACCACCGCCATGCCAAGGGACACCAGCAAAGTGGGCACCAGCTGGTAGGTCTGCACCCGCAGATCGGAGGCGGACAGGAAGTTCGGGTTCAGCGCGGTGTCCACGATCAGCAGCACCACGATGCCGCCGTACACGCCGTAGTCGCGCAGCCAGCCGACCAGTTGCGCCCGGTTCACCCGGCGGGCCGCGCCCGCGGCCAGGTCAGCGGTCATCGCCGGCCTCCGAGTTTTCCGCTTCCGCCGCAACGGATTCGCTGGCCAGCGCGTGCATCAGGTGCGCCTCGTCCAGCTGGTCACCGTCCAGTTCGGACACCACAGTTCCCTCCCGCAGGACCACCACGCGGTCCGAACCCTCGATCAGCTCCTCCAGTTCGGAGGAGATCAGCAGCACGCCTAGGCCATCGCCGGCCAGTTCGTCGATGAGCTTCTGCACCTCGGCCTTGGCGCCGACGTCGATGCCGCGGGTCGGCTCGTCCAGCAGCAACACCTTGGGGTGCAGGCACAACCAGCGGGCCAGCAACACCTTCTGCTGGTTGCCGCCGGACAGTTCGGACACCTTCTGTTCCGGGCCGGCCGCCTTGATGCGCAGCCGGTCCATGAAGTAGGCGACGATCTCGTCCTGCTTCCTGCGCGACACCAGGCCGATCCGGGACAACCGGGGCAGTGCGGCCAGCGCGATGTTCTGCCGCACCGACAGGCTCGGGATGATGCCCTCGGCCTTGCGGTCCTCGGGCAGCAGCACCACACCGGCGCGCACCGCCTCGCCCGCCGTGGCCCGGCGCAGCCGCGAGCCGGCCACCTCGACCGTGCCGCCGTCCCGCTTCATTCCGCCCGCGATGGCCTTCGCGGTTTCGCTGCGACCGGAACCGAGCAGCCCGCCCAGCCCGACCACCTCGCCCGGCCGGATGTCCAGCGACACCCCGTGCACCCGGTGGCGCACCTGAAGATCCTCCGCGCGCAGCACCGGTTTCTCGGCGATCTCGCCGTGGTCGGCGGCGAACGCGGTGACACCGTTGCGTTTCACCTGCGCCATGTCCCGGCCCAACATCAGCGAGACCAGTTTCAGCCGGTCCAGCTCGGCCAGTTTCCCGGTGTGCACAACGGATCCGTCGCGCATCACGGTGACGTCGTCACAGATGGTGTACAGCTCGTCCAGGCGGTGGCTGACGTAGAGCACCGCGATGCCCCGCGCGCGCAGCCGCCGGATCACCTCGAACAGGGTGATCACCTCGCGGCGCTCCAGCGAGGAGGTCGGCTCGTCCATGACCACCACGCGGGCGTCGATCTGGATGGCCCGGGCGATGGCCACCATCTGCTGCGCGCCAAGGCCGAGCGTGCGCAACGGCCGGGCCACCACCGAGGCGTCCACGTCCAGGCCGTAGTCGCGCAGCACGGTCACCGCATCGCGGTTCATGGTGCGCACGTCGACCACGCCGAACCGGCGCGGTTCCCGGCCCAGGAACAGGTTGCGGGCCACGCTCATCAACGGCACCAGGTTGATTTCCTGATATATCGTGGAAATTCCGGCCCGCTGGGCCTCGATCGGGTCGGCGAAGCCGACTTCGGAGTCGGCCAGCCGCACCGTGCCGCCGTCCGGCCGGTACACCCCGGTCATCACCTTGATCAGGGTGGACTTCCCGGCCCCGTTCTCGCCGACCAGCGCGTGCACCCGGCCGGCACCCAGCCGCAGCGACACGCCGCGCAGCGCATGTACGCCGGGAAAGGACTTGCTGACCTCGGACACGTCCAGCACGACCGCACCCTCGGGCGGGCCGCTCCCCTCGCCCTCACTCATCCCTCGCCCCTTTCGGGCCATCCCAGCGGTGCGTCGCGCCGGAGGTGGATCCGGCGCGACGCGAACCCGATCCGGTTCAGTACACGGTTCCCGAGGAGAGGGACTGCTGCGCGTTGTCCTTGGTGTAGTGGTGATCCTGGATGACCACCTTGGTCGAGGTGCCCTTGTCGCTGTAGAAGTCCTTCAGCGCCTGGAAGGCCAGCGGACCGAACCGCGGGTTGGTCTCCACGTCGGCCACCATCAGGCCTTGGGCCACGTCCTGCACGGCCTGCTGGGTGCCGTCGATGGACACCACCTTGATGTCCTGGCCGGGCGTCTTGCCCGCGGCCCGGATGGCCTGGATCGCGCCCAGCGCCATCTCGTCGTTCTCCGCGTAGACCGCGTTGATATTCGGGTTGCTCTGTAGCAACTGCTCCATCACGCTCTGGCCGGTGGTCTGGTCGAAGTTGGCGGTCTGCTGCGCCACCACGGTCAGGCCGGAACCTTTGGCCTTGATCTCGTCCTGGAAACCCTTGGTGCGGTCGGTGGTCACGTTGTTTCCGGAGGTGCCCAGCAGCATCGCCACGTTCGCCTTGCCGCCGGTCGCGCCGATCAGGTCGTCCGCCGCGATCTGGGCCTGGTGGTAGAAGTCCGACCCCAGGAAACCGATGAAGTCCGAGCAGGCGGTGCCGGCCGCGGTGCGGTCGATGGTCAGCACCGGGATGTGCTTGGCCTTGGCCTGGGCCAGGGCCGGCCCGAGGCCGTCGGAGTTCTCCGGCGCCACGATCAGCACCTGTGCGCCCTGCGCGATCATGTCCTCGATCTGCGAGTTCTGCGCGTTGACATCGGCGTTGGCGTTGCGCTGGATGAGCTTGACGCCCAGCCGCTGCGCCTCGGCGGTGATCGACTGCGTTTCGGTGGCCCGGAACGGGTTGCTGGTCGACTCGGACTGGGAGAACCCGACGGTGGCCGTGCTTAAGTCCACTTTGGGCGCACCATAGGTGGTGTAGGTGCAGGCTGGGCCGGCGTTGCTGCCGGTGGCGACCACCTGCTGGCCGCCGGACGCGTTGCCCGCCGAGGAAGAACTGCCATCCGACTGGGACTTGGTGCAGGCCGTGGCCAGCACCGCGAGCACCACCAGGGGCACCGAGGCCGCGGCTTTGCCGAGCCGCCCGGACCGGGACATCGTTGTCATGAGCAGGGACCTTTCTTGCCATGCGGCACCGACGCCCCAGGCCCCGATTTCGGGGCCATTGGGCGGGGTTCGGTGTGTGGTGCAGGCCGGATGCGGTATGTGTCCCGTGAGTTAACTGCCGCCTGCTCGCTTATGTCAATAGATGATTGTCAGCTGTCCGATTACGAACGACAGCGGTCAAAATGTGACAACCAAACCGTGGACACCAGGCCCGCGGAGTGCTTCGATCTCAGGCCCGTTCGGCCGGATCGGCCAGCACCGGCTCGGCATCCTGGCCGGTCGGGGCCGCGGGCGTGACCACGTCGATCTCCATGCCGTGCTCGCGCAGCCGGACCAGTTCGGCCTGATCGGCCTCGCCATCGGTGATCAGCCGGCGAATGCGGGTGGTGGGCACGGTCTGCACCATGGTGTCCACCCCGATCTTGGTGTGGTCGGCCAGCACGATCACTTCGGCCGCGGCCGCGGCGATCGCCCGGTCCACCGCGGCGACCAGCGGGTTCGGCGTGGACAGGCCGCGCCGGGCGGTCAGTCCGTTGCCCGAGATGAACGCCTTGGCCGTGTAGAACTCGGCCAGCGAATGCTCGGCGGCGCTGCCGACCAGGGCGAAGATCGAGCCGCGCAGGCTGCCCCCGGTCATCACCACGTCCACGCTGCGGGCCCGGGCCAAAGCCTGGGCGACCAGCAGGGAATTGGTCACCACGGTCAGCTCGCGCCGGCCGACCAGCTGCCGGGCCAGCGCCTGGGTGGTGGTGCCCGCGCCGATGACCAGCACGTCGCCGTCGGAGACCAGCGCGGCGGCGGCCGAGGCGATCGCCGTCTTCTCGGCCGCGGCCAGCCGGGTCTTCTCCGAATAGGTCGGCTCGTGGGCCAGCACGCCCAACGCGACCGCGCCGCCCCGGCGGCGGTCCAGCAACCCCTCGGCCTCGAGATATCGCAGGTCACGGCGGACAGTGACCTCCGAGGTCTGCACCCGGCGGGCCAGTTCGCGCATCGACACCATCCCGTCGGCCCGGACGATCTCGAGAATCACCTGGCGCCTCTCCGCAGCAAACATGACGACAACGTAGCGGTTCGACTGGTCGGATTGACAGCACTGAGTGAACGAACCTGACCGACTCTGATCGAGGCTGTCACCCATTCGCGCCACGATTGATCGGAGGTGTGCACGGGAGCGCACGGACCACCGGGCGCACTGGTCCGCCCGCCTTTCGGGCAACGCAATAACGCCGACGAATTATGTCAATGACAGGATCGGACAGATTTGATTCAATTGGTGAATTCGCACGCGATGGTAACCGCTCACCATCGGACCGGCAACTCGGTCAACCCGCCGACAATAAGACCCTCGCGCCGGCTGAGCTGGCCGGCCGGGATGGCCAGATCGAGGGCGGGCAACTCACGAGTCAGTACATCCAGCGCGATCTGCAGTTCCACCCGGGCCAGCGCCTGGCCGATACAGGAATGCGGGCCGATACCGAACAACAGGTGCGGATTGGGCGAACGCCCCAGATTCATCGTGTCGGCGCCGTCGAATACCTGTTCGTCCCGGTTGGCCGCGCTGATGTTGCAGACCACGGTGGTGCCCCGGGGCAGCCGCTCGCCGTCGATCTCGATCGGCTCGGACAGGTAGCGCGGGATGCCGAAGCCGAAGTTGGCGTCGAACCGCAGCACCTCCTCCACCGCCGGGGCGATCAGCGCGGGCTCGGCGCACACCCGCTGCCAGCGGGCCCGGTCGGCCAGCAGCATCGCGACCATCTTGCCGATCATGTTGGCGGTGGTCTCGTGCCCGGCGGCCAGCAGGATCTGTCCGGTGGACAGCAGCTCCTCCTCGGACAGCCTGCCGTCCTGGGCGTCGGCCACGGTGATCAGGTCGGACAGCAGGTCATCGGCCGGGGCGGCCCGTTTGGCCGCGATGTGGCCACGCAGGTAGTCGTCGAACTCGGCCAGCGCGGTGGTGATCTCGTCCCGGCTGTACTGGCTGACGTTGAGCATGATGCTCGACCAGTAGGCGAATTCGTGCCGGTCGGCGTCGGGCAGGCCGAGCAGGTCGCAGATCACCCAGACCGGCAGCGGGAAGCCGAACCCGCTGATCAGATCGGCCGGCGGGCCCGCGGCGCGCAGCTCGCCGACCAGCTGGCCGGCCATCCGCGTGATGTGTGGGCGCATGGCCGCGATCCGGCGCGCCGAGAACGCCCGGCCGACCAGCCGCCGCCAGCGCAGGTGCCCCGGTCCGGTGGCCGGGGTGGGGGTCTCGTCGAACGCGACCCCCACATCGTCGCTGACCTTGGCCGCGTCCTGCGCGGTCAGCTGGCGGGAGAACCGGTGGTCGGCCAGCACGGTGCGGACGTCGGCATAGCGGGTCAGCAGCACGACCTCATCGCCGCTGGCCATCCGCACCCGGGCGGCCGGGCAGCCGCCGCGCAACGCCGCCCATTCCGGTGGGGGTTCCAGCGCCGATGGGCTCGGAAACGGATATTCCGGCACTTCCCGATCCGCCCGCACCGTCACGTACCACTCCTCCCGCTGTCACCGTCCATCAGCTCGATCGTGCCGACCACGGCGGTGAAGTCAAGATCTTATACCTAATAAATATTACAAAACGGCAAAATCACGGAGAAATAAAGATAAGAAATATTGCCAGCAAGGCTCGTTTTAACAGTATTCCACGGCCTTGACGGGCCGTGGCTGGTCAATTACGGTCGATTCAAGGTCCATTTGGTCCGGACAAATAGAGCCGGATTCGCAAGCCAGATCGATGTCAGATCTGCCCGGTGTTGAATTTCCGGAAATCGGGAGAGAACTGGCGTGCTCGCAGAACGGGGGACCGACGTGCCGGCTGTCCGCTACCAGCTTTCATTGAACGAGAACTTCTCCGCCGCATTACCCGGAGTGCGCGAGGCCGTGGTCGAGGCCGCCGGTCAGCTCAATCTCACCGGGGACGCGCTGTCCGGCGAACTGGCCGCGGCGATCGCCGCCCACCACGGGCTGCCGGTCCGCCAGGTCGCGGTCGGTCCCGGCTCGGGCGCGCTGATCCAGCAGTTCCTCGGCGTGTTCGCCGCGGGCGGCGAGGTGGTGCACGCCTGGCCCTCGTTCGAGATGTACCCGCTGCTGATCGGCAACGCCGGCGCCAAGGGCGTCGGCGTGCCGCTGGCCGAGCACGGGCACGACCTGCCCGCGATGGCCGACGCGGTCACCGAGGCGACCAGGGTCGTGCTGGTGTGCAATCCCAACAATCCGACCGGGACACCGGTGGACGAGGTCGAGTTCAAGGAGTTCCTGGACCGGCTGCCCTCCGATGTTCTGGTGCTGATCGACGAGGCCTACGAGGCGTTCGCCGCCCCCGGCGTGCTCGCCGACGGGCTGCGGGCCGCGCGCGCCGACCCCCGGGTGTGCGTGGCCCGCACGTTCTCCAAGTCGCACGGACTGCTCGGGCTGCGGGTCGGTTACCTGATCGCGAACGAGGCGGTCACCGCGAAACTCGCGCCCGGCTCCTACTTCTACCGGGTCGCCACCCCGGCCCAGGCGGCCGCGTTCGCCGCGCTACGGGCCGAGGACGAGATGCGCAGGCAGTGCGCCGAGGTGGCCGCCGAACGCGACCGGGTGCACGCCGCCCTGGTCGGACTGGGATTTCCGGTGCCGCACAGCGAAGCCAACTTCCACTGGCTGCCGCTGGGCGGTGACAACGATCGATTCGTCCGGTTCTGCGCGGCGCATGGCGTGGTCGTGCGGGAGATCGCCGAGGCCGGGGTGCGGGTCACCGTCGGTACCCGGGAGGCCAACGACGTCCTCATCGAGCTGGCCCGGCGGTTCGCCGGAGGCGAGACGGAGCCGCCCGGCATCCGCGACTGACAGTCAGGAGACGGCGCGAGATGGCCAACCCTTCCACCACATCGACGCCCACCTCGGCCGGCGAGCTGCTGGCCGAACTGTCCGCCTCGTCCGAAGTGCGCACGCTGCTGGAGGAGTTACGGCAGCGCTGGTCCACCGGAGTGGACCGGATGCGCGAGATCGCCGGTTACGCGCTGCTGGCACCGGGAAAGATGTTGCGGCCGTTGCTGTTGCTGGCCGCGACCGAGGCGGTCGGCGGCGACTGCGCCGGAGTGCTGCCCGCCGCGCTGGCCGTGGAGTACCTGCACGTGGCCACGCTCATCCACGACGACGTGATCGACGATGACGACCTGCGTCGCGGCCGGCCCTCGGTGCACGCCCGCTACGGCATGGCCGATGCGTTGGTGGCCGGGGATTTCCTCATCCTGACCATGGTCAGTACGCTGTCGGAATGCGCGGCCGAACCGGCGGCCACGCTGGAGGCGGCGCGGGTGCTGGCCGTAGCCGGGGCCGATGTGTGCCGGGGCCAGACCCGGGAGGCGGAGCTGGCCAGCGATCCGTCCTGTCCGCCGGCCGACTACGAGGCCATGGTGGCGCTGAAGACCGGCGCGCTGTTTCGCGGCGCCTGCCGGGCCGGGGCGGTGCTGGGCGGCGGCGCGCCCGATCAGGTCGAGGCGATCACCCGGTACGCCGAGCATCTCGGGGTGGCGTTCCAGATCTACGACGATCTGCTGCCCTACCTGGCCGACGCGGCCATCACCGGCAAACCCAGCACCAGCGACGTGGGCAATCTGCGGCCCACGTACCCGGTGCTGATGGGCTACCAGTCGGCGTCCCCGGCGATACGGACCCGGTTCGCCGACGTGCTGTCCGGCCGGATGCCGGTGGAGCAGTCCTATCCGCTGATGCAGCGGCTGCTGACCGACACCGGGGCGATCCGGCGCAGCCAGACGCGCTGCGCGGCCGAGGTGGCCGCCGCGCGCCGGTGCCTGGCCGAGTTGCCCGGGCCGCGCGGGGTGGAGCTGCTGGCCGCGATCGCCGAGCTGTCCGTGGACCGGGATCGGTAGCCATGAAAGGCAAACCGAGCGGACCGCGGCGGGCCGTGGTGGCGCATGTGCAGACCTGGCGGCCCTACACGCTGTGCTATCCGGCGCTGGTCGGCGCGGCCGGGGCCGGCGTGGCCGGCGCGCATTCGGCCGGGGTGTTCGCCGCGGCCGCGGGCGGTCCGGCGCTGGGCTGGCTGGCCGGGCACTATCTCGGCGACTACTTCGACCGGGACCTGGACGCGATCGCCAAGCCGCAGCGGCCGATCCCGTCCGGCCGGTTGTCCGCGCGCACCGCACTGATCTGCGGGATCGGCTGCGCGGCCGGGTCGGCGGCGGTGGTGATCACCGCCAACTGGCGGGCGCTGCTGCTGTTCGTGCTGGCCATGGCCGGAATCGTGGCCTACAGCCGGATCTGCAAGGGGCGCGGTATTTCCGGCAATCTGGTGCGCGGCGCCATCACCACGCTGGCCTTCCTGATCGGCGGCATGATGGCGGCGCCGCTGCCGCCCTGGCCGGTCGTGGTGCTGTCGGTGATCTTCCTGGTGCACGACACCTGTTCCAACCTGGTCGGCGCGGTGCGGGACGCCAACGGCGACGGCGCCGGCGGTTACCGTTCGGTGCCAGCCAGCAAGGGTGTGCCCTACGCGGTGCGCTTGTCGTTGCTGCTCTATGGCATCGCGGTGGGCCTGGCCGCGCTGGGCGCGTTGGTGGTGGCGCATCCGGGGGCCTACGGCGCGCTGCTCGTGGTGGCGGCGGCGCTGGGCTGTTCCGGGATCGTGCCGCTGCTGTGGGTGTCCCCCGGCCTGATCCAGGTGCACGCGTTGCGCGCGCACCAACTCCTTGTGGTGGAACGACTCGTGCTGTGCTGCGCGGTGCTGGCCGGTGGCGTGCCGCTGCCGGCCGCACTGCTCGTGCTGGCTCCGGTGGTGCTGTTCAGCGGACTGACCCAGGCGGCCATGCGGGCCCGCCACGAACTTCCTCCAGCCAACCGTGCGACGACGGACAGGAAGGCGTACCAGCTATGACATCCCGGATCACCGACCAGGTCACCGAGGCCATCACGGCGGGCGCCGAGGCGATGTTCGCGGTGCGCAGGCCCGATGGCGTGTTCGACTACGGCGAGGGCGTGCTGACCTCCACGCTGTCCACCGTCGGCGCGGTGTCCGCCCTGCATTTCGCCGATCCCGGTGGTTCGGCCGATCTGATCGCCCTGGGCACGGAGTGGTTGCGCCGCACCCAGTTGCCCGACGGCGGCTGGAGCATGGTGCCCGGTGGGCAGGCCGAGGCCGGGCCGACCGCGGTCGCCACCGCGACGCTGGACCTGGTGGACCCGGACGTCGAGGGACCGATCCGCAGGGGCCAGGGCTGGTTGCGGGCTTTCGGTGGTCTGGAGGCGATTCCGCATCCCGAGGTGGTCGCCTGGTGCCGCCAGTTCTACGGCTACGTCGGCTGGATCGAGCCGCAGGACATGCGCAGGTTCCCGTTGGAGCTGGCTCTGTTTCCCGGCTTGTACCGCCGGTTGTTCGACCTGCGGCTGCCCATGGTCAGCGCGCTCGCGCTGGCCCAGACCCGCTACCGCAGAACGAATCCGGTGCTGCGGGCGTTCGCCCGGGCCGGGCAGCCCAACGCGTTGTCGGTGATCCGACAGGTGTACGAGCACGAGGGCAGCACCGGCGGCTGGTGCGAGGACGCCTGGGTTACCGGGCTGATCGTCGCCGGACTGGCCCGGGCCCGGCTGGGCGCGGACATGGTGGCCGGGGCGGTGAAATGGTTCCGGGACAAGGCGAACCCGGACGGTTCATGGAACTCCGGCACGCTGGATCTGACCTGGTCGATGTACGCCGGCGGCGGTCTGGTCGAGGCGGGGTACGCCGAGGACGAGCGGTTGCGGCCGACCAAGGAGCTGTTCCGGCGCGATCAGCAGGACCGGCCGTTCACCGCTTTTGGCTGCCCGCCGGGGTTCTGGGGCTGGTCGGGTCCGCGCGGCTGGCCGGCCACGCTGGAGACCGGGGAGATCGTGTCGGTGCTGTGCGCGCTGCCCGGACAGGAACAGCGGCCCAACATCGAGCTCGGCATCGACTGGCTGACCAGGCAACAGGATTCCCGCGGCTCCTGGGGTCTGTGCATCCGCAACACCAAGGTGGCCAACAGCGGGCCGTGCCCGCACATGACCGCGCAGGCGGTGGACGCGCTGCTGGATTCCGGGGTGCCCGCAGGCGATGCCCGGGTGCGGGCCGCACTGGCCTGGCTGGGCAAGGCGCAACGGCCGGACGGCACGTTCGAATCGGTCTGGTACCGGCAGTACACCGCGGGCACCAGCGCGGTGCTGCGCACTGTGGCCAAGGCGGGCGAAGCCGGCGGCCAGGTCGCGGCCAAGGCCCGGAGGTGGTTGCGGGACACCAGGTTGGCCGACGGCGCGTGGAGCACCGGAGAGGACGCGGCCGAGCCGGGCACGGTGGAGGAGACCGCGTGGGCGTTGATCGCGCTGCTCGCCGCAGGCACTCCGGCCGACGATCCGTTGATCACCAAGGGAATCGCCTGGCTGCTGGACAAACAGCAACCGGACGGGTCCTGGCCGGCGGCCCGGATCAACGAGTACGTGCGGTACGTGTCCCGCTACCCCAACGGTGGCCTGGCCGGCGGGCTGGCCCTGCGCGCGCTGGCCGGCTACCGGGCGGCGGGCGGGACGGAGCCGGCCGATGCGCGCTGAGCGGACCGATGTGGTGGTGTGCGGGGCCGGTGTGGCCGGACTGGCCGCGGCGCACGCGCTGGGCGGACTCGGTCTGCGGGTGGTGTTGCTGGACAAGCTGACCAGCTGGACCACCGCGGCCAAGGGCGAGGTGCTGCAACCGGGCGCGCTGGACATCCTGCGGTCCTGGGGCGTGGCCGAGAAACTCGAAGGCCAGGGCGCGCTGCGGCTGTCCCGGCTGGTGGCCCGCGACCGCGACGGCAACCCGAAGATGTCCCTGGACTACGACCAGTTGCCCGGCGCGCACACGTGGCTGCTGGCCGCCGATCACGCCACCATCCTGGCGACCCTGGCCGAGACGTTGCCGCCGAGTGTGGACTTCCGGCGGGGCGTGCTGGTCCGCGAGGCACTGCGCGACGCGGATGGCCGGATCACCGGGGTGGCACTGGAAGGAACCGAGTTGTCGGCCGCGCTGGTGGTGGCCGCGGACGGGGTGTCCTCCCGGCTGCGCAAGGGAATCTCCGCGCAAGCCGCCAAAAAGGACTATCCGCATCGGCTGGTGGCGCTGGACGTTCCGGATGCCACCGTGCCCGCCGACTTCACCGCCTACATCACCGATCGCGGGCTGCGGCTGTGTTATCCGCTGCCCGGCGGCCGGGCCCGGTTGTACGTGCAGACCGAGCCGAACGAGCTACGCGGCCTGGACGGTGACAAGCGGCAGCGGTGGACCGAGGCGCTGGTGGCCGAACTGCCCGCGCTGGCCCCGCTGACGGCGGGACTGCCGGAGAGCCTGACCACCCGACAAACCCTGCCGGTGTCCCGGTTCCTGGCCACCCAGCTGGCCGCGCCCGGGCTGGCCCTGGTCGGCGAGTCCGGGCACGTGGTGCACCCGATGGCCGCGCAGGGCATGAACAGCGCCATCACCGACGCGCACGCCCTGGCCAAGCACCTGGCCGACGGGTCAGCACTCGCACCGTCCGATGTGGACGAAGCGACGCGCGGCTACGAACGGGAACGGCTGCCCGCGCTGGAACACATCGGGCAGACCAGTCACAACGCGGCCCGGATGCTCACCGACCTGTCCTGGCTGGGCCGCACCCTGGGCCGCCGGGCGCTGCGGCACACCGGCGCGAACAACCGGTTGCGCTACACCGTCATGCACAACATGTCCGGACTCGGCGCGCACCGGCTGTCCCCGCTGGACCGGCTGCACCAGATCGGCCTGCTGCCGGATCCGCGGGCCCGGCGCCGGCCGAGCTGGGCATGAGGCCCGGCCGGCGCCGCCCGGGTTCACCCGTGTTCGGGCGTCACGCACTCCACCACCACCAGCCCGCCGGGCCAGCTGCGCGACTCGCCGAGGAGCAGCCCGGCGTCGGCGACCAGTTTGTGGAAGTCGGCCACGCTGCGTTCCTGTCCGCCCAGCAGCACCAGCGACTGCAGGTCGAAGGAGGTGTTGCGCTTGGCGTGATCCTCGCCGGCCAGCACCTCCACGATCAGGATGCGGCCGTGCCCACCCGCGGCCTCCGCGCAGCGGCGCAGGATCCTCGTCGCGTCCGCGTCGTTCCAGTCGGTCAGCACCCGGGACACGATGTACACGTCCCGGCCTTCGGGCAGCGGGTCGAAGAAGCTGCCCGGCACGAACTCGGCCCGGTCGGCCACGCCGGCCTCGGCGAGCTTTTGCTCCGCCTCCGGGGCCACCGCGGGCAGGTCGAGCACCTCGCCGTGCAGGTGCGGGTGGGCGCCGACCACCTCGGCCAGCAGCGCGCCGATCCCGCCGCCGACGTCGATCACCCGGCCCACGTCCGACCAGTCGAACTCGGCGGCCAGCACGGGCCCGGTCTGCCAGGCGTAGGCGGCCATCACACCGCCGAAGAACTCGCGCAGCTCGTCGTTTTTCTGGTAGTCCTCCCAGAACGGGATACCGTGCACGGCGCCGTAGGCCGACTCGCCGGTGCGAATGGAGTGCAGCATCCCGATGAACGCCAGTTCCATCCGGGTGCCCGGGCTTTCCAGATTCAACCAGCCCCGGAACCAGGTGCCGTCCTCGGACAGCAACTGCTCGGAAAGCTCGGTCAGGCCGAAGGTGTCCGGTGCGGTTTCGGCGAACAGTTCGATGTGCGTGAGGTGGTGCAGCAACCGGCCGAGCGATTCCTCGTGCGCACCCGCAGCCTTGGCCAGCGCGGCCAGTCCGGTGGTGCCCTCGGCGATCAACTCGGGCAGGCGCAAGGTGATCGCCACCCGGATCGCGAACGGGGTCGCCAGGTCGATGAGTGTGGCCAGTCGGGTGCTCGGGTCGGTTTTCGGGGATTCGGATCCCATACTCGCGGACTCCCTTTCGGTCAGTTCGGGCGCTCACCACCACTTTTTCGAGCATCGCACCCCGAAACCATTCACGTCAATGCAGGACGAGAAAGTGATGGTAGAAAATGGTCAGCACCGAAACCCTTCTTGACGTGCGCCCTATTTCCGGCGCATTGGGCGCGGAAATTCGCAACATCGACCTGGAGAATCTCACCGACGAGGTCTACCAGCAGGTGCACGACGCGTTGATGGAGCACCTCGTGCTGTTCTTCCCCGAGGCCGCCGGGCTGAGCCCGCGGGCGCACGAGGCGTTCGGCCGCCGGGTGGGCGAGCTGGAGGTGCACCCGTTCCTGCCCAAACTGGACGACCACGAGCAGATCATCGTGCTGGACTCCGATCAGGGGGCCAAGGCCGACGTGTGGCACACCGACGTGACGTTCAGCCCGAATCCGCCGATCGCCTCCATCCTGCAGATCATCCAGTGCCCGCCGCGCGGCGGGGACACCATGTGGAGCAACCAGTATCTGGCCTACGAGGCGTGTTCGGCGCCGCTGCGCGAGATGCTGGACGGGCTGACCGCGATCCACGTGTTCGCCCACCCCAACGGTTCCTTCCGCAGCGAGGCCGAACATCCGGTGGTGCGCACGCATCCGGTCACCGGCCGCCGGTCGCTGTACGTCAACCGGATGTTCACCACCCGCATCCCGCAGCTGACCCGCGCGGAGAGCGACATCCTGCTCAACCATCTCTACGCGCTGTCCGAGCGGCCCGAGCGGACCTGCCGGTTCCGGTGGGTGCCGGGCGCGATCGCCATGTGGGACAACCGGGCCACCCAGCACTTCGCGGTCAACGACTACACCGAACGCCGGATCGGGCAGCGGGTGACCATCCTGGGCGACGACCCGCAGGGCAATCCGCCGCGCTGGCCGCACCACCAGGACGCCGACAGCGCGGCCACGGTCAACCGGAGCTCGCAGAACAACTGAGCATCGAGAGGGAGGCCCGCGCGTGCGTGTGGTGCTGAGCTGCCTGCCCTACTACTCCCATCTGGCCCCGGTGGTGCTGCCGGTGGCCCGCCACCTGCGTCGCGCCGGGCACGCCGTGGCGGTGGCCTCCGCGCCGGCCATGGCCGAGCCGATCCTCCGGGCCGGAATCGAGCACCTGCCGCTGCCGCACGTGCTCACCCTGGAGGAACTGTTGGCGGACAAGGACTTCGCCGGTAGCCCGGGCATGCCGGAGGCGGAAGATCAGACACCGGAACAACTCGCGGCGGCCCGGTCCCGGCCGGGCAGGCTGACCCTGCTGCGGGCCGGTTCGCTGGCCGGCACGTTCGCCCGGGACCTGATCGCGGCCGCGCAATCGTGGCGTCCGGACGTGATCGTGCGGGAGAACAACGAGTTCGGCGGTTATCTCGCGGCCGAGGCGCTCGGCCTGCCCCGGGCCACGCTGGATGTGTCGCCGCTGAACGCGAATCACCTGCCGTTCGTGCACGACTCGCTCAACGGGGAACGAGCGGCCCTCGGGCTGGAACCGGTGGCCGACGCCTACCATCCGGCCCGCGGTCTGCTGGCCGGGTTGGCGCCGCGCGAGTTCTACCCGGAGTCCATGCCGGCCCGGCCCGACCACGTCTATCGGTCCGATGTGGACGGTGGGCGGCTGGCGGCCGAGTTCGCCGAGCTGCCCGACGACCGGCCGCTGGTGCTGGGCGGGCTGGGCACGGTGGCCGCGACAGTGGTGCCGCAGACCGAGGAGCTGTACACCGCGATGGTGGCCGCGCTGGGCGAACTGCCGTGCACCGCGCTGGTGTCGGTGGGTGAGCAGGCGCGGGACTGGTCCGGGCCGTGCCCGGCCAACGTCCGGCTGATGTCCTTCGTGCCGCTGTCGCTGCTGCTGGGCCGCGCCGAGTTGTGCGTGTCGCACGCCGGGTTCGGCGGGGTGGCCCTGGCCCTGACCGCGGGCGCGCCGATGGTGAACGTGCCGATGTTCGGCGACCAGCCACCGACCTCGGTGCGGGTCGAGGAACTCGGGCTCGGGCTGCACGTCGAACCGACCGCCGCGACGGCGGAGGCGCTGACCGAGGCGTGCGGGAAGGTGCTGGCCGACCGCACGTTCGCGCACCGGGCGGCCGCGATGGCCCGGAAGATGGCCGCGCTGCCCGGCTACGAGGTGTTCGTCGAGGACGTGGCCGCGCTGTGCTGACCGGGAACTCGTGCCGATCGGGGGAATGATCAACCGCACTGCGGCCACGGGTGGCAGCAGATTCCGCTTTCCGGAGTATTCAGCCGTTTTCCGCGGTGAGGGTTTCCCCCTGCGCCGACTCCTGTTCGGCCGTCGCGCCGCCGGGACCGGCCGGAACTGCCAAGGTTCTCGCCATTGCCCAACCCCGCCCAAGGAAAGGCTGACGTGGACCCGGACAGATCGGCATCGCTGCGGTTGCTGGCCGCGCAGCGTGAGCAATGGGAATCGCACCAGGCCGATCCGGACAATTCCCGGCATACCTGTGGCTGCGTGGTCGAGCTGACCGGCGAGGTGGACCGGATGCTGCTGGATCGCGCCCTGGCCGCCACGCTGGCCGAGGCCGAGGCGCTGCGCACCACGTTCCACGTCGAGGACCGGATGCCCCGGCAGACCGTGGGTCCGGTGCCGGAGAACCCGTTGGCCTACCGCGATCTGACCGGACGGCGGCTGCCCCGGGCGGCCGCGCGGGCCTGGCTGGACGCCGAGCTGGCCCGGCCGATCGACCTGCGCGCGGGCGAGCCGGCCGCCGAGCACACCCTGCTGCGCCTTGGCGCCCGCCGGTACGCGTTGTTCCTGCGCTACCACCACATCGCGCTGGATGTGCACGGCGCGCACCGGCATCTGCTGCGGCTGGCCGAGCACTACGCCGCGCTGCGCGCCGGCCGCACCCCCGAGCCGGGCGAGTTCGCCGCGCTGGCCGACCTGGTCGGCCGGGAACGGGACTACCTGGCCTCGGGAGAAGCCGCGCAGGCGCGCCGGTTCTGGCGCACCGCGCTGGCCGATCTGCCCGCCCAGCGCGGACTGTCCGACCGGGACGTCCCGGCTGGGCCGCACCCGTTGCGAGTCACCGCGCCCATTCCCGAGGAATCCTGGGGCGCGACCGGCGAACTGGCGGCCGCGCTGAGCAGGCACTGGTCGGCTGTGCTGCTCGCGGCAGTGGCCGACTACCTGCACGGGTACACCGGCGCGGACGATCTGGTGCTGGGACTGGTGGCCGCGAACCGGGACACCGAGCCGGCCCTGCGCACTCCGGCCCAGCTGGCCGTCGACCTGCCGGTGCGGGTGATCATGCCGGCCACCGGGAGCTTCGCCGATCTGGTGCGCGCGGTGTCCCGGTCGGCCGGAGAGGCGTTGCGGCACCAGGGGACCCGGCCGGATCCGTTCCTGCCCGCGGATTTCCGGCCGCTGCGCACCGTGGTCGAGGTGCTCACCGAGGACGATCAGCCCCGGTTCGGCGGGTGCCTGGCCCGGCTGCGGATGCCGGCCACCGGGCCGGTAGCCGATCTGCGGATCACCGTGCACGCCCCGTCCGGACAGCGGCAGGGCGCGTTCCTGGATCTCCAGGCCAATCCTGGGCGGTACTCCCCCGCCGAGTTGCGCGACCACCAGGAAGGTCTGCTCGACCGGCTCAACGAACTCCTGCGCTGCCCGGCCCCGCCGGCCGAACCGGACGAGCATTTCGGTGAATACCCGGAAAACTGGCAAAAGCAGGTCCAGACCAGTTCTTGACCAAGGTCGCACAGCAGCGCAGCCTATTGACAAGTCGTGGCACAAGAATGCAAGAAAGGAGAAAAGACCAGAGCCCCGACTGGTTCCTAGTAAGCGCTTTCCCTGGTACAGCGAAGGAGCTGTTGTCAGATGTTGTTTGCGAGGGTCAGAACGTCGTCGGGCGGGAAATCCGCCAGACGCAACCGGTGGCCGGTGGCGCTGGCCGCCGCCATCGCCGCCGCGGGCACGCTCACCGCGGTCATGACGTTGTCCGCCACGCCGGCCAGCGCGGCGGTGCCCGCCCCGCCGTCGGGCTGGTCCACCGTGTTCAGCGACGACTTCGCCGGCTCCTCGGGCAGCGGCGCCGATTCGCAATGGATGTACGACACCGGCCCCGGGTCGAACTTCGGCACCGGCGAGATCGAGACGATGACCAACTCGACCAGCAACGTCCACCTGGACGGCAACGGCGACCTGGACATCACCGCGCTGGGCTCGGGCAGCAACTGGACCTCGGGCCGGATCCAGACCACCAGCGCCAACGTGGGCGCGCCCGCGGGCGGCGAGTTGGAGGTCACCGCGTCGATCGAGCAGCCCAACCCGGCCAGCGGCCTCGGTTACTGGCCTGCGTTCTGGATGCTCGGACCGGGCCAGTGGCCGGAGAACGGCGAGATCGACATCCTGGAGGACGTCAACGCGCTGTCCGAGCACTCCGGCACCATCCACTGCGGCACCGACCCGGGCGGCCCGTGCAACGAGTCCAACGGCATCGGCAGCGGCCTGCAGGGGTGTTCGGGCTGCCAGACCGGCTACCACACCTACACGATGATCGAGAACCGCACCGACACTTCGAACGAGTCGATCACCTGGTACCTGGACGGGAACCAGTTCTTCACGGTCAGCGAGGGACAGGTGGGCACCGCCACCTGGCAGGCCGCGTTCGATCACAACCTGTCGATCATCTTCGACCTGGCCATGGGCGGCGGCTATCCGAACGGGGTGTGCGGCTGCACCACGCCGACCAGCTCGACCAGTTCGGGCGGCACGATGAGCGTGCAGTACGTGGCGGCCTACACGACCACCGGCGGCACCGGCGGTAACCCGCCGCCGACCGGCACCACCGGGCCGATCACCGGCTACGACGGGCTGTGCGTTGACGACCAGAGCGCCAGCACCGCCAACTACAACCCGGTCCAGGTCTACACCTGCAACGGCACCAGCGCGCAGCAGTGGACCGTGGTCCAGGCCGGCAGCACGCTGCACGTGCTGGGCAAGTGCATGGACATCGACGCCGGCGGCACCGCCGACGGCACGAAGATCGATCTCTACGACTGCAACAACACAGCGGCCCAGGTGTTCATACCCCAGTCCAACGGCTCGCTGTACAACCCGCAATCCAACAAGTGTCTCGACGACACGGGGTGGTCGACCACCCCAGGCACCCAGCTGGAGATCTGGGACTGCACCGGTAACGCCAACCAGGTGTGGAACCTGCCCTGACCGGGCGTGACAACGACGAGCGCCCCGGCCGGGAATCGGCCGGGGCGCTCGTGTTCCGGAGGATCAGGCGGCGTTGGCGTTGTTCACCGGCGAGGTGCCCAGCGGGGCGGTCGCGGTGGAGGCGGCCACCGTGCTCGGGTCCACGAAGGTGCTGCCCTGGGGCCCGGCCTGCACCGCCAGGTGGGTGGCGCTGCTGGCCAGCAGCTGCGGCCAGGAGTCGAACCAGTCGGTCCAGCCATCGCCGGGGCTGCCGGCCAGCGGGCTGTCGGTGACGGTCACCGGATCGCCGGGCAGCTCCTCCTGGTAGTACTCCTGCGCGGCGGCCGGGGGCATGTTCACGCAGCCGTGGCTGACGTCGGTGCTGCCCTGCTGGCCCACCGACCAGTAGGCGTCGTGCAGGAAGTCGCCGCTCCAGGTGAACCGCACCGACCAGGGCACCTCGAGGTCGTAGTAGCCGGGCTGACCGGGAGCGATGTCGGCCGGCTTCATCTCCTCGGGGTTGGCCTTGTCGATGGTCAGGTAGGTGCCGTTGGGCGTGTCGTGGCCGGGCTTGCCGGTGCTGATCGGCCAGTCGTGCTGCAGCTGGCCGTTGTCGAAGACCTGCATGTGGTGGGTGGTGGTGCTGGCCGTCACGATCAGCGCGTCACCGATCAGGAAGGTCTGGGTCAGATCGGCCGAGCCGTACACCCCGGGCGCGCCCTGCACGCCGTCGAGCATGCCGGCGAAGCTCACCGTGGTGTGCGCGGGCCAGTAGTCCCGCGGCCGGAAGTCCAGGGTCTCGTCGTCGACCCAGGTCCAGGCGCCGACCACCGGCTGGGAGGTGGTGACGTGCAGCGACTGCTCGACCGCGGCCTCGTTCTTGATGTGCTTGTTGAAGGTCAGCTCGATGGGCATGCCGACGCCGTAGGTGTCGTGATCGCCCTCGAAGATGTGCGCCTTGAAGGTGCTCGACGGGGCCAGCGTGCCGAACGTGCTGGTCTCGGTGACCTGCTTGCCCGCGGAGTTCACGCCGGTCGCGGTCACCGTGTAGCTCTGCGACACGTTCAGCGTGCCGTCGGACTTCCAGCTCTTGCCGTCGCTGCTGAGCGCGCCGGTCACCTGGTCGCCCGCGGTCTGCACGGTCACCTTGCTGATCTTGCCGCTGCTCGCGGTCACCGTGATCGGCGCGCCCGGGTCGACGTTCTGGCTGCCGGTCACCGGCGCGATGGCCAGCTTCGCGGCGGGCGCCGGGGTGGTGGTCGCGGTGGAGACCGAGCCGCCCGCCCCGGAACTGCTCGGCGAACAGCCCGCCAGCAGCAAACCCAGCGCTGCCACCAGGATCGCCGCGATGGTCGGCCACCGCTTCATTGCGCATCCCTCCCAGTCAGATGCCGCCGCGGTGCGCCGTCCGCCAGCTGTCGACGCGCCCGCGTACCACTCAACTCTGTTCGAGTCTGCCTTGTCCACACCGATGTCGATCACCCGGCCCGGCGCACGACCGCCTGCCTGTAACGACGCGGCGCGGGCCCACCAGGTTGCCTGCCATCTGCTGAGTGGGCACTCAATGGGAGGGTTCCCCCGAAAGTGGACAATCAATCTTGGTGTGGTCGCGGCAACCCGGCCGACGCTACCCGGCCAAGGTCACGAAACGCTGGAAACCGTTGCGCGGTAACTAGTCCGCGAGTCCGGTCCGGGACTTCCAGTGCCAGTTGGCCCTTGCGTAGCGCACCGAGAATCCGGCCCGGCGCATGTTGTGCAGCGAGGCGTTGTGCGCCCCGGCGGTTTCCGCGCCGGTCTCGGCGAACGCCCACTGGCAACCGGTCTCCCGCGCGTCGGCCAGCCGGGCGGCCAGCAGCGCCGACTGGGCGCCGCGCCGCCGGTAGCCGGGCAGCGTGGCCGCGCCGCACAGGGACACCGTGTTGCCGTAGCGGAACAGGTTGGCCGCGGCGATCATCTTCGCCCCGTCCCACGCGGCGAAGGCGACGAACCCGGGCCGGCCCACGGTGGCCGCCCAGATGTCCACCACGCCGGTCTCGGCCAGACCGAACCCGCGGACCAGCACGGTCGCCCAGCGCGCCGCCTGATCCGGCCCGACCCGGGTGACCCGGGGCGCGTCCGCGGGCAGCTCGATCCAGGACAGGTCATGGGCCAGCTTCAGCCAGGACGCGCCCTCCTGGATTCCCCGCTCCTCGCGCAGCCGCGCCCAGTCCAGCGGCAGCACCGCCGGCGCCACCTGCAGCACCGCCATGCGGGCGTGATTGCTCTGGTAGAAGTCGATGACCTCGTCGAGCAACTCCCCACTGACCGGCACGTCGAAGCCGAGGCCGACGGCCTTGCTCCAGAACCGGCCGCCCTCGGCCCGCATCAGCAGCGCCACACCGCCGCCGATCCGCGCGGTGCGCATCCCCAGCGCGGCCCGCACCTGCGGCGGCGCGCCGGACTCCAGTTGGAACATGGCCTCCGCCTCGGCCAGCTCGGCCACGTCGACAACCATGTCCCGAATCGCCGAATTCACCCCAGGCCTCCCCCAAGTCGGCTGGCGCCAAGACTAACAACGCCGAATCACCGAACTTCGTCCGGCGCGGGTGAACAAATCATTACGTGCGGCAAACGCACGGGCAACTATCGCGATTTCACAGAATGCCCAGGTATCCGCATCCGTTCGCCCACCGGCGCGGTGGACGGATCGGCACAGGCCGCGTCGACCACCGTGCCGTCGTCGGCCAGCGCGTGCCGGGCGACCGCGGCGTGCGAGTGGGCGCAGAAATAACAGTCGTCGCCGGTGGACACGAACGCCGCGATCAACTTCCCGTTCCCCGGGCGACAACGACGAGGGACCACGCATCAGTTCCTGGGTGAACTCGGCGAACTTACGGCCGATCTCGGGCCGGGTGGCCAGCAGGCCGATGATGCCCGGCACATTTTCTGGCGCCGCGATGTGAGGGCATAACCTTATTATGCGATGCGATTTCCCGGGCCGGCGCGAAAAAGCGATATCCGCGAACTGGATCGCCCGGCCGGCGCACCCCGATTCCACCGGCCGGGCGTTCGTGGTTCAGCTGTGCCGCAGCACCAGATCCTGTTGCGCGCCAACGGGATCGGTGAGGTTCAGCGGCTCGGCGGTCGGCGCGTAACCGGACGCGATGATGGTGTACGCGCCGGTGGGCACGCCCGCCATCCGGTACTGGCCGGCCCGGTCGGTCAGCGTGTTGCCGATGACCGTGCCCTCCGCGTCGACCAGGGTGACCCGCGCGTTGGGCACCGGCTCGGCCGCGTCGTCGCGCACCACGCCGGCCAGCCAGGACATGGCGTCCAGCTTCAGGTCGGCCTGCCAGCCGTGGCCGTTGAGGGTGACCTCGCTGGCCTGCGGGTGGTGGTGCGGCGCGGCCGCGACCAGCACGTACCGGCCCGATTCGACCCCGGGCAGGTGGAACGCGCCGCCCGCGTCGGCGATGGTCCGGCCGATCTGCCTGCCGCCGGGCTCGATCAGGGTGAGCACGGTGTCCGGCACCGGGGTGGCGTCCGCGCCAAGCACCCGGCCGTGCACCCCGTCCACCGGCGCCGCACCGACCTCCGGTGCGGACGCCACGACCGGCTGAGCGGCCTCGGCCGTTTCCGCGGGCGCGGGCCGCACGCTGGTCTGCGCGGCCGCGCCGGAGCGGGCGGGCCGGGCGTTGATCAGCACCAGCGCGACCAGCGCGGCCACCACCAGAATGCCGATGCCCCAGGCCACCGCGACGGTGTAGCCGTGCACTGTGCCCGCCGCCAGGTCGGCGGCCGAGCGCGGCGGGTGCGAGGTCAGGTACTTCGTGGCCGCGGTGGCCGCGATGGTGTTCAGCAGCGCGGTGCCGATCGAACCGCCGACCTGCTGCGAGGTGTTCACCATGGCCGAGGTCACCCCGGCGTCGCGCGGCGCCACCCCGGCGGTCGCGGTGCTCATCGAGGGCATCATCACGCAGCCCATGCCCAGGCCGAGCAGCAGTTCCGCGGGCAGCACCACGGAGGTGTAACTGGAATCGACCTTCAGCTGCAGCAGCACCGCCATGCCACCGGCGGCCAGCAGCAGCCCGGGCACGATCAGCACCCGGGCCGGCACCCGGGTCATCAGCCGGGCGCCGATCTGGGTCGAGCCGGTGATGATCGCCGCGGTCATCGGCAGGAACGCCAGGCCGGTCCTCACCGGCGAATAGCCCTTGGTGACCTGGAGGAAGTAGGTCAGGAACAGGAACAGGCCGAACATGCCGATCAGCACCAGCGCCACCGCGATGAACGCGCCCGCGCGGTTGCGGTCGGCCACCACGTGCGGCGGCAGCATCGGCCGCTTCATCACCCGCTCGACCAGTCCGAACAGGACCAGCAGCACCACACCGCCGATCAGCAGCCCGAGCACCCTGGAGTCGCTCCAGCCGCGGGTCTCGGCCAGGGTGAAGCCGTACACCACGGCGACCAGCCCGCCGCAGCCCAGAATCGCTCCCGGAATGTCCACCTTGTGGTCGGCGTTTTCCGGCTTTCCACCGTGCAGCAGGAAAATCGCGCCGATTCCGGCGAGCACCGCGATCGGCACGTTGACGTACATGCACCAGCGCCAGCTCAGGTATTCGGTGAGCAGACCACCGGCGATCAGGCCGATCGCGCTGCCGCCACCGGCGATCGCGCCGAACACGCCGAACGCCTTGCTGCGCTCCCGCGGGTCGGTGAACGTGGTGGTCAGCAGGGACAGCGCCGAGGGCGCCAGCAGCGCGGCGAACACGCCCTGCACGGCCCGAGCGGCGAACAGCATGCTGGAACTCTCCGCGGCGCCGCCGACCGCCGAGGCCAGACCGAAGCCGACCAGTCCGATCAGGAAGGTGCGCTTGCGGCCGATCAGGTCGGAGATCCGGCCGCCGAGCAGCAGCAGACCGCCGAAGGCCAGGGTGTACGCGGTGATCATCCACTGCCGGTTGGCCACCGAGATGTGCAGATCGGTCTGGGTGTGCGGCAGCGCGATGTTCACGATGGTCATGTCCAGCACGACCATCAGCTGGGCCAGCGCGATCACCGCAAGGGCCCACCAGCGGCGGCTGTCCGGCGGCGCGGAGCCGGTGGCCCGCGCCCGCCGGGTGGCAGCACTGGACGGCGAAGTTCGAGTGGCAGTTGTCATGAAGGAGTCCCCGTCAACCGGTAGGAACCGGGCGTTCCACCTATTCCACTGTGAACAGGCGGCCGCGCCAGTAGGGCGCGCGTACGTTGGTCATCGTAGGTGAGAACACCGACAGTCCGGCTCGAATTTCCGGCCGGGAAAAATAGCTCACACGCTGCGTGTCGGACAGCTCACAGCGCGTCGGCGCCGCGTTCCCCGGTACGCACCCGAACCACACTGTCCACAGTGGTCACCCACACCTTGCCGTCGCCGATCCGGCCGGTGCGCGCGGTGCCGACGATCGCGTCCACCGCCTGCTCCACGCCCTCGTCGTCGACCAGCACTTCCAGGCGTAGCTTGGCCACGAAGTCCACCGCGTACTCCGCGCCCCGGTACACCTCGCGGTGCCCCTTCTGCCGCCCGTAGCCGCGGGCCTCGGTGACGGTCATCCCGAGCAGGCCCAGTTCCTCCAGCGCGGCGCGCACGTCGTCCAGTGCGAACGGCTTCACCACCGCGGTGATCAGCTTCATCGAACGTCCCGTCCCAAGGAGTGGTGCGCGCCGAACGGCCCGGCCGTCGAACCCAGCCTGCGCCCGGACTGCGATGCGAGATCGTAGGCTCCCTCGGCGTGCTCCGCCTCGTCGATGCCCTCCACCTCCGCCTCCCGATGCACCCGGAACCGCATTGTCTTGTGGAGAACCCAGCCGATCACCAGGGTCACCAGCAGCGAATAGGCTAGTACCGCCCCGGTGGCCACCGCCTGCCGCCACAGCTGGCCTGCTCCGCCGCCGTAGAACAGGCCGTCCGCGCCCTGCGGATTGACCCCGGTGGTGGCGAACAGACCGATCAGCAGCATGCCGACCAGCCCGCCGACGCCGTGCACGGCCACCACGTCCAGCGAGTCGTCGTAGCCCCAGCGGTACTTCAGCCCGACCGCGAACGCGCACACCACGCCGGCGATCAGCCCGATGGCCAGCGCGCCGAGCGGTTCCACGTAGGCGCAGCCCGGGGTGATGCCGACCAGCCCGGCCACCGCGCCGGAGGCCGCGCCCAGGGTGGTCGGCTTGCCGTCCCGGAACTGCTCGACCACCAGCCAGCCGATGACCGCGGTGGCCCCGGCCACGGTGGTGTTGATGAACGACACCCCGGCCACGGCGTTGGCGCCCAGCGCGGACCCGGCGTTGAAACCGAACCAGCCGAACCACAGCAGACCGGCGCCGAACATCACGAACGGCAGGTTGTGCGGCCGGGTCACCTGCTTGGGCCAGCCGTGCCGTTTGCCCAGCACCAGGGCCAGGGCCAGGGCGGCCGCGCCGGAGTTGACCTCGACCACGGTGCCGCCCGCGAAGTCCAGCGCGTGCAGTTTGCCGGCGATCCAGCCGGTGGAGGCGAACACCCAGTGCGCCACCGGCAGGTACACCACGCTGACCCAGACCAGGGTGAACACCAGCCAGGTCCAGAACCGGGTGCGCTCGGCGATCGCGCCGACCAGCAGCGCCACCGTGATGGCGGCGAACATCAGCTGGAACGCGGCGAACGCGAACAGCGGTATCCGGCTGCCCGGCGGCCCGACCGTGGCGCTGGCCAGGCCGCGCATACCGGCGAACTTGCCGTCGCCGAGCAGCCCGCCGAACCAGTCCGGGCCGAAGGCCAGCGAGTAGCCGTAGAGCACCCACACGATGCCGACCACCGCGAGGCACACGAAGGTCAGCACCATCACGTTGAGCACGCTGGTGGAGCGCACCATGCCGCCGTAGAACAACGCCAGGCCCGGCGTCATGAACATCACCAGGGCCGCGCTGGCCAGCACCCAGGCGGTGCTCCCGGTATCGATCACGCCGGCTCACCTCGTTACATTGACGTCACCGGAGACTCGGCGGCGTAACGTAACTGCCCGGTGTTACGTCCGTGTTTCCGAACTGCCGGGAGCGTAACCAGGCTCACCCGAACGTGGGTGTGCCCGTCAGTAGCGAGCCGGTGCGCACCAGCGGTCCCGCGGTGGTCGTCTGGTCGGGCGGTGGCACCGCCGGGCAGCTCGTGCCCACGGCCGGCAGTGTCCGGTCGATCAGGTAGGCGTCCACCGTGCCGATGGTGCAGCCGCTGTGCGGGTAGGCGCCGTGGCCCCAGCCCTCGTAGGTGACGAACCGGGCGGCCCGGCCCAGCTGCGCGGCGTCGTCCACCGCCCAGGCGTACGGGGTGGCCGGGTCGTGCACCGAGTTGATCTCCAGCAGCGGGTAGTCGGCGTGCACCCGCAGCCGCTGCTGCGGATCGTTGAGCGGGCCGGTCCAGTTCAGGCAGCCCATCAGCACGCCCCAGGCCAGGCTGGAGGTGCGCAGTTCCGGCGCGGTCCGCTCGCTGTCGGCGAAGTACCGCCGTAGCTGCGCGTATCCGGAAACCGGCAGGGTCCAGTCCTCGCAGAAGATCGGGATCGGATAGTTGGTCAGGTCGGTCGGGTCGTTCGCGGTGGCGCGCGCCGTGCTGGGCTGCGGTTCGGCCGCCAGCTCGGCGATCAGCTGGGCCAGCTTGGACCACATCGGTCCGTAGAAGCCGCTGATCGCGGCCGAGGTCAGCGTGAACCAGTCCACCGGCTCGGTGGTGCCCGGTGTGGTCAGCGTGCCCGCGTCCGCGCGCTGCTCCAGCTGGGTCCACAGCGCGTTGACGTCCTGGCCGTGCAGCGCGCAGGTAGTGTCCCGGTCGCACCAGGCCACGAACTGCTCGAACGAGTCCTCGTCGGTGGCCTCCTCGGTGTGTAGGAAGGCCGCGGTGCCCAGGCTGTGGTCCATGTTGGAGTCGATCACCATGGCCCGGATCCGGTCGGGGAACGTCTCGGCGTACTCCTGGCCGAGCAGGGTGCCGTAGGACACGCCGTAGTAGCTGATCTGCCGCTGGCCCAGCGCGGCCCGGATGGCGTCCATGTCCCGGGCCACGGACAGCGTGTCCACGTGGTCGAACAGCGCGCCGGTGTGGGCTCGGCAGTCGGCCCAGAGTTGTTTGTTGTAGGCGATCTGCGCGGTGTAGTCACCCTGGCTCGCGGGGACCGGGAAGGGCTGGGCGTTGAGCAGATCGGTGGAGCACAGGATCGGGCTGGACCGGTCCACGCCGCGCGGGTCGAAGCCGATGATGTCGAAGTGCGCCTGGACCGCCGGGCTGAAGAACTGGTTGGCGGCCAAGGCGAAGTCCACCCCGGAGCCGCCCGGCCCACCGGGATTGATCAGCAGCGGGCCCTCGGATTCGCTCGGATCGGTAGCCGCCCGTTTGGCCAGCGCCAGGGTGAACGAGGCGCCGTGGGGGTCGGCCCAGTCGACGGGCAGCCGCAGCGTGCCGCAGCTGACCGTGGGATCGGTCGGGTCCTCCGGGCAGGGCGCCCAGGTGATCGGGGCGGGCCGGAAGCCGCCGGTGGTGACCCCGTTGCCCGCCGGTTGCGCCGCGGCGGCGGGTGTGCCGGCCGCGGTCACCGTCGCGCCCACGATGGCCAGCACGGTCAGGAACGCTCTGCTCGTCGGGCCGAGTTTCCGCATGACCAACCCCCGCCGATGAAATTTTCACGCCCGGACATACCGATCGGCGGGGATACTAGCGCCGTTTCCAGTTCCTGTCGGCAGCCTTTCGACCAGATTTTCGGCCCGAATCGGAAATGGGGATAGCGGGACGGCGGGCCGGGATCGCCGGCCGGCGGGTCTCAGCGGTGCGCGGCGCGCATGTCCGCAGTGTGCAACGAACTACGCGCCTGCCACCGGGCGATATCCTCCCGCAGCAGCACTTTCACCCGCTGCGCCTCGGCGTTTTCCTTGTCCGGCCGCAGATTGTGCAGCTCGTCCGGATCGGCCCGCAGGTCGAAAAGCTGGCCCTGGTCGCTGTCGACGAATTCCACCAGTTTCCAGCGTTCGTCGCGCACCATGGTCATCAGCTCGGTGCCGATGAGAATCATGTCCCTGGCGTGCTGGTGCGCCCGGTGGGCGGCGAAGCTGCCGCCGTATGCCGCTCGACCGCCAGGGAGCCTCCTCGATCCATCGACTTCTCAAATGAGCGTTATCATCGCTCACCTGAGCGCCAGGTGCGGGCCATCCCCCGGCTGATCACCGCCAGCTACGGCGCCTACCGGACCAAGGCCACCCTGGCCGCGGTGCGTGTCGGGTTCGTGCGCACCCTGGTCACCGACGACGACCTGGCCCGCGCCCTGCTGCGCTGACCGATTCCCGCTGACGATAGGAGCCGGCATGGCCTCGGACTGTTGCGGCCCGACCCGCCCCACCACCGCGACGCCGGTCGCGGTCGACGAGGTGCCCGCGGGCGCGGGGCCGCGGCCGGACAGTCTGATCCCGTTGCCCGGCGGCACTTTTCTGATGGGCGCCGAGGACCCGGACGGCTTCCCGGCCGACGGGGAGGGCCCGGTGCGCGAGCAGACCGTGGCCCCGTTCGCCATCGACGCCTACTGCGTGACCAACGCGGCGTTCGGTGAGTTCGTCGCGGCCACCGGGTACCGCACCGAGGCCGAGCAGATCGGCTGGGCCTACGTGTTCGCCAAGTTCCTGCCCGGCGAGCTGCGCAAGAAATCCCCGCGCCCGCCGCAGACCCCGTGGTGGTGCGCGGTGCGCGGGGCGTACTGGGCCGCACCGGAGGGGCCGGGCAGCGAGGTGGCCGACCGGGCCGGTCATCCGGCGGTGCAGCTGTCCTGGCGGGACGCACAGGCCTACTGCCGGTGGACCGGCACCCGGCTGCCCACCGAGGTGGAGTGGGAGTACGCGGCCCGCGGCGGGCTCGTGCGGGCCCGGTTCCCGTGGGGCGACGAGCTGACCCCGGACGACGAGCACCGGTGCAACATCTGGCAGGGCACCTTCCCGGTGCGCAACACCGAGGAGGACGGCTACCTCGGCACCGCGCCGGTGGATGCCTTCGCCCCCAACGGTTTCGGCCTGTACAACGTATCCGGCAACGTGTGGGAGTGGTGCGCCGACGCGTGGGCGCCGGGCGCCGAGCCGGACCGGGTGATGCGCGGCGGCTCCTACCTGTGCCACCACTCGTACTGCAACCGCTACCGGGTGGCCGCGCGGACCAACAACGCCCCGGACAGCGCCAGCGGCAACCTCGGCTTCCGGTGCGCGGCCGACCTTCCCGGTTGATCAGGATGCGCAAACCGTTGGGCTAGCGGGAATCCTCGTCCAGACCGTCCCGATCGGCCCACGCCAGCAACAGTTCCAGCGAATACGCGACCTCGTCGATGCCCGCGTGCAGGTCGCCGAGTTCGGCGAACCGGTCGGGCACGGTGGCGATGGTCCAGTCCTTGGGTTCGATCTCGTCGATCTCCGACCAGCGGATCGGCGTGGACACCGTGGCCTCGGCGTTGCCGCGCACCGAATACGCGCTGGCGATGGTGTGGTCCCGGGCGTTCTGGTTGTAGTCGACGAAAAGCGCCCTCGGATCGCGGTCCTTGCGCCACCAGGTGGTGGTCACCTCGCGCGGCATCCGGCGCTCGATCTCCCGGGCGAAGGCCAGCGCGGCCCGGCGCACCTCGCCGAACCCCCAGCGCGGCTCGATCCGCACGTACACGTGCAGCCCGTCGCCGCCGGAGGTCTTGGGCCAGCCCACCATGTCCAGCTCGCCGAGCACCTCGTGCACCACATGCGCGACCCGGCGCACCGTGTCGAAATCGCAGTCGGGCATGGGATCCAGGTCGATGCGCCACTCGTCCGGGCGTTCGGTGTCGGCGCGCCGGGAGTTCCACGGGTGAAACTCCACAGTGGACATCTGGACGGCCCAGATCACGCTGGCCAGTTCGGTGACGCACAGTTCGTCGGCGGTGCGGTTGTAGCGCGGGAAGTGCAGCCGGACCGTCTCCAGCCACGGTGGCGCGCCGTGCGGCACCCGCTTCTGGTGCACCTTCTCGCCGGTCACCCCGGACGGGAAGCGGTGCATCATGCACGGCCGGTTGTGCAGCGCGCGCACGATCCCGTCGCCGACGGACAGGTAGTAGCGGGCGAGATCCAGTTTGGTCTCCCCGCGCTCCGGGAAGTACACCCGGTCCGGGTGCGAGATCCGCACCGTCCGGTCGTCCACCTCGAGTTCCACCGCGGCCTCGGCCATGGCTCGAAACCTAGCCCGAGAAGGCCCGATTCACCACTGGGTCCACAGCAACGTTTTGACCACCAGCGCCACCACCACCTGCGCGATCAGCCACCAGCGCCGGTGCCGGGCCGGCAGCAGGCCGGCCGCGGCGATCAGCCAGACCGCGAACGGCAGCCAGATCCGCTCGGTTTCCGCTTTGGACAGACCGGATTCGTCCGCCCCGGCCACGACCAGCGCGGCGGCCAGGGTCAGGGCCAGCACCACCCGGTCGCTGCCGAACACCCGGGTGCGCACCATCTCGACCGCGCCGGCCGCGGCTCGGCGCAGGCCGGCGGCGAACGCCGGTCCGGTGATCAGCACCAGCGCGGCCAGATTGGCCCACACCCAGTAGTTGTACGGCCGGGTGAACCCGACGTCCTGGTAATAGCGGTGGACGACCAGGTGATATCCGTCCAGCCACCAGAAACCGGCCGCGGCGAACACCGCGACCACGGCCGCCACCCCGGCCACCGCGGGCCCGATCGCCCGCCAGCCCCGGGCCAGCACCAGCACGGCCAGCGGCACCAGCGCGAACAGAGCCAGCCCGTAGGACAGGAACAACCCGAAGCCGAGCAGCAACCCGGCGGCCAGGCAGCAGGCCAGATACCGCACCGACCAGGCCGCGCGCAGCCCGACCGCGCCGGTGGCCAGCAGCGCAACGCCGGTCGAGGCGACGCCGGCGAACAGCCAGTCGGCCGACACCCCGGCGATGGCCGGTCCGGGCAGCAGCACCAGAAACGGCAGCACCGCGCGGGCGGCCCGGTCGTTGTCCAGCGCGCGCAGCGTGACCGGCACCGCGATCACGGCCAGCCCGCCGACCAGCACACAGGCCAGTGCGGCGAAATTGCCGCCGGCCAGACCGATTCGCTGCAACCAGACGAACACCAGCGTCGCCCCGGGCGGATGCCCGGACACGTGCACGACCCACGAGCCCGGTTGCCCGGAGATGATGTGCTCGGTGAAGGTCCGCAGGAACTGCGGGATGTCGGTGATCCGGTGCAGATCGGCCAGGTATTCGTCGCCGCTCTCCAGCCGCTGCGGCACACCCCGATTCCAGCCGTCCACCAGCGGCACGGCCAGCGTCCAGGCCACGCCGAACAGATAGCCCAGCGGGGCCAGCGCCCGCCAGCGCAGCCGCGCCGCCAGGTCCGGTCCGCGCAGGATGACCACCGCGGCCAGCACGACGGCCAGCGGAGTGCCCGGGCCCACGTGCGGATGCCAGTAGGCGAACAGCGGCGGAGCCCAGGCGAAGATCTTGTAGAACGAGTACCAGTGGCCCCAGGTGATCACCAGGTTGGCAGCGGCCACCAGGCACAGCGAGAGGAACGCGGCGAGCACGTCGAACCGCACGCCCCAGACCCGTTGCCGGAGCAGGGTTTCCGGCTCGATCCCCGGATCGAGCGGAGGGTCGAGAGTCGTGGACGCCACCCGGCGACGGTAGCCAAAGGCCGGCCGGTTCGCGCGTCCGGCGTCGAGTATTACGGAAATTTAAGAACTGATCACCTGCAACACCCCGGCGTCGGTGCCGGTGACGAACAGCTTGCCGGTGGCGTCGTCCACGGCCACCGTGTTGGGCTGGCGCACGGTGGGCAGCCGGGTCACCACCTGGGGCGTCGCGCCGGAGGCGTCGACGCCGACCAGCTGGTTGAGGCCGGTCAGGGTGACCCACAGCCGGTCCCGTACCGGGTCGTAGGCCACGCCATAGGGCGTACCCGGCAGGGCGAGCCGTCCGATCTGCTTCACGGTGGGCGTGACCTGGTAGAACAGCACCTGGTTGCCCCGGGTGTCGATCACCGCGAGATGCCCGCGTTTGTCCGCCACCACGTGCGTCGGGCCGTTGCCCGCGTTCAGCGTGGCCAGCGGGGTCAGCGCGGCCGCGTCGTACACATGCAGCTGGTTCTGCCGCACGTCCACCAGCCCGACCAGATCGCCCACCGCGGCCAGCCCGGCCGGCTGCACGACATCGGTGAACTGGTGGACCACGGCGTTGTCCAGCACCACCGCGACGCTGGCGCCGCCCTCGTTGGCCGCGAACACCAGCCCGTTTCCGGCGGCGGTGGCGTCGTGCGGGGAGATCCCGGTCACCACCCGGCTGGTGATGGCGCCCGCGGGCAGGCTCACGGTGAGCAGCGCGTTGGAGTTCTCGTCCGGCACGAGCACCGGGCCGCCCGGCTTGGCCAGCTGCAGGTGGCGCAGGTGTCCGGGCAGCGCGACCCGGTTGACGATCTGCCCGGTGTTCTCGTCCAGCAACACCAGATCGTCCGGTTTGCGCACCCCGACCGCGACCAGGTGAGTCACCGGGTCGGCGACCACGCCCTCCGGGCTCTGTCCGACCGGAATCTGCTGGCCGGCGGGGTTCGCGGACAGCGGGGGCGCGGTGGCCGGTTCGGCCGGGGGCGGCAGGTCCGAGCCCGGCTCGTTCTGGGACGGGGTGTTCGTGCCGCACCCGGCGAGCAGCCCGGCGACCAGCAAAGCCGTGACCGCCAACGGTTTTCCCGGTCCGGCACGGGTGATCCCGTTGCGCCGGGCCGAGTTATGATCAAGCGTTGGGTGGTGCTGCTGTGGATGCACCCGGCCGAGGGTAGTGCCGGGTGCGAACCGGCGGAGTGGTCGGCCACGCCCTAGAGTGACCGCCATGCGAGTGCTGGTCACCGGTGGCGCCGGTTTCATCGGCTCCCGTATCGCCGACCTGCTGGCCGACCGGGGTGACCAGGTCATCCTGCTGGACGCGTTGCTCCCCCAGGCGCATGGCGGGAACACCCCGCCGGAATGGGTGCGGCGGCACGAGTTCGTGAACGGAGATCTTCGGCAACCGGCGTTGCTGGACCGGATTCTGCTCAATGTGGACGCGGTCTGCCATCAGGCCGCCATGGTCGGACACGGTTTGTCCCCCGCGGACGCGCCGGATTACGCCAGCCACAACGACTTCGCCACCGCCGTGCTGCTCGCGGCCATGCACCGCAACGGAATCCGCCGGCTGGTGCTGGCCAGTTCCATGGTGGTGTACGGCGAAGGCCGCTACCGCTGCGCCGAACACGGCGTGGTGCGGGCCGCGCCCCGGCGCACCGAGGACATCGACGCGGGCCGGTTCGAGCCGCCCTGTCCGCACTGCGGCGCGCCGCTGGAACCGGAACTGGTGCCCGAGGACGCGCCGCTGGACCCGCGCAGCACCTACGCGGCCACCAAACTGGCCCAGGAACACCTGGCCGGCGCGTGGGCCCGGCAGGTCGAGGGCACGGTGTGGGCGATGCGCTACCACAACGTGTACGGCCCTCGGATGCCCCGGGACACGCCCTACGCCGGGGTGGCCTCGATCTTCCGGTCCGCGCTGGAGCGCGGCGAGGCGCCCCGGGTGATGGAGGACGGGCGACAGCGCCGGGACTTCGTGCACGTCGACGATGTGGCCCGGGCCAACGCCCTGGCCCTGCGGGCCGAGTTGCCCGCGGGCGGATTCGAGGCGGTGAACGTGTGTTCCGGAGAGCCGCACACCATCGGCGATTTGGCCGGCGAACTGGTGACAGCGGCCAACGGACCGCGCCCGGAGGTGGTCGGCGGCGCACGGGCCGGTGACGTGCGGCACATCGTGGCCGATCCGGACAAGGCCCGGCGGACCCTGGATTTCCACGCCGAGATTCCCTTTGCCCAGGGGATTCGCGAGTTCGCCACGGCCCCGCTGCGGCCCCCGGCCAAGCCCTGACCGATCAGGAGATCCGCCGCCGTTTACTTCGCTGAACTGACCCGCCGGGCCGGACGAACCGCTCAGCCCAGCAGTGTCTCCGGCAGATGCAGCGAGACCACCCAGTTCGGCTGGTCGACCACCTCGCTGATCTTCAGGTCACCGGCCGTGCTGGCCAGCAGGTAAGCCTGCACCGCGGACAGGCCGGCGCGGCGGGTGATCTCGTCGATCATCGCCCGGGCCGCGGCCTTGGTGGCGGCCATCAGATCCGGTGCCACTCCGGTGGTGGCCAGCGCGGCGCCGGTGCGGGCGGACGCGGGCGCGGTGCGCAGGATCGGCGCGGGCGGCGCGCCGCCGGCGATCACGTCCACCTCCAGCACCGCGCGGGCCGAGGTTTCCACGCCGGTGCCGCAGATCTCGCCGTCGCCCATGGCCGCATGCGCGTCCCCGACGGACAACAGCGCGCCCTCCACGCCGACCGGCAGCAGCACGGTGGCCCCGGCGGTGAGGTGCCGGATGTCCAGGTTGCCGCCGAACCGGCTGGGCGGCACCAAGGACGTGGCGCCGGGTTCGGGCAACGCCACGCCGAGCGTGCCGATCATCGGCACGGTGTCCAGCCACGGCCCGAACGGCAGCACCACTTTTTTGTCATCCACTGTGGACACGGCGAGACTCGCGTCCGGGAAATCCTCGGCCAGCAGGCCGAATCCGGGAATGCACGCGGTCCAGCCCCAGCTGTCCACGGTCAGTTCGACCACCCGCACGGACAGCGCGTCCCCCGGCTTGGCCCCGGCCACCCGCACCGGCCCGGTGACCGGGTTGACCCGGCCGAAATCCAGTGCCGCGACCTGGTCCACGGTCGAGTCCGGGCCGAGCTGGCCACCGGAGGAATTCAGCAGGTCCAGCTCGATCCGCTCGCCCGGTCCGAGCTCGGCCACCGGCTCGATGCTGTTGTCCCACACGTAGTGCACCCGGTCGGTACCAATCCGCACGGCCGCTCCCCTTGTCAGTCCGGAATTCGCCCCCGACTATCGCCGGTATCGGCTGGTTGACGCAACAGGGTAGCCTCAGTTGATCCACCGTGACCATCACTCCACAGTGGACATCAGACCGGCGGATCCCGGGCAGGACGAGGAGGAACGAGACGATGACCGCGGAGCCGGATCCGGACGCGAGTGCGTCCGAAGGCACGCAGATCACACCCGGCGGGCAGCAGGCGGCCGACTCGGGTCTGGCCGAGTTCGGCTACCAGCAGGAACTGCGGCGCTCGCTGCGGCTGCGGGACCTGTTGGTGTACGGCCTGATCTTCATGGTGCCGATCGCGCCGTTCGCCATCTTCGGCGTGGTGTTCAACGCGGCCAAGGGCATGGTGCCGCTGACCTACGTGATCGGCCTGGTCGCCATGCTGTTCACCGCGCTGAGCTACCGGGAGATGAGCCGGGCCTTCCCGGTGGCCGGATCGGTGTACAGCTACGCCGGCCGCGGTATCGCACCGTGGGTCGGATTCCTTGCCGGCTGGGCGATTCTGCTGGATTACCTGCTGGTGCCCACCCTGCTGTACGTGACCGGTGCGGCCGCGCTGGACACCGTGCTGCCCGGGGTGCCGCAGTGGCTGTGGGTGGTCGTCTTCGTGCTGCTCAACACCACGGTGAACCTGCTCGGCGTGGAGATCACCGCCCGGGCCAACCGGGTGTTCCTGCTCGGCGAACTGGCCGTGCTGGCGATTTTCCTTGTGGCGGCGCTGATCGCGGTCATCCACGGCGTGAACGGCGCGCACTTCTCCACCACCCCGATCTACAACGGCAGCGAGTTCTCGCCCAGCCTGGTGTTCGCCGCGCTGTCCGTGGCGGTGTTGTCCTTCCTCGGATTCGACGCCATCTCCACCCAGTCCGAGGAGGTGCGGGGCGGTCCGCGGGTGGTCGGCCGGGCCACCGTGCTGTCGCTGTGCCTGGTCGCCGTCGTGTTCATCGTGCAGACCTACCTGGCCACGCTGCTGGTGCCGGGCAAGACCGAGTTCAGCGGCGAGGACGCCACCAACCAGGCGTTCTACCAGGTGGCCGGGCTGGCCGCCGGGCACTGGCTGACCGTCGTGGTCGCGGTCACCTCGGCCCTGGCCGCCGCGGTGGCCAACAGCCTGGTGGCCCAGAACGCCACCTCCCGGCTGCTGTTCTCCATGGCCCGCGACCGCACGCTGCCCAGTTTCCTGGCCCACATCAGCGAGCAGCGCCGGGTGCCGGAGCGGGCCATCGTGCTGGTCGCGGTGGTCAGCCTGGTGCTGGGCATCTTCTTCGTCGGCCAGGTCGAGTTCCTGTCCACCCTGGTCAACTTCGGCGCGCTGTTCTCGTTCCTGCTGCTGCACATCTCGGTCGGCGTCTACTACCTGATCAAGCGGCGGCAGCGCACCTTCGGCCTGCACCTGGTGGTGCCGCTGATCGGCTTCGTGATCATCGGTTACGTGCTCTACAACGCCGACGCGAACGCCAAGATCGGCGGCGGGATCTGGCTGGCGATCGGCGTGATCGTGATCGTGGTGCGCAAGCTGACCGGCCGCGGCGTCACCCTGCGGATGGACGAAAACGCTCGCGCGTAAGGGAAAGCGATCTGGATCGGGCCCGGATCATCGATGCGCGGTGGCCGCGAACTGGTCAGCCGCCGCGTCGATGATCTGCTCGGTGGTGGCGTCGATCTCGCCGGTCAGCCAGGCGGCCACCAGTTCGGCCAGGCCACCGGCGAACAGCAGCGCGTTGATCTCGTCCCACGGCGGCGGCAGCGCGGCCGCCCCGAACAGCGCGTGCCCCTCGTCCACGATCAGCCGGGTGAACTCGCGCAGCAGCTCCTGCCTGCGGCGGCGCATCGGGGGCGCGGCGGCCGACTCCAGGATGGCCACCCGACCCTTGCGCGGATCGGCCTCGAACAGCCCGACGAACGCGGCGATGGCCTCCCGCGCGGCCGCCCTCGGCTGCGCGGGAGCGGCCCGCAACGCGGCCAGCACCGCCGCCCTGGCCTCGACCGCGACCTGGTCGGCCACGGCCACCAGCAGCTCCTCGCGGCCGCTGAAGCTCTCGTAGAAGTACCGCTCGGTCAGCCTGGCCTCGGCGCACACCGCCGTCATGGTGGTGCGCTCCCAGCCGAGGGTGCCCAGCACCTCGAGTCCGGCGGCCAGCAGCTTCTCCCGGCGCTCGGCCTTGCGCTCCTCGGCGCTGACGCCCCGGTAGGTGCGAGCGGAAACTGACACCCCGACATCTTGACAGACGGTCCTGTCAGATCGAAACTCGAAGCCAGGTTGACAGCCCGTCCTGTCAGATTCGGGTGTCGAGGAACCAGGAGGCAACGATGCCCGCAGTGTTGGCGCCCGCACCCCCGGCCAGCGGCCTGAAGGCCATTCCCGGCGACTTCGGGATGCCGTTCCTGGGCTACCTGCCGCAGTACATCCGCGACCCGATGACGTTGTGGCGCAACCGGTACGAGCGCTACGGCCCGGTGTCCTGGTTCGGCAGCCTCGGCGAACGCAACGTACAACTACTCGGCCCGGAAGCCTGCGGCATCGCACTGTCCAACAAGGGCAAGGCGTTCGCCAACGGCTGGGAACCGCTGATCGGCCCGTTCTTCCACCGCGGCCTGATGCTGCTGGACTTCGAGGAACACCTCACGCATCGGCGGATCATGCAGCAGGCGTTCACCCACGAGCGGCTGACCGCCTACACCGACCTCATGCACCCGGCCATCGAGAACGGTCTGTCCCACTGGTCGCCTGCGCCGGATTTCCGGGTGTACCCGGCGGTCAAGAAGCTGACCCTGGACCTGGCCACCAGCCTGTTCATGGGCGGGGTGGGCGAGGCCGACGCGGCCCGGATGGACCAGATCAACCGCGCGTTCATCGACTGCGTGCAGGCCGCCACCTCGTACGTGCGCAAACCGCTGCCCGGCACCCGCTGGCGGCGCGGTGTGCTCGGCCGCCGCACCCTGGAGAAATTCCTGCGCGCGTACCTGCCGCAGCGGCGCGCGGGCAACGGCGAGGATCTGTTCTCCGCGTTGTGCCACATCGAATCCGAGCACGGCGAGCGCTTCACCGACACCGACATCGTCAACCACATGATCTTCCTGCTGATGGCCGCGCACGACACGTCGACCATCACCATCACCACGATGATGCGCCACCTCGGCCAGAATCCGGAGTGGCAGCAGCGGTGCCGCGAGGAGTGCGCCGACCTGGGCACCGACACCCCGTCCCTGGCCGACCTGGACAAACTGCGGTCGCTGGATCTGGTGATGAAGGAATGCCTGCGACTGGTCGCGCCGGTGCCCTCGCTGGCCCGGGTGACGGTGCAGGACACCGAGGTCATGGGCTTCTTCATCCCAGCCGGGATCCGGGTGTCGGTGACTCCGCTGTTCAGCCATCACCTGCCCGAATACTGGTCCGACCCGGAACGCTTCGACCCGGACCGGTTCGCCGAGCCTCGCCGGGAGGACCGCTCGCACCGGTTCGCCTGGGAGCCGTTCGGCGGGGGCGTGCACAAGTGCATCGGCCTGTACTTCTCCGGCGCCGAGGTCAAATCGGTCATGCACCACCTGCTGGCCGGCTACGACTGGTCGGTCGACCCGGCCTACGAGACCCCGATGGACTACACCTCGCTGCCGTTCCCCAAGGACGGTCAGCCGGTCGACCTGCGGCCGCGCTGAGCGCCGCCGGACGGGGAGCTCTAAGGTGCGCCAACGGGAGGTGCGCACATGGCTGACGAGACGAGGCGCGAACGCGGCAGGCGGGTGGCCGGGCGGGTGCGGTCGGTCTACCGGTCCAAAGTGGACCAGACGCGGCAGTCGGTGCTGGTCGGCTGGGGTGCGTTCACCGCGACCTTCGCGGTGACCAGGGCGATCACCTACACGCTGCACAGAAACGGCGCGGGCGGTTCCGGTGGGATCACCATCGCGGGAAGGCACATCCACCACTACAACTTCGGCATCGCGCTGCTGGCCGGAGTGGGCGCGGTCGCGGTGCGCGGGGACGGTCAGGGCCGCAGGCATCCGGTGGTGTCGGCCGCGTACGGCAGCGGGATCGCGCTGATCGTCGACGAGTTCGCGCTGCTGCTGGACCTCAAGGACGTGTACTGGGCCTCCGACGGTCGCAAGAGCGTCGACGCGGCAGTGGCGCTGGCCGGTCTGGGCGGGTTGTACCTGGCCGGCGGGGAGTTGTGGCCGGCGATCGCGAAGGAACTGCGCGAAGCGCGGTCCGGCTGACCTGGCCGCCCGGGTGACCTGACCGGGCGCATTCTTGGTCACATCTTGGAACAGGGGCGGGATGATCGGCTAGCCTGCCAAGCGATGACGACCGAGCGACGACCGAACGTGCTGGTACGGACCTTCTCGTCGCTGCGCATCCGCAACTTCCGCCTCTTCTTCATCGGCCAGCTCATCTCGAACAGTGGGAACTGGCTGACCACCGTCGCCATCAGCCTCCTGGTCCTGCACCGCACCGGAAGTGGGACGGCGGTCGGCCTGCTCACCGTGGCCCAGTACGGCCCGATGCTGGTCCTGACCCCGTTCGCAGGCCTGGTGGCCGACCGTTCGAACAAGCGGCATCTGCTGTACGTGACCCAGGGCCTGGAGATGGCCGAGTCGTTCGTGCTGGCCATCCTGGCGTTCACCGGGAACGCCCCCCTGTGGTCGTTCTTCCTGACCGCACTGGGCGGCGGCTGCCTGCTGGCTTTCGACAATCCGGCCAGGCGGTCGTTCGTCAACGAGATGGTCCCGCAGTCCGACGTGCCCAACGCGGTCACGCTGTACAGCGCGATGGCGGCGCTGTCGCGAGTGTTCGGCCCGACCATCGCGGGCGCGTTGATCGTCGGGCTGGGTTTCGGCTGGTGCTTCACCATCGACGGCGCGAGCTACGTGGTCGTGCTGGGCGCCCTGATAGCCATGCGCGCCAACGAGTTGCGGCGCGCCCCGCGCACTCCCCGCGGCCGCGGCCAGATCCGCGAGGGCCTGCGGTACGTGTCGCGCGTGCCCGAACTGTGGATCTCCTTCGGCATGCTGCTGATCATCGGCATCGCCAGCTACAACTTCACCGTGGTGCTGCCGTTGTTCGTTGAACACGGCCTGCACGGCACCGACACCCAGTACACCCTGGTGTATGCGGCGTTCAGCGTCGGCGGGGTTCTCGGCACCCTCGCGGTGGCCCGGCGGACCGCGGTGAGCCTCCGCTCGATAGTTGTTGGTGCCGCGTCGTTCGGCGCGGCCCTGACCATCCTGTTCGTCGTCCCCAACCTGGCCTTCGCCTACCCGCTGGCCGCGCTGATCGGCGGCACCAGCGTCAGTTACCTGACCGCCACCACCGCCATCGCCCAACTACGCGCCCGCCGCGACATGATCGGCAGAGTCCTGGCCCTGCAGACGGTGTTGCAGTTGGGCACCACCCCCATCGGCGGCCCGATCCTGGGCTACATCGCCGACCTGGCGGGTGGCCGAACTCCCGTCCTGGTCGGCGGCATCGCCGCCCTGCTCGCGGCCGGGTTGGGCACCCTGGCCGCACGCCGAACCGGCCAGAGCCTGGCCGCCGCGTCGCCCACCGGCTCCATCACCGAGGACTCGCTCCGCGAAGAAAGCTAGTGCCGTGACCGGAATGGTTCGCCGGGGTGTCGCTGGGTTACGACGCGCGTTCACCCGGTTCGATGGTGGGGGACATCGTCGAGCCGGGTGGAGGTGCTGGTGGCGCCGGCGCTCCGCCCGGCCGTCGACGCGTTCGTCCGACAATTCGCTACCCGGCGGCCGGAGCGCGTGATACACCACCGAGGTGCACAACACTGTGGAGTTCCCCGAGGTCCTGCGGCTGATCGAAGACCGCTCGGCCGCGTTCCGCGCCGCGATCGCGTCCGCCCCCGACCTTGACGTCCAGGTCCCGACCTGCCCGGACTGGACATTGCGCGAACTGGCGCAGCATCTCGGCGACGGCCGCCGCCGCCAGGCCCTCATCGTCGCGGCGGGCCCGGGCGCTGAGCCCCCGGCGAGGACGACCCCGAAGGGCGCCCCGACCGCGCCCCGCGACCGCGAAGCCCTGGATGCCTGGCTCGCCGAGTCGACCGAGCTCATGCTCGACGCGATGCGCGAGGCCGGCCCGGACCGCGGCTGCTGGACCTGGTGGGGCCGCTCGCAGGCCCCGCAGACCAGCGCAGCCGTGGCCCGGCACCAGATCCAGGAGATCGCCGTGCACACCTACGACGCCCAGCTCACCCAGGGCGCCGCACAGCCGCTGCCGACGGACGTCGCGGTCGAGGGCGTCGACGAGTTCCTGACGACCGTCTCGGCGACGACCGTCCCCTGGCCGTTCAAGCCGGCGACCATCGACCTGCACACGACCGAGGGCCGCTCCTGGCGCCTGACCCTCAACGCCGAGGGCGTCCGCTGCGACGACCTCGCCGCCGACGCGGAGCCGGGCGACATGGCGATGCGAGGCGCAGCGAGCGAACTGATCCTCTACTTCTACGAGCGCGTCCCGCTCGACGGCCTGGAGACCACCGGCGACACCGAGCCGATGGAGCAGCTCGCAGACTGGGACCCGACCGCGTAGAACGCGCACTTGTGGCGCATCTGCCGGTTGCGCGCACTCCTGCGGGCGCCGCCGGGCCCGGGATTGGCGGACATCGCGCGGCTGCGGGCAGGCTGCGGCCTGCTGGTCAAGGGCGAAAGGCGCACCTGCGGGCGGCCCGCACTCGACTGGGGACAGACAGGGCGCGGCGGGTACGGATTGCCGGGACTGACCTCGTAGCTCACACAGCGAGTCGGTAGCGGGCCCCGTGATAGCGCTGGTGTTCTTGGTCGTGGGGGAAGGTCCAGTAACGATCGAAGTCGCCGTTGGCGAGCAGGGCGCGGAGTCTCAGGACGGCTTCGGCGCCGGCCAGTGACCATCGGGGTCGTCAGGGCGGAGCAGGCGGGGACGGCCTCCCGCCCACCGAGGGTCCAGGCAGGCCGGGCCGATCTGGTTGAACCGGTGGATCACGTCCCGCACCGTGTCCTCGTCGGCCCGCGCCAACTGGGCGATCACGGGAACTCGGTTGCCGCCGGCCGAGGCCGGCAGCGTCATCGCCCGTCGATAGCGCACTGTGCTGGTGCTGCCCCGGCGCACGATCCGTGGCAACTGCTGGCCCTCCTGGCCGGTCAGCCTCCTGATCTTGACCAGCTCGGCCACCACGCCCCCCAAACCCGTCGGATGTCCGTCTCACCCAACCGGCCCCGCCGCCGCCAACCCGGTAAACGTTCCCGGTCAGAGTACTGGCTTCCCGGCAGAACATCCGAACGGCCCAATCCTGAAACATCGCGCACCACGCAGCCGATAACTACAGCGCGCATAGCCAACTGGGGAAAGGCTGCCACATGACCACCCGAGACGGCGGACACCTCGGGGCTCTGGCCGAATTCGCCGCGCTGCGCACCGAGATCGAACGCCGCTCCAACATTCAGCAGAACCTGTTCGCGCTGCAGCTGACCATCTCCGGCGCGGTGTTCAGTTTCGCGCTGTCCAGCCAGGATCGAGTCGACCTGCTGCTGATCATCCCCATCAGCACCTACATCCTGGCCGGCCGATACGTCATTCAGCACTACGGCATCGTGTACGCCGGCGAGTACATCAAAGAAGTGCTGTCCCAGCGCATTCCGGATGGCCTGGACTGGGAGAAATGGCTGATCGAGCACAGGCGCAAACATCTTTTGTTCCTGGAATGGGCCGATCCGCACTATATGACCTATCCCGGGATTTCCGTGCTCGCCCTGGCCTGGGTCGGCCCCCACCTGATCCTCGACCACGGCGTCATCACGTTCATCCGAGTCGGCACCGCGATCGTCTGGCTGCTCGGCGTCGCCGCGACGGTCGCATCGTTCTACCTCGTCTGGTACGCCCGCCGCGGTTGGTGGCAAATCCACCGCCGCTGGCTACCCAAGTCGGCGGAGGGCGCGCCGAATGCCGGACCCAGCTGAACCAGCAGGGGTCATACCGGACCTCGTGCCGAACCCCGCTCAGCGGTCTGCCAGCGCGTCCTCCGCGGCGCGCTCCGCCGTAGCCCGAGCCGCCGGATCCAGCCCGATCCGAGTCCGCCGATCCAACAGGTCCGCCACGTCCAACGCCCCCTCATGCCGCACCCCGAACACCAACTCCGCCCGCGTGACCTCGGTAGCCGGCGAGATCGGACAGTTCAGCTCCGGCCCGCCAACGGCACACACCCGGGCGGCCTCGGTCCCGTACCGTCGCACCAACCGCTCCGGCGCAGGCACCGCGCTCAACTCCACCGCACCGGCCGCCCCCACCAACGGCAGCCGCCGCGTCCGGCACGGCCCGGCAGCCACGCCGGACCCCGACAAACCGGACCCCGACGACCCGACCCGCGCCAACCCGGCATCGAGCGCGTCCTCGGCCATCCGCCGGTACGTCGTCAGCTTCCCGCCGACCACGGTGATCAACCCGTCGGCCCCACAAAGAACCTGGTGCTTACGGGAAATGTCGGCAGTGGAACCACTTCCCGCGTCCAGCAACGGCCGCAGCCCCGAATAACTCCCCAGCACATCGGCCCGCGTCAACGGCACGGCCAGCGCCCGGTTGATGGTGGACAGCAGGAACGCGATCTCCGATTCCGCGGCCCGCGGCTCGTCCGGGATCGGCCCGGGTGCGTCCTCGTCGGTCAGCCCCACGTAGACCCGGTTGTCCGGCACGGGCAACGCGAACACGAACCGCCCCACACGCCCGGGCACGGGCACCATCAACCCGGCGTTCAACCCGCCAAAAGACTTCTGCGAGAACACCAGGTGCGTGCCCCGGGACGGGCGCAACGCCAATCCGGGCGCCAACTCCCCAGCCCACACCCCAGCCGCGTTGATCACCAACCGAGCCGAAACATCGAATCGAGAGCCGGTGAGAGTGTCGGTGAGCACCGCACCCGAGCCGGTGACTTCGGACGCCGTGACCCGCGTGAGAATCCGTGCGCCGTACCCGGCCGCCGTGCGGGCCAGGCTGACGACCAGCCTGGCGTCGTCGTTGAGTTGCCCGTCCCAGCCCATCAGTCCACCGCGCAACCCGCGCGCCAGCACCGTCGGCGCGTAGCGCGTGACCTCGGCGGTGGAGATCCGCCGGGACCGGGGCAGGGTGCGCGCTGAGGTGTGCGCCGCCGCGCGCAGTGCGTCTCCGGCCACCAGCCCGGCCCTGACCGTCAACGCGTTCGCGGTGTTCACCGACCGGTGCAGCGGCACGATCTGCGGGAACGGACGGACGAGATGCGGCGCGGTATAGCCGATCAGGATGCCGCGCTCCACCGCGCTTTCGTGCGCGATGCCGACCTGACCCGAAGCCAGGTAACGCAATCCGCCGTGCACCAGCTTGGAACTCCACCGGCTGGTGCCGAACGCCAGATCGTGTTTTTCGGCCAGCACAACGGAAAGCCCGCGAGTGGCGGCATCCAGCGCGACACCGGCGCCCGTGACTCCGCCACCGATCACCAGCACATCGACCGGCCCGGACAACGAAGACAAAGAGTCCAGTTCACGCGACCGCCGCGCCGCATTGAGCGAAAACCGCTCCATAGCGCCAGAAGCCCCGCTCATGGCGCCAGGTACCTGTCCACGAGGAGGGACAGTTCCGCGTCCAACGCGCCGAACTCGCTGGGCGGCACGAAAACCGGCCCGCTGAGCACGAACGAGCGCGCGGTGAGCATCAGACTGCGGGCCAGCATCCGCGGCTCCCCGTCCCGGATCGAACCGTCGGCCTGACCGGCCCGGATGGCACCCTCCAGCAACAACAGTTGCTGGTCACCGCTGCTGCCCGGCCGCCGGAACAGGTAGGGCAGCAGGAATTCCGGGTCCACGTCGATGATCTTGCGCAGCAACGGATGGGTACGCAGTTCACCGGCCGCGCGCACCACCGTGTTGGTCACCGCCTGCCGCCCGCTGCCCGCGTCGCTGGCCACTTTCCGGGTCAGCTCGACGAATTCGCGGGTGACCAGCGCGGCCAGCACCGCCCGCACGTTGGGCCAGCGCCGGTACAGGGTGGCCCGGGAGACGTCGGCGCGCCGGGCGATCTCGGCCATGTTCAACCGGCCGAGGCCGACCGCGAGCAGCAGCTCATAGGCGGCTTCGAGGATGCGCTCCTCGGGGATCGCGTTGGCCGCACGCGCCGGTTCACTCGGCTCCACCCGCGCCTCGGCCGCATTGCGTCGCTGCGACACCATGTGTCAAAGTGTATCAGCTTGGCGGATGCCGCAGGAGGAATCACCCGTGACCGAATACGACCTGCCCCTCGCCGCGCGCCAGCCCTACACCTGGGGCAACGCGGACACGCCCGGGCACCTGCCCGCGGCCGCCGCCGACGCGCTGGCCGTACTCGGCGCGGTGCCCACTGACCCGCCGGTGCCGGCCAAGGACGCCCACGTGCCGGACACCGCGCTGCCGGCCACAGCCACCGCCGAACTGGCCGCCATGCTCGGCGCGAACCGGCTGACCTGCGAGCACGCCGCCCGGGTCGAGCACACCCGCGGCTACTCCACCACCGATCTGCTCACCCTGCGCGGGGGCGACGCCTCCGACGCGCCGGACGCGGTGGTCTTCCCCGGTTCGACCGAGGACGTGGTCGCCGTGCTGGACATCTGCTCCCGGCACCGCATCGCGGTCGTCCCCTACGCCGGCGGCACCTCGGTGGTCGGCGGACTGACCCCGGCCCGCGACGGTTTCGCCGGGGTGCTCGCGATGGACCTGCGCCGGCTCAACCGGCTGGTGCACATCGACGCCGTGTCCCGCACCGCCGTGCTGCAGGCCGGAATGCGCGGGGTGACCGCGGAACAACTGCTCGGCGAGCGCGGCTACACCCTCGGCCATTTCCCGCAGTCCTACGAGATGGCCACCATCGGCGGGTATGCCGCGGCCCGCTCGGCCGGCCAGTCCTCGGCCGGGTACGGCCGGTTCGACGAGATGGTGGTCGGGCTGACCCTGGCCACCGCGCGCGGCCCGCTTTCCCTTGGCGCCGCGCCGATGTCGTCCGCCGGACCGGATCTGCGCCAGCTGGTGCTGGGCAGTGAGGGCGCGTTCGGCGTGATCACCTCGGTGACCGCGCGGATCCGGCCCACCCCGGCGGCCCGGGTGTTCGAGGGCTGGCGGTTCGACTCGTTCGCCGAGGGCGCGACCGCGTTGCGCGCGCTGGCCCAGGACGGTCCACTGCCCACCGTGCTGCGGCTGTCCGACGAGGCGGAGACCGCGATCAACCTGGCCGATCCGGGTGCGGCGGGCTCGGCCGGCGCGGGCGGCTGCCTCGCCGTGGTCGGCTACGAGGGCACCGAGGAATGGGTGGCCGCGACCCGCGCCGACGCGACCAAACGGCTGCTCGAACACGGCGGCACCCAGCAGGGCGAACCGGCCGGCGAGCGGTGGCGCACCGGCCGGTTCCGCGGCCCCTACCTGCGCGACCCGCTGCTGGACGCGGGCGTGCTGGTGGAGACGATGGAAACCGCCACCTTCTGGTCCGGGCTGCCCGCGCTGAAGGCCGCGGTGACCGAGGCGGTGCAGGGCGCGCTGGGCGTGCCCGGACTGGTCATGTGCCACATCAGCCACGTCTACGAGACCGGCGCCTCGTTGTATTTCACCGTGGTGGCCAAGCAAACCGAGGATCCGGTCCGGCAGTGGCGGCGGGCCAAGACCGCGGCGCTGGCCGCGATCGACGAGCACGGCGCCGCCGTCTCCCACCACCACGGCGTGGGCACCGATCACCGGGCGGCGCTGGAACAACAGCTCGGCCCGATCGGCACCGACCTGCTGCGCGCGATCAAGGCCAGCCTGGATCCGGCCGGGGTGCTCAATCCCGGCGTGCTGATCGGCTGACCGGCATGCTTGGTTACACGGCGTTGATCAACCCGATCTCCGGCGGCGGCCGGGCCGCCCGGGTGTGGGCGCCGATCGCGGAACACCTTGCCGCGCAAGGGATCACGGTCACCGAGCGGCTCACCCGCAGCCGGCAGCACGCGATCGACACGGCCGACGAGGCGGCGGCGGCCGGGCAGGCGGTGATCGCGGTGGGCGGCGACGGGCTGGTGCGCGACGTGGCGGCCGGGATGTACGGGCACGGCACGCCGCTGGCCGTCGTGCCCGGCGGACGGGGCAACGACCTGGCCCGAAAGCTCGCGCTGCCAACGGATCCAGCGACGATCTCGGCGATGTTGGCGGCCCGGAGGACAACGGCGATCGATGTGCTGGAGGCGGCCGGGCAGATCGCGCTGGGCAACATCTACGTCGGCGTGGATTCCATGGCCACCAAGGCGATCAACGACAATCGCCGGCTGCCCGGGCTGCTGGTCTACCGGCTGGCCCCGGTCGGCGCGATACTGCGTTGGCATGCACCGACATTCACACTGTCCACAAAGGACTGGTCGGTGAATGAACGACTGCACCAGGTGGTGGCGGCCAATTCCGGGCGCTACGGCTACGGCCTGGACATCGTGCCCACCGCCGAACTGGACAGCGGACAGATCGACGTGCTCACCGTGGCCGACCTGCCCCGGTACAAGATCGCGGCGTTCCTGAGCAAGGCCCGCACCGGCGCCCACCTCGGCGAACCCGGCGTGACCGTGCGCCGCACCACCGAACTGCGGATCGACGCCGACCGGCCGGTGCCGGTCTACGCCGACGGGGACTACCTGGGCGAACTCCCGGTCACCATCGCCATCCGACCGGCCGCGCTGGACATCGTGACGCCCTGACCCGGCAACCCCGGGCCAGGGCGATCAGCGACGTCAGGACTCGATTTCGCGCTTGTCCTCGGCCCACATGGTGTGGAAGGTGCCCTCGGTGTCCACCCGGCGGTAGGTGTGCGCCCCGAACAGGTCCCGCAGGCCCTGGATCAGCGCGGCCGGCAGCCGCTGCGCGCGCAGCCCGTCGTAGTAGGCCAGCGAGGAGGAGAACGCCGGGGTCGGGATGCCCACCTGCGCGGCGTGCACGACCACTCGCCGCCACGCCTCCTGGCCCTCGGCCACCGCGTTGACGAAGTACGGGTCCAGCAGCAGCGAGGGCAGCTCCGGGTCGTTGGCGTAGGCCTCCCGGATGCGGTTGAGGAACCGGGCCCGGATGATGCAGCCGCCGCGCCAGATGGTGGCCATCGCGCCGAGGTCGATGTCCCAGCCGAACTCCTTGCGGGCCGCGGCGATCTGGTCGAAGCCCTGGGCGTAGGCGACCACCTTGGAGGCGTAGAGCGCCTTGCGCACGTCCTCGATGAACCCGTCCCGGTCGGTCACCGGGGCGGCCGAGGCCGGGCCGGGCAGCGTCTCCTTGGCCCGGTCACGCTGCTCGGGGTGCGCGGACAGGGCCCGGGCGAAGGTGGCCTCGGCGATGCCGGTCACCGGCACGCCCAGGTCCAGCGCGCTCTGCACGGTCCAGCGGCCGGTGCCCTTCTGCTCGGCCCGGTCCAGCACGATGTCCACGAACGGCCGGCCGGTCTTGGCGTCGGTGTGCCCGAGCACCTCGGCGCTGATCTCGATCAGGAACGACTCCAGGTCGCCGGAGTTCCACTCCTGGAAGATCCCGGCCAGGTCGGCCGGTTCCAGCGACAGGCCCTTGCGCAGCAGGTCGTAGGCCTCGGCGATGAGCTGCATGTCGGCGTACTCGATGCCGTTGTGCACCATCTTCACGAAGTGACCCGCGCCGTCCGAGCCGACGTGCGTGCAGCACGGGGTGCCGTCGACCTGGGCCGCGATGTCCTCGAGCAGTGGGCCGAGCGACTCGTAGGACTCCTTCGAGCCGCCGGGCATGATGCTCGGGCCGTGCAGCGCACCCTCCTCGCCGCCGGACACACCGCAGCCGACGAAGTGGATGCCCTGCTCGCGCAGCGCGGCCTCCCGGCGCCGGGTGTCGGCGAAGTGCGCGTTGCCACAGTCGATGATGACGTCGCCGGGCTCCACCAGCGGGGCCACCTCGTCGATCACCGCATCGGTGCCCGGCCCGGCCTGCACCATGATCACCACCCGGCGGGGCCGCTCCAGCGAGGCCACGAAGTCGGCCAGCTGCTCGTTGGGCACGAACTCGCCCTCGTCGCCGTGCTCGGCCATCATGTCCTGGGTCCGGGCGTAGGTGCGGTTGTACACCGCCACGACGTGCCCGTGCCGGGCCAGGTTCCGCGCGAGGTTCCGGCCCATCACGGCCAGTCCGATCACGCCAATTGCCGCCTGCTTGGTCATGGCGCCCACTCTACTTATGGGGTTGCCAGCACCTCGGCCTCGATGGTTTCCAGGCTCTTACGGGACAGCTCGGTGAGCAGCTTCGCGGTGAACGCCAAGGCCAGCACGCACATCGCGGCGAACACGAAGAAGATCACCGCGGGACCGGCCACCAGCATGACCGGGAACACCAGCGTCACCACGAACTGCGCGACCTGCGACCACAACGCGGCGAAGCTCACCCCGGCGCCGCGGAAGGGCAGCGGGAAGATCTCCGGCAGGGTCACCCACAGCAGCGGGCCCCAGGACAGCGAGAAGGCGAACTTGAACACCGCCAGCGCCGCGACCGAGATCACCTTGCCCGGCAGGTGGGACTGCACGGACAGCAGGAACACCAGGCCCAGGGCGGCCATGCTGGCCAGCATCAGCGTCGCGCCGATCTGCAGCAGCCGCCGCCGGCCGACCCGGTCGACCACGCGGGCCTCGATCGCGGTGGCGATCACCGAGAGCAGGCCGAGGCCGACGCTGTTCATGATCGCGGTCGAAGTGCCGAATCCCACGCTCTGCAGGATCTTCGGCGCGTAGTAGACGATGGTGTTGATGCCGATGAGCTGTTGCAGCGCGCCCATCGCGCAGCCGATCACCAGCACCCGGCGCAGACTCTTGTTGCGCAGCAACTCGATCAGCCTGCCCTTGTTGATCACCGAGCCGGATTCGTCGCGCAGCTGGGCGATGATCTGGTCCTCCTCGCCGGGCGCGCACACCCGCAGCGCGGCCCGGGCCTCGGCCTCCCGGCCGTTGCGCAGCAGCCAGCGCGGGCTTTCCGGCTGGAAGGCCGCGCCGATCAGCACCACGACCGCGATCACCGCACCGACCCCGATGATCAGCCGCCAGGCGCCGCTGTTGGACAGGAAGTAGCCGACCAGGAAGGCCATCAGGGTGCCGATGGCGATCATCAGCTGGTGCAGCGAGGTCACCCCGCCGCGCCGCGCGGTGGGCGCGAGTTCGGCCAGGTAGGGCGGCACCACGGTGGTGGTCGCGGCCAGCCCGACGCCCATCAGGATGCGGAACGCGATCAGCATCCCGGCCCCGCTGGACAACGACATGCCCAGCGCGGCCAGCCCGAGGATCGCGGTGCCGACCAGCAGGGTGCGCTTGCGGCCGAACCGGTCGCTGATCCGGCCGGTGAAGATCATCCCGCCGATGGTGCCTGCCGACACGATGCTGGTGATCAGGCCGACCATGCCCGCGCCGAGGTGCAGATCCTTCTGGATGAACAGGATCGCCCCGGCCATCATGCCCAGGTCGTAGCCGAACAGCAGGGAGGCCGCGGCGATGAAGCCGAATACGACGGCCCGCCGTCCGCCGGGCTCGGCGCCCGGTGACGGGCCGTCGGCCGGGGTGACGGTGGGAGTGGCTGCGCTGGGCGGCTGGCTGTCCACGACTGACCTCTTCCTTGAGGGTGCCGGACCTCGGTTGGGCCAGAGTCTGCACATGTTACATGTAAAGTGTCAATGGCCTCGGTGATCCGGAATCGTCTGGGGAGGAACTCACCACTCGGCGGGACGGCCGTCCGGCAGCCGCCAGTCCACATCGTCGGGCAGCGCGTCGGTCCGCCCGGCCAGCACCGCATCCGGGTCCAGCTCGATGCCGAGGCCAGGCCCGGCGGGGATGTCCAGGTACCCGGCGTGCGGGGTCAGCGGCGCCGGATCGCGCAGGTAGTCGGTCAGCTCCGCGCTCGCCCCGGCCCGCGCCGTGTTGTAGTGGATGCCCAGTGACTGCTCGTGCAGCGGCACGTTGACCGCGCACGCCGCCACCTGCACCGAGGCGGCCAGGCTGACCGGCCCGTTCGGGCAGTGCGGCACCACGGCCACGTCGAAGCACTCGGCCATCCGGCAGATCTTCTCCAGCTCGAACAGCCCGGTCAGGGACACGTCCGGCTGCAGCACGTCGACCACGCCCTCGGTGAGCAGGGTGCGGAACTCCCAGCGCGAGGTCAGCCGTTCGCCGGTGGCGATCCGGGTGGACCGCTCCCCGCAGATCTCCCGCAGCAGCGCGTCGTGCCCGGGCGGCACCGGCTCCTCGACCCACAGCAGCCGGAACTGGTCCAGCTCGCGCAGCAGCGGCCGGACCATCGGCCGCCCCACCCGGCCGTGGAAGTCCAGCGCGATGTCCAGGCCCGCGCCGAATTCGTCGCGCAGCGCGGCCACCCGGGCCACCACCGCGTCCACCGCCGCCGTGGTCTCGATCAGGTCGAACTCGGCGGTGGCGTTCATCTTGACCACCGAGAAACCCTGGTCGATCCGGGCCCGCGCGCCGGCCACCACGTCATCCGGCCGGTCTCCGGCGATCCACGCGTACACCTTGACCTTCTCGCGCACCCGGCCACCGAGCATCTCGTACACCGGCACGCCCAGCGCCCGGGCCTTGCGGTCCCACAGCGCGTGCTCGACGGCCGCGGTCGCGGTGGCCAGCACCGGGCCGCCCCGGAAGAACCCGCCCCGGCGGCAGCGGAGCGCCGCCTCCTCGATCCGGTCGGCGTCCGCGCCATGCAGCATGCGCCCCAGATCGGCCAGCGCCCCCTCGACCGCGTCCCGGCGTTTGGGCACGATCGCCTCGCCCCAGCCCTCCGCGCCATCATCGGTACGCAACCGGAGCAGAATCCAGCGGGGTGCGACGCGGTACGCCGTAAGGTCGGCGATGGCGGGCATGACAGCTCCTCACTGTGGGGTTTTCGCATGTTACATGTAGAGTGAACCGATCAGACCAACGCTGGGAGGACAGGTGGGCCAGGCGCGGATCGTGCGGAGCCAGATCCGGGTGTTGCACGCCGAGGCCCGCGACGGCATCGCCATGTCCTTCTCGGCGCTGCGCCGGCGCAGCATGGTGCTGGTCGAACTGACCGACAGCACCGGCGCCACCGGCCGTGGCGAGAGCTGGGTCAACTTCCCGTCCTGGGCCGCCGCCGAGCGGGTGGCCACCCTGCGCGAGGGCGTGCTGCCGCTGCTGGAGGGCCAGGACCCGGACCGGATCACCGCGGTGCACGACACCCTCACCCGCACGCTGGCCCCGCTGGGCCGCCAGTGGGGTGCGCCCGGCCCGGTGGCCCAGGCGATCTCCGCGGCGGACGTGGCCCTGTGGGATCTGCGGGCCCGCCGCGCCCGGGTGGGCATCGCCGATTCCGGCGGCGGCCGGGTGCGCGACGACATCGCCGTGTACGCCTCCAGCCTGGGCCCGACCGGCGTGGCCGACCTGGCTTCCCGTTGCCAGGACGAGGGATACACCGCACTGAAGGTGAAACTCGGCTTCGGCGCGGAGACCGACGAGGCCAACCTGGCCGCGGTGCGCCGGATCTGCGGCCCGGAGATGGACATCTATGGTGACGCCAACCAGGCGTGGTCGCTGGCTGAAGCGGTGGCCGCCGCGCCGATGCTGCGCGAGCACGGCGTCGCCTGGATCGAGGAGCCGGTGCGCGGCGACCGCCTGCCCGACCTGGAAGCCCTCTACGAACGCACCGGCCTGGCCATCGCCACCGGCGAGAACATCTACGGCCGCAACGATTTCTGGTCGTACGTCGACTCCGAAGCCGTGGCGCTGGTGCAGCCGGACCTGTCCAAGACCGGCGGACTGACCGAGGCCCTCGCGGTCTGCGAACTGGCGCAGGCCCGCGGAAAGTCGGTCGCCCCACATCTCTACGGCGGCGCGGCCGCCTTCCTGGCCACCCTGCAACTGGCCGCGATGGCACCGCCGGTGTCCATTGTGGAGTACGACGTGCGGGACAATCCCCTGCGCGATCCGCTGTTGCGTCAACCACCGCAGCCCGTCGCGGGCCGGCTGCGCATCCCGACCGGGCCGGGCCTCGGCGTCGAGTTCGACACCGACGCACTGCACGAGAATTCGGAGGTCATCGCATGACGACCACGCACCCTGCTTCCGGCTGCCGCATTCCCGGCGTCGAGCGGCCCGACCAGCCCTGGCCGGTCGAGGTGCTCGAACCGGCCACCGGGGAGGTGCTGGCCGCCTATGTCGGCGGCGGCCGGGCGGACGCGGCGCGCGCGGTGGACGTGGCCGCGACCGCGCTGCCGGACTGGTCGGCCACCCCGGCCGCGCGGCGGGCGGCCGCGCTGCTCGCGATCGCCGCCGAACTGCGGGATCCGGCGGTGGCCGAGGAACTGGCCGTGCTGACCGCCCGGGAGACCGGCAAGCGGCTGGCCGAGGCGCGGGCCGAGGTCGGCATGTCGGCCGGTTTCTGCGAGTGGTTCGCCGCGGCCGTGCAGGGCCGCCGGGACGAGACATTGCGGGCGGTGCCGGGCATCCGGCACGAGGTGGGCGCCCGGCCGCTGGGCGTGGTCGCGGTGTCCACGCCATGGAACTTCCCGCTGTCCATCCCGGCCCGCAAGATCGCCGCCGCCCTGGCCGCCGGGTGCACCGTGCTGTTCAAGCCGTCCGAGGTGGCCGCGGGCGCCGCACTGGGTTTCGCGGACATCGCGGCCAGGCACGTGCCCAAGGGCGTGGTCTGCACGATGCTCGGCGACGGCGCCGACGTGACCAACGCCTGGCTGGACGACCACCGGGTACGCGGCATCAGCTTCACCGGGTCGACCCGAGTCGGCCTGCTGGTCGCCGAGCGGGCCCGGGCCGGTCTGACCCGCTGCATCCTGGAACTCGGCGGCAACGCGCCCCTGGTGGTACTGGACGACGCCGACCCGGCCCGCGCGGTGGAGCTGATCAACGGCGCGAAGTACCGCAACAACGGGCAGTCCTGCATCGGCGCCAACACCGTGTGGGTGCCGGAAAATCTCCGTGACTCCATTGTGGATGGTCTTCTGGCCGCCGCCGGAAAACTGATCCTTGGCGACCCGCTCGATCCGGCGACCACGCTGGGACCGCTGGCCCTGCCCACCGACCCGGGCCGGGTCGAGGAACTGGCCAAGGAGGCCGAAAACCTCGGCGCCACGGTGCACCGACCGGACATCGCGGTCCCGGACCGCGGCCACTTCGCCCGCCCGGTCATCGCGGTGGACCCGCCGCGCACCGCACGCATGGTCGCCGAGGAGTCGTTCGCGCCGGTGCTGCCGGTGCTGACCTACCGGGACATCACCGAGGTTATCGAGGCGACCCGGGCCGATCCCCTTGGCCTGGCCGGATATGTGGCCACCGGCGAACCGGAGCGCGGCCGCCAGGTGGCCGAGGCACTGGACGTGGGCATCGCCGGAGTCAACACGGCCACCCCGAACACGCCCGGAGTTCCCTTCGGTGGCCGGAAACTCTCCGGGGTCGGCATCGAGGGCGGCCAGGCCGGACTGGACGCTTTCCTTGCCCCGCAGACGATCGCGGTGGCCGACCGATGACCGGCCAACTCCCCGATCTGGTGGCCATCCTGCGCGGCCTGCCGCCCACTCGCGTGTTGCCCGCGGTGGACGCGCTGGCCGAGGCCGGAATCCGGGCGTTCGAGATCACCATGAACTCCCCCGACGCCTTCGACTCCATCGAGCAACTGGCCACCCGGCCCGAACTGCTCGTGGGCGCGGGCACGGTGCGCTCGGCCGAGCAGGTCCGCCGGGTGGCCGCGGTCGGGGGCGCGTTCGTGCTGTCCCCGCACACCGATCCGGAGGTGATCGCGGCGACCAGGCAGGCCGGCCTGATCTCGGTGCCCGGCGCCTACACCCCGACCGAGATCGCCACCGCGTTCCAGCTCGGAGCCGACGTGGTGAAGGTGTTCCCGGTGCAGCCGGCCGGCCCGGCGTACCTGAAGCTGGTGCGCGAGCCGCTCGACGATGTGCCACTGCTGGCCTGCGGCGGCCTCACCGCGGAGATCGGCCGGGAATGTCTTGCCGTTGGCTGCGTATCGCTCGGCGTGGGACTGGGCCTGTTCGACGCCGACGCGGTGACCCGGGACGACTGGTCCGCCCTTGGCGCGGCCGCCGCCCGCTACCTGGCCACGGTGCGCCAGGGCCGGGCCGCATGACCGGCCCGAGGAAGGACACCCCGGTGGACCACCTCGCGCCGGTGCGCACCTCGGAACGCATCACCGATGCCGTGTACGAGTCCTTGCGCCAGGCCATCTTCTCCGGTGCGCTGCAGCCCGGCACCAAACTCAGCGTGCCCGGACTGGCCGAGCGACTGGAGGTCAGCCGCAGCCCCGTGCGCGAGGCCGTGGTCCGGCTGACCTGGGATCGCCTGGCCGTGGAGGAACCACGGCGGGGTGCGGTGGTGGCCCGGGTCGATCTGGCCGACCTGGCCGAGTTGTACGAAGTCCGCGAGGTGCTCGAGGGAGTGGCCGCGCGGCTGGCCGTGCGCCGCGCCGGGCCCGCGCTGGCCGGTGAACTGGAGCGCATCCTGCGCAAGCACGAACAGGCCGTGGCCCTCGGCAACCTGGCCGAGCACACCGAACTGGACATGAGTTTCCACAGCCGGATCCGCGAGGCGGGCGGCAACCACCACGTGATCCGCGCGCTGGACGAGATCCAGGCCCAGGTGCGGCTGGCCATGGTGACCACCACGGTGACCTCCGGCCCGCACAGCGCGGTCGCCGACCACCGGCGGATCGTGGCCGCCATCCGCACCGGCGACGCGGACGCGGCCGAGGAAGCGGCCCGCGCCCACATCGCCCGGCTCAAACACGCGCTGCGACAAGGCGAGGCCGAGCAGGAGCCGGACTCGGCGGACACCGTGCGGCAGGAGCCGGGATGACCAGGGAATTCGCCGGGCGCGGCGCGATCGTGCTCGGCGGCGCGGGCGGAATCGGCAGTGCCGTGGTGCGTGAGCTGGCCGACCGCGGTGCCGAAGTCCTCGCCGTCGACCTGGCCGGCACCCGTCCATCCACAGTGGACGAGCGAGCCCGGTACCTCGCCGCCGACGCGCAGTCCGAATCCGCCGCCAAGAACGCATTCGGCCTGCTGACCGCACCGGCCACGCTCCTGGTGAACAGCACCCTCTCCGAGGCGCCCACCCCGCTGGCCGAGGAGTCGGCCGAGGGATTCCTGCGCCCGTTCCAGGTCATGGCCGGCAGCGCGTGGCTGTGGGGCAAGGAGCTGGTCGCCAGCGCCGACGGCCGCCCGGCCGCGATGGTGCACATCGCCTCCGTGCACGCGTACGGCGCGCTACCCGACTTCGGCCCCTACGCCGCCGCCAAAGCCGCGCTGCTCGCGCTGACCCGCGCCATGGCCATCGAATGGGGCCCGCGGGACGTGCGCTGCAACGCCGTGGCGCCCAGTTTCGTGCCGGTGCCCCGCAACAGCGAACAGTGGGCCGACGAGGAGTCGATGGCCGAGCGGGTCACCCGCTTCCCGTTGCGGCGCTTTCCGAAACCGGCCGACATCGCCAACGCCGTGCGGTTCCTGCTCTCCGACGACGCCTCGACCATCACCGGAACCTGCCTGCCGGTCGACGGCGGCCTGCTCGCCCGCCTGCCCTAATTCCGGGGCAGCGCGGTGACCAGCGCGCCGAGCACCCGAGTCCCCAGCCCGGCCGCCCGCCGGGTCAGCCGCGGCACGGTCAACGCGAATCCCAGCCCGATCAGCACGATCCACGGAATCGGCCCGACCTGCCAACCGCCGGCCGCGGGCACGAACCCCGCCGCCGCGATCCCGGTCAACCCGGCCACCAGCACCACCACCGCAACGACCATCCGCCAGACCGGCACCGCCCCGACGACTGCCGGTCGGATCGCCTCGAACCGGCCAAGGACGGCGACCAGCACGCGCAACACCACAGCCATCACCAGCATGCTCACCGGCAGCGCCACCAGCCACCCCGGACTGCCCGGTTGCGGTGTGGCATAACCGAATCCGACCACCGCGACGCCCGCCACCAGCACCAACGCCGACATGTGCCACAGGTACACCGTCAGGCACCGCGACCCCACCGCCCGCAGCACCGCCGCCGGCCCCGGCCGCCTGCTCCACACCACCAGCCGTTCCCGCGCGGCCAGCAGAAACCCGAACTGCCCGAGGCCAAGGGTGAGCAGGCAAATCGTAGCCGGCGACATGTTGGACACGGTCTGCCCCGGCAGCCCCACCATACTGTCCGGATAACCCGCGAGCAGCACCAACAAGGCGGTCCCGCCCAGCCCGGCGAACCCAAGGGCCAGCGCGCCCTTCCTGGTCAACCGGCTGAACCGCCCCGCCGCATACTCGATTCCCAGCTGCTGCACGGCCAGCCACACGAACACCTCATTGGTGTAGCCGACCAACGGAACCCCATGCAACCGCAACACATCCACCCCGACCGCGGCACCGGTCAGGACCACGAAAACCCAATCACCCCAACGATTCCGCGCCGCCAGCATGACCGGAACAAGCGCCGTGGCGATCAGATACACCGCGAGGAACCACAACAACTGCCCGACGATCGCCGCCGCCAACCCCACCGGCTGCGCCGGAACCCCGAGCGACAGCAGAAGATCCGGCACGGCCAGCCACACCGCCAGCAACGGAAACACCGGCAGCACCAACCGCCGGACCCGCGCCGCCAACCACCTCTGGGTAGTTCCGCCCCGGGCCAGAAATCCTTGGTAGGAATGGAAATTCGCCGCACCCCCGGCCACGAAGAACACCGGCATGACCTGCGCGGGCCAGGTCAGCAACCACCAGCCCGGCGTGGCCAGCGCGTTGCCCGCCGAGACCGTGCTGCCGTGCCGAGCCAGCACCGGCATCAGCCAGTGCCCGAACACGACCACCAGAATTGCGCCAGTGCGCAGCAGATCGACGAACGGATCCCGGGCCGCACGAACGGATGCGGACATGACAACTCCCCCCGACACTTGCCCCGGCAACTCCCGACGATGACAAATCGAGCCTCGTCGAATCGCGGTCGGAACACAGCGGTGCAAGCTGGTGTCCTGAAGGTGGGGCCAGCCATACCTCGGCCGAAAGTACGACCCGAAACCCCAAAGATCATCCTTTAGCGCGAGCCACGCGCACCCGATCACCACACATCCTGGTAGGGCAAGCAAATCCCACCACAGGAGCAACCCCGTGATCGACACCCAGCACTCCACGCCCCAGCACTCCACACCCGAGCACTCCACGCCCCAGCACCCGGCGCCCCCGCAACCGCTGCCGGAACTCCAGCAACACCAACCCCCGCCCCATGAACCCGCGCCCCAACCGCCAGCGGTGCAACCGCCAGCGCCCCAATCACCCCCGCCCCAGTCGCCAGCGGTGCAACGGCCCGCGGTGCGACCGCCGAGCCGCGGCCAGTTCCGCCTGGCCCACTTCCGGGTCGGCCTGGCCGTCGTGTTTCTCGCGCTGGTCGTCGTCAGCGTCGTCTTCGCGCCGAACGCCTTCGGCGGCAACCAGCTCCTCGCGACACTGCTGGAGATCGCCACGGTCGCGTTGTTCGGCGTGCGCTCGGTGCACCGCCTGGTCGAGCTGCGCCAGGACCGCCGCGACGCGGGCGAATGAGCACCAGAGCGGGAACATGACCATGGCAGGGTGGCGGCATCATGGATGATCATTCACCGGCAGGCGCGCGGAGCTGGTGGCCCTCGTGGTCGGACCGGCGCGGGCCGCTGGTCGCCGAGATCGTCGTGCTGGCGCTGCTGGTCATCGCCGACGCGATGTTCGCGCTGCGCAGCGGTCCGGCCACCGGCCTGCTCGCTTCGATCACCGTGTCCGTGACTTCCGGTCTGGGCCCGGTGGCAGCCGCACTCGCGGTGCTGCGCAGGCGCCTGCCGGACCAGGTCGCACTGTTGGGGGACAGCGTGGCCGCCTTGTCACTGCTCGGCACCGCACTGGCCGAACTGGCCACCCGCACCGGGCACCCCGCACAAGCCCAGCCCAACCTGACCGAACTGGCAGCACTGGCCCTCCTGGTCGGCGCCGCCAGCCGCCGCCTGCCCACGCGCCGGGCAGCGGTCACCGCTCTACTGGGCGGCCTGGCCATGGTCACCGCCCCCGTGGTCCGCGCCGGCCCGAACAACGCACTGGCTCTACTGGCGGTCCCCGCAGCGCTTCTCTTGGGCGGTGCCCTGGCAATCGGACTGATCCACCGAGACGCCGACGCCCGCCGAGTCACCGCCCTCGCCGCGGCCCGCGACCGCGTGCGCACCGCGGAACGCGCCCTGATGGCACGAGAACTGCACGACCTGGTCGCCCACCACATCACCGGCGTGGTGGTGAGAGCCCAGGCCGCCCGGATCATCGCCGACCACCCAACCGGAAAGGAGATCTTCGCCGAAATAGAAGAAGCAGGCGCCGAGGCCCTGGCCGCAACCCGGCGGCTGGTGTCCCTGCTCCGCACCGGCGAACCCCCGACCTTCGGCACCCCGGTCACCCTGCGCGAGGCCGTGGACCGCGCCATCCCGCGAGACGGCACCGTCACCCTGACCACCGAACCAGGCTGGAACGCCCGCCCGGTAACCCCAGAGGTGGCCGGTGCGGCCCACCGGGTCCTGATGGAAGCCCTGACCAACATCCGCCGGCATGCGCCGGGCGCCACCGAGGTCCGGGTGAGCCTGCGCGCCGAGTCCGGTCAGCCCGACTGCCTGGTGGCCGATATCGTCAACAGCGCAGCGGAGACCGGCAGGCGGCGGCAGGACGAGCGGCCCGGATACGGATTGGTGGGAATGACCGAGCGGATCACCGCCCTGGGCGGAACCCTGACCGCAGGCCCCGAACCAGGCGGCCGCTGGCGGGTGCTGATGCGGCTCCCCTACGACCCGCCCGGCGCCCGGGAACGACCATGACCGCGGCAGCACCCCACGGCCGGCCCAGCCCCCAGGAGGAAACATGACCGTCCGGGTGCTGGTCGCCGACGATCAGGCCATGGTGCGCACCGGCTTCCGCCTGATCCTGGACGCCGAACCCGACATCGAGGTGGTCGGCGAGGCCGCCGATGGTCGCCGCGCGGTGGAGTTGGCCCGCGAGCTGCGTCCCGATGTGACCCTGATGGACATCCGCATGCCCCACATCGACGGCCTCCAAGCCACCCGCCTACTCGCCGGCCCCGACGTCCCCGACCCGCTCCGGGTCGTCGTGGTCACCACCTTCGACCTCGACGAGAACGTGCACGCCGCGCTACGCGCCGGAGCCTGCGGCTTCCTGCTCAAGGACGCAGGCCCACGGCTGCTGGTGGAAGCCGTCCACGCGGCCACCCACGGCGAAACCCTGGTTTCCCCCTCGGTCACCACCCGCCTCCTGGCCCACTTCGCCACCCGCAACCCCACTCGCGACACCCCGCCCACCGAGGAACTGACCGCCCGTGAACTCGACGTCGTCCGCCACGTCGGCCGAGGCCGCACCAACGCCGAGATCGCCGAAGAACTGGTCGTCTCCCTGTCCACGGTCAAAACCCACCTGGGCGCCGCCCAACGCAAACTCAACCTCCGCAACCGCACCGAAGTAGCCGTCTGGGCCTGGGAAAACCAGGTGGTCAGCTGACGACCATGGCGGTCACCGGGTTGTGTGGGCGCCTCCGTTGACGTGCAGGGTCTGCCCGGTGATGTGGCGGGCACCGGCGGAGGCGAGGAAGTAGGCGGTTTCGGCGATGTCGGTCGGACGTCCGGCTCGTCCGTCGTGGGTCGCGTCGATCAGGGCGGCCCGACGTTGCTCGCTGAGTTTTCCGCGGAAGAAGCCGGTCTCGGCGATGTAGCCGGGCGCGATCAAGTTGGCCGTCAGTGCCTTGGGGCCCACCTCGGACGACAAGCCGGCTGTCCACGCGGCCAGCGCCGCTTTCGCTGCGCCGTAAGAGGTTGTGGCGTACTCAGCGCCGATGGATCCGATGTTGATGACGGAGCCACCAGGCCGCAGCTTGTCGAGCACGGCCGTGGTCGTGAGCACGGCGCTGAGCAGATTCGCATCCAGGTTCGCCTGCCACGCGGTGCGCACTCGCTCCAGCCGGTCGCCCTGTCCGCTGGGCTCACCAAAATCGGTGTTGCCGCCGGCCATGTTGACCACGACATCGAGTTCCGGGCCCAGTTCGTCCGCCATCCGGGCCACTTGCCGTGGATCAGTCGCATCACAGGTGATCGGCTGGGCGTCGATCTCCGCCGCGGTGTGGGCGAGTCGATCAGCGTCTCGCCCGGTGATGATCACGGTGTCGCCAGCGGCGCGGTACCGGGCGGCCACCGCCTTGCCCAGCCCATTGCCACCACCGGTGACCAGCACGATCCGACTCACCGCGAACCCTCCCTCTGCCATGTACAGCCTGCTATGTTTAGCTCTAAACGTAGCAAGGAGGGGCCGCGTTGGCCAACGATCGTGATGCCCAGGGCTACCCGCTGGAATCGGTCTCGACGTGGCCCGCGGCCGATATCGCCGCGGCCTGGCGGCGAGAACTTCCTGGTGTGCGCACCGAGTCCATCGAGATCATCACGCCGGTCTGGCGAATCGCGAAGGTCCTCGCCGACGACCGCCGACGCACCCTGGCCAAGCTCGGAGTCGACCCGTCCACACTGGATCTGCTCAGCGTCATCCGGCGATCCGGTCCGCCCTACGAACTCACGACTCGCGAGATCACCCGCCGGACACTGATCACCGCGGGTGCCGTCTCCCAGCGCGTCGCCCGGGCCGAAGACGCCGGACTGGTCGAACGCTCACCGTCGTCCGTGTCGCGCCGCGCGGTCGCTGTCCGGCTCACCGAAACCGGCCACCGTCTCATCGAGACCACCGTGCGCCAGCTACTCGAGCACGAAGCAGACCTGATCGACTCACTGGCGCCAACCGAGCGCACTGTCCTCTCCGGCATTCTCGCCGAGCTGGAGCGGAATCTCATCGCGTCGTCGAGGGAGGAGCGGTCACGAACCCCGATACGTTGAGAAGGCGTACGGGCTCAGGAGGAGCGGCACGTGGTGGTGGGCGTCGGCGTCGCGCACCTCGAACGTGATCGTCACCTCGGGGTAGAACGCCGCCACCCCCAGCCGGTCGAAGTACTCCCCGGTGTCGAACGTGATGCGGTGACTGCCGACGCCAGGATGGCCGAGGTCGCGGGCTCGGCCGTCGGCGTCCGTCACGCCCGTGGCAGAGGGCTGCCAGCAACCGTCCACACGCGACTCGACGCGCACCGCGACACCGGCGGCCGGGGTTCCTCTTGTCGCGTCGAGTACGTGGGTGGACAGGCTCATCGAGACTCCTCCGCGTCCAGCAACTTCGTCAGCCGCAGACGATTGATCTTGGCCAGCTCGGCCAGCACGACCTCGCGCTCGGCCTCGGCGGAATTGTGCAGCCGGGCCTGGCAGATCGCCAGCAGTTCCTCGGCGCCCAGACCGGTGGCGCAGACCAGGTAGACGTGACCGAATCGGCGTTCGTACTCGGCGTTGGCCTCGGCGATCGCCGCCCGCACCCCGGACTCCGCGTCGGCCACACCGGCCTGCTCCTGGCGGGACCACGCCCCATCCGCTCGCTCGCCGATGCGGGGGTGCCCGGCGAGAGCCTGGGCGAGACCGACGTCGTCGAGTGCCTCGGTCGCGGCGTCCGACGTTGTCGCCAGCTCCGCTCGGCCGGCGTACGGGCGACCGGCGATGACGGCCTCGATCCAGGCATCCGCGGCGCAGCAGGCGCGCAGGCGGTCCCGCAGGGCATCAGTGGAAACAGCGTCCAACATCCGGCTCAGTCTGCCACTTTCTCGGTTGCCCGCTCGGAAGTCTCCGTTGGGCGCGGGGGAACGTCGGCTGGCCGGTCGGCGACGTCAACGGCGACCGCGCCTCCGCTCACCGCTTCCTGCACGGCGCTGCTGCGCCCATCCCGGGTCCAGTGGTTGAAGACCAGGTTCAGCACGAACACCACGACCACCGTCGCGGTGATGCTGGAACCGAAGATCACCTGGAAGTCCTTGGGGAAATCGTCGTAGATGTGCTGGTCGAACGCGGGCACCAGGCCCACGGCCAGCGCCGCCGCCACGATCAGCAAATTGTGGTTGTCGCGGAAGTCCGCCTTGTGCAGGGTCTGGATGCCGACCGCGGTCACCATCGCGAACATCACCGTCGCGGCACCGCCGACGACCGGGCCGGGCAGGTCGGCGATGAGCTGGCCGACTTTGGGGATCAGGCCCAGGACCAACAGGAACCCACCGCACACCGTCACCACCCAGCGGCTGCGGATCTTGGTCAACCCGACCAGACCGACGTTCTCGGCGAACGCGGTGTCCGGGAAGGAGTTGGTGAACGCGGCCAGGAACGCCGACAGTCCGTCGGTGGCCAGGCCGCGGGCCAGGTCGCTCGGGCTGAGGTCCTTGCCGGTCAGTTCACCGACGGCCAGCATGTCGGCCGTCGACTCGGTGAAGGTCACGATCATGACGATGCACATGGTGATGATCGCCGCTGCCGCGAACTTCGGCGGTCCGAAGTGGAAGATGTGGGGCAGGCCGAACCACGTGGCCGCGCCGACGTTGCCGAAGTCGACCATGTGCATGAAATACGCGACCACGGTTCCGATGACGATCGACAGCAGCACCGCGATCTGGCTGACGAAACCGCGGAACACCCGGCTGATCAACAGGATCAGCACCAGCACGACGCCGGCCAGAGCTATCCGGGCCGGGCTGGCAACGTAGGAGCCGTTGACCGTCTTGTCAGCGATCAGCGACAGGTCGGCACCCCCGAGAGACAATCCGATGATGCAGATCGTGGTGCCGGTGACCAGGGGCGGGAAGAACCGGATCACCTTGGAGAACGGCTTGGCCAGCGCAAGACCGAACACGCCGGACACCAGCATCGCACCGTACACATAGGGCAGTCCGCTGCGTCCGCCGTATTCGGTGGCGATGATGATCATCGGGTTGAGTGCGGTGAACGTGGCCCCGGCGACCACCGGCAGGCGGACACCGAAAAGCTTCGATATACCCGCGGACTGAATGATCGTGGCGATACCGGACACCACCAGATCGGCGCTCACCAGGATCGCGATGTCCTGCGAGCTCAGACCGATCGCCGGGCCGACGATGAGCGGGACCGCCACCGCGCCGGCGTACATGATGAACAGGTGCTGCAGGCCGAAGACCAGCAGCTTGTGCACCGGCAGCACCTCCTCGACGGGGTGGACCCGCGATGGTCGGGGTGGGGCGACGGGGGTGTCCAGCGACATGCGATCTCCAATGATCAGTCACCGAGTGACAACGATTTTCTTCCGCGATATGGAATTAATTTTTCGCTTCGCAGATAAGCTAACCAGCCAACCTGCTCACGTCAAGGTCGTGAACACGACCGATGGAGGTTATCTTCCGAGGTCAGACGGACGGAAATAGGGCATTCTTCACCGCCGCGCCGTCGACCCACACGGCCGCCACATCGTGCGGGGTGGCCAGTGCGAACAGCCGGGCGACCGCGGCCTCGGCATTGTCGGCGTGACGCAGACCGAGACTCAGTGGAGTGCCTTCCGGGGGCCTGACCCATACCGCGTCGAACCGTTTTCCTACCGACAGATCACCGATCGAGTCGGCGAGGCCGAGGGCCTGGGCGCCGGCCGACGTCGCGAGGTGCAGGAGGTGCGCGGGTTTCAGTGGGACACCGGCCGGGCCGCGCAACTGCTGCACGAAATAGGCCTGCAACGCCTCCTTGAAAATGGCCGGGCCGGTGCCCGCGCCCACGTCCGAACCCAGCGCCACCGGAACACCCCGGGCGAGGTGCCGGTCCATGGCGAACAGTCCGCTGCCCAGCGCGCAGTTGCTGGTCGGGCAGTGCGCCACGGCGGCTCCGGTGGCCGCGAGCACGTCCAGTTCGGCGTCGCCCGGGTGCACGTTGTGGGCGAACACGCTGCGTTTGCCGACCAGGCCGTGCCTGTCATAGCTGTCCAGGTAATCGCGGCCGAACAGCTCACGCACCTTGGCGATCTCGGCCGGATTCTCGTTGATGTGCGAGGTGAACCAGCTGTCCGGCACGTCGGAATGCAGCGCGGTGCACGCGTCGAGCAACTCGTCGGTGCAGGACAACGAGAAGCGTGGGGTGACGGCGTAACGCAGCAACCCCCGGCCGTGCCAGCGTTCGGCCAGTGCGCGGCCCTCGGCGTAGGCCCGCCGGGCGGTGGTGTGCAGCTCGGGCCGCAGCAACCGGTCGCCGACCACCAGTCCGGCCGTGACCCGCAGGCCCGCGTCGTGACTGGCCTGGAACAGCTCGTCCATGGCCGGGGCGAAGTGGGCGCCGAACACCAGCGCGCTGGTCGTGCCGGAGTCGGCGAGCACCCGGACGAATTCCCGCGCCACCGACCGCGCATAGTCCACTTCGGACAGTCGAACCTCTTCGGGTAGTGCGCACTTGTCGAGCCAGTCCAGCAAGGGCAGGCCCAGGCCGCCGATGACGCGCAGCTGCGGGTAGTGCACGTGGGTGTCGACCAGACCGGGCAACAACAATCCGCCGCGCAGGTCGACGACGTCCTCCTCCCGGTGCTGGGCCCGCACCTCGGCGAACGGGCCGCGCTCCACGATCTGACCGTCGGCCACCAGCAGTCCGGCATCGTCATCGGCGCGCAGTTCCCCGCCGGTGAAAGGATTCTGGGGCGTGTCCACGACCCGGGTTCGGTAGATGGTCATCAGGTTTCGGTCTCCACTCGGTCCCGCTCGAACGTGCGCAACAGGTCGGCCGCGACGCTGAGCGCGATCGTCGCCGGTTCCTTGCCGGCCAGGCCGGGCAGACCGATCGGCGTGGTGATGCGGTCGATCGTCGCCTCGTCGTGGCCGCCCTCCTCGGCCAGCCGACGCCGGAAGCGGGCCCATTTGGCGGCCGACCCGATCAGTCCGATCGAGCCGAACTCGCCGTGCCGCAACACCGCATCACACAGCGCGGCGTCCTCGGCGTGGTCGTGGGTCATGATCAGCACATGCGTTCCCGGTGGCAGTTCGCCCAGCACGATCTCCGGCAGCACCGGCACCTCGTGCACGTGGACCCGAGCCACCGCGTCACCGAGGACGGCCAGGCGTTCCTCGGTGAGCTGTTCCGGGCGGCTGTCGATCAGATGCAGGTCGAGATCGTGGCGGGCCAGGATGCGGGCCAGTTCAAGGCCGACGTGCCCGGCCCCGAAGATCGCGACCGCGGGCACCACCGGCAGCGGGTCGAGCACCACGGCGACCTCGCCGCCGCAGCACTGCACACCATGCTGGTAGGGCGCCTTGTCCGACAGCTTCGAGGACATCGTCTCGGGCTCGACGGCGCCGGTCTCGATCAGCTCGCGGGCCCGGTCCACGGCCACCGCTTCCAGGTTGCCGCCGCCGATCGAACCCCAGGTCTCGGTCGCCGACACCACCATTTTCGCGCCCGCCTTGCGAGGCGCGTGGCCACGCACCGCGGTCAGCGTGACCAGCACACCGGCGATCCGGCGTGACCGCAACGCGATCACCGCGTCGATCCAGGTGCTATCCACCATGGCGCACCGCTTCCAGCACCGGCGTCCCGTCCGGTGCTCCGCCCGGCTTGCCGTTGGCCTTTCCGCTCGATTGTCCATCGGGCCTGTCGTTGAGCTTTTCGTTGTGCCCGTTGAGGATCGCCGCCTGGGCCTGCCGGGCGCGGGCGTCCTCCAGCGCCCAGTAGACCGCCTCCGGGGTCGCGGGCGAGCCGAGGTCGACGCTGGTTCCGGCCGGGCCGAAGGCCGCCGCGGCCTGGCGCAGCGCCTCGCGCACCGAGAAGGCCAGCATCAGCGGTGGCTCGCCGACCGCCTTCGACCCGTAGACCGCGCCCTCCTCGGTGGCGTTGGGCAGCAGGTGGACGTTGAACGTCTCGGGCATCTCGGAGAAGCTGGGCAGCTTGTAGGTACTGGCGGCCTGGGTCAGCAACCGGCCGTTCTCCGGGTGCCAGCGCAGGTCCTCCAGGGTCAGCCAGCCCGCGCCCTGCACGAAACCGCCCTCGATCTGGCCCAGATCGACCAGCGGGGACAGGCTGTCGCCGACGTCGTGCACGATGTCCACCCGCCGGGTGCGGTACGCGCCGGTGAAGCCGTCCACCTCGACCTCGGTCGCCGCCGCGCCGTAGGCGAAGTACTTGAACGGCGAGCCCTGGAATGTCTTGGCGTCCCAGTGCAATCCCTCGGTCCGGTAATAGCCGGCCGCCGACAGGTGCACGCGCTGGAAGTAGGCATCGCGCACCAGGTCGTCCCAGCCCAGTTCGTCGTCACTGCCCAGGGCCCGGGCCACGCCGGCCACGATCCGCACATCGGACGGGTGCGTGCCCAGCCGGCCGGCGGCCACCCGCAGCAGCCGCTCGCGCAACTGCTCGCAGGCGTTCTTCACGGCGCCACCGTTGAGATCCGCGCCCGAACTGGCCGCGGTGGCCGAGGTGTTGGGCACCTTGTCGGTGCGGGTCGGGGCGAGCCGGACGGTGGACCGCGGGACCCCCAGCGTGGTCGCGGCGACCTGGAGCATCTTGGTGTGCAGGCCCTGGCCCATCTCGGTGCCGCCGTGGTTGATCAGCACCGAGCCGTCCTTGTAGATGTGCACCAGCGCGCCGGCCTGGTTGAACGCGGTGAGGTTGAACGAGATGCCGAACTTCACCGGGGTCATCGCCAGCGCCCGTTTGGTGTGCGGGTGGGTGGCGTTGAACGCCTCGATTTCCTTCTGCCGCAACGCGATCTCGCCGCGGTTGTGCACCTCGTCCCAGATCGTGGCGATGCGCTCGGGATGGCGCACCGGCTGGCCGTAGGGGGTGCTCTGCCCGGCGGTGTAGAAATTGCGGCGCCGCAACGTGATCGGGTCGATGCCCAGCAGTGGGGCACAGCGGCCGAGGATGTCCTCCATCACCAACATGCCCTGCGGCCCGCCGAAACCACGGAACGCCGTGTTGGACGTCTTGTTCGTCTTGGCGATCCGGCCCTGCACGTGGACATTCGGCAGGTGATAGGCGTTGTCGATGTGGCACAGCGCGCGGGCCAGCACCGGCTCGGACAGGTCCAGGCTCCAGCCGCCGTCCGCGGTGAGTGTGGCGTCCAGCGCCTGCAGCCGGCCGTCGGCGGCGAAGCCGACCCGCCAGCGGGCATGGAAACCGTGCCGTTTCCCGGACATGGTCAGGTCCTGGGTGCGGTTCAGGCGCAGCCGCACCGGGCGGCCGGTGAGCGTGGCGCCGAGGGCGGCGATGGCGGCGAACCCGTGCGGTTGCATCTCCTTGCCGCCGAAACCGCCGCCCATCCGCAGGCACTGCACGGTGACGTCGTGGTTGCGCAGGCCGAGCACGTGGGCCACGATCTCCTGCGTCTCGGACGGGTGCTGGGTGCTGCTCTGCACGAAAATCTGCTCAGATTCGTCCACATAGGACAGCGCGGCGTGCGTCTCAAGATAGAAGTGCTCCTGACCGGAGAATTCGAACTCGCCCTCGAAGATCTGGGTCGAGGCGGCGAATCCGGCGCCGAGGTCGCCGCGCACCAGTTCCGGTTGCGCGCCCTGGTAGCTTTCGACCGCGATCGCCTCCCGCACCGTGACTACCGCGGGCAGCGGCTCGACCTCCACCTCGACCGCGGCCGCACCGAGCCGGGCAGCCTCCAGCGTTTCGCCGAGCACCCAGCAGACCGCGTGCCCGTTGAACATCACCTCGGTCGGGAACAACGGTTCGTCGTGCTTGACGCCCGCGTCGTTCACGCCGGGCACGTCGGCCGCGGTGAGCACCCGCACCACGCCGGGCACGGCGAGCGCGGGCTCGGTGCGCATCGCGGTGACCCGGGCGTGCGCGTGCGGCACCTGCACCGGGTAGGCGTGCAGCACGTCCCGGGTGCGCTGCACCAGATCATCGGTGTAGCGGGCCGCGCCGGTGACGTGCAACGCGGCGGCCTCGTGCGGCGTCGCGACGCCGACCTCGGGCTGCTCCGGACGTTCGGACAGGGCACTCATGCCGTCACCTCCTCGGCGGTCTCGGCGTACAACTTGGCCAGGCTCCGGCCGAGCATGGCGGCGCGGTAGCGAGAGCTGGCCCGGTGGTCGTCCATCGGGGTTCCTTCCGCGCGCAGCACTTCCGCCGCGGCGGCAACGGTGTGCTCGGTCCACGGCTGGTCGACCAGCGCCGCTTCGGTGGCGTAGGCCCGGACCGGGGTCGCCGCCACACCGCCGAGCCCAATGCGGACCCGCGCCACCACGCCATCGACGATGTCCAGGGCGAAGCCGACCGCGACCGAGGAAATGTCGTCGAAGCGGCGCTTGGCGATCTTGTGGAACGCGGTGGTCGGCGCCAGTGGCAACGGGATGCGCACCGATTTGATCAGCTCACCCGGCTGGCGCACGGTTTGCCGGTAGCCGGTGAAGTAGTCGGCCAGCGGCACGGTGCGTTCGCCTTCGGCGCCAACGAGGACGAGAGAGGTGTCCAGGGCGAGCAGGGCCGGCGGGGAGTCGCCGATCGGTGAGCCGGTGCCGAGATTGCCACCGAGGGTGGCACCGTTGCGGATCAGGCGGGAGGCGAACTGCGGGAACAGTTGGGCCAGCAGCGGAATCCGGCCGTCGAGGCGGCGTTCGATCTCGGTCAGGGTCAGGGCCGCGCCCAGTTCGATGATTTCTTCGCCGATCACCAGCTCGCGCAGCTCGGTCAGCCGGTCGATGGCCATGACCCGTTCGGCGCGGCGGCCCCGGATGTTGACCTCGACGCCCCAGTCGGTGCAGCCGGCGACCGGGATCGTGTCCGGGTGCTCGGCCAGCGCCCGCACCGCGTCGGACAGCGTGGCCGGCCGGAGGTAGTTGCGGCCGTCCCGGGTGAGGTCGGTGGCCGACGGGTCGGCCGGTGATTTGCCCTGGCGGGCGGCGAAAGCGTCGTCGGCCGGCGGGGCGCCGAGCGCGTAGGCGGCGTCGCGGATGGGGCGGTAACCGGTGCAGCGGCACAGGTTTCCACTCAACGCGTGCAGGTCGAAACCGTTCGGGCCGTGATCGTGACGGGTGCCGTCGGGAGCGCGGTCCGGGCGGTAGTACTCGGCGGCCATGCTGCACACGAATCCGGGCGTGCAGTAGCCGCACTGCGATCCGCCGCGCACCGCCATCTCCTGCTGCACCGGATGCAGCGCACCGGGCTCGCCCAGCCCCTCGGCGGTGACGACCTCCTGCCCGTCCAGCGAGGCGGCGGGCAGCAGGCAGGCGTTCACCGCGACCCACTCGGTCGGCGCGGCCACACCCGGCCGGGCCACCAGCACCGCGCAGGCGCCGCACTCGCCCTCGGCGCAGCCCTCCTTGCAGCCAGTGAACCCGTTGTCCCGCACGAAATCCAACAGGGTGGTGTGCGCCGGGACATCGGTCAGCGGCAGTCGCCGACCGTTCACCGTGATTCCTGTGTCGTCCATGGTCTGACTCCTAACCGGGCAACAGCGCGTGCCGGTTGACGTCCTTGTAGAGCAGATAGCGGAACGGCCCCGGCCCGCCCGCGTAGCAGGCCTGTGGGCAGAAGGCGCGCAGCCACATGAAATCGCCCGCCTCGACCTCGATCCAGTCCCGGTTGAGCAGGTACACGGCCTTGCCCTGCAACACGTACAGCCCGTGCTCCATGACATGCGTCTCCGGGAACGGAATCGCCGCGCCGGGCTGGAAGTTCACGATGTTGACGTGCATGTCGTGACGCATGTCGGCCGGGTCCACAAAGCGGGTGGTGGACCAGCGCCCTTCGGTGCCCGGCATGGGGATCGGCTCGATGTCGCGCTCGTTCGTCACGAACGGTTCGGGCGGTTCCAGGCCGTCGACACGTCGGTAGTTCTTGCGAATCCAGTGAAAGCGGACCGATTCCTGGCCGACGTTGCGGAGTGTCCATTGTGTACCGGGCGGCAGATAGGCGTAGCCGCCGGGGGTCAGGTCGTGGGCCGCGCCATCGATGGTGAGCCGCACCTGGCCGTCGACCACGAACAGCACGGCTTCCGCGGCCGGATCGGTTTCCGGCCGGTCGCTGCCGCCGCCAGCGCGCACCTCGACGATGTACTGGGCGAACGTCTCGGCGAAGCCGGACAGCGGCCGCGCGATCAGCCACATCCGCATGCCGTCCCAGAACGGCAGGTGACTGGTCACGATGTCGGTCATGGTGCGCTTGGGCAGCACCGCGTAGGCCTGGGTGAACACGGCCCGGTCGGTGGTCAGCTCGGTCTGCGCGGGCAGGCCGCCGGGCGGGGCGTAGTAGGTCATGACCGTCCTCCACGGCGAAGCAGCCGGCCGGTGGCCGGGCCATCGGGGTCGATGGGCGCACCGCGCAGCCAGGTCTGCCGGACCACGCCGGTCAGCTGCTGCCCGGTGTAGGGCGAGACGGGGTTGCGGTGCCGCAGCCGGGCCGGGTCGACGTCGAATCCGGCGTCCGGGTCGAACGCGCACAGGTCCGCGTCGGCGCCCACCGCGATGCGTCCCTTCTGTGACAGGCCAACGCGATCGGCCGGACTGGTCGCCATCCAGCGCATCACCTCGGCCAGGGTGTGGCCGCGTTTGCGGGCCGCGGTCCAGATCACCGGCAGGCCCAGTTGCAGTGAGGCGATGCCGCCCCAGGCGGTGCCGAAGTCGCCGGTGTCCAGGTGTTTGAGTTCGGCCGTGCACGGTGAATGGTCGGACACGATCAGGTCGATGTCCCCATCGGCCAGCCCGGCCCAGAGCCGGTCGGCGTTGGCCTGTTCGCGGATGGGCGGGCAGCATTTGAACTGGGTGGCGCCGTCCGGAACGGTCTCGGCGGCCAGGGTGAGGTAGTGCGGGCAGGTCTCGACCGACAGGTTCACCCCGGCTTCCCGGGCGTCGTGGATCGCGGCGATCGCGTTCGCGCCGGACAGGTGCAGGATGTGCGCCCGGCCGCCGGTACCCCGCGCCGCGGCGATGACCGCCTCGATCGCGCGCTGCTCGGCCTGTTGCGGTCGCGAGCCCAGAAACCCCTGGTACGCCGAGCCGGACGGGCTGCCGGCGAGGGATTCCGCGTCCTCGGCGTGCACGATGAGCAGCGCGCCGAGCTGGGCGGTTTCCGCCATGGCGGCGACGAATTCCTTCGGATTCAGCGGCGGGAACTCGGGCACGCCGGAGTCGGCCAGGAAGCATTTGAAGCCGAACACGCCGGCCTCGTGCAGCGGGGCGATGTCGCCGAGGTTGCCCGGCACCGCGCCGCCCCAGAAACCGACGTCGATATGCGCCTTCTCTTGTGCGGCAGCCCGTTTCGCGGCCAGGGCGTCGGCTGTGGTGGTCGGCGGGAGGCTGTTCAGCGGCATGTCGATGATGGTGGTCACGCCCCCGGCCGCGGCCGCGCGCGTCGCGGAGTCGAAGCCCTCCCATTCGGTGCGGCCGGGTTCGTTGACGTGCACGTGGGTGTCGACCAGCCCGGGCAGCAGCACCTCGTGGTCGGCCAGCACGATCTCCTGGTCGGCCGCGATTTCCGCGGCATACCCGGCGATCGCGGTGATCCGTCCGTCGTCGACGCGGACCGCGCAGGCCTGTTCGCCGCCGTCGACGACCGCCCGTCGAGCCCGAAAAACCACGCTCATGCCATGCCCTCCGCGATCCGTTCTCCAATGCGCCGCAACAGCGGTCCGGGATTGGTCAACGCCTCGTCCTCCGAACCGGCCTCGGCCACCAGCGAGTAGACATCGTCGAATCCCAGTGATCGCAGCGAATTCTCGTCGAGCAGACAGCGACCGGCCACTCCGGCCACCGGCACGCCCGCCGTCCGGGCTGCGGCCGCGACCCCGGCCGGCGCCTTCCCGTGCAATGTCTGCTCGTCCAGCGAGCCCTCGCCGGTGACCACCAGGTCGGCACCGGCCAGGCGGTCGGCGAAGCCGGTCAGGGTGAGCACCAGTTCGGTGCCGGGCCGCAACCGGCCGCCCAGCAGCGCGACCGCCGCGAAGCCGACTCCGCCCGCCGCACCGGCCCCGGGATCGGCCCGGTGATCGGCGCCGGTGGCGGCGGCGACCACCTCGGCCCAATTGGTCAGCGCCGCGTCCAGGAGCTCGACCTGGTCGGGGTCGGCGCCCTTCTGCGGGCCGTAGACCGCGGCCGCCCCGCGCGGGCCGGTGAGCGGGTTGTCCACGTCGCACGCCACCTCGATGGCGGCCGTGCGCAGCGCGCGGTGCAGCCCCGTCAGGTCGAGCTTTACCGCCCCGTGCAAGGAGTCCAGCGTTTCGCCGCGCGCACCGAGTACCCGTGCGCCCAGCGCCCGGACCAGGCCCGCTCCCCCGTCGGTGGAGGCGCTGCCGCCGATGCCCAGCACGATCCGGGTGCACCCCGCGTCGAGCGCGGCGGCGAGCACCAGGCCCACCCCGCGGCTGGACGCGGAGACCGGTGCCCGCAGCGCGCCGAGCCGGGCCAGCCCGCAGATCGCCGCCAGCTCGACCACCGCGTCCGCGCCCCGCCGGGCGTAGGCGGTGCGCACCGGCACGCCCAGCGCGTCCACCGCGTCGACCGGCACGGCCGTGAAGCCGGCGGCCAGGCAGGCGTCGAGCAGGCCGTCGCCACCGTCGGCCACCGGTGCGATGTCGATCCGCACCTCCGGCCGCCGGGCGCGGATGCCCGCGGCCAGCGCACCGGCCACTTCGGCGGCGGTGAGCGTCCCTTTGAACTTGTCGGGCGCCAGTAGCACGCGGACCATCGGTTGCTCCTAGTCCAGGTTGGCGTAGACGGCGGTCGGTGCGCCGGCCCCGCCGTCGGCCAGGTCCTCGAACTCGGTGACGTTGTCGATCTCCTGGCCCATCGACACGTTGGTCACCCGCTCCAGGACGACCTCGACGATGACCGGCACCCGGAATTCGACCAGCAGCTTCTTCGCCTCCTCAAGGGCGGGCAGGATGCGATCCGGTTCGAATACCCGGATTGCCTTGCAGCCCAAGCCTTCCGCGACCTTCACGTGGTCCACGCCGTAGCCCTGCAGTTCCGGTGCGTTCACGTTGTCGAAGGACAGTTGCACGCAATAGTCCATGTCGAACGCGCGCTGCGCCTGGCGGATCAGGCCGAGATACGCATTGTTCACGAGAACGTGAATATAGGGAATGTTGAACTGCGCGCCGACCGCCAGTTCCTCGATGAGGAACTGGAAATCGTAGTCGCCGGACAGCGCGACCACGGTGGCGTCCGGGTCCGCGGTGGCCACACCCAGCGCGGCCGGCACGGTCCAGCCCAGCGGCCCGGCCTGGCCCGCGTTGATCCAGTGCCGCGGCTGGTAGACGTGCAGCAACTGGGCGGCCTGGATCTGGGACAGGCCGATCGTGCTGACGTAACGCACATCCTGGCCGAACGCCCGGTTCATCTCCTGGTACACCCGCTGCGGTTTGATCGGCACCACGTCGAAGTCGGTGCGGCGCAACAAGGTCCGCTTGCGGTCGCGGCACTGCTCGGCCCACACGCCGCGATCCGGCAGCGCCCGTTCCCGGGCGGCCCGCACGAACAGTTCCAGTGCGGCCTTGGCGTCGGACGTGATGCCGTAGTCGGGCGCGAACACCCGGCCGATCTGCGTCGGCTCGATGTCCACGTGCACGAAGGTGCGGCCCTGGGTGTAGGTGTCCAGGCCGCCGGTGTGCCGGTTGGCCCACCGGTTTCCGATGCCCAGCACGAAATCGGCGGCCAGCATGGTCTGGTTGCCGTAGCGGTGCGCGGTCTGCAGGCCGACCATGCCGGCATTGAGGTGGTGGTCGTCCGGGATGGCGCCCCAGCCCATCAGTGTCGGCACCACCGGCACGCCGGTCAGTTCGGCGAACTCGACCAGCAGCTCGGCGGCGTCGGCGTTGACGATCCCGCCACCGGCCACGATCAGCGGACGCTCCGCCACGGCGAGCATGTCCAGCGCCTTCTCCACCTGGGCCCGGCTGGCCTTGGGCTGGTACACCGGCAACGGCTCGTAGGTGTCGACGTCGAACTCGATCTGCGCCTGCTGCACGTCGATCGGCAGGTCGATCAGCACCGGGCCGGGCCGGCCCGACCGCATCAGGTGGAACGCCTGCTGGAACGTGCCGGGCACCTGGGCCGGTTCCAGCACGGTCACCGCCAGTTTGGTCAGCGGTTTGGCGATCGAGGAGATGTCGACGGCCTGGAAGTCCTCCTTGTGCAGCTTGGCCACCGGGGCCTGGCCGGTGATGCACAGGATCGGGATCGAGTCGGCACTGGCCGAGTACAGCCCGGTGATCATGTCGGTGCCGGCCGGGCCGCTGGTGCCGATGCACACGCCGATGTTGCCGGCCTTGGTACGGGTGTAGCCCTCGGCCATGTGCGAGGCCGCCTCGACGTGCCGGGCCAGTGTGTGGTGCAGCCCGCCGTTGGTCTGCATCGCGTTGTAGAAGGGGTTGATCGCCGCTCCGGGCAGGCCGAAGACGTCGGTCACGCCTTCCTTCTTGAGGATCTCCACTGCGGCCTGGGCCGCGGTCATGCGTGCCACGTCGTCATCCGTCCGTCTCGTCGGTCTTGGGGTTGCGGCCGGAAAGCCGTTCCACGCCGCGCAACAGCGCCGAGTGATCCAGGCCGCCGTCACCGTTGGCCCGGGCCGAGGCCATCAGCTGGGCGACGATCGCGCCCACCGGCAGCACCACGCCCGCCTCCCGGGCGGCCGCGGTGACGATGCCCATATCCTTGTGGTGCAGGTCGATGCGGAACCCGGGCGCGAACGAGCGGCCGGTCAGGTTGGCCCGTTTCTGCTCCAGCACCTTCGATCCGGCCAGCCCGCCGCCCAGTACGTCCAACGCCGCGTCGGTGTCGACGCCGTACGCCTCAAGGAAGATCAGCGCCTCGGCCAGCACCTGGATGTGCGTGCCGACCATCAGCTGGTTGGCCGCCTTGACGGTCTGGCCGGCGCCGCTGGGTCCAACGTGCACGATCGTCTTGCCGACCGCGTCGAAAACCGTTGCCGCGGCGGCGAAATCGGCCTCCGCGCCACCGACCATGATGGACAGCGCGGCGTTCTTCGCACCCGCCTCACCGCCGGACACCGGCGCGTCCAGCAACCGGAAACCCTTGTCCCGCGCGGCCGCGGCCAGTTCGGCGGTGACGTCCGGGCGGATGCTGGAGAAGTCGATGACCAGCGTGCCCGGCTTGGCGTGCTCGAACACCCCGCCCTCGCCGGCCAGCACCTCCTGGACGTCGGGCGAGTCGGGCACCATCACCGCGACGACCTCGGCGTCGGCGACCGCCTCGGCGATCGATTCCGCTTTGCCGCCACCGGCTTCCACCAGCGGGCCGCTGCGGTCGTGGTGCTTGTTGTAGCCGGTGACGCGGTGACCGGCGTTCTGCAGGTGCACGGCCATCGGGCTGCCCATGATGCCCAGGCCGATGAAGGCGAGGTTCGCCATGTTGTCCCCTTAGCGGTCGGCGGCGCGGCGCTCGCGGGGCAGCCACGCCAGGCTGGTCTCGGTGTCGGTGGTCGGCTTGTACTCCAGACTCACCCAGCCGCGGTAGCCGCGCACCTCGATGTCGGCGAGATGTTTCGCGAGATCGAGCGATCCGGAGCCCGGCTCGCCGCGGCCGGGGCAGTCGGCGATCTGGACGTGCGCGGTCATCGCGGTGTGCCGGGCGATCGCGGTGTCTACGTTGTCACCGTTGTTGGCCAGGTGGAACAGATCCAGCAGCAGCCCGACATTGGGGTGTCCGGCGGCGCGGATCGTCTTCACCACCCGGACCGCGTCGTCGGCGGTGCGCAGTGGATACGGTTTCGGCCCGCTGACCGGCTCGATGAGCACGGTCGCGCCGATCCGGGCCGCGGCCTGCGCCGCCAGCCCGAGATTCTCCCGAGCCAGCGCGTCCTGGGCGGCCGGTTCGGCGTCCTCGACCCGGTTGCCGTACAGGGCGTTGAAACCCGACACGCCGAGTTGCTCGCCGATGCCGATGGCGACCGGGATGTTGTCCCGGAACTGCTGGGACCGCTTGGGCAGCGACAGCACGCCGCAGTCCGGTCCGGCCAGGTCGCCGCCGAAGAAGTTCAGCCCCACGAGCTGCACTCCGGCGTCGCGGATCGCGGCCACGAACGCGTCGACCTCGGCGTCGGCCGGGACCGGCTGGTCCGGCCAGGGCCACCAGAATTCGACCGCGTCGAAACCGGCGGCCTTGGCCGCGGCCGGCCGCTGCGGCAACGGCAGTTCGGTGAACAGCAACGAGCAGTTGACCAGATACTTCATTCGCATTACTCCGGCTCGAAATGACAGTTCTCGGAGAATTCAACCGTGTCCGGGACGAGAAATGATCAGGAAATCAGATGAACGCGGGCACGTTCGCCCAGGCGTCCTCGGCCGGGGCCGCCCCGTCCCGGGTGACGGTGGCCTCGATCAGGCCGTACGGCCGGTCGGCGGCGATGAACACCTCGCCGTCGTTGGCCACCCCGAACGGGGAGAGATCCACCAGGAAATGGTGCTTGTTCGGTGCGGAGAACCGGATTTCGGCGACCTGCTCGTCGGTTTCCAGTGCCTGGCGGCCCATCACGTACAGGGTTTCCTGCAGCGCCCGGCTGTAGGTGCCTGCGAAGGCGTCCAACAGGGTGGCCTTGATCGTGTCGTAGGACTTGTTCCAGTCGATTCCGCCTGCGACCGTGTGGCGCCAGCGCGCGATGAGCGAGGTGGCGAGAATGCGGTCGTCGGTTTCGGTGAGGGTGGTGTAGCGATCCTTGAGGAATCCCTTGAATTCCGAACCGGTCGACTTGAGCAGGACCAGATCCCGCAATCCGGAGAGCACGTGGATCTTCTGCCCGGCCCCGCGTCCGGCCACGGTGACCACGGCGGTGCGCACCGCGCCGCCCCGCTGGACGAACGCGTGGTCGTGGCCGTTCGGGCCGGCCGGGATACGGTCCCAGGCGTACTGCTCGACCCGGATCTGGGCGCTGTCGACCTTGGCCGCCGCGTCCAGGAAATGCCGGCCCAGCGCGATCGCGTAATCCTCCGGGGAGGTGACGCCGTGTTCCTTGGCGTAGGCGAACGCGGTGTTCTTCTGGGTGTCCGTGGGCAGGACGTCGGCCTGGTCGCCGGCGATGTGCGCGGCGGTGAAATCACCGCGCAGCGAGGTCGACACGTTCAGGTCGACGATTTCGTGGCGGGCGGAGTCGCGGTAGATCCGCACCACGCGGTTCTCCGCCTTGCCGTATTGATTTGCACCGAGAGAGACACTCATCGGGTAGTCCTAGTGGTCCATCCGGTTTGTTCTTCCCACTTTCCGTGGAGCGGAAACTCACTACCGGATGATGGAAGGATAAGCACAAGCCGGGTGGCCCGTCAACGCCCGGGGCGGGCCAGGCCGGTCAGCGCGCCCCGGTCCAGCCCGGTGAGCTGGGCCAGTTCGTCCTCGGTGGCCGCGCCGCACTGCACCGCCCGCAGCAGGAAATCGGCCAGCGCGCGGGCCGTGGCCGGTTCGTCCAGGATCGCCGAGTCGCCGCCGCCCACATAGTCCCGCAGGCGCGTGGCCGCCCGGTCCAGCCCTTTTCGATAGAAGGCGAAGGTCGCGGCGAAGCGGGTGGGCAACTGGGCCGGATGCAGGTCCCAGCCCTGGTAGAAGCCCCGTTCCAGCGAGCGGGTGACCAGGCCCAGATGCAGTTGCCAGCCGGTTTTCACGTTGTCGCCGACCGGTAGCACGTTGGTCGACCCGTCGGACAATCGCACCCCGGTGCCCGCGGCCGCCGCCTGCATCACCAGTTTCGCGTGGTCGGCCACGGCGTGGGCCATGCTCTGGTACTCGGCGGCGATGCCGCAGAAGGCCGAGTAGTCGTAGGTGCCGTAGTGCAGTCCGGTGCACCGGCCGTCGGCGGCGTGGATCATCCGGGCGACCAGCGCCGTGCCGTCCGGGCCGAGGATCGACTGCGGGGTCTCGACCTGGATCTCGAAACCCAGTCGGTCAAGGCCCAGGTCCTGTTCGAGACTGTCGCAGGCGAAGACCATGGCCTCGACCTGGTCGACGCTGGTGACCTTGGGCAGCGTGATCACACCCGGCCGGCCGCCCGCGTCGAGCAGCGCGTCGAGGAACAGGCCCAGGGTGCGCACCCCGCGAGCCCGGGTGGGCGCCTCGAAACTCTTGATCCGGATACCGTGAAACGGCGGGGCGGTGCCGTTGTTCTGGCTGCTGGCCAGCGCGAACGCCGCCGTCCGCGCGGCCGCGTCCTCGACGTCGCCGGGATGCGGGCCGTAGCCGTCCTCGAAGTCGATCCGCAGATCCTCGATCGGCTCGGCCCGCAGCTTTTCTCGCACCCGGGCTGCGATGTCCGCCTCGACCAGCTCGGCGAACACCGCCTCGTGTTCGTCGATCGTCTTCTCGGCCTGGGCGCCCCAGACCGGACACAGGTCGGGGGCGTAGCGGTCGGCCGGGACGTACACGGTGTGCACCGGCTGCCGTCCACCTCGATCACCCGGGTAGCGCGCGGCGAGTTCCGCGTCCGCGCGCGCCAGCCGGGTGTCGAGTTCGGCGGTGAGCCGGGTCAGGTCGACGGCCATGAATCTCCTCCATGACTTCCGTACAGCGGAAATTGGCTTCCGCTATTCAGAATGTCACGGTAACAGCCGCCGACACCCCAATCGAGTCTCGCGCGCTGACGCTAGGCGCGCACCCCGCCGGCCAGGCCGGCCTCCGTCGCAGGGGCATAGCGCAGGGTAAGCGCGGCGGGGACGCGGGCCAGGCACTGGTCCACCGCGGCCAACATCAGCGGCAGGGCCCGGCGGTGCTCGTCCAGATCCACCGAGGCGATCACATCCTGCGCGCCGCAGCGGGCGAGCAGTTGCGGCAGCTCACGCAACCGGTCCTCGATCCAGGCGTGCGGATCCCGCGCCATCTCCTCGTCGAATTCGCGCTTGCCCACGTCGGTCGAGGAGAAGTCGGGGTGGTGGTGGAAACAGCCCTTGCCCGGCTCGTCCAGGTGCATGAAAAGGTCGGCCCGCCAGATCCCGCCCGGCGCGACCGGGCTGACCGTGCAGCCGGCCGCACCGGCCCGGTGCTTGTCCCCCTCGACCTGGGTGACCCGGCGCAGTTCCACCCGAGCGCCGCCGTCGCCGAATCCGGGCTCTTCCCAGTATCGGATCTGAATGGCCAGCAGACCGTTCACGAAAACGTATTTCATTTCGACCGTCCCTTCGTGATCACACAGCGTCGGACGCGGATCCGCTGTGGACGACCGGCACCTGAACGAGGCGCCGCAGTTGGCCGGCCAGCGTGATGATCAGCCCGGCCGCACACCACAGGGATCCGTCGACGATGCCGCCCGGCGGCTCAATTGTCGAGTTCGGGGGATGAGCTCGCCGATCAGGCGGATGCTCGTGGCGGCCTGCTCATCGTTCGTTCATTACTGCGCGCCGGTCGGCTCGCTGATCCGGGATCATCGCGGCGGGCGCGCTCAGTCCGCGCGGACCACCAGGGTGCCCGCGACCATGTCACCCAGCCGCTGGTGCCGTTCGCTGGTCAGCATGATGATCAGCCCCACCACGCCCCACAGGAACCCGTCCACGATCTGCATCAGCCACCGCACGAAATAGGCCCGGGGCAGCGGGACGGCGCCGTCGAGGGTGATCATGCGCAGACCGAGCCAGCGCATCGCCGGGGTCTGCCCGCCGTGCCGGTGGGGCCACCAGACCTGAGTGATCGCCACGCCGATCAGGAACAGCACCAGCAACGAGACGAACAGCACGATGGTGAACAGCTCCAGCGCGGCCAGACTGGAGGACGGCAGGAACAATGTGGTCGCCACGACGCCCAGCACGATGACCGGGATCGAGACGACGAGGATGTCCAGCACGAACTGGATGCAGCGCCGGAGGACCACGTCGGTCGGGTCGGCCGGGCCGGTGTGAGGCTGGGTCATGGCGGGTTCATGATGACAGCACCCCGCCAGCCGGACCAACGGGTACCTCTGGATGGTGGCCTACGCGGTTCGCACGGCCGACCTGGCAGCATTGACCCGGGTCCCCGCTCTCACCTGCGTGTGCAATGGTGCGTTCGGGGGAAATTCCCGATGACGCAGGCGAGCGGGAGGATGGGGTCGTGGCTGACAGCGGTGACGTGATCGGGGGCCGCTATCGCCTGGTCGGCAAGGTCGGGACCGGGGCCATGGGCGTGGTCTGGCAGGCCGAGGACCAACTGCTCAACCGCAGCGTCGCGGTGAAGGAACTGCTGGTCTACGTCGGCATGACCGAGGCGCAGACCCGGGAGGCGCACCGCCGGGCCATGCGGGAGGGGCGCATCGCCGCCCGGTTGCAGCACGTCAACGCGATCTCCGTGTACGACGTGGTGGAACACGAGGGCAGACCCTGCCTGATCATGGAGTTCCTTCCCTCGCGCAGCCTGTCCGACCTCACCGGCGACGGCGTCGTGCTGCCCCCGGAGCAGGCCACCCGGATCGGCGGGCAGATCGCCGCCGCGCTGGCCGCCGCCCACGACGCGGGAATCGTGCACCGGGATGTCAAGCCGGACAACGTGTTGCTGTCGGAGGACGGTACCGCCAAGCTCACCGACTTCGGCATCTCGCACGCGGTCGGCGACAGCCGGGTCACCGCGACCGGCATTCTGGCCGGCACCCCCGCGTTCCTCGCCCCGGAGATCGCCCGCGGCCAGGAAGCGCACTGGACCAGCGACGTCTACTCGCTGGGCGCCACGCTCTACGCGGCGGTGGAAGGCGTCCCGCCGTTCGGCTACGACGACAACGCCATCGCGCTGCTGCACCGGGTGGCCACCGAGGAGATCTCCCCGCCGCAGCAGGCGGGCGAGCTCGGCCCGGTGCTGGCCCGGATGCTGGAGCGCGATCCCGAGCGCCGGCCCACCGCCCGCGAGGCGGCCAAGCTGCTCAACGCCATTGCGGTCAGCTCCCCCGCGATCAACCGCACCCGGCCCGCGGCCGCGCCGGTCGCCACCGCGGCGCCCGCCGCCGAACTCGCCGCCCCGGCCGACTCCCCGGCAGCCGAGGCCGCGCCCGCTGCTGCCGTGCCGGCACCCGCCGATGCTCCGGCCAGGGACGCCCCCGCCGCTGGAGCCGCCGCGTCCGGGGCTGCCGCGTCCGGGGCTGCCGTCTCCGGGGCCGCGCCAGAGGAGGAGTTCTCCTTCCCGGCCCCGCGCCCGGCCACCCCGTCGATCTTCCTCACCCCGGAACCGGAACCGGACGCGCCCGGGGAACCCGTTGCCGCCCAAGAGTCCGGCGTTCCGCTCACGCCGAGCCGTCAGGTGCCCGCGCCGCCACCGGAGGGCGAGCGGAAGCCCGGCTGGGCCGCCGCGCCCGCCTCGCTGCGCGCGCACCGCCGCCGTCGGCTGATCATCGTCGGCGGGCTGGTCGTGGTGGTGCTGCTGGTCGTGGGCACGCTGGTCACGTTCATGCTGACAAGCAACGACGACAACACCAAGCCGCCGCTCGCCGCTCCCCTGGTGACCTCCAGCCACGCCGCGGCCACCACACACTCCGCGGTGGCCGCGCCGACGACCACGCTGGCTCCGCGGACCACCGCGACGACCGCGAACCGGACCACCACCAACTCGCCGGTCGCGCCGACCACCGCCAACCCGCCTGCGGGCAGCTCCGCCGGTGATCCGGTCTCGTTCATCACCGGCTACTACGCCATGATGCCCGGCAACACCGACGCGGGCTGGAACGACATGACCGCCGACTACCAGCAGAATCACGCGGGCGGGCGCAGCGGTTACGACAATTTCTGGGCCCAGTTCTCGGCGGTCAGCCTGTCCGATGTGGCGGCGACCGGATCGGCCGGTGTGGTCGCCGACATCAACTACACCTACAAGAACGGCAGCCACACGACCGAGCACACCACTTTTGGCCTGGTGCAACAGGATGGTCAGTGGAAGATCGCCAGCTCCACGGTGGGCTGAGCGACCACCGCGCAGCCGTCAGGCCGTGCGCGGGCCGGTGTGACCGAGTCGGCCAGCAGGCGCAGACCGGTGAGCACCTCGGCGGGCGCCTTCTCCTCCCGATCATGGGCCGGTTCGGGCTGCCGTGGGAGCCGCGCGGGAGCGGCGGGTGACTCCTCGGTTATCGGCGGGCGATCGCGGGCACGGTGGGCAGGTCGCGGTTCGGTCGCACCAGCCGCACGGTCGGGCTCTCCGCCCGCCGGGTGCGCTCGGCGTGGATCAGCCCGCGCAGCTTCGCATCCACTGTGGACAATCCGGCGCGCAGCGCGGTCCGAGTCCGGCGCAGCAGCACGCGCCCGGACTGACGGCGGCGGGCGAACACGTCCCGGTTGCCCTCCTCGTCCATGTCGGCGCGCGCGTCCCGGGCCAGGCGGATGACTTCCTCGGCGCACACCAGCACGACAATTCCGAACAGGACCAGTGCGATCACAGCGGCTCCTCACTGCTGGAACTAAGACTCTCTGTGCCCCTAACGCACCGGCCCGGCGAGAGGTTGCCCCGGATCATCAATTTCCATTGTGGACAGTGCGGCCAATCAGGAGTTCCCCTTGCCGGAGTGATGAAAGGTCTGGGTTCCGATGCGCGATGGCGATCGCCTCGGCCGTCCGCGGCCGGACGGGCAGCGCGGCGGCCGCCACCATGACCAGCACGGTGCGCGCCAGCGCGGCCAGCCTGCCGGTGTCCGCGGGCGCTCCGACGCCCGCGGACACCTCCTGGCCGGCCGCAGCGCTGGCCTGGACCTGGGCCAGCCCGCTGGGCGCGATCCTGGCCGGCCTGGCTCTACTGATCGCAGGCGCGTTGTTCCTGGTGGTTCCGGTGATCCGGGCCCGCCGGACGGCGGTAGCCGGTGTTGGTCAGGGTCGCCACCAGAAGATCCCGTAGCTGCAGATAGGCGCCCGCGGGCGAGAGCCCGGCGCGGACCAGCAGATCGCCTTCCTGGATGCCGTCCAGGGTGAGGTTGACCGCCTCGGTGAGGAACGGGGTGTGCAGCGGCCGGAAGATGCCGGTGCGCACCCCCTGGTCGATGTGTTCGCGCAGCCGGAAGGCCACCGCGAGTGAGTGCGCGAGATAGACGTCCCGGGTCAGGCCGTAGGCCATGATGTCGGTATAGCAGGCCGGGCTCAGGCGGCGCAGCCGGCCGCCCAGCACGGTCAGGTAGGTGGTGATCGCCTCGACCGGATCGGTCAGCTCGGCGACCAGCTTGTCCACGTCGGCGTGCACCTCGTCGAAGAATTCGCGCAGCGTCATGGCGACCAGCGGCACCTTGCCCGCGGCGATGGCGTACAGCGTCGACTTGGAACACTGCAGCCGGGCGGCCAGATCGTCCATGCCGGCCTGGGTGAAACCCACCGCCAGCACCAGATCGCGCAGTCCAGCCAGCAGTTCGCGGCGGCGGGCGGGATCCACGTGCCGCGCGCCGGGCGGCCGGATGCTCGGAAAGCCGGTGCACATCGGGGCCTGCATGGGTGCGTGCCTTTCTTCGCTCGGAACGCAACCGGGGCCGGACGGACGGCGGGCGCCGGTGGCGAATGGCGCGGGGCGACCGGCAGCGACGGGCTGCCTGGCGGTCGAGCTGCTCGGCTCGCTACCGGTCGATCGGGGACGCGGTGGCGAGGGACATGCACCTGACGGTAGGGATCGGGCAGTGGGCCTGGGGGCCGTGAGTCGACGGGGCTGGGCCGATTGCCGACGGTGGCGGAGCCACCGCGTTCTTCCGGTATCCAGGTTAAGCAGGGACATCAGCCGCCATACCGCCGAACGGGCCAACACCGGCCGTATGCGAAAGGCATATTGCGCCGGGATTGACACCTACTATTTCTCCGAGGTTGGGCGGTAGTCGCAAAGCGGACCAAAGCTGTCGCAAAGCACCCGCACCGGCGCTCCCCCGCGCTCCTAGAGTCGCTGCCATGGGTTGACCGAGAACCTCGGCAGCCCAGCGGAAACACAATCGTGCCCGGCGCCCGTGCGCCATCCCCCGCCGGTTGCGCCGGGCCGCCCCGTGCTTAGTGCAAGCGAACGTATTTCTTTTTCCACCGGAAAGGAGCGTGCGCGCCAATGGGTACCGCCATCATTGGTACCGGCTCGTATCTGCCGGATTCCGTGCTCACCAGCAAGGAACTCGGCGGCCGGCTGGGCGTGGGCGAACAATGGATCCTGGACAAGACCCGGATCGCCGAGCGCCGGGTCGCCGGACCCACCGAGGCCACCTCGGATCTGGCCGCACACGCGGCCCGGCGGGCGCTGCGGGCGGCCGGGCTGACCTCGGCCGAGGTGGATCTGCTCATCGTGGCCACCTCGACCCCCGACCAGCCGATGCCGGCCACCGCCTGCGCGGTGCAGGGCGCGATCGGCGCCGACCACGCGGCCGCGTTCGACGTGGACGCGGTGTGCTCGGGTTTTCTCTACGCGTTGGCCGCCGCGCACGGCATGCTGGTGGCCGATCCCACCGCCCGCACCGCGCTGGTGATCGGCGCGGACACCTACTCACGCATCCTGGACTACACCGACCGGCGCACCTGCGTGCTGTTCGGCGACGGCGCGGGCGCGGTGGTGCTGACCAAGACTCCCGGACCGGGCGTGCTGGCCACCACCCTCGGCTCCGACGGCCGGCTGAACCACCTGGTCGAGGTGCCCGCGGGCGGCAGCCGGACCCCGGCCAGCCCGGACACCCTGGACGCCGGTCAGCACTATTTCGCCATGCGCGGCCGCGAGGTGCGCGACCTGGCCGCCCGGGTGCTGCCCGAGGTGGTGGCCGAGGTGCTCAAGGCGGCCGCGGTGGAACTGCCCGATGTGGATCTTCTTGTGCCGCATCAGGCCAACGGCGTGATGCTGGAGGACCTGGCCGACACGCTGGGCCTGCGGCCCGGGCAGTTGCACCTGACCGTGTCCCGCTACGGCAACACCGGTGCCGCCTCGGTGCCGATCACGCTGGACGACGCGGTGCGCTCCGGGCGGCTGCACACCGACGACACGGTGCTGCTGGCCGGTTTCGGCGGCGGCATGACCTGGGGTGGCGCGGTGTTGCGCTGGGCCGGGCAGGGGGTGCCGCGATGACCGTTCGGAAGGGCATTCTCAACAGCCGCGTGCTGACCGTCCGCAAAGGCATTCTCAACGGCCGCCACCTGGTGATCGGAGGGTCGCGATGACCGTCCCCAAGGGCCTGCTCACCGGCCGGGTCGTGGTGGTCACCGGAGCCAGCCGGGGCATCGGGCGAGTGCTGGCCCGGTCCTTCGGCGCGGCCGGCGCCTCGCTGGGCCTGCTGGCCCGCAATGCCACCGCCATCAAGGAACTCGCCGCCGAACTGCCCGGCCCGTGCGTGCCGGTGAGCTGCGACGTGTCCGACGCCGACGCGGTCGCCGAGGCGTTCGCGGCCATCGCCGGGGAACTGGGCGCAGTGGACTCGGTGGTGGCCAACGCGGGCATCGCGCCCGAGTCGCACCGGGCGCACCAGCTCTCCGTGGCGACCTGGCGGCAGGTGCTGGAGGTCAACCTGACCGGCACCTTCCTCACCGCCCAGGCCGCACATCCATATCTGGCCGCGTCCCGCCGGGGCCGGCTGGTGCTGACCTCCTCGGTGATGGCCCGGTTGCCGCGCCGGGGCCTGTCGGCCTATGCCGCGTCCAAGGCGGGCATCGAGGGGCTGGCCCGCGCGCTGGCCGCGGACTGGGCCGGTGACCGCATCTGCGTCAACGCGGTCGCGCCCGGATTCGTCGACTCCGGGCTGGGCAACGCTTTCCTGGCCAACGAACGACTGCACGCCCAGGTGACCGGCCGCACCGCGGCCGGCCGGTTCGGCTACACCGACGAACTCGCTGCCACCACAGGGTTTCTGGCCAGCGACGCGGCCGGCTATCTGACCGGGCAGACCGTCGCGGTGGACGGCGGATACGGGCTCGGCTGAGTACAACCCTGACGCGGCAAGGAGTTCGCCATGTTATTCGAGCGCAGGCTCGACGGCTACGAGGAGTTGCACCTGCACGCGCCGACCGCGTTCGTCGCGGACTGCGCGGGCGAGGTGGACGAACGGGCGCTGGCCTATGCGTTCGACATCCTCGGCACGCACTATCCGGCGCTGCGCGGCCAGATCCACCCGGACGCGCTGGGCTACCTGCTCACCGTGCCGCGCGGCCGGCGCGCCGACTTCAGGGTGGTGGCCGACACCGGCGAATACCCCCGGAACGTGGCCCGGGCCTGGAACGCGCGCAAATCGCTGGCCACCCTGGTGCTGGCCCGCGGGGTGGAGCACAGCCGGGTGGCGCTCTACGTCGAGCACGCCATCGGCGACGGCCGCAACATGTACGCCCTGCTGACCACGCTGTTCCGGTTGTACAAGGCGATCGTGCGCGGCACGCAGACCACGGTGACCCATCCGGCCCGCCTGCCCCAGCCGCCGCTGAGCATGCTGGCCAATCGGGCGCAACTGGACCGCCGGGCCTTCGTCTGCGGTCCCTCCGGCGCCCCGACCCCCGGGCTGCCCACCCTGCACCGCCGACGAATCCTGTTGTCCGACAAGGAAACCTCGGGCCTGCGCAAACTGGCCCGGACCCGCGGGATCACGGTGTACACGCTGTTGTGCGGGGTGCTGCTCGGCACCCAGCGCGACCACATGGCCCACTCGCCGCTGCCGGTCACCATGCGGGTGTGGCCGGTGGTGGATCTGCGCGAACGGGTCCGCCCGCCGGTGGGCGCCACCGAGACCACCAATTTCGCCAGCGCGGCCGAACTCAACCTGCGCGTGCCGGCCGAGCACGACCGGATCGCCCTGGGTCGCGCCGTCGGCACCCGATTGGAGCGGGCCATCGCGGAGGGCCGGCCGCAACTGCGGATGGCCGGGCTCGGCGCCGAGGACGCGCCGCCCGCGCACAGTCTTGCCGCCGCCATCATCAGCAACCTGGGTGTGGTGGAGGACCTACCCGAACCGGCCGGACTTGACGTCACCGACGTGCAGATCTGGCCCTATGGCTGGCGGATGCCCTATCCGATGTACATGATGCACACCTACCGGGGCCGGTTGAGCATCGAGGCGGTGTTCCGCACCGACGTGTTCGCCGAGAGCACGGTCGCGGATCTGGTGCACGCGGCAACGGCCGACGTGCACACCCTGATCAGTCCACATGAGACGGTCGGCAACCGCAGTTGATCCGGTGTGCGCGCGCCGATTCCGTTTGTCCGAGAGGGTTCACGCATGTCTTTCTCCGCGCGCCCGCGCGCGCGTTCGACCACCTCGCGCACCACCGCACCCGGGTCCGGAACTGACCGGGCCCGGGTGCTGGTACCGCTGCTGGGACTGGTGCTGGGACTGGTGCTGGCCGCGCTGGACCAGACCGTGGTGGCCACCGCGCTGCCGGCGATCGTGGGCAGTCTCGGCGGGTTGAGCCGGGCGTTCTGGACGGTGGTCGCCTACCAGCTGGCCATGTGCCTTGCCATGCCACTGACCGGCAAGCTGGGTGACCTCTACGGCCGCAAAGCCTTGTACCAGGCGGCGATCGTGGTGTTTCTGGCCGGATCGGCGCTGTGCGGGCAGGCGCATTCGATGGTGCAACTGATCGAGTTCCGTGCGCTGCAGGGACTCGGCGGCGGCGGATTGATGGTCGGCGCACAGGGCGCGTTCGCCGAGCTGATCAACTCCCGCGATCGCGGCCGCTACCAGGGCTCCCTGAGTGCCGTCATCAGTTTCGCGCCGGTGGTCGGCGCGCTGGTCGGTGGCGTGGTGACCGACCGGCTGTCCTGGCGGTGGGTGTTCTATCTCAACCTGCCGATCGGGGTGGCCGCGCTGGTGATCACCGCCCTGGCCCTGCACCTGCCGCGCCACCGGGCGCTCCCGCGCATCGACTATCCGGGCGCCGCGGTGTTGTGCGTCGCGCTGACCTGCCTGGTGCTGGTGTCCTCCTGCGCGGGCACGGTGTATCCGTGGGGTTCGCCGATCGTGCTCGGGCTGGCCGGGGGCGCGGTGCTGGCACTGGCCGGGTTCGTGGTGGTCGAGCGGTACGCCGTCGAGCCGGTGCTGCCGTTGCGGTTGTTCCGGCGGAGTGCGTTCAGCGCGTCGGCCGCGGTCAACTTCCTGGTGAACTTCGCCTGGTTCGGCAGTGTCACGTTCCTGCCGCTGTTCCTGGAGATCGCCTCCGGGACCACCGCGACCGACGCCGGATTGTTGTTGCTGCCCGCGATGATCGGCATCATAATAGCCTCCAAGGCGGCCGGACACCTGGTCACCCGCACCGGCCGCTACCGCTGGCTGCCCGTCACCGGCACCGCCCTGACCACCGTCGCATTCGTACTACTGTCCACAATAGACATCGACACCAGCCGGGTGGTCTCCGGCGGGTACCTGTTGTTGCTGGGCATCGGGATCGGGCTGATCATGCCGGTGCTGATCGTGGTCGCGCAGAACGCGGTCGCGGTGCGCGATCTGGGCGCGGCCACCTCGGTGGTCACCCTGGGCGGCTCGCTCGGCGCGTCCCTTGGCACTTCGTTGTTCGGCGCCATCTTCACCGCCGAACTCGCGGCCCAGCTGGCCGTGCGGGTGCCGACCGCGACCGGTGTGCGCGGCCTGCAGCCCTCCGCGATCACCCCGGGACTGGTGCGATCGCTGCCCGCCGCGGTGGCCCGCGGGGTGCGACTGGCCTTCGGTGACGCGCTCACCGACACCTTCCGATTCGCCCTGCCGGTGCTGCTGTGCGGGTTGGTGCTCACCGTGCTGCTACGCGAGGTCCCGCTGACCGGTTCTCGCCGGAAGTGACGGGGGCCAGGAGATGAGACTAGTAGATTTCGGCGGCTTCCGGTGCGCGCTCCTCGATCGGCTCCGCCGCCGCTGGGCAGGCCGCTTCCGGCGGGGCGTGGTGGTGACAGGCCACCGCGGTGTCCGCGGCCAGGTTCACCAACTCGGGCCGGTTCTCCGCGCACACTGTGGTCGCGTCCGGGCAGCGCGCGGTGTACGGGCAGCCCACTCCGGACACCGGAATCCGGCCGGACGGCCGCGCGGCCAGCTCCCGGGCGGCCCGCCGCTCGGCCTGGCCCCGCGGATCGGGCACCGGAGCGGCGGCCAGCAACGCCCGCGTGTAGGGGTGTACCGGGTCCTCGGTGACGCGTTCGGTCGGCCCGGTCTCCACCAGCCGGCCCCGCAACAGCACCGCGACCCGGTGCGCGACATGCCGGATCACATCGATGTCGTGTGAGATGAACAGATAGCTCAGGCCGAGCTGATTCTGCAGATCCACCAGCAGGTTCAGGATCTGCGCCTGCACGGACAGATCCAGCGCGCTGGTCGGCTCGTCGCAGATCAACAGCTCCGGTTCCAGGATCAGCGCCCGGGCGATGGCGATGCGCTGCCGTTGCCCGCCGGAGAACTGGGCCGGATACCGGTGCGCCGCCTCCGGGGACAGACCGACCCGGGTCAGCACCTCGCCGACCCGGGCGGCGGCGTCCGCTCGCGAGCCACCCCGGTGGTACCGCAACGGTTCGGCCAGCGTGTGCCCGACCGTGCGGGACGGGTTCAGTGAGCTGTACGGATCCTGGAACACCACCTGCAACTGCCGGGTCATCGCGCCCCGCCTGCGCGGCGCGAGATGGGCGATGTCGTTGCCGTGGAACAGAATCCGGCCCGCCTCCGGTTCGGCCAGGCCGAGCACCGCGTTGCCGACGGTCGACTTGCCCGAGCCGGATTCGCCGACCAGGCCAAGGGTTTCGCCCGGGGCCACGTTCAGGCTCACTCCGTCCACCGCGGTGACCCGGCCGCCCGAGCGGCTCCGCGCGGGGAAGCTCACCCGCAGATCCCGCACGTCAAGCAGGGGTGCCGATGGGCTCATCGTCGCTCTCCTTCGCCAGGTCGGTGTGGTGCAGGCAGCGGGTGCGGTGGCCGGATTCCGGCTCGGCCATCGCGATCGGCCCCTGCGCGCAGTCGTTGTCCGCCAACGGGCACCGTGCCCGGAAATGACAGCCGGCCGGCCACTCCCCCGGGCCGGGGACGCCGCCCTCGATAGCCCGCAGCATCGTGCGCGGCGCGACGCTGCGCGGCCCACAGCGCAGCAGACCCGCGGTGTAGGGGTGGCGCGGCCCGTCGACCAGGGGCAGCACCGGCGCGGATTCCACGATGTGCCCGGCGTACATCACGTACGCCCGCGCGCAGAGATCCGCCACCACGCCCCAGTCGTGGCTGATCAGCAGGATCGCCATGCCGCGTTGCTGTTGCAGACCGCGCAGCAGATCCAGGATCTCCGCCTGCACGGTCACGTCCAGCGCGGTGGTCGGCTCGTCGGCGATCAACAGCCGCGGATCGCCGGCCAGCGCCATGGCGATCGCGACCCGCTGCGCCATCCCGCCGGACAGCTCGTGCGGATACCGCTTCACCACCGCCGCCGGATCGGGCAACCGCACGCTGGCCAGGAGGTCCAGGGTGCGGGCCCGCACCGCGGCCCGGCGCCCGCCGTGGTGGCGGCGCACCAGCTCGTCGACCTGGTGGCCCACGGTGAACACCGGGTCCAGGCTGCCCACCGGTTCCTGGGACACCAGCGCGATCCGCTTCCCTCGCGCGGCGCGCCGGCTGCGGGCGGTCAGCCGGGCGCCGTCGAAGAAGATGCCACCGGCGGTGCATTCCGCGCCGGGCGGCAGCAGACCGAGCACGGCGCGGCCGGTGATGCTCTTGCCACAACCGGATTCCCCGACCAGTCCGACGGTCTCCCCGGGACTGATGTGCAGGCTTACCCCGTCCACCACCGGCACCGCGTCCCGATTTCCGTCCAGCCCGGTCAGTTCGACCCGCACGTCCCGCAGTTCCAGCAACGCCCCCGGTGCCTCGGGCGACACCGGCTGGACGGGCCCGGCCCTGCGCCGCCGGATCCTGGTCGATGAGCGGGAACCGCGGTCCGCGGCGGCGTCGCGCACCGCGTCGCCGAGCAACCCGAATGCCAGAATGGCCAGCCCGACCACCAATCCGGTGGGCAGCAACAGGAACGGCTGTTTGTCGATCACCTGTGAGGCGTCGTTGACCATGCCGCCCCAGGTCGGGGTGGGCGGTTGCACACCGAGACCGAGGAACTCGATGCCGGCCTGGGCCAGCAGCGCTCCGCCCGCGCCGAGCGATACCTGCACGATGATCGGCCCGGCCGCCCTTGGCAGCACCTGGCCGATCACGATACGCCTGCCGGGCAGCCCGGCCACGCGTGCGGCGGAAACGTAAAGTTCCTTGCGTACCGCCATTGTCGTGCCGCGCACTACCCGGGCGAGCCCGGGCGCGGTGAGCACGCCGACGGTGATCATCGCCGCGGTTTCGTTGCTGCCCACCACGGACAGCACCACCAGCAGCGTGATGATCACCGGCACGGCCAGCACCATGTCGACGATCCAGGAGATCACCCGGTCCACCCAGCCGCCGGCGAACCCGGCCAGCAGCCCGGCGGTCACACCAAGGACCAGCGTGGTGAGCACCGCCTCGGCCACCCCGGTGAGACTGACCCGCCCGCCGTACATCAAGCGGGACAACACATCCCGGCCCAGATTGTCGGTGCCGAACGGATGCGACAGGGTCGGCCCGGACAGCACATGGTCCAGGTCGGTCGCGGTCGGGTCGTAGGGCGCCAGCAGCGGTGCGGCCGCCGCGGCCACGATCAGCAGACCAAGATAGGCCAGCGCGACCACCGCGACCGGGCGGCGCAGCAGCGTGCGCCACAGTCGGGCGGGACGCGCGGAAGCCTTGCCCGCAAGAGGTTCGCTCGGCTCGGTCATGCCACACGCACCTTCGGGTTGAGCCAGCCGTACGCCAGATCGACCAGCAGGTTGACCAGCACCACGATCACCGTGAAGGCGACCGCGAGCCCCTGGATGACCGGCAGATCGTGTTGCATGCTGGACTGCACGGCCAGGCCGCCCAGCCCTGGCATGGCGAACACGGTCTCGACCAGCACGGTCGCGTTGAGCAGTCCGACGAACATCAACCCGACCACGGTGACCACCGGGATGGCCGCGTTGCGCAGGCCGTGCCGGAACAGCACGGAGAACTCCGACGCGCCGTTGGCGCGCAGGCTGTGCACGAAGTCCTTGCGCAGCGTGTCGGACATGCCGTCCCGGGTCTGCTTGGCGATCACCGCGATCGGCTGCACGGCCAGGGCGATCACCGGCAGGATGATGGTGTGCAGCCAGGCCGAGGGCGAACTGGCGAACGCGGTGTAACCCGTGGCGGGCAACAGCCGGATGCTGACCGCGAACACGGTGACCAGCACCAGGCCGAACCAGAACGCGGGCAACGCGAAGCCCACCAGGGACAACACATCCACCAACTTGCCCAGCACCCCGCCGCGCACCGCGCCCAGCACCCCGAGCACGATGCCGACCACCGCGGCGACCAGGGTGGTGACCACGATCAGGCTGAGCGTCACGCCCAACCGGGCCACCACCTGGCTGCCCACGTCCAGCCCGCTGATCGGCGACACCCCGAGGTTTCCGTGTAGCGCACCGACCAGCCAGTCCCAGTACTGCACCAGCAGCGGCCGGTCCAGGCCCAGTTGCGCACGCAGTTGGGCGTACGCCTGCGGGGTGTAGTTCTGGCCGAGGATGGTGCGCGCGGCATCGCCGGGCACCAGCGCCTCCAACAGGAAAGTCAGCAGCGAGACCGCGAAGACCACCACCACCGACATGGCCAGCCTGCGCAGGATGAACCGGTACACATCAACCTCCCGACGGTCGACTCGAGTGTCGTATCAGCGGGTTGTCACGACGCGGAATGCCATTCCACCGGGTCACCGCTCGGCGTCGACGCGGTCGCCTGGACCCCGGCGACGGTCGACTTGGCGAACAGCACCACCGGTTGGGTGGTCACCGGAACGAACCATCCCTGTTGATCGATACGCTGCACGATCTGCTGGTCCAATGTGGACCGTTGCGCGGGCGCGGCGGCGGCGGCCTGGTTGTACAGCGACTGGATCTGCGGGTCGGTGCTGTGGAACGGGTTGAACTGGGTCGCACTGGGCAGGAACAGCTGCGGGCCCTCGACGAAGATGGGCTGACTGCCGAAGCCGATGGCATAGGCCGCGTACTTCTGGCTGTCCATGTCCCGCAGGTACTGGGTGGGGTCGCTGTCGTTGGTCAACTGCAGCGTCACGCCGACCGCCTTGAGTTCGTCGGCGATGGCCTGGGTGACCGTGTTGAAGCTTTCGTAATTCAGCACCGGCAGGGTGAACCCGTTGGCGTAGCCGGCCTGGGCCAGCAGCGACTTCGCCTTGGCCGGGTCGTAGCTGTAGAGGTGGGTGGCGGAGTAGCCGTCGCCGCCGGGCATGGCGATCTCCTCGGTGGGCGTGCCGTACCGGCCCAGCAGCGCGCTGCTGATTTTCTGCCGGTCCACCGCGTAGTTCAGCGCCTGCCGGACCCGCACGTCGCCCAGCGCCCTGACCACGGTGCCCGACCGGTCGGCCAGCGCCAGTCCCTGGAACACCTCCGGGTCACTGGCCACGGTGAGGCCGGCCGAGCTGGCCGAGTCGGCGGTGGAGTAGTCGCCCTGGATCACCTGCACCTGACCGGTTTTCAGTGCGGCCAGCGCGGTGTTCGGGTTGGCCAGCACGTGCACCACGATCCGCGAGTAGTGCACCGCGCTCTTGTTCCAGTAGTGCGGGTTGGGCACGAAGGTGTAGTGATCGCCGGACACCGTGGCCGCGGTGTCGAGCATGTACTGCCCGGCGCCGAAGGTCTGAGTGGCCATCGTCTGCGGTGCGGCCAGCGCGGGCCCGCTGGTCACGTTGCCCGCCTGGAACTCCTGGGTGAAGATCTGCGGCAGCAAGGGATCGGGTTGGGACAGGACGATGTGGACGGTCAGCGGATCGGGCGTGTCGATCGACTGGATCGGCGCCAGGTAGGGCGCGGTCGCGCCACCGGCCTGCCGGAAGTAGTCGATGTTGGACTTCACCACCGCGGCGGTCAGTGGCGAGCCGTCGCTGAATTCGGTGTTGGCCCGCAGGCGCAGGTCGAACTGGGTGTTGTCGGCACCCACATAACCCCAGCTGGTGGCCAGCCGCGGCTGCAGCCGGCCGTTCGGGGCGAGGTAGATCAGCGGGTCGTAGGCCAGGTCGGCGTACCACTCCATGGCCGCGTTGATCTTGGCCGGATCCAGGTCGTTCGGCGCGTACGGGTAGCCGACGTTGAGCACGCCGGTCGAGCCGGTGCCGGAGTCCGCCGTGGTGCCCGCGGAGCAGCCCGCCGCCACCAGCGCGCCCACGCATACCGCGACCGTGGCCGCGGTTCGGGAGAAGAGTTTACTGATCACCGTTGATCACCATTTTTCTGCGGACAGCACGCCGCACCGATCGCGGCGCCGTTGGGGAGCTGAGCGCCGGTCAGGCCGACCAGCGCCGGGAGAAGGTGGTCGTTCCGTCGATGTCGATCTGTCCCTCGACGGTCATCGACGTACGGGTCATGTGCAGCCGCACCCGGGCGACGACGCGCTCGCCGCTGTTGAATGTCACCACCGCAGTGCTGACCCCGTGGGCCCGCGCGGCCTCCGGGTGGGCCCGGCCGACCGTGAGGGTCAGCGAATTACTGGTTTCCACCAGGTGTTCCCGGTCCGGGGTGGGCGCGGTGTGCTGGTAACCGCGGTGGATCTCGACGCGGCCGTTGGCGATGTCCCGGCCGACGGTGATCCACGGACCCGCCAGCGGCCCGGCGGAAACGACCTCGGGCCGCGGTGGCCGGGCCGGAGTCACCACGCGACCGTCGGCGTCGTCCAGTTGGGGAAGGGACACCGCGACCTGGTGCACCCGTAGCACCGCGGGCTCGCCGAACACCCGGGGAGTCGGCCACAGCCACGGGAAATCGGCGTCACTGAGCGAAATCCGGATCCGGTGCCCCACCCCGACCCGGTAACAGGTGGGATCCAGGGTGATCAGCCTGCTGCCCGGCGAGCACTCGCCGACCAGGGTGCCCGCGCTGATCAGCCGGGAGCGGCCCAGCGGGTCGACGTCGGTCAGCCGCACCACGATCCGGCTGAACGTGCTGCCCTCGGCGACCGCAACGGACACCACCGGCCGGCCGGCGATGACCAGATCGCCGGTCAGTGGTTCGCCGGTGACGGCCAGCCCGCGCACATCGTCCTCGTGCTGGTCGGGTGGCAGTCCGGCGTCGGCGGTCAGCGTGCCCCAAACCCCGCTGACCGCGCCGATCGCCGGGTCGGACACCGCCTCACCGATCACCTGGTCCGCGGGTCGCGTCCCGGTGTCCGGGAGCAGTGTCGTCGAGTCCGTTGTGGACAGGGTGAGCGTGCCGGCATCCCGGGGCCAGCCGGGAAACTCTCGCCACCGGCCGGTGCCGCCCTGTTCGAACAACAGCACCTCGGCCTGATCGTCGCTCGCCGGCGCGGGGTCGCGCAGCCAGCGGCGCCACCAGTCCAGCAGCAGGCCGCGGTGTTCGACCGGCTCGTGCTCGGCCGTGTCCGGGGTGTCGTGTCCCCACGGACCGATCAGCAGTTTCCTTGGCGTGCCAACGGTTTCGTAGGCACGGACCATGGGCGTGCAGAACCAGTCGCGCCAGCCGGCGATGAAGAATGCCGGGATGTCCAGCGCGGACGCGTCGATCGCCCGGGACCGCCACAGTGGGTCCTCCGGGCCGTGCCGGAACAGGTCCACGATCCACGGTTCCGCGGCCCGCAGCCGATCCCGCCAACGACGCTGCTGCTCGGGAGTGAAGTGATCGTGCAGCGGCGGCAGCAACTGGTTGAGCAGGGTGTGCATGCCCCAGGACGCGGTGATGACGAAGCCCGGCCCGTCGGCTGGATGAATCAGTTCGCGGCCGGGGTCGAACGCGCCCATGATCGGCACGATCGCCTTGAGGTCGGGTGGCCGCCGGGCGGCGGTGCGCAGCGCCAGGATGGCCCCGTAGGAGTGGCCCCACATGCCGATGTGACCGGTGCACCAGGGTTGCGCGGCGGCCCAGGCGATCACCGCCGCGGCGTCGTCGGCCTCGCGCGGATCGAACGGCGGGAACTGGGTACCGTCCGAGGAACCGGTGCCGCGCAGGTCCACCAGCAGTCCGGCGAAACCGCGCTCGGCGAACCAGCGCAGCGTGGCATGGTTCTCGTGCCCGGCCACGTTGTCCTTGCGGTAGGGCAGGATCGTCACTGTCGCGGGCACCGGATCGGCGGTGACCGGGAGAAAAAGATCGGCGGACAGGGAAATGTCCGAATCGTCGGTCGGAATGCGGAGATCGCGAATGAGTTCGACCTCGTAGCGCGGCTCCGGTCCGTCCGTGGCGGGCGGCGCCGGCTGTTGAATCTCGGTAATCGACATCGGGACTCCACTGCTTTGTGGTCACTGCGGCGTGGTCACGAAAGAGTTCCGGCGGGATTCGGGATTGTCGGCCCGATCATTGTTGGGTACTTCTCGTCGTACTGTAGTACCCTGAAGCTGCTCCGACAAGGGTCACCTCGGGGAGCCGCTTGCCGCCGCCGGTACTTTGGTCGGTGCACAGGTATCGCGAGGGGTACTCCCACCACCGGGACGAAGGGCGTTTCATGGAGCCTCCAGCAGCTGTCGGACTGGCCTCGCTGCGCACGACCAACCGGCGCAAGCGACGCATCGACGAGGATCGACGCGCCCAGCTGCTGGGGCACATCCGGGAGATCGTGCTCGACGAGGGCTTCGCCGATCTCACCGTGGACCAGTTGGCCGCCCGGCTGCAGTGCTCCAAGTCGACCCTCTACGCCATCTCCTCCAGCAAGGAGTTCCTGGTCACCACCGCGGTCAAGCACTTCTTCCGGGATGCGGCCGCGGCGGTGGAGCGGCGGGTGGCCGGGGTGGCCGACCCGTCCGAACGGATCGCCGCCTACCTGGCCGCGGTCGGCGACCAGATGCGCCGTATGTCCCCGGCCTGTTACCAGGACATGGTGGTGCAGGACTCCACCCGGGAGATCTACGCGATCAACTCCGCCGCGGCGGCCCGCCGGGTGCGGGAATTCATCCGTGAGGGCGTGGCCGAGGGGTACTTCCGCGCACTGCACGCGGAGTTCGTCGGCGAGGCGGTCAGCCTGCTCATCGACGGCATCCAGCACGGTCAGCTGCTGATCAGGACCGGACTGTCCTCGGGCGACGCCTACGGCGAGCTCAGCGACCTGGTGCTGGCCGCGTTGACCAACCGTTCCTGATCCACTTCAGCGCCGGCCCGGGATTCTGGGCCACCCTTGTTCAATACCGACCTGGGTACTAAAGTACGTCTCACGGTACCAGCGTGTAGCCCGCTGACGTGAAAGGGAACAATGATGTCCCTCCCCGCCAAGGACTCCTCCGCCGCACCGACCGGGCGAATTCAGGAATTGTCCAGAATCTACGGTGATCCCGAACTGTCCGTCGCCGATGTGCTGTGTGATCGTCATCCGGTGGACGCGATCGCCTATACGATCGTGGAATCCGATCTCCGGGTCACCGCATTGACCTACGGCGAACTGTCCGAGGCGTCCGCCCGGTTCGCCGCCGCCCTGGCCGAACTCGGGGTCGGCGCGGGCGACCGCGTCGCGGTGCTGATGTCCAAGTGCGCCGAGCAGCTCATCGCGGTCATGGGCATCTGGCGGCTGGGCGCGGTGCACGTGCCGTTGTTCACCGCGTTCGCGCCTTCGGCGATCGCCCTGCGCGTGCTGGGCAGCGGCGCCAAGGTGGTGATCTGCGATTCTGCCCAGCGAACCAAACTGCGTCCCGGGGAGGACCTGCCGGTCGACCCGCCGTGGCGGGTGGTGGTCGTCGGCGACGAACTCGACGAGGGCGACCTGAACATGCGGGATCTGTTGGCCCGCCACGAGTCCGGCCTCCCCGCGGCGGCGGTCGGCGGCTCCGGACCGATCATCCAGATCTACACCTCGGGCACCACAGGCCGACCCAAGGGCGTTGTGGTGCCCGCCGCCGCGCTGACCAGTTTCCACACATACATGGAATTCGGCCTGGATCTGCGGCCGGAGGACACGTTCTGGAACGCCGCCGACCCCGGCTGGGCGTACGGGCTGTACTACGGGATCATCGGTTCGATGTGCGTCGGCGCGCCGAGTGTGTGGCTGCACCACGGGTTCGACGCGGAGCTCACCTGGCAGGTGATGAGTGGGCTGCGGGTGACCAACTTCGCCGCCGCGCCAACGGTGTACCGCTCACTGCGGGCCTCGAACACCACCGCGCCGGGCCGGCTCTTTCTGCGCGCCGCCTCCGCCGCGGGCGAGCCGCTCACCCCCGAGGTGAACGAGTGGGCGGCCGACGCGCTGGGCGTGGCAGTGCACGACCACTATGGACAGACCGAAACCGGAATGGTGATCAACAACCACCACCATCCGGCGTTGGCCCGGCCGCTGCGCGCGGGCACCATGGGCCATCCGATGCCCGGCTGGCGCGCGGTGGTGCTGCGCGAGCACGAGGACCTGCCCGCCCCGCCCGGGGCCCTCGGGCGGATCGCCTTCGACCTGCGCAACAGCCCGCTGGCCTGGTTCACCGGTTACCACGAACAGCCCGGCAAGAGCGCGGAGAAGTTCAGCCCGGACGGCCGCTGGTACTACACCGGCGACACCGCGCTGGTGGACCAGGAAGGCTACTGGCACTTCATGTCCCGGGACGACGACGTGATCATCATGGCCGGTTACCGGATCGGGCCCTACGACGTGGAGTCGGTGCTGCTGGGCCATTACGCGGTGATCGACGCCGCGGTGATCGCCGCGCCGGACGAGCTGCGCGGGGAGGTGCTGGAGGCCTACGTCGTGCTGCGCGACGGGCGCACCGGCACACCCGAACTGGTCGAGGAGTTGCAGCGGCTGGTCAAGACCCGGTTCGCCGCGCACGCCTACCCGCGCACCGTGCACTTCATCGATGTCCTGCCCAAGACGGCCAGCGGCAAGGTGCAGCGGCACGTGCTGCGCCAGCGCCGGCGGCGCGAATTGCAGGACGTTCGGCGGTGAGCACCGCGTCCACCACCGGGCAGTCGGCGTTGCTGGTCCGGCAGACTGGCGCGGCGCGGCGGCTGCGGCTCAATCGGCCGGAGCGGCGCAACGCGCTGAACCCGACCCTGGTGCAGGCCCTGGATGCCGGCCTGACCGACGCCATCGCCGATCCGGGCACCGCGGTCGTGGTGCTCGACGGCGCAGGCCCGAGCTTCTGCTCCGGCGCGGACCTGTCCTATCTGGCTTATCTGGCCGATCGGGACCGCAGTCCGCTGCCGTTTCTGGCCACCGTGGCCGAGTTCTGCATCCGGCTGGCCGAGTGCTCGAAACCGGTGGTCGCCGCGGTGCACGGGCACGTGGTGGCCGGCGGGCTGGAACTGATCCTGGCCTGCGATCTGGTGGTGGCGGCCGAGGGCACGCTGATCGGCGACGGGCATGTCCGCAACGGCCAGCTGCCCGCGGGCGGAGCCAGTCTGCGCTTGCCGGCCAAGCTCGGCGATCCGCTGGCCCGGCGGCTCATGCTCACCGGAGAGCTGTTGCCCGCAAACGACTTTCTGGCCAGCGGCTTCGTCACCGCGGTGCTGCCGCCGGAGGAGATCGAAGACTGGCTGGCCGCGCTGGTCAACCGGCTGGCCGCGACCGCGCCGGGCAGCTCGGCCCGGATCAAGCGGCTGCTCGGCCCGCGGCCGGACGCCTCCCCGGAGACGGTGCTGGCCACCGAGCGGGCGATCTTCGCCGAGCACTGGCAGCAGACCGACGTGGCCGGCGCGCTGCACGCGTTCGTCCGGCACGGCACGAAGGGGTGAGGCATGCGTCGTTACACCGACCGGGTCGTGGCCGTCACCGGTGCGGGCCAGGGGCTCGGGCGGGCCATGGCCGAGCGGTTCGCCGCCGAGGGGGCCCGGCTGGCGATCTGCGACATCAGCGAGGTGGCGGTGAAGGACGCGGCCGGGCGACTGGAAGCCGGACCGGTGCTGCCCTCGGTGGTCGACGTGACCGACGCCGACCAGGTCGACGACTGGATCGCCGGCACCGTGGCCGCGTTCGGCCGGGTGGACGTGCTGATCAACAACGCCGGGGTGATCCGGGACAACCGGCTGGAGTGGATGACCGACCAGGACTGGACCCAGGTGGTCGATGTGAGCCTGCGCGGCATGTTCCACTGCAGCCGCGCGGTGTTCGCCGGGATGAAGGCCCGCGGATACGGGCGCATCCTGGCCATGTCCTCAATGTGCTGGCGGGGCAATTTCGGCCAGGCCAACTACGCGGCGGCCAAGGCCGGGATGGTCGGCATGATTCGCACCATCGCGCTGGAGGGCGCCCGGTTCGGCGTCACCGCGAACACCATCGCCCCCGGCCTGATCGACACTCCGATGCTGGCCTCGATGAACTCGGCTGCCCGGGACAAACTCACCTCCCGGGTCCCGGTCGGCCACATCGGCTCGCCGGACGACATCGCCGAGGCCGCCGCTTTCCTGTGCTCGGACGCGGCCGGCTACGTCACCGGCGTGGTGCTGGACGTGGATGGCGGGATCAGCATCGGCTCGGCGCTGCGCTGACCCGCGGTTGTCGGCCGACGGCGCTACGGTTCGCGGATGACGGTCACCGACTGGTTGCTGGACTCCGATCCCGCGCTGCGCTGGCAGGTGCTGCGCGAGCTGACCGGCGCGTCGCCGGCCGAGGTGTCCGTCGAGCGGGCCCGGGTGGCGACCGAAGGCTGGGGCGCCCGGCTGCTCGCGGTGCGCGACCCGGACGGCCAGTGGGCTGGTGGGGCGTGTTTCCCGGCCGGTTTCCGCGGCGACTTCTCCGCCGGACAGCCGTGGACCTCGACCTATCCGACACTGGTGTTGTTGCGGGCGTTCGGCGTGGACCCGGCGGCCGAGCCGGTACGGGCGGCGGTCGCGCTGGTGCGGGAGAACTGCCGGTGGGAGCACGCCGGGCAGCCGTTCTTCGCCGGTGAGGTCGAGCCGTGCATCAACGGGCGGACCGTCGCGCTTGGCGCGTATTTCGGTGAGCCGGTCCAGGACATCGTCACCCTGCTGCTGGGCGAGCAGTTGGCGGACGGCGGCTGGAACTGCGAGACGGAGAACGGGTCGGTCCGGTCCTCCTTCCACACCACGATCTGTGTGCTGGACGGGCTGCTGGAGTTCGAACGGAGCACCGGCGGGAGCGCGGAGATCCGCGCGGCGCGACGGCGCGGTGAGGAATACCTGTTGCGGCGCAAGCTGTTCCGGCGGTTGAGCACCGGCGAGGTGGCCGATCCGGACTGGTTGCGGTTCGCCTTCCCCACCTGGTGGCACTACGACGTGCTGCACGCGCTGGACTACTTCCGCGCCACCGGCGAGAAACCCGATCCCCGCCTGTCCGAGGCGATCGAACTGGTGCGGGCCGCCCGGCAACCGGACGGCACCTGGCTGCTGGACCACACCCATCCCGGCGCGGTGCACTTCGCGCTGGAGGACGGCGACGGCCGGCCCAGCCGCTGGAACACCCTGCGCGCCATGCGCGTGCTCGACTGGCACGCCGATCAGACCACAGTGGACTGACCACCGCCCTCCGCCAGGCTGCCGTCACCGGCGCCGTTCACATTTTCACGGAATTACCCGAACCTGTGGGCTACTACTGGACTCTTGACTGGTTTAGACCAATGGGGTTCAGTGTGTACAGGGCCGGGCGGCATTCGCCCCTCCGGCATCTCCGTCGGCATCTCCGTCGCTATCCCCTGCGGCGCAAAGGAGCGCGTATGTCCTTTCGATTAGCTTTGGCGGGCCTGGTCTCGATCGCGCTGGCGGCCGCCCTCAGTTTCATCCTCCCGGCCGCGTCGGCTTCCGCGGATCCGGCCTGTGCGACCGCATGGAGCGCATCCCAGGTGTACACCGGGGGAATGACCGCCTCCTTCAACGGCCACAACTACGAGGCCAAATGGTGGACGCAGAACGAGCAGCCGCCCGGCACCAGCGGCGTGTGGACCGACGAGGGCACCTGCAGCGGTGGCGGTGGCACGACGTCGCCGTCGTCGGGCTTCGTGGTGAGTGAGGCCCAGTTCGACCAGATGTTCCCGAACCGGAACTCCTTCTACACCTACGCCGGGCTGGTCTCGGCGATGAGCGCCTACCCGCAGTTCGCCAACACCGGCGGCAGCACCGTGGAACTGCAGGAGGCCGCCGCGTTCCTGGCCAACGTCTCGCACGAGACCGGCGGGCTGGTCTACATCAACGAGGTCGACCAGTCGGGCGACTACTGCGCCAGCGAGTCCTACGGCTGCCCGGCCGGCACGTACGCCTACTACGGCCGCGGCCCGCTGCAGATCAGCTGGAACTTCAACTACTACGCGGCAGGCCAGGCGCTTGGCATCGACCTGCTGGACAACCCGAGCCTGGTCGCGACCGACTCGGCGACCTCGTGGCAGACCGCGCTCTGGTACTGGGACACCCAGACCGGCCCGGGCACGATGACCGCGCACAACGCCATGGTCAACGGGGCCGGATTCGGCCAGACGATCTGGGCCATCAACGGCAGCATCGAGTGCAACGGCGGCAACACCGCGGAAATGCAGGACCGAGTGAATCTCTACCAGCAGTTCACCGGAATCCTGGGCGTGTCGCCGGGCAGCAACCTCACCTGCTGACCCAGCCGGCGACAACTCCGTGGGGCTTCGCGACGCTTCGGCGTTCGCGGAGCCCCACCTCGTCAGGAGCGCTCCAGCTCGCGCACCAGTTCGATGGCGCGGGCCAGCGTGGCCAGCCGGGCGTCCAGCGTGTCGCCGGCCGGATACAGCCGCACGGTGTCCACTCCTGCCTCCTGCCACACCCGCAATCGGTTGCGGACCATGGGTTCGGTGCCGATCAGCGTGGTGGCCAGCACCATCTCGTCGGTGACCAGTTCGGCCGCGCCGGCCCGGTCCCCCGCCTGCCAGCGCTCGCGCACCGCGCCCGCCACCTCGGCCCAGCCCTGCCGGCCGTAGGCGCGGTTGTAGTAGTTGGCGCCGGCCGATCCCATGCCGCCCAGGCTGAACGCCAGCTCCGCGCGCCGCCCGGCCACCATGGCCCGCAACGCGTCCTCGTCCGGCGCGAACGCCACCTCCGCGCCCTGGCACACATCCAGTTGCGCCCGCGTCCGGCCGGCCCGGGCCAGTCCGTCGTCCAGGTGCGCGAAGTACGCTTCGGCCGCGCCCTCCGGCACGAAACTGGTGCCCAGCCAGCCATCCGCGAGTTCCCCGGTCAGCCGCAGCAGGCCCGGCGAGAGGGTGGCCAGGTAGACCGGGATGCGGTGCTCGGCCCGGGCGGACAGCCGCATCGGCACGGCGTCCCCGCCAGGCCGCGGAATCCGGAACTCGTTGCCCGAGAAGGAAAGTTTGCCGCCGTCGAACACCCGGCGCACGATCTCCACGGTCTCCCGTGTGCGGGCCAGCGGCCGGTCGAACGCCACCCCGTGCAGCCCCTCGATCACCTGCGGCCCGGACGCGCCAAGACCGAGCAGAAACCGGCCGCCGGAGAGATTGGACAGGGTGATCGCGGTCTGCGCCACCAGGGTCGGCGTGCGGGTGCCGACCTGCATGATGCCCGAGCCGAGCCACATCCGCTCGGTGCGCGCGGCGTAGTAGCCCAGCGCCGACGGCCCGTCCGAGCCCCACGCCTCGGCCACCCAGCACACGTCCAGACCGAGTTTCTCCGCCTCCACGACGAAATCCGCTGTCGAGCGCCAGCCGTCGCCGCCGGACGCCTCGACCGTGGTCGCGGTCCGCATCAGGACTCGGCGCGCTTCTTGATGTCCGCCAACGTGTTGGTGATGCTGGTGTGCAGTTCGCGCATCCGCACGAACATGATCTTCTGTTCCTTGTCCGGCATCCGCTCGATGGCCGGAGTCAGGCCCGAGGGCCCGGGGCCGATCCGCATCCATTGGGACAACTTGGTTCCGCCGTCCTCGCCGGTCAGCCGGAAGCACCAGCTCGCGGCCGGTTGCGCCGGATCGCCCACCGCCCAGCCGAACACCCGGCCCGGCTCGAACTCCACCACCTGACAGGTGGTGGACCACTCGCCCATCGCCCGATGCCGGTTGTGTCCGCGGAACCGCACGCCCAGCCCCGGTTCGCGGGCGCCGTCCAGCAATTCCACCGCCTGGAGTTCACCGCTCATGTCCGGCATCAGCGCGACATCGCTGACCAGCGGCCAGATCCGCTCGGGCGAGGCGTCGATCCAGGTGCTCGCCTCCACGGTGGGGGTGTCCGCGTATCGCGCGCCGGTCCACTCCATGCTCAGCCGGCCTCCTTGTCAGCTCGCTGAGCTCCAGAGTTGCGCAACCCAACCGACCGTGTCAACCGTGCAGCGCCGACCACAGCAGATGGGTGGCGTAGGACCGCCACGGGGCCCAGTCCGGACGGCCGTCGGCCAGGTCGACGCCCAGTCGCCGCGCCGATCTGCGCACGCCGAGATCGGTGGCCAGCAACACATCCGGGTCGCTGAACGCGCGCAGCGCGAGATAGTCGGCCGTCCACGGGCCGATCCCGGGCAGCGCCAGCAGCGCGGCCCGCTCGGCTTCCCGGTCCGCGCCCGGGTCCAGGGTCAGTTCGCCGGACGCGCAGGCTTGCGCCAGAGCGAGCAGAGTCCGCGCCCGCGCCTTGGGCATGGGCAGCCGCGCCGGGTCGACCCCGGCGAACTCCCCGGCGCTGGGAAACAGCCGGAAGTCCTTGCCGGCAAAGGCTTCCGGACCGAACTCGGCGGTGATCCGGCCCAGTACGGTGGTCGCGCCGCTGACCGAGATCTGCTGGCCGACCACGGCCCGCACGGCCATCTCGAAGCCGTCCACCGTGCCCGGTGCGCGGAGCCCGGGATGCTTGGCCACCAACGGATTCAAGCTCGGATCGGTGCCGAGGCAGGCGTCCACCGCACACGGATCGGCGTCCAGATCGAGCAACCGACGCACCCGGGACACCACCATGACCAGGTCGCGCTGATCGGTCAGCCCGAGCGTGCAGGCCACCGCACCCTCGGCCGCGGACAGGGTGACCAGCGCCGGTCCGTGCGGCGCGCGGATCACCCGGGTGAACCGGTCCGGCTCGCTGACCTCCACGCCCGGGATCGCCCGTTCGCCAAGGAAGTCCAGCGTCGCGCCGAGGTCCATTGGGGCCCGGTAGGGCAGCCGCAGCGCGATCGTCCCCGGGTCGGCGACGGCCGGGGCCCGCCGGTGGGCGCGCAGCAGCGACGGGGTGGTGGCGAACACCTCGCGCACCGTGTCGTTGAACTGGCGCACGCTGGAAAATCCGGCGCTGAACGCGATGTCGGCCATCGGCAGGTCGGTGGTCTCCAGCAGCACCCGGGCGGTCTGCGCGCGTTGCGCCCGGGCCAGGGCGAGCGGCCCGGCGCCCACCTCGGCCAGCAGGGTGCGGGCCACCTGACGCTCGGAATAGCCCAGCCGGCGGGCCAGTCCGGCCACCCCGTCCCGGTCGATCACCCCGTCGCCGATCAGCCGCAGCGCCCGCCCGGCCAGATCGCCGCGCACGTCCCACTCCGGGGAGCCGGGCGAGGCGTCCGGGCGGCAGCGCTTGCAGGCCCGGTAGCCGGCCCGCTGGGCGGCGGCAGCGCTGGGATAGAACGACACGTTGCGCCGCTGCGGGGTGACCGCCGGGCACGACGGGCGGCAGTAGATGCCGGTGGTCCGCACGGCGGTGTAGAACCAGCCGTCGAACCGGTCGTCCCGGCCGGTCACCGCGCGATAGCAGGTGTCGGTGTCGGGCAGGATCACCGGTCCAGTATGGGCCCGGTTCCGGCGGTTCGTCGGCGGGTTCCGGACATCATCGTCAGGCCGGGTTCAGGCGTCGCGAGCGGCCAGCACCAGCCCGCCGAGCAGCAGGCCACCGGCGGCCCAGCACGCCATGACGCCCAGCCCCGCGCCCGGCGACAACGGCTGGGCCGCCAGATTGACCGTGGCCTGCACGTCCAGTCCGGCGGTCATCGGGCCGAGCTGCAGCAGCCGCCGGTGCCAGTCCTGGTCGGTGACCAGTTGCGCCACCAGCGGGAACAGGTACACCAGGGCCAGCACGAACCCGATGGCCAGCGCAGCCTCCCGCACCGCGGTGGCCAGCCCGAGCGCGAGCAACCCGATCAGCACCAGATAGCCCACCGTGCCAAGACCGGCCCGCACGGTCGCCGCGTCCACAATGGAAGAATAGCCGTTGGTCGCAGTGAAACCGTTGCCGGGCAGGAAGATCCGCCCGAGCACCAGCGACCCGGCGACCGCGAGCACCCCGGACGCGGCGATCAGCCCACTGACCGTGCACGCCTTGGCCGCCAGCACCACCAGCCTGCGGGGCAGCGCGGTGAAGGTCAGCCGGATCATCCCGGTGCCGTACTCGCCGCTGATGGCCAGCACGGCGAGCACGGCGACCAGCGCCTGCCCGAATTCCACCCCGGTCAGGCTGACCTTGGCCGGATCCTGCCCGCACCCGGCCGCCCGGCAGGTCACCTCGGACACCGCGGCCAGACTCAGCGCCAGGGTCACCGCGACCACACCGAGCAGCAGCCAGCCGGTGCCGGCCAGGGTGCGCAGCTTGGTCCACTCGGCGTGCAGGGCCGCCGCGAATTCGGCGCCCAGCAAGGACATCCCGGTGCGCACCGGCATCATGCGTCCCGCCGGCGCAGCGCGACCACGGCCAGTCCCAGCGCCACCGCGGTGTACCCGCACAGCACCGCGAAACCGGCCCACGGCGGCAACGGGAAGTAGCCGTTGGCCGGGGTGTAGCTGGCCACCACCTGCGGATAGGCCGGCACGGTCTGCTGGATGGCGAACGCCGCGGCCGGAGTGAGCCGGGTCAGCCATTCCGCCGCGCCCGCGGGCAGCACCGAGGCCACCGCGAGCAGATAGGGCAGCACCACCGCGAGAATCACCGCGGTCACCGCTCCGGCGCTGCGCCGCAGCAGTGTGCCCACGGCCAGCGCCAGCACGGCGACCACCGCGACCAGCAACCCGGTACCGACCACCACCTGCACATATTCGGCCGTGTCGGCCCCGCGCACCGCCAGGCCCTTGGCCGTTTCCACCGCCCCCACCACCGGAATGGCGATCGCCGAGGCGACCACCCCGACGACGAAACCGGCCCCGCCGAGCACGATCGCCTTCGCCGCCAGCACCCGCTCCCGTCGCGGGCTGGCCGCGAACGTGGTGCGGATCAGGCCCCGGCGGTACTCGCCGGTGACGAACATCGTGGCCACCACGATCACCGCGATCAGCCCCGCGAACCAGCCGACCAGCGCGTCCTGCATGGTCCGGCCCGTACCCATGCCGTCGGTCTGCGGCGCGATGTCCCCCGAGCCGCGCACCGTGAACTGCCCGCCGGACTGCTGGTATCCCCCGGTCGACCCGCCGGCCGGACCGGTCCCGCCGAGCTGGGTGCCGGTCCAGCCGGTGCCCGTCCCGGTCAGCGCCACCCGGTCGAACAGCGCGGTGGCCTGGGTGGGCCCGCCCGCGCTGCTGGCGCCGCCGAAGGACTGGTCGATCACCACGTAGTCGGGCGAGGCGGTGAACAGTCCGATCTGGACAGTGCTGGACAGTCCGGTCAGCGTGGCCGTGCCGATTTCGGTCCAGGCCATGCCATCGGCCGAGTCGTAGCCGGTGAGCGTGTCCCCGGCTCGGACCAGCCGCAGCCAGCGCGGCGAGCTCGCGGACACCGAACCGGGCAGGCCCGCCATGTCCTGGGTGTAGTCGTACTGCATCCGCACCCCGTGCCCGCCGGTCACCGCGACCGCCGCATACCGCGAACCCTCCTGGGTGTCCTGCTTGACGATCACCCCGACCTTGGCCCACGGCTGCACCCCGGAAGTCATACCGGCCGTCCCCACACCGGCCTGACTGACGCCCCGCGGCGAGTACAACCCGGTCAGCGAGGTGACCCGCGCGGTGATGCTGCCGTTGCCGGTCAACGACCGGTGCACGAAGTAGAAGGCGTCGGACACCGGCTGCCCGTCCGGCCCGGTCGGCGGCCCCTGGTGCTGACACGGCTGGTTGTCCGGCCCGCTACAGGAAATCGAGGTGCCCGCAGGCCCGGCCAGGCCGACCAGCACGGTCACCCCGATCGCCACCAGCAAACCGATCACCCAGCCCCGCACGGTGCGGAACTTGGTCCACTCCGCGTGCAACAACGAACCGAACCCGAGCCGCCCGCCCGAGCGCCCGGACCGCTCCGGCGCGGCCACCCCGGCGCTCATCGCTGCGCTTCCTCGGCCGGCGCGGCCCGGAAGTCCACCGCGTCCCGGGTCAGCTCCATGTACGCCTCCTCCAGCGAGGCGCGGTGCGCGACCAGCTCGGTGACCGGCACCCCGGCCTCGGCCAGCAGCGCGGAAATCCGTTCGCCGGTCAGCCCGGACACGGTGACGGTGTCCGGCCCGGTGGCGGCCACGGTCGCGCCCGCGCGGGCCAGCACGGTCATCGCCGGGGTGCGCGCTCCGGTGCGCAATGTGATCCGGTCCCCGGACGCGGCCGCGATCAGGTCGGCCACCCCGGTGTCCGCGATCACCCGGCCCCGGCCGATCACCACCAGATGATCGGCGGTGTCCTGCAGTTCGCTCATCAGGTGACTGGACACCAGCACCGCCCGCCGCTGCCCGGCCAGCGACCGCAGGAACCCGCGCATCCACACGATGCCCTCCGGGTCCATGCCGTTGAACGGCTCGTCCAGCATCAGGATCGGCGGATCACCCAGCAGCGCGGCGGCGACCCCCAGCCGCTGCCGCATGCCCAGCGAGAACCCGCCCGCCTTGCGGCGCACAGCCGAGCCGAGCCCGGCCTGCTCGATCACCTCGTCCACCCGGCGCGCCCCCAGCCCCTGCGAATGGGCCAGCCACAACAGGTGGTTGCGAGCGCTGCGGCTGGGCTGCAACGCGCCCGCGTCCAGCAGGGAGCCCAGGCACCGCAACGGATGCCGCAGACTCCGGTAGGGCTGCCCGCCGACCAGCGCGGTGCCCGCGTCGGGCGCGTCCAGCCCGAGGATCACCCGCATCGTGGTGGACTTGCCCGCGCCGTTGGGCCCGACGAACCCGGTCACCTGGCCGGGGGTGACGGTGAAGGACAGCCCGTCCAGCGCCACCGCGGAGCCGAATCTCTTGCGTAAGCCGGAAACTTCGATGGTTGCGTCCATGCTCGGTGACCCTAGGAATTCCCGCTTCTCTGGTCGTCCCACCACGGAGCCATCTTCGGCCTCCCTGACGTCAGGGAGGCGGGTCCCTCCCACGAGGGACGCCACGATCGCCGGACTGCGGCCACAATGAGCGGGTGAGCGCGGCGAACGACTGGGCCGGCGCCGGTCGGCGGCTGGCCGAGCGGCCGTACGCGGCCGGGATCACCGGGGCGGTACTGGTTCTGGGCGCGACGAGCGAAACGCTGGCGACCGCGCCCAACCTGCGCGGCAACGGCATCTCCTTCGCCCTGGTGCTGTGTCTGCTGGCCGTCGTCACCACCGCGCCGATCGCACTGCTGCGCCCGCTGCCCGCCGCGCTGCTGATCACCCCGGCGGTGCTGCTGTCCCTCACCGTGTCGCACACCCTGGCCGTGGCCGGGCTGCTGGCCCAGGTGGTGGCCCTGTTCCGGCTCGGCCGGGCCGGCGGGCCGCTGCTCGCGGTCGGCCTGAGCCTGCCGTTCCTGGTGCTCGCGCTGGCCGGGCCGCCGGGGGTGCGCACCGTGCTGCTCGCCACGCTCGCCCCGGCCGCCGCCTTCGCCGGCATCGCCGACCGGGCCCGGGGCGAGGCGTCGATGCACCGGACCGCGCGCCAGGCCATCGCCGAATCGTTGGTGGAGCACACCGCCCGAGGCGAACGGGCCCGCATCGCGCGGGAACTGCACGATGTGGTGGCCCACCACATCTCCATGATCGCCGTGCAGGCGGAAACGGCGCGGCTGACCACCCCTGAGCTGCCCGCGGCCGGGGCCCGCCGGCTGACCGAGATCGGCGACACCGCCCGGGCCGGGCTGACCGAGATGCGCCGATTGCTCGGGGTCTTACGGGAAGACGCGGCCGAACCGGTCGCGCAGCGGCAGCCGCAGCCGGGCCTGCACCAGCTCAACGACCTGGTCGACGAGGCGCGGGCGGCGGCGGGCTCGGTCACCCGGCTGATCGTGTCCGGCCCGCCGGCCGACCTGGATCCGGGCGTGGAACTGGCCGCCTTCCGGATCGTGCAGGAAGCGCTGACCAACGCCCGCCGGCACGCGCCGGGCGCCGCGGTGGACGTGGAACTGCGCTACACCGACACCGTGCTGTGGCTGCGAATCCGGGACAACGGCCCGGGTTTCCGAGTGCCCGCCCCGGGTTTGCGCGCGGACGCGACCGAAGGCCACGGACTGCCCGGCATGCGGGAACGGGCCGCCGCGGTGGGCGGCACGCTGCGCACCGGATCGGCCGCGGTGGGCGGATTCCTGGTCGAGGCAACCCTCCCGGCCACCGCGCGGGTGACCGCATGAACGCCATGGTGCGGGTCGTGGTGGCCGATGATCACCAGGTGGTGCGCTCCGGTTATGCCGCCCTGCTGGACACCCAGCCCGACTTCCAGGTGGTCGGCACCGCCGCCGACGGCGCGGCCGCGGTCGCGGTATGCGAGGAGACGCGGCCGGACGTGGTGCTGATGGACGTGCGCATGCCCAGGATGGACGGCATCGAGGCCACCCGCCGTCTGGCCGGGCCGACCGGTCCGCGGGTGCTGGTACTGACCACGTTCGACCTCGACGAGTACGTCTACGACGCGCTGCGCGCCGGGGCCAGCGGGTTCCTGCTCAAGGACGTCACCGCGGAGCGGCTGTTCGACGCGGTGCGGGTGGTCGCGGCGGGCGAGGCGCTGCTCGCGCCCACGGTGACCCGCAGGCTGATCGGCGAGTTCACCCGCCTCTCGCCCCGCCCGGCCCGGCCGGACGGCGCGCTGGCCACGCTGACCCCACGGGAGACGCAGGTGCTGCGGCTGATGGCCGAGGGCCTGTCCAACCCGGAGATCGCGGCCCGGCTGGTGGTCACCGAGGAGACGGTGAAGACGCACGTCAGCCGGGTGCTGGGCAAACTCGGCCTGCGCGACCGGACCCAGGCGGTGGTCACCGCATACGAATCGGGCCTGGTCGTACCGCGGGCCCACGAGCGGCCCTGAGCAGTTCCGCGGGTCGGCTGAGCAGACTGTCGGTGACGTGCTGGAGGTGGCCGCGCATGGCCGCGGCCGCACCGTGCGGGTCCCGGTCGCGCAGCGCGTCCACGATCGCGGTGTGCTCCTCGTGGTAGCAGGCCCGCAGCGCGGCGGTGGAGGTGCGCCGCTTGAGGCTGCCCCAGATGGGCAGCGCCCGCGCGGAGTTCATCACGTCGACCAGGTTCATCAGCAGGCCGTTGTGCGCGGCGATGGCGATGCCGCGATGCAGCCGGGTGTCCCACTCTTCGAACTCGGCCGCGTCGACCGCCGCGCCGCCCGCGGCCAGGCAGTCGGAAATCCGGTCCAGATCGGCCTGGGTGGCCAGGCGCGCGGCCAGCATGGCGGTCTGCGGTTCCAGCATCTGCCGCACCTGCATGATCTCGGCCGGCGTGGTGTCCGCGGACGCCTGGGCCGCGGCCGGGAGCATGGGTGCGGTGCTGCCGGCCCGGAAGGTGCCCCGGCCGACGTGCCGGACCACCAGCCCCTCCCGTTCGATCACCGCCATGGCCCGGCGGATCTCGCTGCGCGGCACACCCCAGCGGGCGACCAGATCGCGTTCGGGGGGCAGCTTCGCGCCGGGCCCGAGGGTGCCGTCCCGCTCGCCCTGTGCGAGCATGGCCCGCAGCGAACCCTCCACCGTGCTCATGGTTTCACCCTATTCGGCCCGGTGAGGCCAATCGAGACCGGCTCACTCCAACGGCGGCACGGCATCCACGCGACCGTGCACCCGGGTGTGCATCCGCTCGCGCGCCCGCCCGGAGCTCCTCCGGACGGCGCACCCCTTACGGCACAACGAGAATCGCTCACCAGGCGTTGAGATCGGCGATCACCTGGGTCGCCCCGGCCGACACGGTTCGCACCGCCGCGCTACGGTCTCCTTCCTCGGAAACAATGAGGATGCGCGCGTCCCGGACATCCCCGATAATTCTCGGGACTTCATCGGTGGAGATGAGATCGACCAACTCCGCGTCCGGTCGCGCTGAACGAGCCAGCCGGTTGGCGGCGAACACATCCTCGGTACCGGCCAGCACCGGGAACCCCCGTTCGGTGAGCCGGCGGGTGATCAGCTCCCGCCAGGTCGGGTTGTGGTGCACCACGATCACCGGCGGCACCGCGGACTCCGGCGGTCCGGTCAGGTGGGCGGATTCCTCCGCGGACAACCACACCCAGCCGTTGTGTTCGCGACCGGCCACCTGCACCTGGGCCACCGGGACGAAACCGCGTTGATCGATGCCGTCATAGCCGTGCCGCACCACGGTGCGGTAGATGTTGTCGGACACCACGCACAGCAACGAATCGGTGGTCCGCCGGAAGATCCCCCTCACCTCCGGCGAGTCCAGCAACCGCAGCGCGACGTCCAGCGACTCACCGAAACAGCCCCGGTCGTCGAAGTGCACCTCACCGGCGTGCAACACCGCGCGCATCCGCAGGCCACTCGCCGCGCAGCCCGCGTTGTGCGCTCCGAGTTGCTCGGTCAGGTGCGGGATGACCTGGCTCAACAGCACGGTTTTCGGCACCTCGTCCACCGGATGGATCAGCGCCAGCAGCCCGTCGCCCCGATCCAGGAAGCCGTCGCGGTATGCGGGTGTAATGCCACTGGCCACCAGGCTACGGTCCACCAGTTCGTACATCACCCCACGCAACCGATCCCGCTCTCGCTGGTACTTCCCTTTCCCAGCAGGGGAAACAGTGCGCTCGTGTTGTCGCAGCCGGGCCAGCAGCGCGTCCGCGGCGCCCGGCGAGGTGCGCCGGCGCAGGCTCACCCCGCCTTCCGTGCCAAAGGAAGAACGGTCGATCAGGCCAGCCAGGTCGGCCTGGGCGGACACCCGGGCCGGTGCCGGTTCGATGTCCACCGCGAGGATCGTCCGGTGCCGGGGCAGCCGGGAATGGAGGTTAGCCATGTGCGCCCCCGTTCTGCGACGCGCGGGATCCGCGTTCTCGTTGTCTGGCCAGCAACTGTTTGACCGCACCCGGGGTGACAGCCAGCAGTTCGGCGATCTCCTTGAGGCTGTAGCCGAATTCCTGGTACAGGATGGCCTGTCGGGTCCGTTCGTCGGGCACCCCGGCGAGGCAGTCGGCCAGGTGCAGTTCGCGCACCGCCAGTTCGCACGGATCGTCCGGTAAGGCCCGGTCTTCGATGACGTCCACCGGCCGGGCGGCGAGCGCGGCCTGGCGGCTGGCCTCCCCTTCGGTGCGCCATCGGCGGTACACGTTGGGAAAGGCCAGTACGCAACTGCCCACGAAGTAGGTGCGCAGACTGGCGCCGCCGTCCGGGCGCCACTGCCCGCCGCGCAGACCGCGCTCGCGAAAGTCCAGAATTCCCTGGAAAACCGTGTCGTCGGCCAGGGTGATCCGGTCCTCCTCGCACCACCACACCGGCGGCGGACTCAGTGGGCGGTGGCGCCGCACGCATTGGGCGAACATCTCGCCGGTGCGCAGCCAGGCCAGCACCACAGCGTGCCCGTAGCGGGCCAGTTCATTGGCGAACCGGTCCCAATTCGGTCCGGTGAAACCGGTGTCGGCGAGCGCGGCCACCAGATCCAGGTCGCCCTGCCTGCGCCGCGCCGCTGGTTGGTGCGGTTCGCCGGTGGAATCCGCGTCGTCGTCGAGGCAGTCCGGCAGATCGATGCCGGCTCTCCCGGCGGGTTCGGAAAAAGCGATGTCCGCGGTTTGCGCCGCGCCGTGTCCTCGCCCGGTCCCCCTCCCGCGCTGGGTCATCGAGCCTCCTCATGCTCGCGTCACAGGCGTTCGCTACATCTGACTTCTATGTCGCCGCCGAGTCTGCCGGTCACGGCGCGCGGCGGTGTTGTCTTTCCGGTCACCCCGCCGTGCCGTCCGGACCGGGCCGCCGACCTAGGAACAGGGCAGTGCCGGTCGGCCGGACCGGTCGGAAATGAGGTGGAGTCAATGCCCTCGGGTCGGCGGACGAAACTGGTCGGACAGGCGATGCGCCGTCGGGCGGACCGGTGGACGCGGGAGAGGGGGCCGGAACACCGGTCGATCCTGGTGATCGACATCTGTGGCTTCGGCAGTTGGCGCAACCCGGCGCATCCGCGGGCACAACACCTCCAGCGTCGGGCAGCCCCGCATCCGGCTGCGGGTGGCACTGCACGCCGGGGAGCTGCACGACGATCCGCAGGGCTGGGCCGGCACTGACCTGATCGCCGCGTGCCGCCTGGTCAACGGCGACCCGGTGTACCGCCAGCTGCGCACCAATCCGTGGGCCGACCTGGTGCTGGTGGTGTCCGAACAGATCTACCACGGCGTGGTGGAACACGGATATCGCGATATCGATCCAGCCGACTACCAGCCGGTCGAGGTCAGCGTGAAGGAATTCCACGCCCGCGCGTGGCTCCAGCTGGTCAGCAGCGGCCTGCCGGAACAATTGCCGGTTCTGCCGTACCATGAAACCGCCCGGCACAGCACAGATCCTGAACTGTCCGGCAACGGCTGGGTGAACTCCGGCGACGCTGGGAGGTCCACTCGGTAACATGCCCGATGGCAAGCAATCATGGAGGAGATCGGTGGCAGATCGCCCCGGCCGAGGCCGGGAGGGCGCGGGTTCGAGTCCCGCCTCCATGTCCAACCGCACGTCCCACTGTCGGTCACCGAAGTGGCGTGGCCCAGTCGAGCTGGGCCATCAGTTCGGTGTCGTCGCGTAGCGAGGTCCGGGTGTTGCGCCGGGCCCGCGCCTGTAGATTCTGCGTCTCGCGGTCGGCGCGCTCGGGCATCCGGGCGGTGGTCATCCGGGCGCTGGCCTCGATGTTCGCGCTTACCCTCGGTCGGCGCACGAGCTCGTAACTCTCCAGCGCCGCGTCGAGACTTGTGCCGTCCCGCAATGCTTTGGCCAGCACCACCGCGTCCTCGAAGGCCATGGAAGCGCCCTGGCCGGTGGCCGGGGACGCGGCGTGCGCGGCATCGCCGATGAGCAGCATCCGGGTGGTGCGCCAGCCGGGCACGTCGGGCAGGTCGCTGGCGTTGGTGACCAGCAGCCGGTCGGTGGTGGCCGCGACGATCCCGGCGGCCGGGGTGTTGTCCCTGCGCAGCAACGGAATCAGGAATTCCCGCCACTCCGCCGGAGTTCCGGCCGCGATCTGGGCCGGCGTCAACGGGTCGCCGGGCACCCGGGCGAACCAGTACGTCTCGGCCGACGGTGAGCAGGTGTGGCCGAACGCAGCCGTGCTTCCGCGCAGCATGTCGATGCGGGCCGCGTCCGGTTCCACGTCCGGCCAGGCCGCGGTGTAGCCGTAGAACACCCGTTGCCCGGCGTACCGCGGCGGCGCGGCGTGCGGGTCGATCAGGCCGCGCACCAGGGAATTCAGGCCGTCCGCGCCGATCAACAGGTCACCGATCGCGGTGTTCCCGTCGGAAAACGTTGCGGTGACAGAGTTTTCGTCCTCAAGAGCGGACACCAAACGGGCACCGTGCCGTAGCGGGATGCCCCGTCGCGCCACCTCGCCTTGCAGCGCGGCGACGAGGTCGGCCCGGCGCAGACAGTGATAGCCGATCACCGGATCGCCCGGCTCGCCCAGCGGCACGGTGGCCAGCGCCGCGCCGGTCTCGTCGACCACCTGCATGCTGGTCAGTGGAAACCCGGCCGCGGCAACGGCTCCCGCCGCGTCGAACTGATGCAGGGCGAGCATTCCGTTGCCGGCCAACGTGAGGAACGCGCCGAGGTCCTCCCCGGCGCCGACATGGGCCTCGAACACCTCGACAGCCATGCCGGCCTCGTGCAAGGCCAGTGCGGCCGCGGTGCCCGCGATTCCCCCGCCGATGATCAGCACCCGCATTCGTTCCCCCTCCAGACCGGCCGTGCACCGGTTATTGTGCACGGCCGGTCGAACGGAAGCAGGATCAGCCGGTGTACTTCACCACGATCTTGGTGAAGTCGTAGGCGCTCTGGCTGACGTTGCTGCAGTCGCCCGGCGCCCACGGCTCGGTCACGCCGGACGGGCACGGGAAGTCCCGGTTCTCCGACCAGAACGAGAACCAGGCCGGGTGGTTGCTGTTGGCGAAGTCCAGCAACTGGTTGAAGTCGTCCTGGGTGAACAGCTCGCTGGGCTGGTCGGTGTGACCGTTCATCAGTTGCAGTCCCAGGTGCGACCATGCGGTGGCCGCGTCCCAGCCGTAGATCGACTGCAGCTGGCTGACCGCGGTGTTGGCGATGTCCTCGGTCTGGGAGACCTCGGAGGTGCCGCTGCTCAGCCCGGTGTCGAAGTCCATGGCGTTGATGATGTCCAGCCGCGCACCCGCCGCGACCGCCTGCTTGATCTCGTCGGTGCCCGAGCCGGGGAAGCCGACCGTGGTCATCGGAATGGTCAGCGACACAACGAGATTCGGGTTGTTCTTCTCCAGGGTCGCGATGGCGCCGAACCGGATCGCGGTGTTGGCGTCCAGCGCGGTGTTCTCGTAGTCGAAGTCGACCCGGGTCAGGTTGTACTTGGTGATCACCTGCTGGTACGCGGCGGCCAGCGCGTCCGCGCTGCCGCAGGTGCTGCCCAGTTCGGTGCCGTTGTAACCGCCGAAGGACACCGCGACGTCCCCGCCGGCCGCGCGGATCGCGGAGATCTCCGAACCGACCGCGGTGTCACCGGACACGGTCTCGCTGCTGCTGCCGTCCCAGGCCGGGGTGCAGCCGCCGGAGTCCAGGACGAAGGCCAGGTTGAACTGGTTCTCGCCGGAGCCGGACATGATGTCGTTGATCGCGGGCGGGTTGTTGTCCAGCGGCATCAGGTACACCGGGTGCGCGAACGAGTTGGTCGCGGCCGGAGCTACCTGGGGTGCGGCGGCGGTCACCGGGGCCGCACCGGACGCCGGGCTGAGCACCGTGACCAGCACCCCCGTGGTCACCGCGACCGCCGCGGCCGCGGCACACACGGCAGGCCGAATTCGTGGTAAGCGCAACGTTCTTCCTCCCGTCATGGGATGGTCCACTACCTCCCAAAGTGGACTAGACCATTACGGGAAGTCAAGCAACGTCAACGGTGAACGCAATGTCATAAGGCGGCGTTAAATTTGGTTTGGAAAGTCGGTCGTGGCGCCCGGCCGCGTCGGGACACCATCAGTTCTGCTCCCTAGAGCTCCGAGATCACCCGGATGGCCTGGGCGACCACCTCGGCCGTCGCGGTGCGGGCCGGGCCGAGATAGCGCCGGGGATCGACCAGTTCCGGGCGCTGCGTCAAGGCCGCGCGAACCGCGCCGGTGAACGCGATGTTGAGCAGCGTACCGACATTGATCTTCACCATGCCATGCGACACGGCCGCGCGCAGCGTCTCGTCCGGAACTCCGGAGGAACCGTGCAGCACCAACGGAACCAGCACCGCCGCGTGCAACCGGTCGATCAGCTCCAGGTCCAATTCGGCCCGTCGTTGCACCATGGCGTGACTGGACCCGACCGCCACAGCCAGCCCGTCCACCCCGGTGGCGGCGACGAACCGGCTCGCCTCGGCCGGATCGGTACGCACGCCCGGGGTATGGGCCGAGCTCTTGCCGCCGATCTCGCCCAGTTCGGCCTCCACCCACAGGCCGTGCCGGTGCGCCCAGTCGGCCGCCGCCCGGGTGGCCGCGATGTTTTCCCTCTCCGGCAACGTGGACGCGTCGAACATCACCGAGCCGACCCCGAGATCGGCCGCCTGGTGGAGCAGTTCGACATCCTCCACATGATCCAGATGCAGGGCCAGCGCGGCGGTGCTGGTGCGGGCGATTTCCCGGCAGGCGGCGGCGATCGCGGCCGCGCCCCGGTGATAGGCCACCGCGTTCTGGCTCAGCTGCAGGATCACCGGATGGCCGGTGGTCTCCGCCGCCTCGGCGATGGCTTCGGCGTGCTCCACGGTGATCACGTTGAACGCGGCCACCGCCGAGTTCGCGGCCTGGGCGGCGTGCACCAGTTCGGCGGTCGGGGTCAGCATGCGGGGCGCTCCTCGGTGATGTAGGTGGTGTCGGCCAACTCGGCCAGCCGGTGGACGGCGACGGTTCCGGCCAGCGGTTCCAGCACGGCCGCGGCCGACCAGGCGACCGCGCGGCGCAACAACTCCGGCCAGTCGTCCTCGGCCAGCAGCCCGACGGCGAGCGCGGCCACCGCGGCATCGCCCGCGCCGGTGGCGTTGACCGCGGCCAGCGGTGCCGGTTTCGCCTGCCAGCACTGGGTTTCCGTCGCGCCGACCAGACCGTCCGGCCCGGCCGACACCACGACGCGTCGCGCCCCGGCGCCAAGCAACGCACACATACCATCCACAATGGACTCGGAACCGGTGGCGGCCCGTAGCTCCTCGCGGTTGGGCTTGACCAGATCGGGCCCGGCCGCCACCGCGTGTCGCAGCGCATCGCCACCGGAGTCCACAATGGACATGACAGCACGGCGACGTGCGAGGTCGACCAGCACGCCGTAGGTGTCCGGCGGCAGACCCGCCGGCAGCGAGCCGGCCAGCACCACCAGCTCCGCTCGCGCGATCTGCTCCTCCAGCCGGGCCAGCAGCACGGGCCAGCTCTCGGCCAGGTCCGGGCCGGGCTCGGCCAGCACGGTGGCCCGCCCGTCGGCCTCCACCACGGTGACCGTGCTCCGGGTCGGCGCGGCCACCCCGACGAACTCGTGTCCGAGGTCGGCCCGGTCCAGTTCGGCGCGGAACTCCCCGGCCAGCGGACCGCCGAGCGGGCCGGTGGCCAGCGTGGCGTGGCCGAGCTGGTGCAGCACCCGGGCCACGTTGACGCCCTTGCCACCCGCCCGGCCGGACACCGGCCCGGTCCGCACGGTGTCGCCCGGCCGCAGGGTGGCCACCGGATACGTCACGTCCCAGGCCGGGTTGAGGGTGACGGTCAGGATCACGATCGCACACTCTAGCTGCGTGATCCTGCTCGATCAACGTCGCAATCGAGCACATTCGCGCACCCCGCCCGGCCGTCGACCGGGGAATGCCGGGGCCCGCGCCGCTGTTGACGAGGATGCGCCGCCCAGGCCGGGCGGCGGAGAAGCCAAGGAGGCGGCAGATGAAGGTGCGCACGTCGCTTCGCTCGTTGACCGCGAAGCCGGGTGCTCAGGTGGTGCGCCGGGGCAAGCGGGTGTTCGTGCTCAACCGCCGGGACCCGAGGTCCAAGGCCCGCCAGGGCTGACCGGGGAACGCCTGGCGCCCGGGTCCTGTACTGGACCCGGGCGCCGGTGTGTTCAGCCCAGCGAGCCCAGGTGCGCCGACACCGAGTTGGCGAAGGCGTAGCCGTTGGCGTTGTCCCAGTTGATCGACCAGGTCATCGCGCCCCGGATGTCCGGGTACTTGGCCGAGGGCACGAAACTGCCGCAGTTGGTGCCCGAGGCCAGGCAGTCCAGGGCGTTGTTCACGGTGCCCGGATCGGTGTAACCGCTGCCCGCCGCCGAGGAGGACGCGGGCAGGCCGAGGCCGACCTGGCTGCCGGCCAGACCGCCCTGCAACTGGATGCAGGCCAGCGCGGTCAGGAAGTTCTCGCTGCCCTCGCTGTACACGTTGCCGTCGCAGCCGTTCATGGTGCCCGAGTTGTAGTACTGGGTGTTGAGCATGGTCAGGATGCTCTTGATGTTCAGCGCCAGCGCAAGGTAGTCGCTCTGGGTGGACTGCACATCCACTGTCTGCGGGGCCAGCGTGATGATCAGGCCCGACCCGGCGTCCGAGGACAGCGTCTGCAGCGCCTGCGCCATGTAGGTCGGGTTCAGGCCGTTCTCCAGGTCGATGTCCACGCCGTCGAAGCCGTACTTTTGCATCAGCGCGTAGACGCTGCTGGCGAAGTTGTTCGCGCTGGTGGCGTCGGTGACGCTGATCGCGCCGTTCTGGCCGCCGACCGAGAGGATCACCTTCTGACCGCGCGAGTGCATGGTCGAGATGTCCGAGGTGAACTGCGCGTCGGTGTAGCCGCCCAGGGCCGAGGACAGGCCCGAGTCCAGGCTGAACGCGACCTCGCCGGGCGTGGTGGTCGCGGTGCCGAACGCCACCGACACCAGATTGTAGCTGGTGGGCACGTCGGCCAGCTTCATCGCGGGCGCGCCGTTGGTGAAGTCCTGCCAGTAGCCGTCCAGCACGTGCGCGGGCAGCCCGGAGGAGTCGGCGGGCGCTGCGGCGTCGCTGCCGGTGGAGTGCTGCGCGGAGGCCGGACTGGTGGTCACCAGCACGACGGCCAGGACGGCGACAAAGGCGCCAAGAGATGCCAGTAATGCTCGAGCATGCCGCATCCGAATGTCCTTTCTCGCGTACGGTTGTGCCGGTGACTATAGGCGTGGTCTAGACCACAATGGGGCATAGTCAATTGTCAACGAAGATCGCTCGACAACCCGAAAGCCCGAGCTAAGCCTCACTTAAAATGCACCGCTCGAATCGCACGGAAAACGCCCGTACCCAGTTGTGCACGAATTCATGCGTCGAATTGCCGACCCCTTGTTCACTCGTTCACAGCGAAACCGTCGGGCGGCCGGAGCAGCCTCGACGCGCACGAGAGCGAGGGGAACGGACCTGGCCGACCACGTCGAGGCGGGCGGTATCCGGCAGTGGTACGACGAGCGCGGCACCGGTGATCCGGTGATGCTGCTGTACGGCGGCCTGACCGGCACCCGGGACTTCACCGGCAACCTGCGGATACGCCGCGCCGCCGCCCCGGCCTGACGCCGGAGGCTCAGGTGACCGCGGCGCCGATGAGGTGGCCGACGCCGAACACCGCGATCGCGGCCACCCCGCCCGCGGCCAGCTGCCGCAGCCCCGAGCGCATCGCGGCCCGCCCGTTGAGCAGGCCGAGCGTGGCGCCCACCGCGAACAGCGCCAGCCCGGCCAGGCTGACCGCCACCACCAGCGCGACCAGGCCCGGTAATGGTTGCCTAAGGAGGGCCGACGCCGGTCGGACCGATCAGCGCCGGCCCGGACAGGGCGGCCACCGCGCCGTCCGGTCGCCACCCGGCCGGCGTCGCGTCGGCCGCGCCGAACGCCGCGGCCAGCAGGAACAACGCTCCACAGTAGACATACGCATTGCCGGAGAGTTGTTGCGGCAGCGTCCAGCGCAGCTCCGCGCCGTTGCCGCGCGGCCACCACCACTGCGGCCCGAGCAGGAAAATCCCGGCCGCGCCGCAGGCCAGCGCGCCGGGCAGCCGACGGCCGGTGCGCCAGGCCAGCACCGCCCAGCCGGGGAGCACGACGACGATCCACACCCAGTGGTGGGTCCAGGAGATCGGCGAGATCAGCAGTCCGCACAACGCGTTGAGCCCCAGTGCCACCGTGGTGCGATCGGCGGCGAGGGCGCGGCGCATGCCCAGCACCGTGACCGCGACGGTCAGCCCGGCCAGCGCCAGCCAGAGCAAGGTGCGCTCCGGCGCGGCCACGCCGAACCGGGTCAGCACGCCCAAAAGTGACTGGTCCCCGGCATAACCGGGCCCGCCGACCCGGCCGTCATTGAACACCGCGCTGGTCCAGTACCGCACCGAATCATTGTGGGCCAACAGAAAGCCGATGGTGGTGGCGGCCGCGAACGACGCCCCCGCGGTGATCGCGGCCCGCCGGTCGCGGCGCAGCAGGAAATAGAGGATGAAGATCGCCGGAGTCAGTTTCAGCGCCGCCGCGATCCCGATCAGCGCGCCCCGCGGCCACCGCGGCGTGTCGATCAGCACGTCACACACCACCAGCGCCAGCAGCAGCACGTCGACCTGACCGGCATAGATCGTGCGCAACACCGGCTCGCACGCCTCCGTGGCCAGCAACAGCCCACCGAACACCAGCCACCGACGGGGTCCTTCCGGCAGCACCCCCAGCGCGCGCAGCACCACGAACAGCACCACCGCGAGCAGCCCGACGGTGAGCTCGGTCATGACCAGGCAGGCCATCCAGTACGGTAGGACGGCGAGCGGGCTGAGCAGGATCGCCGCGAACGGCGGGTAGGTGAACAGCAGTTCCTGGCCGTCCTGGGTCGGCGGCAGCGCGCCGTAGAGATCGCCCCCGTGCAACAGCACGCTCGAACCGAGGCGGTAGACGTCCAGATCGACCCGGTAGGCCGGAAACCGGAGGCGACCGCCGGTGATCGAGGTGAGCAGCGGGACCAGCACCAGCAGCTGCGATACCACCAGCAGAACCCGGGACCGGTCGTGGACCTGGTCGACCTCGTGGACCCTGTCGACCTCGTGGGCCTCCTTCACGCGCGCCTCCCCATGCGCTCAGCTCATCCCGGACACGATGGCGCATGGCGGGTGCGGCGGGCGCGGCGGGTCCCACCGGATCGGCGCGATGATCAACCTCGTCGGGCGAATGGAGCAGGAGAGCATGGTCAAGTTGACTGGTAGCCGCCTGAGCCTCAGTAGTGGATGACGCCCGGCGTCCCGCCGCCACACGCGATCGACTCACCATTGATCGCCACGCTCAACGGCGAGGCCAGGAACGTGATCAGCTGCGCGACCTCGCTCGCGTCCACCATCCGGCCGATGGTGCTGCCGCCGGACAGTTTCCGTTCGGCCTCCTCCCGCTCCACCCCGTCGCGCGCCGCCCGCGCGGCCAGGACGCCGTCGGTGGCTTCGGTGCGGGTCAGGCCGGGGTGCACGGCCGTCACGTTGACCCCCTGCGGGCCCAACTCGTCAGCCAGGTTCTTGGTCAGCGCGGACACCGCGACGTTGCGGATGGAGCCGACGATGGAACCGGTGGTGCGCGCGGCCAGCCCGCTGACGCTGATGATCCGCCCCCACCCCGCGGCCACCATGCCCGGCGCGACCGCCTGCGCGCACCGCAGGTAGCCCAGCACCTTCACGTTGACATCGGCGAAGAAGTCCTCGCCGGTGATTCCGGCCAGGTTCGGTGTCGGCGTCTGCGCACCGGGTCGGGCCGCGCAGTTGACCAGGATGTCCACTCCGCCCATGGACTGCTGCGCCGCCTCCACCATGCCGCGCACCGACTCCTCGTTCCCGGTGTCCACCGCGAACGCGTGCACCAGCCGCCCGGACGCCAGGTGCAGTTCCTCGGCCGCCCTGCGCAGCCGTTCGGCCGACCGGGCGGCAATGGCCACCGTGGCGCCCTCCGCACCGAGCGCCGCGGCCACCGCCTTGCCGATGCCGCGACTGCCACCGGTGATCAGGGCCCGCCGACCGGACAACTGTAGTTCCATCGACACCGTCCTCGAATCGGATTGATCGAATGATCAACCCTAACCCGGGGTGAGTGATCGACTCTAATCCGTGGCCATTTTCGCCCGCGCCTCCTCGACCCCGGCGTCGCTGATCGCCTCGAACACCTCGGCCGCCGCGCGGTAGCAGGCGCGGGCGGCCGCGGGCCGGCCTCGAACCGAATTCGGACAATCCTGGATTTACCCGGACACGACGCGTGCCCGGCCCGTGCACCGGCCGGGCACGGTCCGGACGGGTTGTCGTCGCAATCGGATAAAACCCGCGTGCCGCGCGGACGAACGTGGTTCGATGCATCTCGTGCAGCCCTACCCGCAGAACAACCCGAACTCCGCGCCCGGCGGCCAACCGGCGCCCGGGTACCAGCCCTATCCGGCCACTGGGTCGTACCCCGGATCGGGGCAGCTGCCCGCCGCGCCGCCCGCGCCGATGCCGCCCAATCCGGGCGCGGCGCCGGTGGATTCGGCCCTACGCCTGGTGATCGTGTTGATGTTCGTCAACCTCGGCCTGTCCGTGCTGACCACCATCATCACCCTGTTCCTCAAGGACAGTGTGCTGTCCTTCCAACTGGCGCACGCCCATCTGCCGCCGAACGCCGACCCGGCCGTGGTCGAGACCGTGAAGAAGACGCTGCAAACCGCGCTGTGGACCAAGCTGGTGACCTCTGTCCTGGTCGCCGGGCTCTACATCTGGCGGGCCTACGCGCTGCGCCGTGGGTCCCGTGGGGCCTACATCCGGCTGTACTACATCTGCATCGCCGGCCTGGTCGGCATCGCCTACCTGATCCTCTCCGGGCAGTACCCGGTGTGGATGCGCGTGGAGCAGGGCATTCAGGCCCTGGTGCTGGTCGCGTTGCTGATCGCGGTCAGCCGCAAGGAAGTTCGTTACCGATTCGCCAAACAGCGCTTCAGCTGAGCAAAAAACCTCAGCGGAATTCCCCCATAACGCGGAATCCGGCACCCAGGACGCCTTTCCCGCTAAGCTGTGTTCGGGGAGGCGTCCTGGGGAGCCGTCATGGAATTCCGGGTTCTGCACCGGTTGGCGCGCGAGGACATCGAGCGGATGGCCCACCGGCCGGCCGCGCCCGCCGATCGGGCCGACCGCGCGCTGGTCGCCTGATGTCCTTTCCTGCCAACACAAGCGAGATCCGCGACTAAAGGGAAGAACGCGGCCCGGGCCTCCTCCAGGCCCGGGCCGCGCCGCTCACCCGGCGCCGAGCAACTGCCGCGCCACGGCCGCGGCCTGCGCGTCCATATCGTCCCACGCGCGCAGCGCGGCGGTCGCGGAGTCGCTCAGGTTGCCCGCGGCGAGCGCGATCTGCCCTTCCCCAACGGAGTTCAGTCCGGCGGTCCGCACACAGCCCGCGTCCGCGGTCGCCACCGCCAGCTCGATCGGGCGCAGGGCCGCCCGGTCGGCGTTCGGCGCGCGGTAGCGGGCCTGCAGATCGGCGTAGACGTCACCCCGGGTCTTGTAGGTGTATCCGGCGGTGCGCATGCACGCGGTCCATTTCGACTCGGCCGCCACATAGGGTCCGGCCGCCTCGGCCGCGTTCCACACGTCGTCGTAGATGTCGTAGGAGTAGGTGAAAACTTCGAGGTAGTAGGACATTCCGGGATACTGCGCGGTCTGTCCGTACAACCGCTGGTAGGCCTGCCCGTCGCAGCCGCCGGCCTGGTTGTCCAGCTTCTTGCCGTCGGGCAGGGTCAGGTGGATCATGCTGCTGTCGTCGCCGTTGAGCGCCACCCCGTAGACCTGGCCCTGCGCCTGCGGAAGACCGACCACATAGGACTCCTCGGCGTCGGAGCCGCTGACCCCGATGGCATTGGTGCCGTTGAGCCCGGTGCCGGTCGCGGCGTAGAGCCCGTATCCAGTGGCGCGCAGCGTGGCGGTGTCGATGTCGAGCGGGTCGGTGGGATCGCCCTTCTTGGCGAAGTTGGCCAGCCCGACGTCCTCGGTGTAATAGGTGAAACCCTTGGCGCGCATGCATTGTTGCTTCACCGATTCCAGCGCGCGGAAGATGTCCAGGTCGCCGGCCGGGCCGACGTTCGGCGCCAGCAGCGCCTTGTTCGCCTGCTGGTGGGCGGCGCTGGGCTGCTGGGAGGACAGCGTGCATCCTCCCAGCAGCAACAGGCCCGCACCGAGTACCGAAACGATCACACGTGAGGGGTGTTTCGTTGCCATGATGCGGAATCCCTGTTCTCGCGGTGGATCGTCAGTTGTAACTGGAGCAGTAGTCGCCCTGGCCGTGCGGGAACCAGGACAGCGAGGAGATCGTGTTCTGGAACGTGGAGAACAGACCGGTCTTCAGCGCGTGGTCGTCCGGCGTGCCCACCTGCGGGAAGTTGCAGTTGTTGTAGCCGTTCCAGTTCGCGTTGCTCCACCACGACGTGTTGTTGTCACCGGCGGTGTTGTCGTAGGTGGAGTCGTTGCGGTCGTTGTCCGCGGAGCTGACGTTGGTCTTGTTCGGCGAGCCCCAGATGTAACCGTTGTAGTTGCTGTTGGCCCAGATGCAGCCATAGCCCCTTGGGCACTGGCTCTCACTGGCCGACGCGGTGCCGGCCAGCGCGATGCCGAACGCCCCGCACACCGCCAGGATCACCGCGGTGGCCAGAATTCTCAGTCTGAGCTTGGTCATCGGCTTCCTCCCTCTGCTCGATCGGCCCCCTCGGGAAGCGACCGTGCTCGGTGGCCGTGGCGTCGCGGTGACGTGCCGGTGACGCGGCTTACGACTCCAGCCGGGCGCGCACCTGCGCGGCGTCGGGATGGCCCATGTCCTCGAAGATGGCCAGGGCTTCCTGCCAGGTCCGGCGCGCGGCCGTGGTGTCGCCCGCGGCGGCGTGCGCGTCACCGAGATGACACAGCGCGTCGGCCTCGAGAAAGCGCTCGGCGCTGACCCGGAATATGGCCAGGGCCTGCTGGTAGGCGGCGATCGCCTCGGCGTACGCGCCGCGGTGCTGGTGGGTGTAGCCGAGGGTTTCGAAGGTGTTCGCCTCCCCGTCGGTATTGCCAACGGCCCGGTGCAGGGCCAGCGACTCGGCGCACCGGGTCAGGGCCTGCTCGGTTTGCCCGGCCTTCACGTGCAGCCAGCCCAGCGTGTTGAGCGCGTAGGCCGCACCGACCTGATCCTGGTTCTCCCGGCAGAACTCCAGCGCCCGGGTGGCGTGCCGGATCGCCTCGTCGGTGCGGCTTTCCCGGTCCAGCGCCCAGGCGATGCCGCGGTGCACGGCCGCCTGGCCGGCCCGGTCGCCGGCACGCTGGTAGATGTCCAGCGCGGAGCGAAACTGCCCGTGCGCGTCGGCGAACCGGCTCAGCCGGGTATGCGCCCGGCCCAGCACCCGGCGCGCGTAGGCCTGTCCGGTGTCGTCGCCCAGTTCCCGGGCCGCGGCCAGTACCACCTGCTGAATGTCCACCTGGTCGTGCCAATGTCCTTGGCGCTGCAGGAAATCCGCGCACGCCCAGCCCAGCTGCCAGGCGTGCGCGGGCAGGCCCGCGGCCAGCGCGGCCGGCGCCGCGGCCAGCAGCACCGCGTGTTCCCGCTCGAACCAGCGCAGCGCGGATTCGGTGGTGGACAACGGTTCCGGCGTGACGCCCGGCGAGACCGGCACGAGTTCGACCGGATCGCGGGTGGTGTCCAGGAAGCGGTCAGCCGCAGCGGCGGTGTGCAGACAGTGCTCCAGCACCCGGCGCAACGCGGCCTGGCTCTCGTCTCGCGCTTCCTGGGCCAGTTCGGCGGCGTAGGCGCGCAACAGATCGTGCAGGAGATACCGGCCGGGCCGTTGTTCGGCCACCAGATGAGCGCCGGTCAGCTCGCCGAGCAGCCGGCCGGTCTCGGCCCGGGACACCCCGGCCAGGGCCGCCACCGCGGCCGCGCCGATGTCCGGCCCGGGGTACACCCCCAGCAGCCGGAACAGCCGGGCCGCGGCTGGCCGCAGCGAGCGCACCGACCAGGAGAAGACCGCGCGCAGATCGGCCGCGCTGTCCTGAGCGGACAACACATCCAGCCGGGCCCGCACATCGTCCAGCGCGGCGACCAGTTCGGGCAGCGGCCGGTCCGGGTGGGTGGCGGCGCGCGCGGCGGCGATGTTCAGCGCCAGCGGCAGATGCGCGCATCGCGTGATCAGCTCGTCGGCGGCCGCGGCGTTGCCTGCCACGTACTCCGCGCCCAGCCTGCCCACCAGTAGTTCGCGGGCTTCGTTGTCGGACAACAGATCCAGCGTCAGCGGATAGGCGCCGTCGACCGCGACCAGCCCGGTCAGCCTGCGTCGGCTGGTGACCACCACGGCGCACCGGGACGAGCCGGGCAGCAGCGGCCGGACCTGATCGGCGTCGTGCGCGTTGTCCAGCACCACCAGCAGGCGCAGGTCGGCGATGCGGCTGCGGTAGAGGTCGACCTGGGCCTCCACGTCGGCCGGAATCCCGGCCGGGGCCACGCCCAGCGCGGTCAGGAACCGGCGGACCGCGGCGCCCACTTGGACCGGCTCGCCGGTCCGGTCGAAACCGTGCAGGTTCAGATACAGCTGGCCGTCGGGAAAGCGGTGCGCGTTCTGCTGGGCCCAGTGCACGGCCAGCGCGGTTTTGCCGATGCCCGCGGTGCCGTCGATAGCGGTGATCACCACCGTGCCGCCGCCCTGCGGGGTGCGGTCGAGCAGTTCGGAGAGGGTCTTCAGTTCCAGCACCCGGCCGGCGAAATGGGGCACGGTGGCCGGGAGTTGCCGGGGCACCGGGCCGGCCGGGCCGGGTCTGGGTGCGGCCGGGCCGGGTCTGGGCGTGGCCGGTTTCGCTTGTGGTGCTTCGGTTTTCGCCGATCGCGCGGGTGGGGAACCGGCCAGAATGCGGCGTTGCAGTTCCTGCAGTTCCGCGCCCGGTTCGATGCCCAGCTCGCTGATCAGCACCCGCCGCGCCTGCTGATATGCGGTCAGCGCCTCGGCCTGCCGGCCGGCCCGGGCCAGCGCGTCCACCAGCAGTGCGTGCAGCCGCTCGGCCAGCGGATTCCGCGCGACCAGCTCACGTAATAGCGGCACCACCAGTTCGGGCCGGCCCAGATTCAGTTCCGCCTCGATCTGCCATTCCCGCGCCTGCGCGCGCAGTTGCTCGAGATGCGGCACCCACCGGTCGCGCAACAACTGCGAGGGCACGTCGGTCAGCGGGGTGCCGCGCCACAGGGCCAGCGCCCGGGTCGCGATCGCGCCCGCCGGCTCCCAGGACTCCTCCCGCACCGACTGCCCGGCCCGTTCGCACAACTGCTCGAAAAAGGAAATGTCCAGTTCTGCGGTGCTCACCTGGATCAGGTAGCCGGGCGGGCTGGTGCGCAACCGGGCCCCGGCGACCGGCCCGAGCGCCCGGCGTAGTCGCATGACATAGGCCCGCAGCGTGGCCGCGGCCCCGGCCGGTGGCGCGCCGTCCCACACGAGATCGCCAAGGGAATCCAATGGCACCGGTTGATTCGCCCTGGTCAGCAACGCGGCCAGCAGAATGCGCTGACGAGCCGCGGCGACGCTACGGGCCGCGCCGCCCTCGTCGATCACCCGCATCGGCCCCAACAGGTCGAATCTCATGCCACACCTCGCCGCCCCGCGTGTGCTCCAGTCGGCCAGACTACGGGCGCACGGTATGGCGTGTCCGGCATTACACCAATGCCACGCCGACCTGCTCAAGTTCAGGTTGTAGCGTCAAGTTTCGCCCGGCTCACCGATCGTGCGAGGTCCCGTTCGTGCCCCCTCTGTCGCCCGCGTACCTGTCGCAGTTCTCCGAATCCCCGGGTTATCTGGATTTCGCCCGCTTCGGCCCGCCCTCGGCCGTCGTGCTGGACACCACCGCCCGGCTGATGGATCAGGTGGCCGCCGCCAATTGGTCCACAGTGGATAGTGTGATGGCGCAGGAGCTGCGCGCGAAGGCAGCTGTGGCAAGGCTTTCCGGCAGCGACACCGATCACGTGGTGTTGTTGCCCAACACCAGTATCGGACTGTTCCAGGCGGCGTTCAACGCGGCTCCGGCCGACGGAGAGGTGCTGGTGTCCGGCGCGGAATTCCCGGCCAACACCTACCCGTGGGAGCGCGCCCGCTCGGTCGGGCTGGCCCGCGTCCGCTGGTGGCAGACCGACCGGGTCAGCGTGGCCGCGCTACGCGACCGGCTCACCCCGGAGATCGGCGCGGTGAGTGTGAGCGCGGTCGATTTCCGCACCGGCTACCGGGCCGACCTGGCCGGGATCCGGGAGGTCATCGGCGATCGGCTGCTCATCGTGGACGGCATCCAGGGCTTCGGCGTCATCGACGAACCGTGGCAGGTCGCGGACGTGCTGGTGGCCGGCGGGCAGAAGTGGCTGCGAGCGGGCTGGGGCACCGGGTTCGCGGTGCTGTCCGACCGGGCGCTGCACCGCAGCCCGGTGCTGTCCGGCTGGACCGGGGCGGCCGAGCCGGGCACCTTCGACAACACCCTGCGCCCGCCGGCCGAATTGGCCGCGGGCTGGTCGGTGACCAACCTGAGCCCGGTGACCTCGGGCGCGTTCGCCGCCGCGCTGGAACTGGTGGAGACAGCCGGGGTGAGTCAGCTGGAACGGGCGGTGACCGAGCGCGTGGCTCGGCTGCGAGAGGTGCTGACGGCGGCGGGCGCGGAGCTCGTGTCGGCCACCGAGCCGGGCCGCACCGCCGGAATCGTCGCGTTCACCCGGCCCGGTCAGCCGGCCGCGGCGGTGGGCGCGCGACTGGTGGCCGAGGGCATCGCCGCGACCGTCCGGCCCGAACACGTCCGGCTGTCCCCGCACGCGTCCACCACGGACGAGACGATCGACCGAGTGGGCGTGGCGCTGCGCGGACCGCTCAGCGCGGGCCGCCGCTGATCTTGTCCTTGCCCTGCGCGACCCGGTGGGCCCGCATCATGGAGAACCGGTCGGCCTGGGCCTTGCGGTCGCCGAAGACCAGTTCGGAGACCACGTCGTAGATCCGCTCGGGCTGCGGCAGGAAGTCGATGCGGTTGAACGCCTGGATCTGGCCCGCCGACTCGACCACCACCGTGCCGTAGCCGAGCAGCCGGCCCAGCGCGCTGCGCTCGTAGGTCAGGTCGGTCACCTTGGTCAGCGGCATCATCGCCACCTTGACGTCGAACACGCCGGTGATCAACACGAAGCGCTTGTCGGTGACCACGAGCTTCTCGTCCCACCACTCGTACATCTTGTACGCGAACCGCAGCAGCACCAGGAACGCCAGGTACCACACCACGTTCTGCACCACGGCGACGCTGGGCAGCAGATAGGACAGCATCTCGGCGACCGCGAACAGCGCCACGGCTTCGAACACGTCCCAGGCGATGATCGTCCAGTGCCGGCGCACGCGCACTACGCGCCGTTCGCTCGGTAGGAGGTATTCGTCCGGATCATGTGAAGCGCCCATGGGCTATTGTCTACCAAACAAAGCCCGATCAATCCCGCCAAATGGGTGCGCAGTGGACAATCGGGACCGGACCGGTACCGGACATCGGCCGGACATTCCGCCGGGACCGCACGTTACGGACGGCCCGGCAACCTGACGAGCGGGCCCGCAACCTCACGGACGGGTCAGTAGCCGCAGCACCCGGACGAACAGATCGTCGGGCACGCACTCCGGGTCGATGCCCGCCTCCACGGCCAGTCCGTTGCTCAGTGCGAACATCAGCACGCTCAGTTCGTCCGCGGGCAGCGGCAGCACCAGTTCGGTGCGCTCGGCCAGTGCGGTCAGCGCCCGGGCCACCGCGGCCCGCGCCTCGCGCCGCCGCCGGCGTAGCCCCTCCCGCCGGTCGGGGTCCCGGTGGGACAACGCGAAGTACTCGGCCAGCAGCCGGTGCCAGGCCGCATCGGTGTGGATGGCCCGCACCAGCCCCTCGCCCACCGCGGTCAGCGAGGAGTCCAGATCCTTGGCCGCGTCGAACCCCTCGATCGCCCCGGTCAGCCGGTCCAGCGCGTGTTCCTCCATCAACGCCAGCACCAGTTCGTCCTTGCTACGGAAGCTGGAGTAGATCGCGCCCTTGGTCAGCCCGGCCGCCTCGGCCACCTCGGCCAGCGAGGAACCGGCGATGCCGCGCTCGCCGAACACCGCGAAGGCCGCGGCCAGCACCCGCCGCCGGGTCTCCTCCCGGCGCGGCCGGGTGCGGCCCGAATCCGCCATGCCGCCTGTCCCCCTTGTGGGTGGTGGTACGTCAACGACCATCTTGACAGGCCTTTTCGCGTTCTGATACCAAGGGGTATCCAATACCGGAGGGTATCGAATGTGAGCAACGGTGCTCACCGCCGACGAGGAGATCCCGATGGCCCCCTTCGCGACTCGCTTGGCCCGGATCGCCGCCGCGTTCGCGCTGGCCGCGACCGCCACGATCACCCTCGGCGCCGCTCCGGCCCCGGCCGCCTCCGCCTCGTGCACGCCCAGCGCCGCCCATCCCGATCCGGTGCTGTTGCTGCACGGCCTCGGCGCGAACGCCGATGAGGACATCAACGTGCTGCGCTCCTGGCTGGACGGTCAGGGCTACTGCACCTTCGCCTACACCTACGGCGCCTACGACCAGTTCCCGGTGGTCGGCGGCCTGCGCGACATCGCCTACTCGGCCGGCCAGATCGCCGCGGACGTCCGCGCGGTGCACGCGGCCACCGGCGCGGCCAGGATCGACCTGGTCGGCCACTCCGAGGGTGCGTTCCAGTCGTTGTACGTGACCAAGACCCAGGGCGTGGCCGGGCTGATCGGCCGGGTGGTGGCCATCGCGCCACCCACCCACGGCACCACCTTCGCCGGCCTGTACAACCTGGCCTCGCTGCTGGGCGCCGGGGAGCGCGCGGTGGTCGGACAGGCCCTGTCCGCGCTGGGCTGCCCGGCCTGCGATCAACTCGGCACGGGCGGTTCGGCGGTGGCCACCCTGGACGCCGGCCCGATCGCCCGGCCCGGCGTCACCTACACGGTGCTCACCTCGCGCGCCGATGAACTGGTCACGCCGACCGACACCGCGTTCGTTGACGAGCCCGGCGTGGTCAACGAGTACGTACAGGACTTCTGCCCGGCCGATCCGGTCGGGCACATCGGCGAGGCCTACGACACCAACGTGTGGCACATGGTGGCCAACGCGCTGACCGACCAGCCGCACGCTCCGTTCCCCTGCCTGGCCGGTTCTCCCGGCTGAACCGCATTCGACGAGCCAGGTCACCTCGGCGTGGGGGCGCTACGCCGAGGTGGCCGCATGTGGACCCGATCTTGTACTTCGTACATCATATCTTTACCCTGAGCTGACACTTTGAAACGTGTCAACAGGAGGAACGATCGCGATGACGCGATGGGTTCACCGGCGTCACTTACTGATCAGCACCGTGGCCGCGGTCGCCGCACTGCTGGCCACCCAGACGGCCTTCACCAACGCCCCGGCCGCGGCGGCCGATCACGCGCCAACGGCACCGACCCGCCTCAGCGTGGACGACCGCACCAATCCCCTTGGGGTGCAGGGAACTCCGCAGTTCGGCTGGCTGCCCCAGGATCCGGACGGCAACGAGGTGCAGACCGCCTACCAGATCGTGCTCACCCAGCCCGGCGGTGCGGTGGTGTGGAACTCCGGGAAGGTGGCCTCCTCGGCCGAATCCTGGGTGTCCTACCCCGGCCCGGCGCTGGCCCCGGGCGCCACCTACAACTGGGCGGTGCGCACCTGGGACCGGGCGGGCAAGAGCTCCCCGTTCGCGACCGCGACCTTCGACTCCGGTCTCGGTGACTCCGATTGGTCCGGCGCCGACTGGATCGCCCGGGCCACCACCGGCAACGACGCCAAGAACGAGTACACCCTCGCCCGCAGGACGGTCGACGTCGCGGCCAGCCCGGTGGTGCGGGCCCGCGCCTACGTGGCCTCCATCGGCGCCTGGCAGCTGGACGTCAATGGCGCAACCGTGGACGACACCTCCTCCTACGGCTACCCGGGCGAGGGCTACTACGACGTCTCGGACATCACCAAGCAGGCCCAGGCCGGCCAACCGCTGGCCATCGGCGTGCTGTACCACTACTGGACCTGCACCTGCCAAGGCCGCGCCAACGGGCCTTCGTCTCCGGAGGGGCCGTCGGGCTTGCTGGTGAAGGTGGTCATCGACCACGCCGACGGCACCAGCCAGACCGTCGTGTCGGACGGCTCGTGGAAGGTCACCAAGGACGCGGCCGAGCAGATCTCCACCCTGACCTACCGCAACTCCGACGCCGGTGACCGGGTCGAATACGTCGACGCCACCAAGGAAATCGACGGCTGGGACAAGCCCGGTTACGACGACAGCGGCTGGTCCGCGCCGGTGGTGATCGGCGCCCACCCGCGACCCGAGCCGGCCGGCTGCAGCTCCTACGAGGGCGGCTCCGCGCCCTGCGCGTTCACCAGTCTCACCGCCGAGCAGGCGCACATCAGCACCCGGACCGTGCATCCGGTGAGCCTGCTGCGCCTGCCCGACGGCACCGTGTTCGCCGATATGGGCCAGGTCTACTCCTCGGTGCCGTCCATCCAGCTCGGCAATGGCCAGGCCGGGCGGGCACTGACCATCACCACCAGCTACCGGGAGAACAACACCACCTCGGCCGCGGCCACCGCCGTCGGTGACCGCACGGTGAAACTGGCCTCGGTGGCCAATCTTCATGTGGGCGACCAGATCACGGTCGACGCGCCCGCGGATGGTTACGGTGCGGGCCATCCGGAGACCCGCACGGTCACCGCGGTGGACACCGACAGCACCAGTGCCACACTAGACCGTCCGCTGGTCAAGGCGCACGCTTCCGGCGTATGGGTGGAAAACTCCCGTTCCGGAACGTCCAAACTGGACACACAGGGCAGCGACATGCAGTTCTTCTACACCGAGAAGAACGGCAAGCAGACCGCGCAACCGTTGCTGTACTGGGGCTGGCGCTACATCCAGATCAGCAACCCCGGCGAGATGCTGACCACGAACGACATCACCGCGGTCGTCCAGAACACCGACGCCCCGACGGATGGCGCGGCCAGCTTCCAGTCCAGCAACCCGGAACTGGACTCGGTGTTCACCCTGATGCAGCGGTCCGCGCTGCAGTCCGAGCAGAACACCTTCCTGGACACGCCGACCCGGGAGAAGGGCCAGTTCCTCGGTGACACCGTGGACGAGTCGTTCGCCTCGATGGAGTCGCTGGACGAGCGCAGCCTCACCCGTGAGGCCATTGTCGACTTCATGCACTCGCAGTCACGCTACTGGCCCAACGGCGCACTGAACGCGGTGTACCCCAACGGGGACGCCAAACGCGACATCCCGGACTACACCGAGATGTTCCCCGAGTGGGTCATGCGCTATTACCAGCAAACCGGTGACACTTCCCTTGTGTCGCAAGTATTCCAGACCATGCGCAACGTGGCCGACTACATCGACGCGGCGATCGGCTCCGCGCGCCTGGTGTACCAGCTGCCCGGCGGCGGTGGGAGCTACCAGTACGGCATCATCGACTGGCCGGCCAGCATGCGCTACGACACCGTGGTCACCGGCAACGGCGCGGAAACCGTGGTGAACGCGATCGGCGTCGGCGCGAACCGCGCGGTGGCGCAGGCCGCGTCGATCCTGGGCGACAACGCCGACGCGGGCACCTACAACGGGCATGCCGACTCGCTGACCAGCGCGGTCAACGATCAGCTGCGCAATGCCACGACCGGCCTGTACTCCGACGGTCTGGCCGCCGACACCATGACCCCGATCGACAACTATTCCGAGCACGCGCAGACCTACGCGGTCGACTACGGCATCGCGCCGCAGTCGGACTACACCGCACTGGGCGACTACATCACCAGCCAGGGCATGAAACAGGGCCCGATGGACCTGCGCCAGCTGGAAGATGCCCTGCGCCTGACCGACCGTCCGGACACCCTGGTCAGCCTGCTCACCGATCCGACTTCCGATGGCCCGGCCAAGGTGCTGGCCGAGGGCGGAACGTACCTGTGGGAGGACTGGGACCCGGGCTGCACGGTGGCGGCGTGCACCGGTTCGGCGGTCAGCCAGTCGGACAACACCAGCTTCTCGCACGGCTGGGGTTCGGCCGGGGTGGTCGACATCCTGGAGGGCCTGCTGGGTGTCCAGGTGACCGGCCCGGGCGCGCAGACGGTGCGGATCGCGCCGCCGGACAAGGGTTTGTCGCGCGCGTCGGGCACCGAGTGGACCGAGCGCGGTCCGGTCACCGTCGACTGGTCACGGTCCCCGGTGGGCTACGGCCTGAGCGTGGACGTGCCGGACAACGTGACCGCGACGGTGGCGCTGCCGATCAGCCCGGGCACCCGGTACGTGATCACGGGTGCCGGTGGTGCCCGCCTGGTGTCGGTGACCGGCGGCCGGGCGGTGTACACCGTCGGGTCCGGGCGGACCAGTTTCCAGGCGGTGCCCGGGCACTGATCCGGGGCCGGTGTCACGCACCTGCTCGCCGGGCCACACACTGTGCTGGTCCGGCGAGCAGGAGTGCTGACTGGTGACAACGGAACGAAACGACGGTTCGGCCACGCCGGACCGCGATGGCCTGGCCAGGCGGTTCGAGGCGGAGCGAGGCAGGCTGCACGCGATCGCCTACCGCATGCTCGGCTCGGCCGCCGAGGCCGAGGACGTGATCCAGGAAACCTGGCTCCGCCTGGCCAGGGTGGCTGCGGAGGAAATCGACAATCTCCCCGCCTGGCTGACCACCGTGCTGTCCCGGGTGTGCCTGGACCTGTTGCGCACCAGGCAATCTCGCCGCGAGGACCGCACCGCCGAGGACATACCGGCACTTTCGACCGCCCCGGATCCCGCACAGGAGGCGGAGGTTGTCGAATCGGTCGGCCGCGCCCTGCTCGTCGTCCTGGACACCTTGTCCCCCGCCGAACGAGTCGCCTTCGTCCTGCATGAGGTGTTCGCCGTGCCATTCGGCGAAATAGCTCCGATCCTGGACCGCACACCGGCCACCACCAAGAAGCTGGCCAGCCGCGCCCGAGCCAAAATCCACGGCACCCCAACGATTTCCGCCACTGAGCTCAGCCGGGCCCGGCGCGTGGCCGACGCTTTCCTGGCCGCGGCGAGGACGGGCGATCTGACCGCGGTGCTCGCGGTGCTGGCCCCCGACGTGGTCCGCACCGCCGACCCGGCCGCCCTACCCGCCGGTCGCGCCCTGCGCGCGCAGGGCGCGGACCGAGTCGCCGGCGAGATCGTCATCTTCGGCCGGGACGCGCGGTTCGCCCAGCCCGCTCTTGTCAACGGCGGTGTGGGCATTGTCGTTGCCCCACACGGTGTGCTGCTCCGGGTGATCACCCTGACCAGCGAAGGCGACCGGATCACCGGCTACGACATGATAGCCGACCCGGCCCGCCTCGGTTCGCTGGAGCTGGCCGTTCTGGAGGATCCGTTCCCATGGTCCTGAGCGAAGGGACGCGTTGTGCGGTCAGTACACGAACCAGCCCGCCCGGATGTTCCGCACCAGCCGACGTACATCAGCGCGCACCGTCGAACCGGTGTTGTCACACCTCGAATCGCTGCTGTCATCCGAACGTCCTTCGAGCGACCGCAGAACATCCGCGCGGTGGGCGTCCTGCTGACGGTGCCTGGCCTTCCGGCCGGCTAAGCCATCTGGCATGGACCGTTCTCCAATCGATCGCCCAGCGCGGCGCGCAATCCCGCCCGGACCGATCTCATCGCCGACTGAACCACCGGATACTTTTCTTGCGGGACAACCGTTCCCACACCGGCGGCAGCGCCACGTCGATGCGATCCGCGTGCGCGGACTCCAGCCCGTACAGCAGCCCGAAGGTGAATCCGTTGCCCCGCTCGGAATGCGCCCGCGCGCCGAGCTCCCGGATCACCGGGCGGCACACCACCGAGTCCTGGTGTTCGCCCAGCACCCGGTGCATTTCCTTGAGCCGCTTGCGAAATCGGTTCGCCGACCGGCCGCCGGCCGGCACCGCGACCTCGACCGCGTACCGCAGTCGTTTGGCGGCCTTGCGGGTCTCGTGCAGCGCCCGGTCCCGGTTGACCCGGCCGTGCGTCCGGTCCGCGGCGAGCATGCGGCGTTCGGTGCGCCGCCACGCCCGGTTCACGCTCCGGGCCAGTTCGGCTGAAGCGGGCCGCTTCGCGCGCCGGGTCAGCGGCGGCTCGGCCAGTAGCCGGTCGATCGCGTCGTGCAGCCGCAGGTACCGCCGCCCACCCAACGCGGCCAGCACCTCGTCGCGCGCGTCCCGGCGACGGCGTTGCAACGATCTGGTCAGCTGCGCGTCCACCGGACCCAGCACCAGTTCGGCGGGCAGCTCATTCAGTTTTTCGGTCAGCCGGGCCTCGATCACCTCGGTGTCCCGGGCCTCGTCCAGCTGCCGGCCCAGCCATCTCAGCTCGCGCACCAGATCCCGCGTTTCGGCCGGGTCCAGCACCCGCCCGTACGCCTGCAACGCGCTGCGCATCCGCCGCGTGGCCAATCGCAGCTGGTGCACGCCGTTGGGCACGTCCCGGCGCACCAGCACGTCGCCGGTCCGCAACCGCTCGGCCTGCGTCCGCAGGTAATCCATTACCGCCGCCCCGGCCGAACCGGTCCGCCCGGGCGCGGGGTGCGATGCGGGCAATTCGGCGGCGAACAGGCGGGCGAGTTTGCTCTTCGCGGCCGCCCGGTGCACCCCGGCCTGGCCGAGCTCGGCCTCGATCCGGTCCAGCAGCGCCACCGTGCCGGAGCCGGTCAGCTCGACCTCGACCTCGCGCCAGGACTCGGCGGTGGTGCTCTCGCCCATCGTCTGCGCGGTGACCTGGTCGCCGACCAGGTGCGCGACCGCCTGCCCGGCGCCGTCGGTCAACTCCCACTGCCGCCGTTCGGTGGCGATCTCGGCGACCGGCGCGATTTCCCCGCCCCGGGCCGGTAACCGGGTCAGCGCGGCCAGCTGCGCGGGCGGCGCGGTGTGCTCCGGGGTCAGTGGATGACCGATCTCCTCGCGGTGGTCCCGGCCCGCGGGCAACTTGAGATGCCAGCCCGCGTCCGGCCCGCCGGTGCGTCTGCGCAGCGTGATCCCGGCGCGCAGCAGCCGCAGATCCTCGGTGTCCAGGTACACCGCCGCCAGCTGTTCCGACCGCGGCGGCGCGGCGTGCAGACCCAGCGGGCCGAGCAGATCGAGCAGTGCGACCGGGTCCGCGTCGTAGGTTCGTTCGGTCTCTCCGTGGGTTGTGATCGAACCGCTCATTGATCACGGATACCCAGCCATGCCGCGAATCAACCAAATCCGTTCTATGAACGGATCATTCCGCTCCATTGTGGACGGAACTGGACATGGTCTGCGTGCCGATCGCCGCCAACAGCGCCAACTTCGTCTCCGCCTCGCTGTCCGGCGCCGCCGTGTACACCACGATCCGCAGATCACCGCGCTGCGCGGTGAGCACATCGCAGTCCAGCTCCAGCTGCCCCACCGCGGGATGCCGCACGCTCTTGGTGGCCTGCACGTGCTCGGTCACCTCCAGCACGTCCCACCCCCGCCGGAACTCCGCGCTGACCCGGCTCAACTCGTCGACCAGCGCGGCGGGCTCCGGGTCGTCGGGGTAGCGGGCCAAGGTCCGGCGCAGGTCGGCGACCATGGTGGACTCGAACTCGTCGCGCTGCGACGGGGTCATCACGGTGCGCGAATGTCTGCCGGTGAAGTGCCGCCAGATCACGTTGCGCTCCCGCTCGCTCACCTCCGACGGATCGCCCATCAGGGCCGCCCACAGCCGGTTCCAGCTGACCAGCGTCCACATCGCGTCGTACACCGCGATCGGACGATCGTCCAGCCGCTCGGTCAGCCTGCGCACGCTCTGCGGCACCAGGTGGCCGATCCGGCCGTTGCCCTGCGCCTGCCCGGCCAGCCGGAACAGGTGTTCCTGCTCGGCGTCGGACAGCCGTAGCGCCCGGGCCAGCGCGGCGCACACCTGACCGGATGGCGCGGACGCCCGCCCCTGCTCCAGTCGCACGATGTAGTCCACCGACACCCCGGCCAGCATGGCCAGTTCCTCCCGGCGCAGCCCCTGGGTGCGCCGCTGCCCGTTCACCGGCAGCCCGGCCTCCTGCGGGGACAGCCGCTCCCGCCAGGCCCGCAACATGGTGGCCAGCGCACCGAGTTCGCTCATGCCTCCATAGTCCCCCGCCCGGGGCCGGACAGCCTGGTAACGCCAGTCCCAGGAAGCGGCGTCGCTGGCAGGACCCGCTCCGCCGGGCAAGGGTGGAGACATGACAACCACCGTGATCACCGGGGCCAACAAGGGCCTCGGCTACGAGACCGCCCGCCAGCTCATCGCCGCCGGTCACACCGTCTACGTCGGCGCTCGGGTGCAGGCCAACGCCACGAGGGCGGCCGAGGAACTGGGCGCGCGGCCGCTGCTGATCGACATCACCGATGAAAACTCGGTGGCCGCCGCGGCCGAGAAGGTGGCCGCGGAGTGCGACGGGGTGCTGGACGTGCTGGTCAACAACGCCGGCATCGCCGGCAGTCGGATGCCGATCGAGGACTACACCGGCGCCGACCTGACCGCCCTGCTGGACACCAACGTGGTCGGCCTGGTCCGGGTCACCCACGCCTTCCTGCCGCTGCTGCGCCGCAGCGCGCACGGCGTCGTGGTCAACGTGGGCAGCGGCCTCGGCTCGTTCGGCCGGGTGCACGACCCGGAGCGCATCGAGTCCAAGGTGCCCGCGATCGGCTACAGCGCGTCGAAGGCCGCGGTGTCCATGCTGACCGTGCACTACGCCCGGGCCTTCCCGGAGTTGCGAGTCAACGTGGTCGACCCGGGCTACACCGCCACCGACCTCAACGGCTTCGCCGGCACCCAGACCATCCCCGAGGGGGCCGCGCCGATCGTGCGGGCGGCGCTGGTCGAGAAGGACGGCCCGACCGGCACGTTCATCGATCCGGACGGCGACGCTCCGTGGTGAGCCCGGGTGCGACGGTGTTGTGGTAGCCGTACACCCGGCGTTCCCGGCCCGAGGCCCGGCCCAGGACGCTGGTCCGCCACGGGGTGGCGGTGGCCGCGCGGTAGCCGGGCGAGTCGAACAGCTCGGTGCCGGAAATCTCGTGGAAGGCCAGCAGATCCGGGCCCGCGCCCTCGACCAGCCGGTAGCGGCGGGTGCGATGCCAGCCGGGAATGGCGTGCAGCAACGGGATGTGCTCCTCGCGGTACCAGGCGTCCAGGCCCGGCTCGTCGTCGGTGGTCAACCCCACCGCGACGAGTACCGGGGCCGCGACCACCGGTTCACCGGCGTCGGCCACCAGCCGGTACACCCGGCGTTCCAGGGCGTCCAGCCGGTCGACCACCGACTGTTCCCACGGGCTGCGCGCGCTGATGCCCTGGTAGGCCGGGCCGGTCAGCACGTCGATGTCCAGTTCGTACCAGGCCAGCCAGGTCGGCCGCTGCCCGTCCAGCGCTCGGTACCGGTAGCCGGTGCGCACTCCGGGCACGGACAGCCGGGCCGGCGCGTGCTCGTGGTCGTACCAGTCGTGGAATTCCGCCTCCGGCACGCGGCCGGGCTCGGCGCGGACGAACAGCAGTCCTTCGGTCATCGGGTACCGTTCCCTTCAGGAAGGGAGGGGTGGTGTCGCGAGAGGACCCCGATGTCATCGACTCGGTGGAGAAGGCCTTCCGGCTGTTGCAGTGCTTTTCCGGGCAGCGTCCGGCGATGACGGTGAGCGAGGCCGCCTCCGTGACCGGGTACACCCGGGCCACCGCGCGGCGCATCCTGCTCACCCTGGAGCGGCTGGGCTTCGCCGAGACCGACGGGCGCAGTTTCCGGCTCACGCCAAGGGTTCTGCGGCTGGGTTACGGCTATCTCGCGGCGTTGCCGTTCTGGGAGCACGCCACCTCGCACATGCGCGAGCTGTCCGACGAACTGCGCGAGTCCAGTTCGATGGCGGTGCTGGACGGCGGCGAGATCGTCTATGTGGCGCGGGTTCCGGCCTCGCGGTCGATGACCATCACGCTCAACGTCGGCTCCCGGCTGCCCGCCTATCCGACCTCGATGGGCCGGGTGCTGCTGGCCGCGCTGCCCGAATCGGAACTGAAGTCCTATTTGGACACCACCGAACTGCGCGGCCTGACCCCGCACACGCTGACCGATCCGGCCGCGCTGCGAGCCGAGCTGCGCCGGGTGGCCGGGCAGGGTTTCGCCATGGTGGACGGGGAACGCGAGGAGGGCGTGCGCTCGGCCGCCGCGCCGATCCTCGGTTCGGGCGGGCGGGTGATCGCCGCGCTCAACGTGTCGGCCAACGCCGGCCGGGTGTCGCCGGAGCAGTTGCGCGAGCGGTTCGTGCCCCGGCTGATGGCCACCGCGGCCGCCATCACCCGCGACATCGCCGGTCTGCACTAACCCTCCGGAAAATCAAAGCACCGCACGGGATTCGTCACCAGCAAACGATACCGTTCGGCCTCGTCCGGCACGATCCGAGGAAGCAGGTTGAGCAGGTCGCCGTCGTTGGGCATGAAGCCGTGCGTGTTGGGGTGCGGGAAGTCGGTGCCCCACACCACCCGCTCGGGCGCGTGCGCGGCCAGCCGCGCGGCGAACGCGGCCGCGTCGGACAGCTCCGGCGGCGCGGTGGCGATCCGGTCCGCGCCGCTGAGCTTCACCCACACGTTTCCGGTGTCCAGCAACCGAAGAAGCGCGGTCACCGCGGTGCTGTCGGGCCCGGCGTGCAGGTCGACCCGGGCCATGTGGTCGATCACCACCGGGACCGGCAGCGACCGCACCAGATCCTCGTGCTCGGCCACGCCGTCGCCGGCCACGTGCAGGTCGATGTGCCAGGGGCGATCCCGGATCTTGGCCACGATCGCCGCGATGTCCTCGGCCGCCGGCGCGGCGCCCAGGTGCGGGGTGAAGTGCAACCGGGCTCCGCGCACCCCGGCCGCGTGCCAGCGCTCGATCTCCGCCGCCGTGGTCCGCGGGGTCACCAGCGCCACCCCGCGACAGCGGTCCGGTCCGGTGGCCAGCGCGTCCAGCAGGGCGGCGTGATCGGTGCCGTGACAGGCCGACTGCACGATCACCGCGCGCGAGAAGCCGAGGAACTCCTGCAGTGCGAACAGATCCTCCTTGGGCGCCTCCGGCGGGGTGAAGGTGCGGTCGGCCGCATACGGAAATCGGTCGCGCGGCCCGAAGATGTGGCAGTGCGCGTCACAACTTCCCGGTGGCAGAACAAGAGCGGGCGGCACCGGATTCCGGTCGGGGCCGGGGCAGCTGGTCATTCCTCCCCCACCCGCAGGGCCACCAGGAACCGGGACACCATGTTGTACGCGGCCACCGTCGCGGTCAGCTCCACGATCTGCTGTTCGTCGTAGAACTCCTCCACCGCATGGAAAATCGGGTCGGGAACCACGATGTACCGGGTCATGGCGTCGGTGTAGGCCAGGGTGGCCCGCTGGCGGTCGTCCAGCACCGCGGTGTCCGCGCCGACCCGCAGCGCGGTGATCTGCTCGGTGGTCATGCCCGCGTTCTTGGCCACCGGCTCGTGCGCGGCCCACTCGTAGTCGGCGCCGTTGAGTTCGGCGACGCGCAGCACGGCGAGTTCGCGGATGTCCGGCGGCAGCGTGGACCGGGTGCGGATCGCGCCGAGCAGACTGTTCCAGCCGTCCGCGAACTGCGGGCTGTGCAACAACATGCCGTCCAGCGCTGTGAGGCGGCCGCCCCGGCGTTGCCGGATCCGGTCGGCGACCTCACCACCCTCCGTCGCGGTGTCGAGCCTGGCCATCTGGGTCCTTTCCCCGGACGCGGTCGCGCCCGTTCTCCCCTTGTCCGACAACACTTTCAGGCCACCGGAACGCTCTCCGGCAGCTCCTGGCCGGTCTTCTCGCCAGCGAGTTCGCGCCGGGCCCGCACCAGATCCAGTTCCCCCTCCCACCGGCTGACCACGATGCTGCCCAGCAGCTGGCCGCACAGGCTGACGATGCCGCGCATGGTGGACAGGAACCGGTCCACGCCAAGGATCAGCATGATGCCCGCGACCGGCACGGTGCCGGTGGTGGACAACGTGGCGGCCAGGATGACGAAGCCCGCCCCGGCCACCCCCGCGCTGCCCTTGGAGGTGATCATGAACACCGCGAGCAGCCCGATCTGCTGCCAGATCGACAGCCGCACGTCGAACGCCTGCGCGATGTACAGCGAGGCGAAACCCAGGTACAGGCACACCCCGTCGCCGTTGAACGCGTAACCCGAGGGCACCACCAGGCCGACGATTCGCTTGGGGCAGCCCACTTTCTCCAGTTTGGTCATCAGCGCCGGCATGACCGCCTCGTAGTTGGCGGTGCCCACGGTGATCAGGATTTCGCTCTTGAAATACCGGTACAGCCGCAACACCCGGATCCCGCACAGCCGGGCCAGCAGGCCGAACACCAGCAGGCAGAACAGAATCCCGGTGCCCCAGAACAACGCGACCACACCGCCCAGGCTGACCAGGGTGGAGGCGCCGAACTTGGCCGTGGTGTAGGCCATCGCACCGAACGCGCCCAGCGGCGCCAGGTACATGATCAGCCGGACGATGCCGAACACCATCTCGCCGACCCGTTCGATGCCGCGCACGATCGGCGCGCCCGCCTCGCCCATGGCCCGCAACGCGATCGCGGCCAGGATGGCCACCAGCAGCACCTGCAGCACGTTGCCCTCGGTGAACGCGCTGACCACGGTCTTGGGGATGATGTCGACCAGGAAGTCGTACCAGTGCGTGGCCGCGCCGGTCTGCGCGTACTGCGCGGCGGTGCCGGACAGTTTGAGGCTGTGCGGGTTGGCGTGGATGCCCGCGCCGGGCTTGAACACGTTCATCACGATCAGGCCGATCAGCAACGCCACCGTGGTGAGAACTTCGAAGTACACCAACGCTTTCACGCCGATCCGGCCGACCCGGGCCAGCGCGCCGGCCGAGGCGACGCCGGTGACGATGGTGCAGAACACCACCGGTGCGATGAGCATCTGGATCAGCGAGATGAATCCGGTGCCGATCGGTTGCATGGCGGCGCCGACGCCGGGCGCAACCAGGCCGAGCGCCCCGCCGAGCACGATGGCCACCAGGACGGTCAGGTACAGCTTCGTGGTGAACGCGCTGCGCAGGAAGGTTCCGGGCGACATCATCGTCTCCGTCTCCGTTTGTTCGACTGACGTACACTTGCCCGACTGACGAACAGGACTATGCGCTCCGCCGCCCCGCCCGGTCAAGAGCTTCCGGCCTAGGGTTGGTCCTATGGCAGCCGACATCGAGAGCACCATGACCACCGTCAACGGCCTCAACGCCTACCTGTCCCGTCCGGCCGGCGGCTCGCCCGGCGGCATGCTGGTCATCCCGATGATCAGCGGAATCTCCGGTCAGGTGAAGGAATTCGCCGACGGCATCGCCGCCGCCGGGGTCACCGCACTGTCCTGGGACCCGTGGCGCGGCCGGCCCAGCGGCGACGAGACCCCGTTCGACACGCTCGGCGAGTGGATGGGACAACTGGACGACGAGGCCAGCCTGACCGAGCTGGCCACGCTGACCGACCACCTGTTCGGCGAACTGGGCTGCCAGCGGGTCGGCGCGATCGGCTGGTGCATGGGCGGCCGGTTCGCCCTGTTGCACGGCGCCCGGGACCAACGGCTGGCCAGCATCGTGGCCTACCACCCCACCGTGCCCGGCACCCCCGCGGCCAACCACACGATCAGCGCGGTCGACTCGGCCGCCGCGATCGGCGCGCCGGTCATGATGCTCTACCCGGGCCAGGATCATCTGGTGCCGCAGGAGAGTTTCCAGGCGCTGCAAACGGCGTTGCACTCCCGCGCCGAGGCGGCCAGCCTGATCCACCTCTACCCCGGTGCCGAGCACGGTTTCAGCGCCAAGGGCCGGCACGGCAATCCGGTCAACAAGGCCGCCGCCGACCTGGCCTGGCCGCAGGCGCTGGCCTTCATCCGGTCCACCACGCTGGCCTGACCGGGCCGCCCGCATTCGGCAGGGGGAAGATCGGGTCATGACCGCGCGGCGCACGTATCACCACGGCGATCTGCGGGCCGCGCTGATCACCGCGGCGCTGACGCTGATCGCGGAGAAGGGCATCGCCGCGCTGTCGGTGGCCGAGGCGGCCCGGCGCACCGGGGTCAGCACCGCCGCGCCGTACCGGCACTTTCCCAGCCGGCAGGCATTGCTGGCTGCGGCGGCCATCGCGGCGGCCGAAGAACTGGGCACGGAAATGCGGTCCGCGCTGGAAGCAGTGGATCGGGCCGAGCCGGATTGGGCGGTGGCCGCGCTGGGCGCGACGGCCGGGGTGTACGTGCGGTTCGTCAGCAGGCGCCGGGCCGGGTTCGACCTGATCTTCAACCCGGAGTTGCAGGGCTTCGGCGACGCCGAGCTGCTGACCGCCGGGCGCGTCGTGATCGACCTGCTGCTGCCCCTTGGCAACGCGCTGACCGGCGGCGACATGCCGGCCGCACTGCAACTGCTGGAGCGTCACCTGGCCGCCGCGCACGGCTACGCCACGCTGTTCCTGTCCGGCTTCTTCACCCGCCGCACCACCGAGGTCGAGGACATCGCGGCCGAGGCGGTGGCCGCCAGCCGGGCGCTGGCCGAGGCGGCGCTGGGATCGCGTTAGGCAGGCGAAAACCTGGCGGAACGCGGCGCGCGGCTATATCGTCTGGCCACCCGTTCGCGAGGAGGCCCGGCCGAGATGACCAGCCGTGGGGACACCGCGTACAGCGCGCAGACCAGCGAGGCGATCGCCCGGGCTCGGCGGCACGGGGTCGGGGACCTGGTGCACCGCACCGCGATGCGCTATCCGGACAAGACGGCCATTGTGGCAGGGCCGCGACGAATCACCTTCACCGAGTTCGACCGGCTGGTCAACCGGTGCGCGAACGCGCTGTCCGCACGCGGTCTCGGCAAGGGCGACCGGCTGGCGCTGTTGAGTCACAACTGCTGGCAGTACGTGGTTCTGTCGTTCGCCACCGCGCGGCTGGGCGTGGTGCTGGTGCCGGTGAACTTCATGCTCCAGGCCGAGGAGATCGCGTTCATCCTGGACCATTCCGGCGCGCGTGGCCTGATCGCCGAGGACGCGCTGGCCGCCACCGGCGCCCAGGCGATGGCCTCGGCCGGGCTGACCGGCGGGCTGCGCGGCTGGCTGAGCCTGTCCGGCCAGACTCCCGATGATGGCTGGGAAAACGTGGACGAGTGGCTGGAAACCGGGGACGCCGGTCCGGTGACCACGCTGGTCGGCGACGACGATCCGATCCGGTTGATGTACACCTCGGGCACCGAGTCCCGGCCCAAGGGCGTGCTGCTGTCCAGCCGGTCGCTGATCAACCAGTACGTGTCCTGCGCCATCGACGGCGAGATGGCCACCGACGACATCGAGGTGCACTCGCTGCCGCTGTACCACTGCGCGCAGCTGGACTGTTTCCTGTCCACCGACGTGTATCTCGGCGCGACCAGCATCATCCTGCCCGGCCCGGGTCCGGCCGCCCTGCTGGAAACCATCGAACGGGAGAAGGCGACCAAGCTGTTCTGCCCGCCCACGGTGTGGATCTCCCTGTTGCGGCACCCCGATTTCGACACCCGCGACCTGTCCAGCCTGCGCAAGGGGTACTACGGTGCGTCGGCCATGCCGGTGGAGGTTCTTCGCGAACTGCACCAGCGGCTGCCCGGGGTCCGGCTGTGGAACTTCTACGGGCAAACGGAAATGGCGCCCCTGGCCACCATTCTCGGCCCCACCGAACAACTTCCGCACGCCGGTTCGGCCGGCCGGGCCGCGCTGAACGTGGAAACCCGGGTGGTGGACGACGAGGACAACGAGGTGCCGCGCGGCGAGATCGGCGAGATCGTGCACCGCAGCCCGCACGCCGCGCTGGGTTACTACCGGGACGAGGAGAAGACGGCCGCAGCGTTCCGAAACGGCTGGTTCCACTCCGGGGACCTCGGCATCATCGACGAGGACGGCTACCTCAGCGTGGTCGACCGCAAGAAGGACATGATCAAGACCGGTGGGGAGAACGTGGCCTCCCGCGAGGTCGAGGAGGCCATCTACCGGCTGGACGGAGTGGCCGAGGTGGCAGTGTTCGGCATCAGCCATCCGCACTGGATCGAGGCGGTGACCGCGGTGGTGGTGCCCAAGGAGGGCGTGACGCTGACCGCGGCGGAAGTGGACGCGCACGCCCGCGAGGTGCTGGCCGGGTACAAGCGGCCCAAGTACGTGGTGTTCGCCGACTCGCTACCCAAGAACCCCAGCGGCAAGATCCTCAAGAAGGAACTGCGCATCGCACACGCCGATCTGTCCACATCGGATGCTCAGGCCGGGTGACCTCGGTCGCGGCGCAGCGCGCGCAGGGCCAGTTCCAGATCGAACCGGGCGTCCGGATCGCGCAGCCGCGCGCCGAACAACGTGTCAAGGCGACGCATCCGGTAGCGCACGGTCTGCGGGTGGATGCCAAGGCGGGCCGCGACTTCCGGCGCGCCGCCCCGGGTGACCAGCCAGGCCAGCAGGGTTTCGGCGAACCGGTCGCGCTGCTTCGGGGTGAGCGTGGCCAGTGGCGCCAGCACCCGCCGGACCAGCTCGGTCAGCAGCGGCACGTCGCCCAGCAGGACCAGAGTGGACAGGTGCGCGGTGGCGTCGGTGGGCCGCTGATCGGGCAGCACACCCCGGCACACCAGGCCCAACGCCCGCCGGGCCCAGCGCATCGACGCGGCCGCGTCGTCCGGCGCCACCGCCGGTCCGGTCACCGCCCGCCGCTCGCGCAGCAGCGTCCGCACCGCCGGATCGTCCAGATCCTCTTGGGACAACAGCAGTCCGGGCTCGCCGCCGTCCAGCTCGGCGAGCACCGACTCGGGTAATCGCGGCGTCTTTCCGTTTCCGGACAACGGTTCCAGTGCAACCGCGCGTACTCGCTCCGGCGGCGCCCAGTCGCACGTTCGGGCCAGTTCCCTTACCAGGTCCCGGGGTGCGGGCGGCTCGGTGAGCAGCGCGGCCAGCAGCTGCCGCCGGCGCCGGTCGGCCACCCCGGCCTGACCGGCCTGCGCACTGGCGTACCCGTCGACCGACACCGCGGCCAGCTCGTCGATGTGCGCGAACATGGCCTCGCCCAGCAGTCCCACCGTGCGCACGGACAACGCGCACCGGTCGCCCAGCCGGATGATGCGCCGCCAGATCACCCGCGCGGCCAGCCGGTAGGCGCCGTGCAGCGCGGCCAGGCCGCGGCCGTGCGCCAGTTCGCACTCGCCGAGCCGGCGGTAGGCCGGCGGGGTGTGGGCCCGGGGCGCGGCCGGCCGGGCCACCCGGTCGGCGAACTGGTGCACCGCCGACTCGATGCCGGACACGATCGTCGCACCGTAGGGCTGGTCGAATACCCAGGCGTACTCGGGCATGCCCCGGCGTACCTCGCGCACCACCTCCCGGGCCAGCTCACCGGCCTCCCGGCGCAGCAGCGGGGCCAGATCGCGGGGCAGCGCGGCCCACGGATCGGCCGGCCGCCCGTTGGCAGTCACCTCGCTCATTCCCGCGCCGCCGGTGCGGCCGAAGCGTCCGGCTGGATGCCCAGGCTGGCGATGGTCATGGCCAGCATCCGGTAATGCCCGACCAGCAGGCACAATTCGATCAGCTGGCCGTCGGAGTACCCGTTGCCCAGCGCGGTCCAGGTCGCCTCGGCGATCCGGCCGTCGGTGTGCAGTTCGTCGGCGGCGGCCAGCAGCGTGGCCTGGTGCGGCGTCCACTCCACTTCCGCGGAAACCCTGGTGGCGCAGGCGATTTCCGCGTCCGACAACCCGGCCCGCCGGGCCAGTGCCTGGTGGTGACGGATTTCGTAGGCGCAGTCGCAGTTGGCCGCGGTGCGCAGGATGAGCAGTTCGGTGTCCGGGCGGGGCAGGGTGCCGTAGGGCATCAGCCGGGCGGCGAACCGCAGCCAGGCCCGGAACAGTTTTCGCTGGCGGGCCAAGGTGGTGAACAGGTTCGGCCGGCCCGCGCCGGTGACCCGGCCGACCACGGCCAGCAGCGCGGTGTTGAGCAACCCGACCTCGGCCCGCCCACCCGGTGGCACCCGGGGCCCGGCGGTCACGGTTGGCCGATCCGGCGCACGGCGGCCTCCCGTCATCGACGACGTGGCGAATTTGCGGGTTTAGCGACGATAGAAGGGAGAATTCCGGTCCGTCAAGTGGATCGTCCGGCCGCGACAAAGAGGTCTTCCCGGAACTGGCACCCGCATGACAAAAAACTCAGCCGTCGCCCGGATCCGCGTTTCGCAATTCGCAATTCGGCGAGACAGCAGCAGCGATTGCATGCGGGCACCGCGGCGGGCGAGGCGGCGCTGCTGGCGTTCTACGCGGCGGGCGCGCTGGGCACCCCGCTCGGCGGACGACCGGCCGCGAGGTGGGGCCGGATCCCGGTGCTGCACGTCGCCTACGCGCTGGGCATGCCCGCGCTGGCCGGGGTGTGGCTGGTGCCCGGACCGGCGGTCTTCGTCGCCATCGTGTTCACCGCGCGCCCGCACCTCGCCACGATGCGACCGCGCGCATATCGTTTGTCGATGCTATTGTTTGTCGATACTATCGAAAAACGATATGAGGAGGCGGCGGTGCGTTCCGGCCCGTTACGTCCGCTGGCCCGGGTGATCACCTGGCTGTTCGGCCTGAGCGCCCTGCTGATCGTGATCGCCAACGTCGCCGCGCTCGGCTGGCTGCCGGGCACCGGCGTGGCACCGGCCTGCGCCGACGTCACCGGCCCGACCGGTCCCCTGCCCGCCGGCTCGACCCTGACCAGCGACGGCATCCAGGTGTGCACCGACACCCCGAGCACCCTTCAGCGGCTGGCCGGCATGGGCCACCAGGTCCCGCAGGCCCTGTTCGCGCTCGGCGCACTTCTGCTCCTCCTGCGCTTCCTGCGCACCGCCGCCCACCAGTGCCCCTACGCCGACCCGATCCCGGGCGCGCTGGTCTGGCTGGGCTGGTTCGTGCTCATCGGCGCCCCGCTGAGCAACCTGCTTTTCACCCTGTCCCAGCACTATCTGCGCACCACCCTGGTCACCGGCGCGCCCGCGGGTGACTGGCTTTCCCAGTGGGGCAACGGTTATCCGTGGTGGTCGCTGGCCGTCGGCGTCGCCGTGCTGGTCTTCGCCCACATCCTGCGCATCGGCGTGACCATGCGCGCAGACCTCGAGGGCACCGTTTGATGCCGCCTGAAAAATTGATGCCGCCTGAAAAACCCGCGGCCATCTCGGTCCATCTGGACGAACTGCTCGCCGCGCGCGGTATGACGCTGACCCAGCTTGCCGACCGGGTCGGCGTCACCGTGGTGAACCTGTCCGTGCTGAAGAACGGCCGCGCCCGCGCCATCCGGTTCTCCACGCTCTCCCGGCTGTGCGAAGTCCTCGACTGCCAGCCGGGCGACCTACTGCGCCACGGCGAGCACGAAGATCACTAGGCTGGCACCAGTTCGAACCGCTCCTCGGCCAGCCGCCGCGCCGCGCGCCGGTGCACCAACACCGGCAGGAAGTCGGTCACCGCGGCCGTCTCGCTCAGCTCGTCGTAGGTCTGCTCGACCACCGCCTGCACGTGCTCGGCCGGCAGGTGGCCGAACGCGTCGGCCAGGTCCTCGCTGATGGTCCGGCGCATTCGCCGCAACCACACCATTTCCCGCCGGTCACCCTCGCGCACTGCGGGCACGTCCAGCTCCATCGGCGCGGACGGGCTGCCGGACACCAGACCGGCCGCGCGCAGCAGCCGCTGGGTCCGGCGGGCCACCCGCAGTCGCTCCGGCGCGGTCGCCTCCCGGATCCTGGTCTTGGGGTGATCGGGCCCGTAGCGCCGGCCGATCTCGACAATCCGCTCCCGGATGCTGAACGCCTGGCCGTCCGGGCCGATGGTCATATCGCAGAACCACAGCGCGTCGCGCACCGCGGTTCGCTCGTCGGTGAATTCGGCCAGTAGCGAACTCCAGCCCTGGTCGACGGCGTCCTGGACGGCCAGTGAATGGTGCGCGACCAGGTCGACCAGCCGGCGCGGCGCGCCGTGCGCGCGCAGGAAACGGGCCCCGTCGATCTGGTGGATGCCCGTGTCGGTCAGCGATGGGCTGTACCCGATGTCGTGCAGGTAGGCCGCGGCCACCAGGAGTTCTCCGTCCGGCTCGAACACCGGCTGGATCCGCCGGGCGGCCTCGGCGACCGCTCGCACATGCCGCCACCGGTGGGGCAGCGGCCCGGCGAGCAGGCTGTGTGCCAACCGGCGAGCCCAGGTCTCCACAATGTCGGAGGATAGGTGCTACTCGCCCGCCTCGCCAGGGCCGCCCGACCCGTTCCGGGATACCTGTTGTCACAGGTCAAACCGGTCCAGACCTGTGACCGTTCAGCTGCCGAGGTACTCGGTCAGGCCGGTGATGCCACCGGCGTACACGCCCTGGCTGAACGTGGTGTTCAACTGCTCCTCGTCACCGCCGTCCGCGTCGTAGTCACACCACCACTCCACGAACGACTCACCGGTCGCGGTCACCGGCGCGACCCGCACGGTGCTGACGTAGCGGCGCACCGGGAACGGGCTCTCCAGGATCTCGTACGTGTAGCTGTGATCGACATCGTCCAGGCGCACCAACCGTTCCCGGACGGTGCCCCCGCCACCGGCCAGGGTCAGTTTGCGCACCGCGCCCACCTCGCCCGCGGCCGGACCCGGTTCGATCTCACTGGCCTCGATCGCCGGATGCCACACCGGCAACCCGTTGAAGTCCCGGACGGCGCCCCACACCTTCGCCACGTCGGCGGGCACGATGCCACTCGAATACGGCCTGGGCATTCACTTCTCCTTTGCGGTGGGCAGGTTTTTGAACGCGCGGGTCTGCTCGGTGAGCGCCCGCTCCACGGGCAACCGCTCCATGCTGCTGGCCCCGTAGAACCCGTGGCAGTACCTGGTTTTCGCCAGCACGCGCGCGGCGTCCTCCGGCGCGGAGATCGGCCCGCCGTGACACAGCACGAGCACGTCGTCGCGGATCTCCCGGGCCGCCGCGGCCCAGTCGTCGATCAGCGCCACGCAGTCGTCCAGGCTTTTCGCGGTGACCGCGCCGATCGAGCCGCCGGTGGTCAATCCCATGTGGCACACCAGAATATCCGCCCCGGCCTCGGTCATCGCCTGGGCGTCATCGGCGGAGAACACGTACGGCGTGGTCAACAGATCCGCCGCCCGGGCCGCGGCCACCATGTCCACCTCGGACTGGTAGCCCATCCCGGTCTCCTCCAGATTGGCCCGGAACGTCCCGTCGATCAGGCCGACCGTCGGAAAGTTCTGCACGCCGGAGAAACCCAGGTCCCCCAATTGATCCAGGAATCTTTCGGTGTCCAGGAACGGATCGGTGGCGTTCACCCCGGCCAGCACCGGCGTGTGCCGCACCACCGGCAACACCTCGGCCGCCATCTCCACCACGATGTCGTTGGCGTTGCCGTAGGCCAGCAATCCGGCCAGCGAACCGCGCCCGGCCATCCGGTAGCGGCCGGAGTTGTAGATCACGATCAGGTCGATGCCGCCGGCCTCTTCGCATTTCGCCGACAACCCAGTGCCCGCACCACCGCCGACGATCGGCTCGCTCCGCGCGGCCATGTCGGCGAACTTCGCCAGCAGGTCGGTTCGGTTCAACCGGGCCACGTCAGCCTCCCCGGACCTCGTCGAAGGCCGCGACCAGTTCGACCGCGAACTCCGGATCGTTGATGTGGTGCGGAGATCGGACCAGTCGCCGCCGGTCGGTCTGGCGCACCTCGCTCTCCAGCGTGTCGAACAACTCCGCGTCCGCCGCCGGATCGTGGAACGGCTGCCCGGGACTGTCCAAAGCGGACACTCCACCTTCGGGAATGACGAACCGCACCGGGCCGTCGCAGGCGTTGAGTTTCGCCGCGATGAACTCACCGATCCGCGCGCACTCCTGCGGGGTGGTGCGCATCAGGGTGATCTGCGGATTGTGCGGGTAGAGCAGGCGGTCGGCGTAGCGCTCGGGCACGGTGTCCGGGGCGCCGAAGTTCACCATGTCCAGCGCGCCACAGGAACCGACATAGGGCACTCCCGTGCGGCCGATCGCGTCCAGCCTGCCCTCGCCCGCGCTGAGGATGCCGCCGGCGATGTAGTCGCACACCTCGGTGGTGCTGATGTCGACCACGCCGCTGACCAGCCCGTCGTCGACCAGTTTCTCCATCGCCTTCCCACCGGTGCCGGTGGCGTGGAAGACCAGGCAGTCGAACCGCTGCTCCAGCCGGTCGGTCACCGCCCGCACGCACGGTGTGGTGACCCCGAACATGGTCAGCCCGATCGCCGGCCGGTCGTCGGTCACCGGGACCGGACGCGCGCACGCCCCGGCCAGCGCGTGTGCCGCATTGCCCAGTACCTGCCGGGAAATCCGGTTCAGCCCGGCCACATCGGTGACCGAGTGCAGCATGGCGATGTCGCTGCCCTCGACGTAGCCGGACACGTCCCCGGAGGCCACCGTGGACACCATGATCTTGGGCAGGCCCACCGGCAGCGCCCGCATGCCCGGCGTGATCAGCGCGGTCCCGCCGGAACCGCCCAATCCGATCACTCCGGCCAGATCGGGCGCGGTGGGCAGGTAGCGCCGGAACGCCTCCGCCATGGCGGCCACCGCACTGCCCCGGTCCCCGGTGAACACCGCGTTCGAGCCGTCCGGGTGTGCGGCCGCGACCTGGGCCGCGGGCACGTCCACGCCGTCGCCGCCGGAGCCCGAGGTGGACAGGTCCACGGTGCGCACGGCGACACCGGCCGCGGCGATCAGCTCGGCGACATAGGCGAGCTCGGCGCCCTTGGTGTCGAACGTGCCCACCACGTACGCGTTGCCCACGTTCGCCTCCCGCGCCGTTGCAAGATCCCGACCGTCCCGGCCCACCACGCTAGTGGCCGACCGGCGCGAACGCACCCGCCGGAAATCAGCGACACGCGATGGCGGGCCCGGTCAGCAGGGACAGCTGCGGATCATCCGGGGGCCTGGAGGCGTGCGGCGAGTACTCGGTCGACCTCGTAGGCGGCGTACCGGACCTCGTCGGCGGTGCGCACCGCCGAGGCGATCAGCAGCCGCCGACCAGCGGAGATCATTCCTGTCGGCGCGACTCGCTAGGTTCTCCGGCATGACTGGGGCACACGTCTACCACTACCCGCGCCCCTCGGCGTTGGACCTGCCGAGCGGGCGCCTCGCGCTGGAGACCTCCGGCGGCACGGCGCTGGCCGGTCCGGTGGCCAATCCGCGGTTCTTCACCGGATTCCTCACCTCCCCGGTGATCGCCGCGGGCGGGTTGCAGTCCGTCGCGCAGGTCGCCCGGACCCGCTACTACCAACCGGATCAGCTGGCCTGGCGCGATCCGGTGGTCACCGGCAACGGCGACCGGCTGCGGTTCGAGTCCTTCTCCGGCTGCTGCGGCGTGTACGCCCGGCTGGATGTGCTGTCCGAGGGGCTGGACGGCGAGATGCTCGACCGCGGGACCACCAACGTGGACATCAACGAGCCGCTGCGCCGGATGCTGGCCCGGGTCGGCAGCGGCGATCCCCTGCACCTGGCGGTCGGCGCGGACGAACTGGCGGTGAGCACGCTGGAGGGCGTGGCCGTGGAGAAGAAGGTCGCCCTGCCGCCCCGGTGGTTGCGCGGTTTCGCCGAGGTGCAGGTGCTCACCGCCGGGTTCGAGCCGCGGGCCGAGTTGTCCCCGATGGACGCGGCCCGGTTCCTGCGCGGCCTGCCCAGCACCTCGCGGGCGTCCGGCGCGGGCTGGGCGGTGCCGTTCGGCCGGTCGCTGCGGACGGCCGCCCGGCCGACGCCCGGCGCGGTGTGCCTGGCCGGTCCGCAGCGGCTGGCCGCGCTGCTTCCCCTGTTGCCGCACGCCAAAGGCCTGCGGGCCTATGGTCCGGCGGTGCGGGCGGGCAGCCCGGAGGTGGCCAGCGCCTGGGAGCTGGCCTTGCCCGGTATGCGGTTGGTGCTGGTGCTCTCCCCCGAGGTGCGCCGCGGGTTCTCCGGGGAGGGCGCGGTGCTGGACGCGCTGACCGGCGGCGAGGTCGGCGCGGACGCCGATCTGCTGGGGGCGTTGCTGAACTTCGAGCCGCGGGTGGAGGTGGCCGAACTGGCCGAGCGGGCTGGGTTGCCGATGCCGCGGGTGCGGGCCGCGCTGGTCGGCCTGGGCACCTCCGGGCGGGTCGGCTACGACCTGGCCGAAGCCGCCTGTTTCCACCGCGAACTTCCCTACGATGCGGGGCTGGTCGACAAAGCCAATCCCCGGCTGCGCGCGGCCCGCGCGCTGGCCGCCGCGGGCGCGGTGCGCTGGACCGAACGTGGCGTGGCCGTGGTGACGGTGGACGAGCACCCGCATTCGGTGCGGTTCGGCCCGGACGGCGCCGCGCTGTCGTGCACCTGCACCTGGTGGGCCAGACACCGGGACGGTCGCGGCGCGTGCAGCCATGTGCTGGCCGCGGAACTGGCCCGGGACAACGACAACGACGACAACAGCGAACTGAGCGCACTGACGAACGGAATGGCGAGCGATGACTGACTGGGCGGAACTGCGCGAGCTGATCGTCCACCGCGGAATGGGCGATGTGGCCGCGGCGATGGACGGGTTGTCCGCGGCCGAACGCAAGGCGCTGGTGGAACCCTTACGCGCGCACGTCAAACAGCTCCAGGGCGATTTCGGCATCCTGTGGAACCAGCGGACCACACTGGCCGTGGCCGGCGCCGGGGTGCTGTCCGGCGCGGCCGCCATGACCTCCTGGCAGACTCGGTTCCTGTTCTCCGCCTGGGATCACGAGAATCGCCGGCCGATCGAGCCGGTTCCGGTGGTGCTGCAGGTGTTGCGCGACCGCGAGGTGGACTGGCTGCCCGACCTGGCGCAGCGGCTGGCCGACCGGATGCGGGCCCGGTCGGCGAACCCCACGGTGGGCCGGCTGATCGAGGAACTCGTTGCCCTGACTGGAATCGCGCCGCCGACCACCGATGGATTCGTGGCCCATTTCGCCGACCGCCGCGGCGACCTCGACCGGTTCCGGGCCGAGCCGCGCTGGGCCGCGCTGGTGCCCCGGATGTTCGAGGTGGATGTCGCGATGAACGACATGGACTACCACCCCGAACACAAGGCCGGCAGCTGGCCCGAGTTCTTCCCGCGGCTGATCGAGGCGGGCCTGCTGGACCGCGAGGTGGTGCTGGACGCCTGCCTCGGCGGCCTGCACCGCGCCGCTCCACTGGGTGCGTTGCGCGGCGCACTGAAGGCCTACCGCGAACTGGCGGTCACGAAAGAGGAAATCGCCGCGCACACCAGGGATCTGATCGCGCTGCTGCCCGCCGCGCACTCCACGGTGGCCGGGACGGCCCAGGAAGAACTCCGCGCGCTTGACGAATCCGCCCCGCTGTCGATCGAGGTCCTCACCGAGATCGGCGGCGCGGTGTTGCTGCGTCCGGAGAAGAAACTCGTTCGGGCTCAACTGGATTGGCTGGCCGCGGTCGCCAAGCGGGAACCGGCGCAGGTCGACGAGATCGCCCGCACCCTGTCCGTCGCCTTTGGACAGTCAGCGGCGGATTTGCAGGAACGGGCAGTGAAAACCGTGCTGAAGCTGGCCAAACAGCTCAGTGCGGACACTGCCGCTGAACTGGCCGCGGCCGCCGCGTTGCTGCCAGCCGACCTGCGCGGCCGGGTGGCCACCGCGTTCGGCCCGGTGTCCCCGGCTGAGCCCGCACCGGCCGGGCCGTCGCCCGCGCCCGCGCCGCGCGAGATGCCGCCGCCGATCGACTCGGCCGAGGAACTGGTGGCCGAGATCGGTTCGCTGTTCACCGGAATCCTGGACGACATCGATCCGGTCGCGCTGGAGCGGGTGCTGGCCGGGATGGTGTCCATCGCCTACACCGATCGCGACGGCCTGCACGAGGTGCTGGCGCCGCAGGCCGCCCGGCACCACTGGATTCCGCAGCACGACATGGCCTCGATGGCCATCGCGGCCGATCGCTTCGTCAACGAGTACAGCGAGTTCGTGGGCATCCTCATCGCCGCGCTGCAACTCCCGGTCGCGCCGCCCGGCGCTCCGTACCCACCGGCCGACGACGCCACCCGGGAGTGGGAAGCCTTGGTGGACAAGTGGTTCATGCCCGGACCACAGCGCGCGATCACCCGCAGGCTGCACGAGATCGCGGTCGGCATCAACCGCGCGCCGCGCCCGATCCTGCTGGCCACCCCGACCGGTTCGACCGGCCTGATCGAACCGGCCGAACTGGCGCGCCGCCTGCGGCGGGCCGCCGACGAGGGCTGGGAACCCTGGCCGGCGGACCTGGCCCAGGCGCTGCTCCGGCTGCCCCGCACCCCCGATCCGGCCGCTGCCGCCCAGGCCGCCGAACTCGGCACCCCAGCCGGCGCGCTGCTGGCCCAGCGGCTGACCGCCGGCAACGCGGTCGACCCGCCGGTCACCGCCGGACTGCTCGGCAGCGAGCAGCGCACCATGTTCGGCCGCGAGGAAATCGTCACCGTGCACCACGTGACGGCCACGGTGAACCCGTGTTCTCCGGCGGTGGCCGGTGATCCGACCGCGTTCGCCGGTGCGCTGCCCCGGCCGCAGCGCTGGGCGTTCGGCTACGAGCAGCAGGCCCGCATGCTGGCGGCCTGGCCGATGATGCTGCCCGCCCACCGCGAGGTCATGGCGGTGCACCTTGTCCCGCAGTTCTTCGAGCGCACCCGCTCCGGCCGCGGCGACGGCGGGCTGCTGGTCGCGCTGGCCGAGGCGGACGGCCCGGTCGGCCCCGCCCTGGGCCTGGCCCTGACCTACGGACTGGCCGCGCGGGAGACAGCCGACCGCAACGCCGCGGTGGACGCGCTGCTGATCCTGGCCGGGCGCGGAGAGCTCGACGGCGCGTTGTTCGGCCCGAACTTCGGTCTGCTGGTGGGGCGGGGCGAACTGCCGCTCAACCGGGTCGCGCCCGCGCTGCGCGAGCTGGCCAATGCCGGTGCCGGGCCGCAACTGTGGGCGATGCTGGCCGCCGCGCTGCCGTACACGCTGCCGCCCGCGGTGGACAAACCGGCCAACCGGCTGGCCGATCTGCTCGCCCTCGGCGTGGAACTGGCCGGCCAGACCGGTGACCGGAAACCCATGCCGGAACTGGATTCACTCGCGGATCGGAAGGGATCGAGCCAACTGGTCGTACAGGCCCGGCGGTTGCGCGAAATCCTCGCCTCGTGATTGCCGACCGGCCGGACCGGAATTCCCCGGTTCGGCCGGTCTATTCGCGGTGGAAGGTCTCGTCGCGCAGCTGGGTGGCCAGCACCGCGGCCTGGGTGCGCCGCTCCATGCCGAGTTTGGCCAGCAGCCGGGACACGTAGTTCTTCACCGTCTTTTCGGCCAGGTACATGCGTTCGGCGATCTGCCGGTTGGTCAGCCCCTCGCCGATCAGGTCCAGCAGCGTGCGTTCCTGCTCGG
>DASZNF010000140.1:0-80245 GCA_035551355.1 Pseudonocardiaceae bacterium | reverse complement strand
CGGCCTCGCGGCGATAGGTGTCCTGGTAGAACGCGGCGCCGCGGATCATCACCTGGTGTTCGGTGGCGATCACGGTGTCCTCGAAGAACCAGGTGCCGGTCGCGGTGTCCCCGTCGATGTCGATTTCGGGCTGGCCGGCCGCATGGGTGGTGATGATCTCGGGACCCAGACGCTCGCGCATGAAGCCGACGATGGCCTCCCGGCCGGTCAGCTCGATCGTCTCGCCGAGCGCCGGTGTGCCGTAGCTGGCGGTGCCGTCCTCGGTGAACGTGTCGGCGAACTCGTCCCACAGCTTGAGGTCCACGCACCGCAGGTAGCGGTACTTCAACCGGCGAATCTCCTCCAGTGCGATCAGGTCCACCGCTGGCCTTCTTTCTTCCGGCGAAAGGTGCCGTCCAGCTTCCCCGCACCCGGAGTTCAACGCAAGAACCTGTTCTACTCGCGCCGTCGAGGGCCATACTTCTCGTGACTTTCCCCCAAACTGGAGGTCTTGTCATGCGAAAAATTCCCATAGCGGCGGCGGCGCTGGGTGTGCTGCTGGCCTGCCCGGCAGCACTCGCGTTGTCCGCGCAGGCGCGGCCCGCTGCCGCGAACGCCCTCACGACCGCCGAGCCCGCTGCCGCGCCGGAGCAACCGGGCGGCCTGCGCGTGATGAGCTACAACATCCAGCACGGCGCGGGACTGGACGAGGTCTTCGATCTCGACCGCACGGCCGCGGCCATCGCCGCCGAGCACCCGGACCTCGTCGGGCTGGAAGAGGTCGACGAACACTGGGGCGACCGCAGCGACGATCTCGCCGAAACCAGCGCGCTGGCGGCGAAACTGCGCATGCACGCCTTCTTCGCCCCCATCTACGATCTCGCGCCCACCGCCGACGGCGCCCCGGACCGCGAGTACGGCCTGGCCATCCTGTCCCGCTTTCCCATTCTGGACACGCAAAATCACCAGATCACCCGACTGTCCACAGTGGCCACAAACCCGGCTCCCGCTGCCGCACCAGGCTTTCCGGAGATCGCCATCCGGTTCGGCGGCCGCATCGTGCACGTCTACGCCACGCACCTGGACTACCGGTCCGACCCGTCGGTGCGCGCCGCGCAGGTGAGCGACATGCTCGGGTTCCTCGGTCACGACCCGGCGCCCAAGATCCTGGTCGGGGACTTCAACGCCGACCCGGACGCGCCGGAGATCGCTCCGCTGCTGGCCGGGCAGACCGATGTGTGGACGCTGCTGAACCAGCCGCATCCGCCTTCGTGGCCGTCCGGCACGCCCACCGACCGGATCGACTACATCACCGTCTCCCCCGGCTTCGGCGTCCGGGACGCCGCGGTGATCGACACCCAGTCCTCCGATCACCGGCCGGTGATCGCCGATCTGGTGCTGCCGCACTGACCGGCTTTCGCCAAAGGTTCTCCAAGAAGGATTCGCGAAACTGAGCAACACGGGGAGGTCGAGCGAACGGAGAACCTCGGGTGACACTGCCCCACTGGGCCGAGGACACGCTGGCCGAGGCCACCGGGCGCACCGGCCGCGCCGACCCGGTGCTGCCTGGCAGCGGCGGTCCGGCCGGCAACGCCCGGCTGACCGCGTGGACCGGGCTGGTCCTGCTGGCGCTGTTCCTGGTCGAGCTGGCCACGCTGCTCAGCCTGGACTCACTGCTGAGCTGGCACGTCGTGGTCGGCGTGCTGCTGGTGCCGCCTGCGCTGCTCAAGACCGCGACCACCGGCTGGCGCATCATCGGCTACTACACCGGGCGGACGACCTACCGGCAGGCCGGGCCGCCGCCGATGCCACTGCGGATCCTCGGGCCGCTGGTCGTGTTGTTCACCCTCGCCGTGCTCGGCTCCGGGCTGGCGCTGATCGCGCTCGGACCGACCGCCGGGCGCACGCCGTTCCTGAGCGTGCTCGGGTTCGACGTGGACATGCTCACCGTGCACCAGGGCACCTTCATCGCCTGGGCGGTGGTCACCGGCCTGCACACCCTGGGCCGGCTGCTGCCCGCGCTGCGCATCGTCGGCGCCCGGCCGCTGGTGCGCAGCCGGGTGCCCGGGCGGATCACCCGCGGCACGGTGTTCGTGGCGACCCTGGCGGTCGCCGGAGTGGCGGCGGCCGTGCTGCTCGCGCCGTCCGGTCCGTGGCTGACCGATCTGGGCCACCACGACAAGCGCCACCACGCGCTGAACGCCCCGCCGCGCTGATCCAGGTAGGGTGCCCGCCATGCGCACGCTGCGGACACCCGATGAGCGATTCGCCGATCTGCCCGATTTCCCTTACCCGCCAAGCTATGCCGACGTGCCCGACGGGGACGGCGGCACGCTGCGGATGGGCTGGGTGAGCGCCGGTCCGGCCGACGGGCCCGCGGTGTTGCTGCTGCACGGCGAGCCGAGTTGGTCGTTCCTGTACCGGCAGATGATGCCGGTGCTGGCGCAGGCCGGGCTGCGGGCCATCGCGCCCGATCTGGTCGGGTTCGGACGCTCGGACAAGCCGGCCGATCCGGGCGCGCACAGCTACGCCCGGCACGTGGAGTGGGTGCGTGCCCTCGCCTTCGACGTGCTCGACCTGCGGGACGTGACGCTGGTCGGGCAGGACTGGGGTGGGCTGATCGGGCTGCGGCTGGCCGCCGAGCATCCGGACCGGTTCCGGGCGCTGGTCGCGGCCAACACCGGGCTGCCCACCGGCGATGTGGACATGCCCGAGGTGTGGTGGCAGTTCCGGCGTGCGGTGGAGAAGGCCGAGAATCTGGACATCGCGCGGTTCGTGCAGAGCGGCTGCCGCACCACACTGGCCGAGGACGTACTGGCCGGATATGCCGCGCCGTTCCCGGACGAGTCCTACAAGGCCGGCCCGAAGGCCATGCCCGGACTGGTACCCACCCGGCCCGACGATCCGGCCACCGAGGCCAACCGGGCCGCCTGGCAGGTGCTGACCCGTTCGGACACGCCGATGCTGGTGGCCTTCAGCGACGGCGACCCGATCACCGGCGGGATGGCGCCGATCCTGCGCGAGCGGATTCCCGGCGCGGCCGGGGTGGACCATCCGGTGATCGCCGGGGCCGGGCACTTCCTGCAGGAGGACGCGGGCCCGGCGCTGGCCGCCGCAGTGGTGGAGTTTCTCGGCACTCGGTCGGCCTGAGCGGCCGGTTGATCGTAGAGTGCCGGGCATGGCCAAGTACTTCGACGTGCATCCGGACAACCCGCAGCGCCGCTCCATCGGGCAGATCGTGGACATCCTGCGCGGCGACGGCCTGATCGCCTATCCGACCGACTCGTGTTTCGCGCTGGGCTGCCAGCTGGGCAACGCGGCCGGGATCAACCGGATCCGGTCCATCCGGCACCTGGACGACCGGCACCACTTCACCCTGATGTGCCGGGACTTCGCGCAGCTGGGCCAGTTCGTGTACCTGGAGAACTCGGTGTTCCGCGCGGTGAAGGCGGCCACCCCGGGCAGCTACACGTTCATTTTGCCGGCCACCAAGGAGGTGCCGCGCCGGCTGCTGCACCCGAAGAAGAAGACGGTGGGCGTGCGCATCCCGGCGCATGTGGTGACCCAGTCCCTGCTGGACGAGCTGGGCGAGCCGATGTTGTCCAGCACGCTGCTGCTGCCCGATCAGCCCGAGCCGCTGACCCAGGGGTGGGAGATCAAGGAGGAGCTGGATCACGTGCTGGACGCGGTGGTCGACTCCGGCGACTGTGGCACCGAGCCGACCACGGTGATCGACTTCTCGGACAAGGAGCCGGAGATCATCCGTCGTGGTGCGGGTGATCCGTCTCGGTTCGAGTAGCCGCGGCAGCGGCGGCGGCCGCCGCTTCAGTGACCGCGAGAAGAGAGCAACGATGCGAACCACAGTTCATCCGGCAACCGAGCGGGACCTGCGCTCCGTCGCCGGCATGCTGGCCGCGGTGCGCGGCTCGGCCGATTCCGGAGCGGTGCTGCTCGGCCGTCTCGACCCGCCCAGGATGGACTTCGTGACCCAGCCGTGGCGGATCGGGGACGTGGCCAACGACTGGGTGTGTGCCCCCGGCACCAGTAACGCCGGAGTGGTGCTCTACCTGCACGGCCGACGGTTCCAGCACGACGAGCCGGCCGGGGTGTTCGCGGCGCCGCTGTCCGCCGGAAGCGGCCTTCCCGTGCTGCTGACGCACTACCGGCTGGCCCCGCAGAACCCGTACCCGGCCGCGCTGGACGACGTCCTGGCCGCCTACCGTGCCCTGCTCGCGCAGGGCTTTCCGGCGCACCAGATCGCGATCGTCGGTCATTCGGCGGGCGCCACCCTCGCGCTGTCCGCGTTGCTGCGCCTGCGCGAGTCCGGCGATCCCATGCCGGCCTGTGTGGTCGCGGTGTCCCCGATCACCGACTTCACCCTGAGCGCCACAACGCTGACCAGCAACGCCGACACCGACGTCGTCAGCATGGACGAACTCCGCCAGGTCCGCGGCGCCTACCTCACCGGCGCCGACCCGGCGGGCGCACCTCAGTCACCACTGCACGGCGCCGCCGGCGGGCTGCCACCGCTGCTGATCGGCTGCGGCGACGCGGAGATGCTGCGCGAGGACGCGACCCGCTTCGCCGGCAAAGCCGACGCGGCCGATGTCGACGTGACCCTCGAGATCTACCAGGGGATGCCGCACGGCTTCGCGGTGATGGCCACCGATTCCGCCGCCGACCTGCTGCGACGGGTGAGCGGCTTCGTCACGGCACGGCTCAACGGCGGCGTGCCCGACCGGCCGGCACAGCCGCTGACCATCCGTCGACTCGGCTGGGCGTCCTATGAGATCACCACCGAACGCGGCACGCGGCTGGTGGTCGATCCGTACCTGTCCGGCGCCGAAGGGTTCCACACCGGGCTCCCGGAAAGCCATATCCGGCCCGCCGAGCTGGCCGACGCGGACATCATCGCGGTCACCCACGCCGGCTACGACCACCGCGGCCAGGCACTGGAGATCGCGCAAGCCGGAGAGGCGATCCTGGTCAGCGGAACAGCGACCTACCAGGCGGCCGTAACGGCGGGCATCCCGGCCGAGCGGCTCGTGCCCACCGTCTCCGGAGTGGAGTTCCGCTTCCGAGACGTCACCATCAAGGCGCTGCCCGCCCAGCATGAATCGACCATGCGCATCGATGGGCAGTTCGTAGCCGACCAACCCCAGAGTTTCCTGGTCACCACCGAGAACGGCAGCCGGATCCTCTGCGGGGGCGACTTCTCGCTGTCCGAGCAGGCACGCACCTGGGGCGAGATCTACCAGCCGGACGTGGCGGTTCTGGGCATCGGCGGCATCCAGGTCGGTCCCGTGCGGATCACCGAACTTCAACCCGCCGAGGCCGCGATCGCCGCCCGCTGGCTCGGCGTGTCCACCCTGATCCCGGTGCACTACAGGCCAGGCGATCCGGCTCCCGCGCAACTCGCTGCCGACCTCGGCGATACCGCGCAGGTGGCCACGCTCGAATTCGGCGAGACCTGGACAGCGCCGGCCCGTAACGCGCAGCAGGACGCGTAGCCCAGCGCGGCTGATGCCGTGGACACCTCGGTGTGGCCGGCGACTCCGCGGGCTTCGACCGGCGCCAGGTCGAAAACGTCAGGCCGTGCTCGGCCGGTCCGGTGTCTCGAGCCCAGCTTCCGGCCGATCGCGCGGTGTCGTCGGCGTTGGTGCGGGGGGCACCGAAGGCTCGGTGACGGTACTTTCGGCGGGCTTTGCTTCAGTGACCGCACTTTCGGTGACCGCACTTTCGGTGGCTGCGGTTTCGGTGACCGTACTTTCGGTGGCCGCGGTTCGGGTCGCTGCGGGCAGCGCGCAGGCGGGGGTGCCACCGGGCAGGTGGTGCCGGTTCGCCGCGATCAGCCGGTAGACCAGCTCGGCCAGCTGTCGGATCACCGGCAGCCGCAACAGCGTGCCGGGCAGCCACCAGATCCCGCCAGAGTGCCGCAGCAGGGCGGCGAACGCCTGGTCGCCGGATTCCCGGCCGTCCGGCCCGATCCACTGCACCGCGACCTCGGCCTGCGCCTGGGTCACGCCGTAGTCGGCGAGCTCGATGTGTTGCCAGGCAAGGAAATCCACCGGCGGGTGCAGCCAGCGCCGCACCGCGTTGACGCAACTGGTACAGAACGCGCAGTCCCCGTCGTAGATCAGCACCGGTTGGCTCGGCACGGCGTACCTCCTCCGCGTCCACTCCGTCGACACCATCGATACCAGGGCGTGGCCACGATCGTCGAGCCGGTGACGACGCGCACCCCGCGCCCGGTGCGCCGCGCCCTGCTGGTCCAGTGGTGGCGGGACGTCACCTTTCTGCACCGGTGCGCTCAGGCGGCCAGGACGAACAGGACCACGTCCACCAGCGCCACCACCAGAGTGGCCCGGAACGCGAGTGGACTGTCCGGGCGGCGCAGGCCGAGCCCGGCGCAGGCCAGGCCGATGGCCGCGCCGGGCAGGCACAGCCACGTGGGCAGGTTTCCCGAACCGAGCACGATCACCATCGAGGCCGCGGCCAAGACGAGCGCCAGCAGCACCCCGCCGGCGCGCGAGCCCAGCCGGTGCGGGAGGCCGCGCACGCCGGTGGCGGCGTCGGCGCGCAGGTCGGGCAGGACGTTGGCCAGGTGCGCGCCCAGGCCGAGCAGCGCGCCGGTGAGCGGGGTCCACCAGGGCGGCGCGGGGTGGGTGGGCAGGGCGAGGTAGGCGGCCGCGGGCAGGGCGGCGAAGCCGATCAGGTAGGCCGGGCCGGACCAGATCGTTGATTTCAGGCCGAGGTTGTAGGCCCAGCCCGCGGCGACCAGCACCAGCGCCACCAGCCCGGCCCGCCAACCCAGCGCCAGGGACAACGCGACTGCGGCCAGCAACGACAGTCCGGCGGCGACGGTGAGCACGCGCGCGGAGACCGCGCCCTGGGCCGCGGGCTTGTCGCGGCGGCCGGTGGCCCTGTCGCGGGCCGCGTCGATCCGGTCGTTGGACCAGCCGATGGACAGCTGGCCGGTGAGCACCGCCGCGCCGAACAATGCGACCGAGCCCGGGCCGAGGCCGACACCGAGGGCCAGCAGCACCGCGATCACGGTCACCGCCGCGGCCGGCAGCGGGTGGCACGCACCGAGCAGCCCGCGCACCGGGTGCGGGGCGGGACGGTCGGTCACGGGCCGAGCCTAATCGCACCGTCGGCCTGGCCGCCCAGCCGAACCGCGCGGGCATGCCGAGGAAGGCGATCATGCCCTCGGGCGCTGTCGAGATCGACCGCGCGGGCTCGGCGCAGGATGCGATCACGCCCTCGGGCGCGCCGCCGAACCGGGCCGCATGCTCGGGTGTGTGCCGCCGCCACCGGCCGCGCGACCAACTTCGGGCTGGTGAGCGACCTCGCCCCGTAAGATTTGGCAACGCGCCGACCGCGGGCCGCATGGGTAGCGTGGGTGCGGTGACTACCGTCGCCGCGGTGCACGGGGTGCTGCCTCCCCACCGGTACCCCCAGGCCGAGCTCACCGATCTGTTCGTGCGGCTCGGGCTGGTCGAGGAACGGCAGCGGGCGCTGGCCCGCCGGTTCCATGCCAGTTCGCAGGTCGCCAACCGGCATCTCGCCCTACCCATCGAGTGTTACCCGGAGTTGGGTGATTTCACCGCGAGAAACGACGCTTTTCTCACCGTGGCGGTGGATCTGGGCGCGCAGGCGGTCGCCGGGGCGGTGCGTGAGGCCGGACTGTCCGTGCAGGACATCGATTTGATCATGTCCACCACGGTCACCGGGATCGCGGTGCCCTCCCTGGACGCGCGGATCGCCGCCCGGCTCGGGTTGCGACCCGACGTGAAGCGGGTGCCGTTGATGGGCCTGGGGTGCGTGGCCGGCGCGGCTGGAATCGCGCGGTCGCACGATTATCTGCGCGGCGCGCCCGATGAGGTCGCGGTGCTGGTGTCGGTGGAACTGTGCTCGTTGACCGTGCAGCGCGACGATCCCACCGTGCCGAATCTGGTGGCGTCGGGATTGTTCGGGGACGGGGCCGCCGCCGTGGTGCTGGTCGGCGGCGACCGCGCGGCCGGGTATGCCGGGCCTCGGGTCATCGACACGCGCAGCCACCTCTATCCGGGCACCGAGCGGGCCATGGGCTGGGATGTGCGCTCCAGCGGGCTGAAAATCGTGCTGGGCGCGGAGGTTCCGGAACTGGTGCACAGCTATCTCGGCGCGGACGTGCGGGGCCTGCTCGAAGCGCACGGCCTGACCGTGTCCGATGTGACCAGCTGGGTCAGCCATCCCGGTGGCCCCAAGGTGATCGAGGCGATCCAGACCGTGCTGGAGCTGCCCGAGGACGCGCTCGCGCTGACCTGGCGGTCGCTGCGCGAGGTGGGGAATCTGTCCTCGGCCTCGGTCCTGCACGTGCTGCGCGATACGCTCACCGACCGGCCCGCGCCGCCGGGCAGATGGGGGATGTTGATGGCGATGGGTCCGGGATTCTGCTCGGAACTGGTGTTGTTCCAATGGTGAGCGCGGTCTGGTTCACCGTGCTGGTCGGCCTGGTCGCGGTGGAGCGGCTGGCCGAACTCGTTGTGGCCAAACGAAATCTGGCCTGGAGCCTGGCCCGCGGCGGGCGGGAGAGCGGGTTCGGGCACTACCCGGCGATGGTGGTGCTGCACACCGGGTTGCTGGCCGGCGCGCTGTTGGAGGTGTGGCTCGGCGGGCGGCCGTTCGTGCCCGCGCTGGGCTGGCCGATGTTGGTACTTGTGTTGGCCGGTCAGGGATTGCGCTGGTGGTGCATCCGGACCTTGGGTCCACAGTGGAATACCCGGATCGTGGTCGTCCCGGGTCTGCCAAGGATTTCCGGTGGACCGTACCGGTTTCTGCCGCATCCGAACTATGTCGCGGTGATCGTGGAGGGCGCGGCGCTGCCGCTGGTGCACACCGCGTGGCTGACCGCGCTGACCTTCAGTGTGCTCAACGCGTGGCTGCTGACCGTGCGGATTCGCGCGGAGAACGCCGCGCTGGCGGCATTGCATGCATGACGTGCTGGTGGTCGGCGCGGGTCCGGCCGGGCTCGCGGTGGCGCTGGGCGCGGCGCGGGCCGGGTTGGACGTCGCGGTGTGTGAACGGCGGGCCGGACCGTTGGACAAGGCGTGCGGCGAGGGGCTGATGCCGGGCGCGGTGCGGGCGCTGGCCGCGTTGGGAGTCGATCCGCCGGGGCAGCCGATTCGCGGGATCGCCTATCGGCGGGCGGATCTGGTGGCCCGGGCCGCGTTCAGCTCCGGGCCGGGGCGGGGAGTGCGGCGCACCGAGTTGGCATCGGCGTTGCGCGCGGCGGTGGACAAGGCCGGGGTGCCGGTGCTGGAACACCGGGTATCCCAGATCCGCCAGCATCATGACCATGTGCGGGCCGACGAGTTGCGGGCGCGGTATCTGGTCGGCGCGGACGGCCTGCACTCGCGGGTGCGGCAGGCGGCGGGGGTGCCGGTGAAACCGGCCTCCGGTCACCGGTGGGGGCAGCGGCGGCACTACGCGATGGCGCCGGACAGTGAGTTCGTGGAGGTGCACTGGGCGGCCGGCGCGGAGGCCTATGTGACACCGGTCGGTCCGGCCGAAGTGGGGGTCGCGGTGCTGTCCTCGGCGCGCGGGTCGTTCGAGGAGCAGTTGCGGGCTTTTCCCACGCTGGCCGGGAAACTGGCCTCGGTGGCGACGCTGTCCGAGGTGCGCGGGGCGGGGCCGCTGCGGCAGCGGGTCGGTGGCCGCGCGGCCGGGCGCATTCTGCTGGTGGGCGACGCGGCGGGCTACATCGACGCGCTGACCGGCGAGGGCATCGCGGTGTCGCTGGCCGCGGCGGCCGAACTGGTCGACTGTCTGGCGGCCGACCGGCCGGACCGGTATCCGCGGGCGTGGGCCCGGGTGTCCCGGCGGTCCCGGTTGATCACCTCGGGTTTGTTGTGGGCCAGGGGAAAACCGCCGCTGGCCCGCGTGGTGGTGCCGCTGGCCGTGCGCTGTCCGGGATTGTTCCGGGTGGCCGTTGACCAACTGGCCGGCTGATGCCGGAAAACTGGGACGTGGTCGTGGTCGGCGGCGGGCCGGCCGGGGCGGCGGCCGCGCTCGGCGCGTTGCGGGCCCGCCCGGATGCGCGGGTGCTGATCCTGGACGCGGCCCGGTTTCCCCGGGACAAGGTGTGCGGGGACGGGGTTGCGCCGCAGGCGCTGGATGTGTTGGCGGGCTTGGGAATCCGGGCCGACGAGCTGGTCGCCGGGTGCGCGCCGGTGCGGCGGCTGCGGTTGCGGTCGCCGGGTGGGGTGGTCGCGGTGCGGGACACCGAGCGGCCCGGATTCGTGGTGCCACGCCTGATTTTTGACGATCGGCTGGTGCGGGCGGCGGTGGCGGCCGGGGCGGGGTTGCGGCGGCATTCGGTGCGGTCGGTGACGGTGGCCGACGATGCGGTGACGGTGGACCGGGAAATCCGGGCTCGGGTGCTGATCGGCGCGGACGGGTCGGAGTCAGTGGTGCGGCGGCAGATCGGGCTGGCCGGGCCGAGGTCGGGCACGGTGGCGCTGGCCATTCGCGGATACGCGCCGGTCGGTCCGTGGCCCGCGGCCGAGCAGTCGCTGCTGATGACCGCCGCGCACTGGCCGGCCTACGCCTGGGTGTTCCCCATCGGTGATGGCCGGGCCAACATCGGCTACGGCGAGCTGCTGCGCGGACAACCGTTGTCCCGCAGGCATTTGCTCGATCGGTTGCGGGCATTGTTGCCGGAGGCGGAGGTGTCCGGGCTGCGGGCGCACCGGCTGCCGCTGTCCACCGGGCGGCCGGAATGCGCGCACGGCCGGGTGTTGCTGGCCGGGGACGCGGCCGGGCTGATCAACCCGATCACCGGCGAGGGTATCTGTTACGCGGTGCTGTCGGGCAGCTTGGCCGGGGCGGCCGCGGTCGGTCCGCGACCGGCGGCGGATTACCGGAAATTGTTGCGGGACAAGCTGAGCGGCCACCTGCGGCACACCGACGTGCTGGCCCGGCTGGGCCGGTTCCCGGCGGTGCTGGACGCGGGCATCGGCGCGGCCCGGGACTCGCAGCGGACCTTCGACACGTTGGTGGAGCTGGGATTGGGCGCGGGCAAGCTCACCCCGCACGCGCTGGTCACGGTCGCCCGCGCGGCACTGCGGGGACGGTGATCGATGCCTACGCCGGTGCCGCGTCAGTGCAGGGTGGTGCGGGAAACCGTGTGCCGGGCAAGGGAATCCGGGTCCGGTGTGATGCCGATGCCCGGAGTGGCCGGCACCGCGAGGTGGCCTTCGGCGAGCACGAACGGTTCGGTGAGGTCTTCGGCGTAGTAGCGGCTGCTGGCCGAGGTGTCGCCGGGCAGCACGAAACCGGGCAGGGCAGCCAGCGCCAGGTTGGCCGCGCGGCCGATGCCGGTCTCCAGCATTCCGCCGCACCACACCGGAATCCCGGCGGCCACCGCGATGTCGTGCACCCGCCGCGCCTCCAGGTAACCGCCGACCCGGGCCGGTTTGATGTTGATCACCCGGCACGCCCCCAGCGCGATGGCGGTGGCCGCGTCCCGGGCCGAGGTGATCGACTCGTCCAGGCAGACCGGGGTGCGCAGCAGCCGGGCCAGTTCGGCGTGGCCACGCAGGTCGTCCTCGGCCAGTGGCTGTTCGATCAGCAGCAGATCGTGCTCGTCCAGGTGGCGCAGGTGTTCGGCGTCGGTGAGCGTGTAGGCGGTGTTGGCGTCGACCTGCAGCGACACCTCGGCGCCGAACTCGCGGCGCACCGCGCGCACCGGATCGACGTCCCAGCCGGGCTCGATCTTGAGCTTGATGCGCACATATCCTTGCGCCAGATAGCTTTCCACCGCGCGCAGCAGCGCCGGGATGGTGTTCATGATGCCCACCGACACCCCGGCCGGCACCCGGTCGTGCACCGCGCCGAGGTAGGTTGCCAGCGGCATGTCGTGCGCGCGCAGTTCCGCGTCCAGCAGCGCGGTTTCCAGCACCGCCTTGGCCAGCGGATGCCCCTTCACCGGGGCCAGTGCCGGGGCCACCCGGGCGGTGGTCAGCCCGGCCACGGCCAGCACCCGGGGCACCAGGTGCTCGCGCAGCACCAGCTCGGCGCCCGCGGTGAATTCGTCGCAGTACAACGGTTCCGGGTCGCCGGCGAACTCGGCCCAGCCCTCGGCGTCCCGCGTGGTCACGTGCAGCAGGAAGGTCTCCCGGGCGGACATGCTGCCGAAGGAGGTGCGGAACTCGCCGACCAGCGGCAGCGCCACCCGCACCAGTTCGATCCGCTCGATCTTCACCGCGGCTCCTCGGGAAAGCTCACCGTGCCTCCTCGGTGAACAGATACCACCCGTCCCGGGTCACGCCGGTCGCGGTCAGCCCGTCGGCCAGCGCCTCGGTCATCACCTCGCGCACCGCGAACCGCCAGCGGGCGGCCAGATCGGGCGAGGCGCGGCGCACGGTGAGGATGTCGGTGGGCACCCGGCACCACCGGCCGCGCTCGTCCCGCGCGGTCAGCGGGCCGCCGTCCGGGGCGCCGCGCTCGATCGCGGCCGGCGGCCCGCCCGGGACGGGCAGGGCGTCCTCGGCCGCGGTGCTCGCCCGGTTGCCGTCCAGCAGCCAGCACGCGGTGAGCCGGTCGGTTTCGTCGCCGGTGTTCGTGCCGTCGGGCAGCGGGCCGTAGAAGTCCACCGTGTACTCATTGGCCACCGCGCCCAGCTTGACCAGGTTGAACCGGCCGTTGCGGCTGACCAGCGGATCGAACGTCCAGCGCATGGTGCGCGCCCCGTGGTCCAGCGCCCAGGCCCGCTGGGCCAGCTTCAGCCCGTAGCCGACGCCCCGGTCCGAGGCGTGCGCCCCGGCGATGTAGGAGTACACCGACGCCGACTCCGGCGGCCCGAAGAACGCGGTGGCCGCGCCGGCCAGCCGGTCACCGGCGTAGGCCGCGTGCACCGCGCCGCCGGCGTGGGCCACCGCGCACATCACGTCCGCGGCCAGCGGCGGCTGGCCCGCCCCGCTGCCCCAGATGCGCACGAACAGCTCGGCCACCTCTGCCAGTTCCCGTGCGCCGGTCACCACTTCCACCCGCACGCCGGCCGCGTCCAGCGCCGCCGCCGCGTGCCGTTGGGCGTCCGCCAGCACGGCGCCGAGTCCGAGCACTTGCCGCTCCATGGGTGTCAGTCTGCATCCTGTGCGTGCCCGGCGACCCAGCTGTCCACCCGCGTCCACGCCGAGTCCAGCCAGCCGGCCAGCGCGTCGGCCTCCCGCGGCACCTCGGCGGCGGGCACCAGCGAGGTGCGCACCACCAGGTCACGTTGCACCGGCAGCCGCCACCACGGGCGGTCCCGGCCGTCGTCGGTGAATCCGGTGTGCGCCAACAGGAGCACGTCGGCGGCGGGCGCGCCGGTCAGCGCGGCGTGCGCTCCGCCGGTGCGCGGCGGCAGGGTGTGCGTGCGGCGGCGGGCACGCAGCGAGGCCAGGTATTTCCCGGTGGCGGCCAGCTTCAGCACCGCCGCGGCCCAGCGGGGACGGCTGAAGTTGCCGCCCTCGGGGAACAGCAGCAGCGCGTCGCCGCCGGTCAGATCGGCGGCGGTGGCGTGGATGCGGTCCCGGCTGCGTTTCCCGCGGGCGCCGATGAAGCACAGCGGCAGCTTGTCGCCCAGCAGATCCAGTGCGGGTTCGGCCCGCAGCAGGGTCTTCAGCACGATGCGCAGCCGCAACCGGTAGTGCACGGCCAGCAGCCACGCCACGAACAGGGTGTCGCCGGGGCCGCAGTGCCGGGACAGCACCACCAGCGCCCGGCCGGACACCTGGGCGGTGGTGGCCGAGCCGTGCTCCAGCACCACCCGCACGTCCAGGATCCGGCGCAGCGCCTGGTAGATGATGCCCAGCATGTCCCGCACGAACTCGTTCACATCGTCCACAGTGGACAGTAGTCGGCGCAGTGCGAGCAACTCGATCGCCGCGTAGGCGCACACCAGCGCCACCGTGCGCACCGGGCGGGTGGAGCGCAGCGCCAGGCCGACCAGCATGGCCGCGGCCAGCAACAACGGCGAACACGACAGCAGCGCCAGCTCCACCGCGACCACCAGCGGCACGGTGACCGCCCGGCGCAGCCCGCTCACAACGCGGCCAGATACTCGCGGGTGGCCGCATATGCCCCCTCGGCGCGGGCGGCGATCCGCCTGGTGTCCCGGTAGCGCAGGTTCGACCAGGTGGCCGCCTGCCGCTTGGCCGGCAGGCCGGTGGGCAGCACGTGCACCCGCACTCCCTCGGGCACCCCGGCCAGGTCGGTGTGGAACCGGTGCCGCCGGGCGATCTCGAAGGACACGAAACCCACCTCCCACGGATAGCGCGGCACCCGCAGCGCCTCCTCGATCCGGCCCACGTGCAGCACCCACACGGTGTCCGCGCCGTGCGCCACGGCGCGGCCCAGCGGCACGCTGTTGACCAGGCCGCCGTCGAAGAAGTGCTCCTCGCCCACTCGCACCGGCGGAAACACCCCGGGCAGCGCGCACGAGGCGAGCACCGCCTCGACCAGGTCGCCGGAGCCGAACCAGTGCTCCTGGGCCCGTTCGATGCTGGCCGCGACGCACTCGAAGGGCACCGTCAGGTCCTCGAAGTCGTGTACCGGCAACCGCTGGCGCAGCAGCCGGCGCAGCTGACCGGCGTCGTGCAGCGAGGTGCCGCTGCGCACCAGTTCCACCACCCGGCCGACCAGGGAGCCGCCCAGCAGCGCGTCGGTGGCCAGTTCCCGCCAGGTGTCCAGCAGTTCCCGGGCCCCGTCCGGGCTGGGCTCGGCGGCCAGGGCGGCGCCGTTGATCGCGCCGATCGAGGTGCCGCAGATCAGGTCCGGCACCACGCCGGCCTCCAGCAGTGCCCGGGCCATGCCCGCCTCGGCCGCGCCGAGCATCCCTCCGCCACCGAGTACGAAAGCATTGCGTGCCACACCGCAGCTATACCCGATCGGGGCCGGTTCCGCTCGGTTCCGCGACCCGGCTCCGACCCCCGTGACCTGGGCCGCCATACTTCAGCGGTGACGGAGTCGAACATCGGTGCCGACAGCCTCGACGTGGCCGAGGTGCTCGCTGCCCTGACCGCCGCGGGCCATCGGATCGCCAAGCGCACCGACCGCTCGCCGGAATATCTCGCCGGGGCCGCGGACGCTTTCCACGCCGCCGAGACCCTGATCCGCGAGCACGCGGGCTGGCCGGCGGAGACCGAGCCGCTGTTGGACGAGCCCCAGCTGCCCCAGGAGTCCTGACCCCCCTGGCCGGATCGGGCCGGATGGTAGAAAAGCCTGGTGGCCGACCGGGCGGTGGTGTGATGAGCGGTTGGGCCGGACGCGGTCTCGCCCTGCTGGTGGCCGGCACGTTCTTCATGGAGAACCTGGACGGCACCATCATCGCCACCGCCGCTCCGCGGATGGCCGAGTCGTTCGGTGTGCCCGCGGTCAGCATCGGCGCGGCGATGACCGCGTACCTGGTGACTCTCGCGGTGGGCATCCCGGCCAGCGGCAAACTGGCCGCCCGCTACGGCACCCGGACGATCTACGGCGCGGCCATCGTGATCTTCACGGTGGCCTCGGCGCTGTGCGCGGCCAGCGCGTCGCTGCCCATGCTGATCGGGATGCGGGTGCTGCAGGGCGTTGGCGGCGCGATGATGGTGCCGGTCGGGCGGCTGGCGGTGCTGCGTGGCACGACCAAGGCCGACCTGATCCGGGCCATCGCCTACCTGACCTGGCCCGGGCTGATCGCGCCGGTGCTGGCCCCGGTGCTGGGCGGGCTGGTCACCGAGTACGCGTCCTGGCGGTGGATCTTCCTGATCAACCTGCCGCTGGGCGTCATCGCCGAGGTGTGCGCGCTGCGCATGGTGCCGGCCGACCGCGACCCCGAAGTGTCCACTGTGGACTGGTGGAGTTTCCAGCTGACCGGGTTGTCGCTGGCCGGTCTGGTGCTGGGCGCGCAGTTGCTGGCCGACGCCAGCTCCGACTGGGTCGCGGTCGGCGTCGCGCTGGGCGTCGGGCTCGGCCTTGGCGGGCCCGCGGTGCGGCGGCTGCTGCGGGCCGCGCATCCGCTGATGGACCTGCGCACGCTGCGGGTGGGCACCTACCGGGTGGCCACCGGCGGCGGTTCCTGGTTCCGCGCGATCATCACCGCGGTGCCGTTCCTGCTGCCGCTGGAGTTCCAGGACGTGTTCGGCTGGGGGCCGATCCGGTCCGGTGCGGTGGTGGTCGCGGTGTTCGCGGGCAATATCGGCATCAAGCCGTTCACCACTCCCCTGTTGCGCCGCTTCGGTTTCCGCCCGGTGCTGCTGGGCAGCCTGGCCGGCATGATCGCCAGCCTGGTCGGCAGCGGAGCGCTGCACGCCAGCACGCCGCTGTGGGTGATCCTGGTGGTGCTGTTCTTCGGCGGCGTGTTCCGGTCCACCGGGTTCACCGCGTACAACACCATCCAGTTCGCGGACGTGGCGGCCGGGGATCTGGCCAGTGCCAACACACTGGCGTCGACCACCCAGCAACTGGCCGCCGGAATCGGGGTGGCGCTGGGCGCGCTGGCGCTGCGGGCGGGCGAGCCGATCACCGGCGGCGTGGGCGCGGGCGCCTATCTGGTGGCGTTCTGGATTTTGGCCGGATGCCTGCTGATCTGCGTGGCCGAGGCGCTCGGGCTCGCCCCGGACGCCGGTCAACAGGTCAGCCGTGCGTACAGTAAAAGCGACTCGTGATCACTGGGAAAGTCGGGAGGAATCTCCATGGAGTACCGCCAGTTGGGCCGGTCCGGACTTCGCATCTCCGTGCTCACCATGGGCACCATGACCTTCGGCGGCCGGGGCGACTTCAGCCAGGTCGGCACCACCGACGTCACCGCGGCGACCCGGCAGATCGACCTGTGCCTCGACGCCGGGGTCAACCTGATCGACACCGCGAACGTGTACTCCGGCGGGTTGTCCGAGGAGATCGTCGGGCAGGCCATGAAGGGCCGGTGGAACCGGTCGCTGGTGGCCACCAAGGCACGTATGTCGATGGGCTCGGGCCCCAACGACGCCGGACTGTCCCGGCAGCACCTGATCGCCGAGTGCGAGAACAGCCTGCGGCGGCTGGGCACCGACCACATCGACCTGTACCAGGTGCACGAGTGGGACGGGCAGACCCCGCTGGAGGAAACCCTTGCCGCGCTTGACGATCTGATCCGCAGCGGCAAGGTCCGCTACATCGGCGCGTCCAACTACGCGGGCTGGCACCTGATGAAGGCCCTGGCCACCGCCGACGCGCACCACCTGACCCGGTTCGTCAGCCAGCAAATCTACTACTCGCTGCAGGCTCGCGAGGCCGAGTACGAACTGGTGCCGATCTCGGTGGACCAAGGGCTGGGCATCCTGGTGTGGAGCCCGCTGGCCGGCGGGCTGCTGTCGGGCAAGTACCGGCGCGGGCAGCAGGCCCCGGAGGGCTCCCGGCACCTGTCGGACTGGAACGAGCCGCCGGTGCGCGACGAGGACGCCCTCTACGACACCATCGAGGAACTGGTGCGGATCGGCTCGGCCCACGGGGTCACCCCGGCCCAGGTCGCGCTGGCCTACCTGCTGGGCCGGCCCGCGGTGACCTCGCTGGTGGTGGGCGCGCGCACCGACGAGCAGCTGGCCGACAACCTCAGGGCGGCCGAGCTTCGGCTGACCGGCGAGGAGCGGGCCGCACTGGACGAGGTCAGCGCCCCGCCGCTGCTCTACCCGTACTGGCACCAGGCCAAGACCGCGTCCGACCGGCTGAGCCCGGCCGATCTGACCCTGCTCGGCCCGCACGTCTGAGGCCCGGCGGCCAGGGTGCGCCTGAGCTGGGGTTTTCCGGCGAATTCGGTCAACCGGCTGTCTCCCCCCACCACGCTGTGATGGACTCACCGGGAATTATCCGGCGGAATACATTCGGCTGGTGAACCATTAGCTCGCCATTCACGTGTGCGTGAAATGAGGGCAACCACCGGGAAGGGGGAACGGGTGGCCGAGTCTGAACCTACTCAGGACCAGCACACCGCCGCGTCATCCCAGGCGCAGGCGCAGATCGACGCCGTGCTCAAGGAGCTGGCCGAGCGCACCGCGCAGGTGCGCGAACAGCAGGCGTCCGCGCTGTCCGTCACCGGCCGGGCCAGCTCGCAGGACGGCACGGTGCGGGCGACGGTGGACGCGACCGGGGTGGTGACCGCCCTGGACTTCGCGTCCTCCGTGTTCGACCGCAGCACGCCGGACAAGCTGGCCCGCACCGTCGTGGCGACCATCCAGGCGGCGGCCGCGCAGGCCCGCGGCGAGATGTCGGAGAATCTGGCCGCGGCCCGGGCGCCACAGGAGGGCGTGCTGGCCGCCGCCGCGCAGGGCAGCCGGGGGCTGGGAATCCAGGTCGGCGTGCCCGAGGTGCCGCGCACCGTGACCGACCCGACCGGCGAGCAGGACGGCTGGCAGGAGCCGCAGCCGCAGGTCCGCGAGAACGACCCGTACGCCGCGCCGCCGGCCGATCCAGAGCCCGAACCCGCCCCGCCGGCCCCGGCCCCGGCGGCACGGGCGCCACGGACTCCGCGCGGTGCCGCCGACGCCGAATCGTCCTACGACGAACAGAACCCGTGGTGATCCGGCCATGTCCATAGTCCTGCCGGACGCACTGGCCTGGGTGCTCAACATGATCGGCATCGAGTGGCCGAACATCGACGAGGACGAACTGCGCCAGGGCGCCGATGAGATGCGTCAGCTGGCCGGTGAGCTGACCGACAACACCGGCCAGGCCAAGTCGTCGATCGAGCAGATGCTCTCCAGCAACTCCTCGCAGTCGCTGGAGCTGTTCGACGCGCTGTGGCAGAAGCTGGCCAGCGGGCACCTGCCGCAGCTGGCCGACGGGCTCAAGGGGATCGCCGTCGGGCTGGACGCCTCCGCCGTGCTGGTGATCGGCATGAAGGTCGGCGCCATCGTGCAGCTGGGCATCCTGGCCGCGGAGATCATCGCCGACCAGGCGGCCGCACCGTTCACCTTCGGCGCCTCCGAGCTGGCCATTCCGGGCGAGGTGGAGATCACCGAGCAGGTGGTCAAGCAGGTCTTCAAGCAGGTCGCCGACCAGGTGGAGCAGGCGCTGCTCAACGCGGTCGAGGGCCCGATCTTCGAGGCGCTGGGCAAGGCAGGCGAGGAACTGGCCGAGCAGTTGCTCGGCGACGCGGCGGGCACCAGCAGCGGGCTGAACCTGGGTGCGGTCGCCTCGGCCGCGGGCACCGGCCTGACCGACGGGGTGAAGGGCGAGGCCGACAATCCGGAATCGATCATCGGGCTGGGCGGCGGTTCCGACGGCGGATCGGGTTCCGGTTCCGACAGCGGGTCCGGGTCCGGCGATTCGGGCGCGACCGATGAGTCGGACTACAGCAATGACTCCGGGGACGGGACCGATTCCGGCGACGGCACGGATTCCTCGTCCGATTCCAGCGACGGGTATGGCCAGGGTTCGACGCCCTACACCGGCGTCGGGCTCGAGCAGCCGGTGAACCGCGAACCCACGCAGGACGCAACGCCGCAGACCTTCGAGCGCGAACCCGCACAACAAGCCACTCCGCAAACGTTCGAGCGCGAACCCGCACAACAGGCCACTCCGCAAACGTTCGAGCGCGAACCCGCACAACAAGCGACCCCGCAAACGTTCGAGCGCGAACCCGCACAACAAGCGACCCCGCGGACCGTCGAGCGCGAACCAGCGCAGGAGGCCACGCCCGTTCTGGAGGACCGGGAACCGGCGATCCGCATGGGCCCGGGCCCGGAAGTCAACAAAACCAGCTGAGCACTCGTGCGGCGGTCCACAATGGACCGCCGCACGTCTGTGTCCGGCCCACAGTCAGCCGGATTGGCGCACGCCGCCGGCTGCCCGTTCCGATGCGGCCATGCTGGCGACGCCCCGCTCACCGGCCAGCGACCGCGCATGCGGATCGTCGAACCGCCGGTCCGGCCGCGCCGACTCCCGGGCCCGGACCGCGGCGATCCAGAACGCGGTGCCGGTCGTCACGGCCCCAGCCCCCTATCCAGCCAGTGAGGCCCTCAGTCGGCCGACACCGGCAGGGCGGTGTGCCCGTGCAGCACCAGGCCGTCCTTCCAGACCGGCTCCCCGGCCAGTGCCAATCGCGGAAAAGCGGTCAACAGCGCGGGAAAGGCCAGTCGCGCCTCCAGCCGGGCCAACGGGGCGCCCAGGCAGTAGTGCAGGCCGCCGCCGAAGGACACGGCCGGCTCCCCGCCCCGGTCCAGCACCAGCCGATCCGGCTCGTCGAACACCTCGGGGTCGCGGTTGGCCGCGCCCAGCACGGTCACAACCCGTTGTCCCGCAGGCAATTCCCGGCCGGCGACCTCGATGGTCACGGGCGCGGCCCGGCTGGTCAGCATCTGCACCGGCGAGTCGAAGCGCAGCAACTCCTCCACCGCCTCCCCGGCCAGTTCCGGCCGGGCCCGCAGCTCGTCCGCCTGCTCCGGATGGTTGAGCAGGGCCAGCAATCCGTTGGACAGCAACCCGGTGGTGGTCTCGAACCCGGCGGCCAGCAGCAACGCCGCCATGGTGACCACCTCCTCGCCGGTCATCCCCGGCTCGCCGTCCACCGGGACGACCAGCGCGGAAACCAGATCGGTCCGTGGATCCTTGCGGCGTTCGTCGGCCAGGTCGGTGAGGTAGTCGGCGATCAGCACGGCGGCCGGGTCGGCCCGGTTGACCGTGTCGGCGTCCAGCCGGTCCAGCACGTTGGTCCAGTCCCGGACCAGGGTCTGGAACATCGGCCGGTCCACCTCGGGAATGCCGAGCAGCTCGCCGATCACGGTGACCGGCAACGGAAACGCGAACGCCTGGACGAAATCCACCGGCCCGGACATGGCGGTGACCAACTCGGCCACGATCCGGCGCACCGCCGGAGCCAGCGCGGCCACCCGGCGCACGGTGAACGCGCCGGACACCAGCCGGCGCAACCGGGTGTGCGCGGGCGGGTTGATCAACAGCATGCTCTCGAACATCAACCGCAGGGCCGGCCGTTCCCGCCAGTTCGCGTGCCCGGCCGCGATGAGCACCGGCTCGGGATGCTTTTCCAGCCGGTGATCGCGCAACACCGCGGCGGCCAGCCGGTAGCCGGACACCACCAGCGAACCGTCCGGGGCGATGGCGGCCGGGCCGAAGGCGCGCAACCGGGTGTACTGCGGGTACGGATCGGCGCGGCCCTCGGGCCGGGCCAGCGCGGCCAGCACCTCGCCGACGAGCCGGGATTCGGTCTGCCGCTGCGCGGTGGCGCTCATCCGCACACCGTAGCGAGCCGGGTCCGGGCGCACCGCGCCAGTACACCGGCATCCGGGTGAATTGCGGGAATTCCCTTTTCTTTGGTGGTACCGGCCGATGCGCGGCGGCCGGTACCACCAACTCAGCGCCGATTTCTGGGGTCGGCGGAGAACATGTCGGCCTCCTGCCCGGGCGGAGGCGGCGGGCTCGCGGGGCGTTCGGGCAGGTCGGCCGGTTTGTCCACCTCGGCGGTGAACGCGTCGGACGCGGCGTGCAGTTGCACCTGGATGGCGTGGCAGAACGCACGCAACCAGGCCAGCCGGCGTTCCATTTCCTCGAGTTCGGCGGCGTAGTGATCACCGGCGTGGTAGCGGTAGTCCTTGGCCGCGGCCTCGGCCGCCGTGTCGGCGCGCTGCTGGGCGTCGGACAGCACCGGTTCGGCCTGCTGGCGGGCTTCCACCGCGACCCGGCGGGAGTAGGCCTGGGCTTGCGCGATGTAGGCCTCGGCCGGCAACTGGGCCTCGGACAGCAGGGTGACCGCTTGGGCCCGCACCTCGGCCGCCGACACCGCACGCCGGGCGGTGACGTCGGTGCCGTGGTCGCGGTACCAGCGTTGCAGGCGCAGGATTTCCTGGCGCAGCCGGGCTTTCTCGGTCTCGCTGACCGCGATCTCCTCGGCCATCTGCCGGAGGAACAGCTGCACCTCGTCCACGTCGTAACCACGCCGGCCCAGCGGGGTGCGGTTGAACTCCGTCGCCCGCACCCGGTCGGGGCTCAGCGGCCTGCGCCGCCGCGGCGCCGTGCCGTTCTGCTCATCCGGCCGCATGGACGTCCTCTCCGGTCGATTCGCTGATCGGGGCCGCGCCCGCGCCCGGGGCGTACGCCTCGTGGTGCAACTGCTCGGCGGGCACTCCGGCCGAGCGCAGCGCGGCCGGGTAGTGCTCGGCGACCACGCTGACTTTGCGGTGATCGCAGCCGAGTTGGCGCAACACGGGCAGCACCGCGTCCAGGTTGTCCACATTGGACACCACGGTGCCCGGCGCGGCCACCGGCTTGTCCCGCTGGGCGGCCATGGATGGCGGGCACATGTCCCGGACCTCCGGGTGGTTGAGCAACAGGGTGGCGTAGAAGCACAGCGGCAGTTGGACTCCGTACTCGGCGGCCGATCCCCAGCTGTCCCGGAGCCTGGCGGTGTCCACGCCTAGCGGGCCCCGGCTCCGGTCGTGGGCGCCACGATCTGCTCGCGCACCCCGGCCACCGTGGTGGACACCGTGTCCATCACCTCGTCGGGCACCTGAGGTCCGTGCAACATGGCGCCCGGGTGGTCGGCCACCCGGGCGTAGCGCGCCTCGGTGATGCCCCGGCCCTTGTGGGCCCCGGCCGGTTCCCGTCCGGTGTATTCCACTGGACCACCCAGCACGCTGGTCAGCAGGTGGGCCTGGTGGCGCTTGAGCCGGGGCATATCGATGCCGACGAAATAGGAAGTCAATTCCGGATCGTCGAGCACCCGGCGATAGAATCGGCCGGCCGCGGTGGACAGGGCGGGCGCACCGCCGATGCGATCGAGCACGGACATGGTCCGACCGCCCGCGGATTGCTCCGAACGTCTGGCACCACTAGGCGAATCGGCACTGTCACGGGGACTCACTACGGCGGATCCTCTCTGCTCCGAACAACCGACGCCCGACCCTACGGTCGACCGGGGTGTCCGGATAGGGACTCAAGGCCCTATTACGGAAAAATCACATAATGCACTCATCGAAATAACGACACGTGTCCGGCAATACGACGTCGAACCTCCGAGGCAGCATTGCCGCACACGGCGGGAACCGGCCGAATTCCATGGTCCTTTGCAGGCCTGTAGCACAAAGCCGCAGTTCGGCGATACTGGCCGTGGACACTCCGGCGCACTATCGTTCCGCCGGGGAACCACCTCCGAGCTTCCCCGAGGATTGGTGGAACACGATGGGCAGATCTGGGCCCAGGCGCGTCGCGCCGCTGATCGGCGCGGCACTGGCGCTCGCGTTGGCGGTGGCCGGATGTTCCGGTACGGGCAACGCAAGCGATCCAGGCCCGGCACCGGACGAGATGACCACCATCGTCACCAGCACCTCGGCCCCACCGGCCAGCATGACCATCGCAGGGGTCGGACCACTTGCGGTCTGCGCGGCCGGCGACCTGACTCTGTCCTTCGGCACGCTGCAGAACGCGGTCGGCTACGGCTATCAGGAGATCGTGTTCACCAACACCGGCCCGCACAGTTGCGTCATGGCCGGATTCCCCACCGTCAGCTACGCGGTGGACAACGGCAGCCAAGTGGGCACCACGGCGACCAAGGACGGCGCCGAGGGCGGGGCGGTCGTGCTGCACCACGGCGGCGTCGCGGCGGCCATGGTGGTCATCGCCGACCCAGGCATGTTCCCCACTGACCTGTGCCAGCCCACCGCGGTGGACGGGCTGCGAGTGATCCCGCCGGGTGCGGTCGCGGCGATGTACCTGGCCCGGCCGGGACTGGCCTGCGGCATCACCCCGCCCAGCCCCCAGTTACGGGTGCAGACGGTCAGATCCGGCACCGGCGGCAGTTGACCCGAACGTCCACAGTGGACTGAGTTGACGGCGGATGAGCTTCCGCCGTCAGTCAGTCGCGCGGAAGCCGTCAATCAGTCGCGCCGCCGGCCGGTCAGTCGCGCCAGCCGGTCAGTTGCGCGGACGGTCCCGGAAGACCAGCCGGAACTTGCCGATCCACACCGCGTCGCCGTCGGCCAGCGTGGTGGCGTCGTCGCACGGGTGGGCGTTGACGTAGGTGCCGTTGAGCGATCCGGCGTCCCGGATGGACACCTCGTTGCCGGTGCGCCGGAACTCGGCGTGCCGGCGGGACACGGTCGGATCGTCGACGGTGAAATCACAGTCGCGGTCCCGGCCCACACTGGTGGCGCCCGGCGGCAGCGCGAACACCCGGCCGGTCTCCGGGCCGCGGATCACCTCGACCAGCGGGAAGCCGATGGCCGCGGACACGGTGGACGGGATGTCGCTCGCGGACAGATGCACCGGGGTGAGCGCGGCGACGGTGGGGCGGTGTTCCGGTCGCCTCGTGGGGACCGGCATGGGGATGACCTGCTCTTCCGGCACGCTGATCGGCTCCTTCCGTGCATGGCGGTGATACTTGGTCAACGCCCCGTCTCGTCAGTGGAGTTCCCCACCACGACGGCAATTCGGTCACGGTGCGCGCCGCGCTGCGTGAGATAGAACCACACGAGTCCGACGATTGCGAGAGCACTGGCCACGAAGAAATTCAACCGGAGCCCGAGGAAGTGCTCCGACGAGTCGACGCGCAGTGATTCCTCGAAGATCCGAAATGCCGAGTAGCCGAAGACGTACAGGGCGAAAATGCCTGGTGGGCGGACTTTCCGCTGATCTGCCAACCAGATCAGCAGCCCGGCCCAGCACAGGTCGAAGATCAACTCGTAGAGAAAGGTGGGCTGGAACGTCGAATACTGGGTGAATCCGGCCGGACGGTACTGCGGGGCGATCTGGATTGCCCAGGGCAGGTTGCTCGGCCCGCCGAACAGCTCCTGGTTGAAGTAGTTGCCGATCCGGCCGATTCCCTGGGCGAGGAGAATGCTCGGAGCGACGACATCCAAAAACTCCCGGACCGCCACCCCGCGTTTACGCAACCGCCAGATGCCGACCGCCGCGGCCAGCGCCACCCCGCCCCAGATGCCCAGCCCGCCGGTCCAGATGGCGAACGGGCCCCACCAGGTGTGCGGCATGTCGGCCGGGGTGGTGATGTCGAAGTAGACGCGCCCGCCGATGATGCCCGCCGGGACACTCCAGATGGCGACGTCCTCGACGGTCTCCCGGTCCCCGCCGCGGGCCTGCCACCGGCGCACGGTGAGCAGGTAGGCCACGGTGATGCCGACCACGTACATCAGCCCGTACACCCGGATGTCCAGCGGTCCGACGTGGAAGCCGTTGAACGGCGGGCTCGGCAGGCTGGTCCGGATCGGGCCGGGGGCGGTTGCGAGCACGGCGGCACAGTAACAGCGCCGGTGTCCCATCACGGTCAAGTTCGAGCGAACACACGCGGGCCAGTTGCGCAGGTCACGGCTTCTGTCGATATCAGATTATGTCTGACACAGATATAGTTGACTCGTGGCAACCACCGAGGAACCCCGCCGATGACCGACTGGCGCACCGTGCTGCTGGCCGAGCGCATCCGCCCCGAGGCCGTCCGTTCCTCGGCCAACGGCTGGTGGTTCGCGGTCGCCACCGTGTGCCTCGGCGCATTCATGGGCCAACTGGACGCCAGCATCGTCACGCTGACCTACCCGGCCCTGCGCGCGGAATTCCACACCTCGCTGGCCGCGGTGGAATGGGTGTCGCTGTCCTACCTGCTCACCCTGGTCGCCGCGCTGATCCCGGTGGGCCGGCTGGCCGACGCGCGCGGCCGCAAGCTGCTCTACCTCTACGGCTTCGTGGTGTTCACCCTCGCCTCGGCGCTGTGCGGGCTGGCCCCCAGCCTGCTCGCGCTGGTGCTGTTCCGGGTGGTGCAGGCCGCGGGCGCGGCCATGCTGCAGGCCAACAGCGTCGCCCTGGTCACCATCAGCGCGCCGCGCCCCCGAGTGCGGGCCGCGCTGGGCGTGCAGGCCGCCGCCCAGGCCCTCGGCCTCGCGCTGGGGCCCACCCTCGGCGGCATCCTGGTCACCGCGGTGGGCTGGCGCTGGGTGTTCGTGATCAACGTGCCGGTCGGCGTGCTCGGCGTGCTGGCCGGGTACTACCTGCTGCCACGAACCCGGGAACACACCCCGATCACCGGGTTCGACTGGCGCGGCCTGACTCTGCTGGCCGCCGTGACCACCACCGGACTGCTGGCCGTGTCCGCCGCCTCCGGCCTGCACCTGCCGGCCGTCGCGGTGGTCGCGCTGTTCGTGCTGGCCGCGCTGGCCGGAGTGGCGTTCGTGCGCAGGCAGCGCTCGGCGGTCAAGCCGCTGGTGGACCTGGCGCTGCTGGCCGAACGCGCGGTGCGCAGCGGACTGCTGGCCGCGCTGGGCGGCTACCTGGTGCTGTTCGGGCCGCTGGTGCTGGTGCCGATCGTGCTGACCCAGCGCGGTTATCCGGCGGCGGGCACCGGCCTGGTGCTGACCGCGTTGCCCGCCGGGTTCGCGCTGGCCGCCACCCTGGCCGACCGGGTGCTGCCGGCCGGCTGGACCGACCGGACCCGGTGCACGCTGGGCACCGCGCTGTGCCTGCCCGCGCTGGCCGCCGCCCTGCTGCTGCCGCTGGGCCCGGCCGAACTGGTGCCCGAACTGGCCGTGCTCGGGCTTGGCCTCGGCGTGTTCACCCCGGCCAACAACGCGATGATCATGACCGCCATCCCGGCCCGGTCGGCCGGCACCGGTGGCGGGCTGGTCAACATGACCCGGGCGCTGGGCACCGCGCTGGGCGTCGCCCTGGTCACCCTCACCCTGCACCTGGCCCACGACACCGGGGCCGGGCCCGCGCTGATCACCCTGCTGGTCGCGGCCGCGCTCACCCTGGTCGCCACCCGCGCCACCGTCGCCCGCCGCCGAGCCTCCTGACCGGCTACAACGATCGTCAAAACGACAATCTAACGGCTGTTACTATTGGCCGGTCGCGCCGCATGGGCGCGCGGAAGGAGGCGGCCGTGACCGGCGGAGCACTGTTCCTCGCCGTGTTCCTGGCCTGCGTCGTGGAGGCCGTGGAGGCACTGACCATCGTGCTGGCCGCGGGCACCGCGCGGGACTGGCGATCGACCGGCTACGGCATCGGCGCCGCCCTGGTCGTGCTGGCGGTGATCGTGGCCGCGCTCGGACCGGCCCTCACCGCGATCCCGCTGGGCGCGCTGCGCCTGGTGGTCGGCGGGCTGTTGCTGATCTTCGGCCTGCAATGGCTGCGCAAAGCCGTGCTGCGGGCCAGCGGGCACAAGGCGCTGCACGACGAGGAGGCCATCTACGCCCGGGAACTGGCCGGCGCCCAGACGGCCGCCGCGCAATCCCGGGGTGTGGTGGCCGACTGGTACGCCTTCACCCTGTCGTTCAAGGGCGTGCTGCTGGAGGGCCTCGAGGTCGCGTTCATCGCGCTGACCTTCGGCGCCAACCAGCACGACGTCCCACTGGCCGCGCTGGCCGCGGTGCTGGCCGTGCTGGCGGTCGCCGTGGCCGGGGTCGCGGTGCGCGCGCCGCTGGCCCGGGTGCCGGAGAACACCATGAAGTTCGTGGTCGGCGTGATGCTCACCGCGTTCGGCACGTTCTGGGGCAGCGAGGGCGCCGGCGCGCACTGGCCCGGCTCGGACGCCGCGCTGCTGGGCATCGTGCCCGCGATCGCGGTGTTCGCGTTGCTGCTGGTGGCCGTGCTGCGCCGACCCAGCCGCACACCGGCCGAGGTGACCTCGTGATCGCCCGGCTGCGCGCGTTCGGCGCGTTCGTCTACGACTTCGTGGTCGGCGACGACTGGCGGGTGGCGGTGGCCGTGGTGCTCGCCCTCGCGGTGACCTTCGGGCTGGACCAGGCCGGGGTGCCTGCCTGGTGGGTGGTGCCGGTCGCGGTGGTCGTGGTGCTGCCGTGGAGCCTGTGGCGGGCCCGGCGCAAGACCGGCAGCTCCTGACTCAGCCGACCGCCGAGGCCACGATGGTGTAGCCCAGCAGCGCGGCGCCCACCCCGGCGATCACGCTGATCAGCACGTTGGCCGCGGCGTAGAAGTAGGTGCGCTGCTCGGCCAGCCGGAAGGTCTCGTAGCTGAACGTGCTGTAGGTGGTCAGTGCGCCGCAGAAACCGGTGCCCAGCAGGGCCGACACCGCGGTGGGCAGGGCGTGCCCGGCCCCGGCCAGGCTGCCCAGGATCAGGCAGCCCACGACGTTCACCGACAGCGTGCCCCACGGGAACACGGTGTCGTGCTTGGCCTGCACGGTCCGGTCGGTCAGGTACCGCAGCGGCGCGCCGACGACGGCGCCGAGGAAAACCAGTGCCACCGTCATGCCACCGGCACCGCCTCGCGCTCGACTCGCTGCGCGCGTTGCCGGTGCCTTCCGGTCAGCCTGCGGGTGACCAGCACGCCGACACCGACCGCGACGAACGCGGCCAGCAGGGTGCCGACCAGGTAGCCGAAGGCCAGCAGCACCGAACCGGGCGCCAGCAGCCCGCGGAATTCCACGGCATAGGTGGAAAACGTGGTGAATCCGCCGAGCACGCCGACGCCGAGGAACGGCCGGATCAGCCGGTGGGCCGGGAACACCTCGGTGATCAGCACCATCAGCACCCCGATGCACAGGCAGCCGACCACGTTGGTCCAGAACGTGCCCCACGGGAAGTGCCCGGGCGTGGTGGGCAGCGACTGGGCCAGGCCGCAGCGGGCCAGCGCGCCGATCCCGCCGCCCAGCCCGATCACCAGCAGGACCGAGGCGTGTGCCCAGGAGAACTCCTGGCGCTGGGCCTCGACGTGCAGGTCGACATCGGAGTCGATGGACTCGACGAAGAGAGTGGTATTCGCGACAACGTCCGCATCACGCTCACCAGACACAACAGACCTCCTGCTCAAGCCCGGCCGGTGGCCAGGACCTGGAGAAGGGACCATTGGCGGCGTCGGTGCCGCGGTTCCTCCGCATCGGACGATGCCCGAGCGGACGTGGTGGGCCCCACCACCGTGACTGGATCGATTTTACCGGCCTGGTTCGGTGATCGCGTCGTGGGGTCGATCACCCTGTCCCGGGCACGGGCTCGGCTCGGCGTAGAACCCGGCCAGCACCTCGGCCGCCGCGCCCACGGCCACCACATCCGCGCCCAGTTCGTCGACCACCAGCTCGATGCGTTGCCAGTGCGGCACCGGCAGCGATTCGGCCAGCAGCGCGGCCACGGTGTCCCGGTACAGCCCGGGCGCGGCCTGCACGGTCCGGCCGGCCAGCACCAGGCGTTCCAGGTCCAGGATCTGCACCAGATCGGCCAGCCCGATGCCGAGCAGCCGGGCCGCCTCGGCCGGGTCGCCCGCGGCCAGCGCCGCGTTGTGCAGCACCTCCACGCAGCCCCGCCGGCCGCAGCCGCAGCGCGGTCCGGCGTGGTCGAGGGTGGTGTGCCCGAACTCCCCCGCGTTGGTGCGCGGCCCGCGGTAGAGCCGGGAGTCGATGACCAGGCCGGCGCCGATCCCGGTGCCGACCAGCACCACGGCGGTGGCCGGCAGCGGCCCGCCGGCCGGCCAGGCGTGCGCGACCGCGGCGGCGTTGGTGTCCTTGTCCACCACCACCGGAATCCCGGTGGCGTCGGCCAGCCGGTCGCGGAGCGGGACCGCGTGCCAGCCGGGCAGGTTGGTCGGCGCGGTCAGCACGCCGGTGCGGTGATCCAGCGGCCCGAGCCCGCCAACCCCCAGGCCCAGCAACCGGTCCCGATCCTCCGTCAATTCGGTGACGCCGGTGGCGATGGCCGCCACCGCGTCGTCCGGGGTGAACCCCGTGGCCAGCGGGATGACCCGCCGGTCGCGCACCGCGCCGAGCAGATCGGTGCGCACCAGCCGGATCTGGTCGCGGTCCAGTTGCGCGCCGATGGCGTGCCGGGCGTCGGCGCGCACCCGCAGCAGCGAGCCCGGTTTTCCCACCCCGCTCGGCGGCTGGCGCTGCTCGTCCAGCACGCCGGCGGCGGTCAGCTCGCGCACGATCTTGGACACCGCCTGCTGGGTCAGCCCGCTGCGCGCGGCCAGCTCGCCGCGGCTGCACCCGCCGGCGCGGCGGATCCGGTCCAGCAGCAGGGTCCGGTTGTGCCTGCGCAGGCCGCCCAGGTTCACCCCCGCGGTCGGTCCGGAGCTGCTCACGGCCCGATCGTGCCGCATCCCTGGCCAATTTCGCAACACTGTTGTGTAATTGCGGCATGAGCTCATCGGACCTGCGCGTCGGCATCCTCGGCTACGGCATCGGCGGGCAGCGGTTTCACGCTCCGCTGACCCGCGCCACCCCCGGCCTGACGGTCGCGGCCATCGTCACCGCCAATCCGGAGCGGGCCGCGCACGCCCGGGACGGCTATCCGGGCGCGGCCGTGCTGCCCGGCCCGGACGCGCTGTTCGCCGCCGTCGACGAGCTGGACCTGATCGTGGTCAGCACACCCAACCGGACCCATGTGCCGCTGGCCCTGCGGGCCATCGAGGCGGGCAAGCCGTTGGTGGTGGACAAGCCGTTCGCCCCGACCGCGGCCGCGGCCCGGCAGGTGATCGACGCGGCCGCGGCCGCCGGGGTCGGGCTGACCGTGTTCCAGAACCGGCGCTACGACTCGGATTTCCGGACCGTGCGCAAGGTGCTGGACTCCGGGCGGCTGGGCGAGGTGTTCCGGTTCGAGTCGCGCTACGACCGGTGGGTGCCCAAGCCCAAGGACAACTGGCGGGAACTGGGCGACCCGGCCGAGGCCGGCGGCCTGCTCTACGACCTGGGCGCGCACATCGTCGACCAGGCGCTGCAGCTGTTCGGCCCGGTCACCGAGGTGTACGCCGAACTGGACCGGCGCCGGGCCGGCGCGCAGGTCGACGACGACACGTTCGTCGCGCTGCGGCACGCGAACGGGGTGCGCTCGCACCTGTGGGCCAGCGCGCTGGCCGCCACCCGCAATCCGCGGTTCCGGGTGCTCGGTGATGCGGCCACGTTCACCAAGTACGGCCTGGACGTGCAGGAACCGCAGGTGCTGGCCGGGATTCTGCCGGGCACGCCGGGCTGGGGCGTGGAACCGGAATCCGACGCGGGCACCCTCGGCGTGAACGACCAGATCGAGCGAGTGCCGACGGAAACCGGTTGCTACGAACGGTTCTACACCGAGGTCCGGGACGCGGTGCGAGGCGAGGGCGCGTATCCGGTGGACCCGGCGGGCGCGCTGGCCGCACTGGAGGTGATCGAGGCCGCGCGCACCGCGGCCGCCGAACGCCGGGTGGTCACGCTCGGGTAAGCGCCTCAGCCGGACGTCTGGCGGGTGGCGCTCAGCCGGTTTGCGGGCGGGTGGCGATCACCGCGGTGATCGGGCCGGCGTCCGGATCGGTCCGGTCGCTGAGAATCTCGGTGCGCAGACCGGCCGCGCCCAGCACGTCCGCGGCCACGACGGCCTGCTCTTCGGCCGCCTCGGTGAACAACGCACCGCCCGGCGCCAGCCAGAATCGGGCCCGCGCGGCGACCCGGCGCAACACGTCCAGCCCGTCGGCCCCGCCGTCGAGCGCGGTCCGCGGTTCGTGGTCGCGGGCTTCCATTGGCAGCAAAGGAATGTGACTGCTGGGCACGTAGGGAACGTTGGCCAGCAACACATCCACCCGCCCGCGCAGCGCCTCCGGCACCGGGTCGAACAAATCGCCGAGGTAAACCTGCCCACCGGGCAGATTCCGCCGGGCGCAGCGCACCGCGACCGGATCGACGTCCGCCGCATAGGACTCCACGTCCGGAACCGCCGCCGCCAGCGCCGCTCCCAGCGCGCCCGACCCGCAACACAGATCCAGCACCACCGCGCCCGGCCGGGCCCACTGGATTGCTTGCCGCACAAGGAATTCGGTGCGCCTCCGGGGCACGAACACCCCGGGCTCGAGCGCGATCCGCAGGCCGTGGAACCCGGCCCAGCCCAGGACCTGTTCCAGCGGCAGCCCGTCGATCCGGCGGTTGACCATGGCGGCCAGTTCGTCCGGGGTGCGCGCGGTGTCCAGCAACAGCCGCGCCTCGTCCTCGGCGAACACGCACCCGGCGGCCCGCAGCCGGGCGATCAGCACGGAAGAATCGGGGACGGACAATGACATGGAGCGCCTTTCGGATTCCGGGGCTGGGCGCTCCGGCCCGCTACGCCGGAATTCCGGCGAGACCGTTCGGGGTGAGCACCCGGCCAGCACGAGCGGTAATGGGTCTCACCTCCTCGGTGCCACGGGCCCACCGATCGGGCCCGGTCCGCATCCTATCCCGCCCTCAGCGGCACGAACGGAGGGATCAGTTCGATTCGGGGCGGGTGGTCGGCAACCGCTGCCCGCCGGGCAGAGTGGTGTCCGGGTCGGCGCGGCGAGCGTTCCAGGCCAGCGCGCGGTCCAGCGCCTCCTCGGTCAGCCGGGCCCGATCCCCCACTCGGCGCAACGACACCACCCGCATGCCGGGCATGGTGCTGGCCCGGGCCAGCCGGCCGAACCACAGTTGCTCGTCCGACCACTGTTTGCGCGCCCCCTGGATCAACTCGTCCAGATGGGCCGGGCCGCAGGCGTGCACCTCGCGCTTGCCGTCGAAGCTCGGATCTTCGGGGTGAATCACCGAGGAATCCGGCACCAGCGCCCGATGCCACTGGTCCGCGCGCACCGCCTCCCCGCAGTACTCGCAGACCGGACCTCTCCGGCGCTGCCCCGGTACCCGGTCGCGTCCGATTTCTGCGCTCGGCTGTCGATCCGACACCGCTCGTCCTCCGCCGTCGACGCTTATTCGGGGCTCCGGAAATCCCTCGGCTGGGTCCGGTAAAACACTTTCAGTATATCCGGATGACGATCTGCCTCACCCACTCTCACCTGCGCAAAGGGCTTCATCACCCGGTTGGCGGCAGGAAGATCGGTAAAGCCGACTACTTTTCGCTACCGACTAGGCCAATCGTGTGATACCGACACGACTGTTCCACCTACCGGGCCGACCCGCACTTCCGTGAACGTCAACGCCCACTTCAGCCTGATGACCTTGAACTAATCACGGTTCGGTTACGTCAGGGGATTCGAGTGCGAGGAGGACGAAGATGAGCCGCGCGGGCTACACGGACCGATGACCACGATCGAGGACACCTTCTTCCCGGTGACCGGCCCTGTCGCCGGACCGGTCGTATCTGCCACCCCCCGGAATTCGGTAGGCTGCAACCCAACCGGATCGGCGCCCGCCGGACAGAGGCAGTGCGCGACTGGGGGTTGGACCATGGAAAGCGCCGCAGGGAGAGTCGCCGAAACCGGCGATGATCACTTACTCCGCTCGCTGTACGCGGAGCACAGCCGCAGCCTGCTGGCCTACGCCCTGCGGCTGACCGGCGACCGGTTCGCGGCCGAGGACGTGGTGCAGGAAACCCTGTTGCGGGCCTGGAAGAACGCGGCCGTGCTGCGCGAGGTCGACTCGGTCCGGGCCTGGCTGCTCACGGTCACCCGCAACATCGTGATCGACCGGCTGCGGGCCCGCAGCTCCCGGCCCATCGAGTCGGTCGAACTGCTGCCCACCGACCTGGCCACCAAGGATCACGCGCCGGGCGTGATAGACAATCTGTTCGTCTACAAGGCGCTGGAAACCCTGTCGGCCGAACACCGCGCGGTGCTCGTGCAGCTGTACTACCTGGGCCGGACCGTGCCGGAAGCGGCGCGCGCGCTCGGCATTCCCGAGGGCACGGTCAAGTCGCGCTCGTACCACGCGCTGCGAGCCCTGCGCCGCACACTTGGCTCGGATGTGAAGGAGCCGACCGCATGAGCACCCACGAGACCGAACTACTGGGCGCCTACTGCCTCGGCGCGCTGGAATCCGCCGACGCCGCCACGGTTCAGGCGCATCTGCGCGACTGCCCGGAATGCCGGCGCGACCTCGACGAGCTGGGCGAGGTGCGGGAACTGCTGGGCGAGGTCCCGCCCGAGGCGCTGCTGGACGGCGCGGCCGAGGACAACGAGCTGCTGCTGGCCCGGTTGCTGATGCGCGCCGGGGAGACCGAGGACGAACCGGAGCCGGACACGGTGCGGCTGCCGCCGGCCGGGCCGGACGCGACCCGCACCGGCAGCCTGCGCGGCGAACTGCCGACCCCGGTGCTGCCCACCGACCCGCCCGTGCCCGAACAGCACAGGCCCGAGCCGCCCGGGCCCGAGCTGAGGGGCACGCTGGCCGCGGAGAGCCCGGCCGAACAGACCACCCGGATGCCGCCGGTGAGCGGCGATCCCGCCGGGCGGGCGCCGACCAAGCCGGACACCGGCGCGGTGGGACGGAGCGGGCCGCCGAGCGAGGAGACCGTGCGGATGGCCGCCGCCGCCGACCGGCCGGGCGAGCGTCCACCGGCCAGCCTGGCCGAGGCGAGGGCCCGCAGGCACGCCGACCGGCGCTGGTACCGGGGACCGCTGCTGGTGGCCGCGGCCGCGGTGGTGCTGGCCGGGGTGTTCGCCGGAGGCATGCTGACCGGCAGGCAGGCCGCGCCCGCGATCACCTCGGCCACCGGCGCGGCCAATGGGGCGCGCACCATCGCCGCGCACAGCACCAGCACCGGGGTGGGCATGTCCATCGATCTGGTGCCGAAGGCGGGCTGGGTCACCGTGCAGGGGAAGTTCACCGGAGTCACCCCGGGTACCGCGTGCGACATCTACCTGATCACCCGCAGCGGGCAACGGATTCTGGCCGGCGCCTGGATCGCTCCGGCCGACGCCGACAAGGTGGTGGTCACCGTGCCGGGCTCGGCCATCATCGCCCCGGGCGATGTCGCGGCCATCGAGATCGACACGGTGGCCGGGCAGCAGCTGGTCGTCGGGCACGCCTGATCCCGGGCCCCCGCAGCCCGCGGGGTGCCCGGCCCGGCGTGTCCCCGCCTGCTGAGTTCAGCGCCGCCTTTCGGCGCACATCGCCGGATGCCGAATTCGGGTGATGTCGGGCGCACGGAGATTTGTGACCTTCCACCCGAGGGGTGGCCATGGTGCGCACCTTTCCGTGGAGCGTGGCCTGTCTGGCCGGCTTCGCCGTGCTGATCTTCGTCGCCGGGTTGTTGATGTAGCAGGCGCGACGGGATGGCGATGTGGCAGGCTCCCGGCCATGGGACTGTTCACGGTGGCCGAGGCCCGGGCGGAGGTGCGGCGACTGCTGCCCACGCTGGACGAACTGGTGGCGCTGCGCGCGGACGCGACCGAACTGGCCGCCGCGCTGCGGCCCGGCGGGATGCCCAGCGATCTGGGCGGTACGCCGGAGTTCAAGGCGGCGCAGGCCCGGCTGGACGAGTTGATGACCGAGGTGCAGAACACCGGCGCCGAGATCAAGGGGGTCGCGCCGCTGTTGGTGGACTTCCCGGCCGAGATGGACGGGATCCCGGTGTTGTTGTGCTGGTTGGAAGGCGACCGGGAACTGAGTTGGTATCACCGGACGGATCTCGGTTTCGCCGGACGCCGACGGCTGCCCGCCGACGCGCAATAGCCGGTCAGCGGGCCGCGTGCTTTCGCCGGTACTGGCCGGGGGACACGCCGGTGATGCGGGCGAAGGCGTGGCTGAACGAGCTTTCCGTGGCGTAGCCAAGGCGCTGAGCCAGCGCGGCGACCGTGCTGCCGGATTCGCGCAGGGCCCGCTCGGCCAGCCGGATGCGCCAGTGGGCCAGGTAGGTCAGCGGCGGCTGACCGGAGACCTCGCGGAACCGGTGCGCGAAATGGCTGCGCGACATGCCGGCCGCTTCGGACAGCCCGGCCAGTCCCCAGGACCGCGCGGGATCGCCGTGCATGAGGGCGACGGCCGGGCGGAGTTGCGGGTCGGCCAGCAGGCGTAGCCAGCCGGGGTGAGTCAGGGCGTCGCCGCGCAGACCGATGCGCAGGGCGTGCAGCAACAGCAACTGGGCGTGCTGATCGACGGCGAACCCGGCGCCCGGTTGGGCATTCGCGGTTTCGGCCATGATCTGTTCCAGCAGCCGGCGCATCTCGGCGGCTTCGGCGCTGGCCGCGCGGGCGTAGGTCACGGCGGGCAGGGCCGAGGTGAACAGGTCGGCCGCGGCCGGGTCGAGGGCGACGTGCCCGCCGATCACCGCGACCTCGTCGCCGTTGCCCAGCCGGACAAAGGAATCCTCGCGCCCGCCGGGCCGGTCCGTCGCCTCGACCGCCCGCACGTCCGGCGAACTGCACAGCACAGTGGGGCCCGCGTTGTGCAGTACGACCGCGTCACCCGCGGACAGCTGGATCGGCTCGTCCTCGCCGACGATCAGCCAGCAGGAGCCGCGGACCACGGCGTCCAGCTTGACCGGCGCGTCCGGGACGAACCGCATGGCCCAGTCGCCACCGGCGCGCAGCCCGCCGGTGATCACACAGCGGGCGGCGACCAGTGCGAGCAGCTCGGACAGCGGATCGGTCGGCATGATCGGACTCTAGCGCAAGAACCGGCCACTCTGAGGCATTCACAGTCCGATTCCGCGCGGGCAGACTCGTTCTCGTGCAGCAGGTATCAATCCAGAACGGAAGCGTCGGCATCGCCGGGAACCTTTACCTCCCAACGGATTTCGACGAGAACAAGCAGTATGCCGCGATCGCCTGCGTGCATCCCGGCAGCAGCGTGAAGGAGCAGACGGCGGGGATCTACGCCGAACGCCTGGCGCAACAGGGATTCGTGGCGCTCGCGTTCGACGCGTCGGGCCAGGGCGAAAGTGGCGGCGAGCCGCGCGGGGCGGAGGTTCCGGCGGCCCGGGTGGAAGACATCCGTTGCGCGGTCGACTTCCTGACCACTCCGTCCTTTGTGGATCATGAGCGGATCGGTGTGCTCGGGATCTGCGCCGGTGGCGGTTACGCGGTGAACGCGGCGATGACCGAGCGGCGGATCAGGGCGGTCGGCACGGTGGTGCCGGTCAACATCGGCCGGGCCCGCCGGGAAGGCCCGGTGGACCAACTGCTGGACGAGGTGGCCGCGGCGCGCACGCGGGAAGCGCGCGGCGATGATCCGGTGATCACGAACTGGCTACCCGACAGCCCCGAAGCGGCCGTAGAAGCCGGGATCACCGATGTCGATGTGCTCGAAGCCGTGGACTACTACCGGACGCCGCGCGGCCGGCACGAACGCTCGGACAACCGGCTGAAATTCACCAGCACCGCCCCGATGCTGGCGTTCGACGCGTTCCACTTGGCCGAGCAGCTGTTGACGCAGCCGTTGCAGGTCATCGTGGGCAACCGGATCGGCGGCTTCGGCTCGTACCGGGACGGCCACGAACTGTTCGGAAAGGCAAGGGGCGCAAAGGATCTCGTGGAGATCGACGGCGCCAGCCACTACGACCTCTACGACCGGCCCGAATACGTCGGACAGGCCGTCGAGACGCTCAAGGTCTTCTACGCCCGGCACCTGACCTAGGCGGACCGCAACCATTGGGACGCAACAAAGATCGGCCCGGCCGGCACCGGCTTCCCACTGCCGGCGCCGGCCGGGGTTCCGGTGCCGTCCGCGCCCGAACGGCACCGGCGCCGCGGTTCCCCGGGGTTGGTCAATCCCCCAGAGCCGCGAGTTCCCGTGCCACCTCCGCCTCATGTTCATCGGCGTCCTTGCGGGCCCGTTTCGGACTCCACCGGCCGGCCATCACCAGGATCAACGGCAGGAACACCACTTCCCCGCCGATGCACACCCACCACCAGTTCTTCCACTGGCCCGGAGTGGCCGCCGCGGCCGACTCCACCGCGGGTCCCTGTTCCTTGAGCACGGCCAGATCCGCGGCGGGCACTGCCGCGGCGGCCTTCAGCGCGGCCACCGCGTCGGTGGCGCTGATGTGCCCGGCCGTGGCGATCTCGCCGACCGCCTTGGCTCCGGCCGCCGGGTCGGCGGGATTCGCGGCCAGCGCGGCCTGGGTGGCCGGGTCGATCGCGGCCAGCGTCTTCAACTGCGCCGCGTACCTTGTGGACAGCGCCTGCACCTGGCTGCCGTGCTCGACCAGCGGGGTCATCGAGGACACCACCAGCGGCATGAGCGCGATGGACACCGCGACCACCACGCGCAGGATCCAGCCCCACACGGCCAGGCCGGTCGCGGTCAGAGCCGGATTGTGCTTCTCCACCGTCTCGGTGAAGCTGGCCATCCACGGCGCGTAGGCGATGCCCAGGAACACCGCGAGCACACTGATGATCACCACGAACGTGGTGTAACTGGTGTGCGGTTGATCGGTGCGGGTCGCGAACACGTAGGTCATCACGATCGCGCCGATGCCACCGATCACCATGAACGGCTTGCGCACCCGCACCCGGTCGGACACCACGCCGACGACGAGCAGCATCAGCGCGTCGAACGCCCAGAACCAGTTGCCCAGTCCGTTGGCCTGGGACAGGGAATAGCCGAACAGCGTGGTGAAGTAGACGGTGAAGAAACCGACCGCGGTGTAGTAGATGATCAGGAACACCGACACCGCGAACGCCGAGCCGATGATGTCCAGCCGCAGCATCTGCCGCCACGGCCTGCGCAGTCCGGCCGCGATGTCGATGCCCTTGGCCCGGGCCTCGATCAGCGCCCGGTCGCGCATGCTGACCATCAGCTGGTCGCGCAGTTGCGGGGACAGTTCGCGCAGCCCGAACAGCGCGATCACGAAGGTGACCAGGCCGACGATGCCGCAGATGGTGAACTGGTCCTGCCAGGCCGGCAGCGAGCTGATGGTGTTGCTGGTGACTTCGGAGAGCACCAGGCTGCCCACCACCGGGCCCAGCGTCCAGAAGCCCATGGCCGATGCGCGGCCCAGCTGCGGGGAGAAGTCACGCACCAGCGCCGGGGTGGCCACCAGGATGATGCCCTCCACGAACGCCACCGCCGCGAACAGCATGCCGAAGGCCAGGCTGTTGCCCGCGTTGGGCAGTCCGAAGAGGATCAGTAGCGCGGTCACCAGGAGGCCGTAGACCACCAGGTTGGCTCGGCCCCAGCGGTCGGCCAGCCCGGCCAGCAGTGAGGAGAACGCGCCGATCGCGTTGCCGATGGCCACGATGTAGACGTAGGTGGTGAAGGACATGTTGTACTGCGCGATGATCGACGGGGACACCGCCGATGGCAGGTACAGCTCGTAGTACAGCACGATCGTGGCCAGCACCACGATCGCCAGGCAGGCGATGCGCTGCACCGGGGCGGGGTAGTGGTTGAGTTGGCGGCCCAGCAGGAATCCGCCGCGGGACGAGCCCGCCGTTTCCGGGACGACTGCGGTCATGCCGACCGCCTCCTTCGGTTCGCTTCTTCGAGAACCAGAAGTGGATGGAAAATCACAGGTACGCGCACGTACTCTAGGAGTGTGACGACCACGGAACAAGGGGGATCGCTGGCGCGGACGCACCGGGGCGAGCCGGGGCTGCCACGCGGCCGGGCCAAGCTGCCCGCCGACGAGGTGCGGGCGGCGCAGCGGGAGCGGCTGGTGCGCGCGATCGTGGCCGCCACCGCGGAAGCCGGCTACCCCAAGGTGACCGTGGCCGACGTGGTGGCCCGGGCCAAGGTGTCCCGGGCGGCGTTCTACGCGCATTTCACCGACAAGGAGGACTGCTTCTTCGCCGCCTCGCTGGAGGGCAGGCGGCTGATGGTCGAGTCGATCACCGGCCAGACCCGGGCGCTGCCCGCGGACACACCGGCCGAACGGGCCCTGCGAGTGGCCTGCCGGGCGTTTCTGGGCTTTCTGGCCCGGGAGCCGGAATTCGCCCGGTTGTTCTATATCGACCTGCTCAGCGCGGGCCCCCGCGCGGTGGCCCGGCTGGAGGAGGCGCAGGAGCAGTTCGCCCGGCTCAACGAGGTGTGGCATCAGCGGGCCCGGCGCGAGCATCCGGAGTGGCCGCAGGTGCCGCGCACGGCCTACCGCGCGGTGGTCGGCGCCACCACCGAACTGGTCCGCTCGGTGGTCCATAACGGACAGACAGCAAGCCTGCCCGATATGGAGGACACCCTGGTCACGCTGTACCTGGCCGTGCTGGCCGGGCAGCGGTGGACGGCGTGAAACATATTCGGGTCTTGATCCGGCCCACTCACCGACCGTAATCTGCCCCATACCGACCGGTCGGTGTCGGTGCGCTCGCCCGGAAGCAAAGACGCTTGAGTGAAGGACTTCGTTGTGGCTGAACGGAACCTGGCCGTGCTGGCCGAACGCCAGCTGGAGCTGCACGGCGACTACGACTCGCTGCTCTACGAAGGCACCTGGTGGTCCAGCGGCAAGCAGGCCGACCTCGCGTCCCGGCTGGCCACCGGGCTGGCCGGGCTGGGCATCAACCCCGGCGACCGGGTGGTCGTGCTGATGGCCAACTGCCCTGAGGTGCTGATCACCTACCGGGCAGGCTGGCGGGCCGGGGTGGTGATCACCCCGCTGATCTTCCTGGTCACCGAGGACGAACTGCGGCATGCGCTGACCGACTCGGACGCGGTCGCCGTGGTCACCACGGCCGAGTTCCTGCCCAAGGTCAACGCGGCCGCGACCGGGGTGGAATCGGTGAAGCACATCATCGTGCCCGGCGGCGCGCCGGAGGGCGCGACCGGGCCGATCCCGGTGCTCGACTTCGCCGAGGTGGCCGCGGCCGAGCCGGGTGCCATCGCCACCCGGTCCGACGATGACCTGGCCGCGCTGCTGTACACCGGAGGCACCACCGGCCGGTCCAAGGGCGTGCCGCTGACCCATGCCAACCTGTACTGGTGCGGTTCGGCCAGCCACCAGGCCTCCCAGGGCGACGGTCTGACCTCCACCCTGCTGCCGCTGCCCCTCGCGCATGCCTACGGCCTGCTGGTCACCTGTGTGGGCCTGCACCAGCAGGAGCCCAACACCACCGTGCTGATGCGCTGGTTCGACCCGGCCGGCTGGCTGAAACTGGCCGCCGGGCAGCGGGTGCACCGCAGCACCCTGGTGCCCTCGATGATCCAGATGCTGCTGTCCCAGCCGCTGGAGGAGCACGATCTGTCCGCGCTGGTCGCGGTGACCTCCGGGGCCGCGCCGCTGGCCGCCGAGACCCGCGAGGAGTTCGAGCGCCGGGTGCCCGGGGTGGAGGTGTACGAGGGCTACGGCTGCACCGAGTCGGCGTCCATCATCTCCAGCAACCCGCTGGGCCGCCGCCGCGTGGGCAGTGTGGGCCTGCCGGTGGACGGTGTCGAGGTGACCATCCGCGACGACGCCGACCAGCCGCTGGCCGACGGCACGGACGGCGAGATCTGCGTGCGCTCCCCCGGCATCATGTCCGGTTACTGGCACGCGCCCGAGGTGAGCGCGAGCGCGCTGGCCGGCGGCTGGCTGCACACCGGCGACATCGGCCACCTCGACGACGAGGGCTACCTCTACGTGGTGGACCGCAAGAAGGACCTGATCCTGCGCGGCGGGTTCAACGTGTTCCCCCGGGACGTGGAGGACGTGCTGCTGGACCACCCGGCGGTGGCGCTGGCCGGGGTGGTCGGCCGGCCCGACGTGCGCCTTGGCGAGGAGGTGGTGGCGTTCGTGTCGCTGCGGCCGGGCGCCTCGGCCACGCCGGAGGAACTGGTCGCACACGCCAAGTCGCGGCTGGCCGCCAGCAAGTACCCGCGCGAGGTGCGCATCGTGGACCAGGTGCCGCTGACCAGCGTGGGCAAGCTGGACCGCAAGCGGCTGCGCGCGGCGGTGCGCGCCGAGGCGGACACGTGACCGACACCGAATACTCGATCAGCCCCGGCGAGCGCTTCGACGACATCGAAGGCTGGGAGCAGCGCCGGGGCGAGGGGCCGCATCTGTGGCGCACGCTGGGCTACCGGCGGGTGGGCTGGGAGCCCGGCGGCTCGTCGGTGGCCTGGGACGCGCCCGAGGACTACTGCTTTCCCACCGCCAGCGGGCCGGTGGTGCAGGGCGGGATGGTGACCGCGCTGCTGGACGCGGCCATGGGCGGGGCCTGCTGGACCGTGCTGGACCGCGACCAGAGTTTCCTCACCGCCGATCTGCGGGTGGAGTTCCTGCGCTCGGCCCGGCCGGGTGAGCTGACCGCGGCCGGCACGGTGATCCGGCGCAGCCGGCGGGTGGTGTTCTGTTCGGCCGAGCTGACCGACGCCGCCGGGGTGCTGCTGGCGGCCAGCCGGTGCACCCAGGTGGTGCTGCCGGCCGACGGCCCCTCCGGCCGGTACACCGGCGGCGGAGGCGACACCGCCTGAGCTTGTGAGAACACTCACCCGGGTTTGGCGTCCTGGGTGATCGGGGGCGACACGGCCCCGGTGGTTGTGGCGGCCCGGCCCGGCTACCGCGATGCTTTTACCCGTGGATGCCGACCTCGCCGCCCTCGCCGACGCCTATGGCGTGGCCACCCGCTACGAGAACTCCGACCAGCGCGAAGTGGTCGTCGAGGACGACGTGGTGATCGCGGTGCTGGCCCAGTTCGGGGTGGACGCGAGCGGCCCCGAGGCGGTGCGCCGGGAGCTGGACCGGGTGCGTGAGCGGCACGCCGCCGCGCTGCCGCCCACCCTGGTGCTGCGCCAGGGCACCGGGCTGCCGCTGGACGGCCCGGCCCAGGTGCGTCTGGAGGACGGCGACACGCTGGCCGCAGACGACGGCATCCCGGCCGATCTGCCGCTGGGCTGGCACCGGGTGGAGACCGCGCAGCAGACCGTCACCCTGGTGGTGACACCGGACCGGCTGCCGGTCGCCCCTTCGGCCTGGGGCTGGATGCTGCAGCTCTACGCGCTGCACTCGGCCGGGTCCTGGGGTATCGGCGACTTCGCCGACCTGGCCACCATGACCCGCCGTTCGGCCGAGGAGCTGGATGCCGGGGTGCTGCTGCTCAATCCGGTGCAGGCGATCAGCCCGACCCATCCGGTGGAGCGCTCGCCCTACTCCCCGGCCAGCCGCCGTTTCCTCAACCCGATCTACCTGCGGGTCACCGACCTGCCCGAATACCGCGAAGCCGGGACGGCCATCCGGAACCGGGTGGATGCGCTGCGCCCGGCCGAGGGCGCCGCGCTGATCGACTACGACGCGGTGTGGGGCGCCAAGCGGGCCGCGCTGGATCTGTTGTGGCAGAACAAGACCGAGCAGCCGGACCTGGTCGATGAGCCCGCGCTGCTGAATTTCGCCACCTTCTGCGCGCTGGCCGAGCGCTACGGCGCGGACTGGCGCGGCTGGCCCGAGCCGGTGCGCGATCCGGCCGGGGCCGGGGTGGTGGCCGCACGGGCCGAACTGGCCGGCCGGATCGGTTTCCACGCCTGGCTGCAACTGTGCTGCCGCGACCAGCTCGACCGGGTTCGGGAAGCCGCGCGCCAGGCCGGTATGCCGGTCGGCGTGGTGCACGACCTGCCGGTGGGCGTGCACCCGGGCGGCGCGGACACCTGGGCGCTGGGCGACGCGTTCGCCGCCAAGGTCACCGTGGGCGCGCCGCCGGACGCGTTCTCCATGCAGGGCCAGGACTGGAACCTGCCGCCGTTCCGCCCCGACCGGCTGGCCGAACTCGGCTACGCGCCGTTCCGGGACGTGTTGCGCGGGGTACTGGCCCACGCCGACGGCATCCGGGTCGACCACATCGCCGGACTGTGGCGGCTGTGGTGGATCCCGCCGGGCGAGCCGCCCTCGCGGGGCACCTACGTGCACTACGACGCCGAGGCCATGCTGGGCGTGCTGGCGCTGGAGGCGCACCGGGCCGGGGCCGTGGTGGTCGGCGAGGACCTGGGCACGGTGGAACCGGTCGTCACCGAGACCATGCACGAGCGCGGGGTGCTCTCCTCGGCCGTGCTGTGGTTTCAGCGCGACTGGGACGACCAGCCCGACCAGCCGTTCGTGCCGCCGGAGCGCTGGGACCCGGACGCCATGGCCAGCGTGTCCACCCACGACCTGCCCACCGTGGCCGGCTGGCTGACCGCCGAGCACGTGCGGGTGCGGGCCGAGCTCGGCCTGCTCACCGGCCCGGCCGAACCGGAGTACGCGGCGGCCGCCGCCGAGCGGGCGGCGCTGCTGGAACTGGTGCGGGACAAGGGTTTCGACGTGGCGGACCCGGCGGTCGGACTGCACGCGCTGCTGGCCACCGCGGCCTGCCGGCTGGTGCTCACCGCGCCGGCCGACGTGGTCGGCGAGACCCGCCAGCCCAATCTGCCGGGTACCGTCGACGAATACCCGAACTGGCGCATCCCGTTGCCGGTGACCATCGAGGAGTTCTTCGCCGACGACCGGATGCGCGCCGTGGTGGCCCCGCTGCGCGCCGCTCGCCCGCTCCCCCGCCCCGCCACTCACGACTGAGTGTTGACACACTCACGCCAAGCACTGACGCCCGAGGAGAACACGAACGTGCGCCCATGGCCAGGAACGCCCTACCCGCTCGGCGCCACCTATGACGGGGTCGGCACCAATTTCTCCCTGTTCTCCCAGGTGGCCGAGAAGGTCGAGCTGTGCCTGTTCGACGCGGACGGCACCGAAACCCGCGCCACCCTGCCCGAGACGGACGGGTTCGTGCACCACGGCTATGTGCTCGGCGTCGGCCCGGGCCAGCGCTACGGCTTCCGGGTGCACGGCCCGTACGAGCCCGAGCGCGGCCTGCGCTGTAACCCGAACAAGCTGCTGATCGACCCGTACGCCAAGGCGATCTCGCACGACGTGGACTGGGACGAGGCGCTGTTCGGCTACAAGTTCGACGCACCGAACGAGCGCAACGACGCCGACTCCACCAACCACGTGCCCTACTCGCTGGTGGTGAGCCCGTACTTCGACTGGGCCAACGACCGCCAGCCCAAGACGCCCTACAACGAGACGGTCATCTACGAGGCGCATGTGCGCGGGCTGACCATCAACCACCCGGAGGTGCCGGAGGACCTACGCGGCACCTACGCCGGCCTGGCCCATCCGGCGATCATCGACCACCTGACCGAACTGGGCGTGACCGCGATCGAACTGCTGCCGGTGCACCAGTTCATCAGCGAGCACGGCCTGCTGGAGAAGGGCCTCAAGAACTACTGGGGCTACAACACGATCGGCTATTTCGCGCCGCACAACGCCTACGCCTCGATGCCCGATCCGGCCAGCTGCGTGCAGGAGTTCAAGGGCATGGTGCGGGCCCTGCACGAGGCCAACATCGAGGTCATCCTGGACGTGGTCTACAACCACACCGCGGAGGGCAACCACCTCGGGCCGACGTTGTCCATGCGCGGCATCGACAACGAGAGCTACTACCGGCTGGTCGAGGATCAGCCGAAGTACTACATGGACTACACCGGCACCGGCAACTCGCTCAACGTGCGCAGCCCGCACACATTGCAGCTGATCATGGACTCGCTGCGCTACTGGGTCACCGAGATGCGGGTGGACGGGTTCCGCTTCGACCTGGCCGCCGCGCTGGCCCGCGAGTTCTACGACGTGGACCGGCTGGCCACCTTCTTCGACCTGGTTCAGCAGGACCCGGTGGTCAACCAGGTGAAGCTGATCGCCGAGCCGTGGGACGTCGGACCCGGCGGCTACCAGGTCGGCAACTTCCCTCCACTGTGGACGGAATGGAACGGGCAGTACCGGGACACGGTAAGGGATTTCTGGCGCGGCGAGCCGGCAACGCTCGGCGAGTTCGCGTCGAGGATCACCGGTTCCTCGGACCTGTACAAGCACGACGGCCGGCGGCCCTACGCCTCGATCAACTTCGTCACCGCGCACGACGGGTTCACCCTCGAGGACCTCGTTTCCTACAACGACAAGCACAACGAGGCCAACGGCGAGGACAACCACGACGGCGCCGATGACAACCGGTCGTGGAACTGCGGCGTGGAGGGCCCGGCCGACGACGAAGTGGTGGTCGAGCTGCGCAAGCGGCAGCGGCGCAACTTCCTGGCCACCCTGCTGCTGTCCCAGGGCGTGCCGATGCTGCTGCACGGCGACGAGATGGGCCGCACCCAGCACGGCAACAACAACGCCTACTGCCAGGACAACGAGCTGGCCTGGGTGGACTGGGGCCTGGCAAGGGAACACAAGGACAACAAGCAACTCACGGAGTTCACCTCGGCGCTGACCGCGTTCCGCAAGCAGCACCCGGTGTTCCGCCGCCGCCGGTTCTTCGCGGGCAAGCCGATCCGGCAGAGCGAGGAGACCCCGGACATCGCCTGGTTCACCCCGTCCGGCGAGGAGATGACCGAACGCAACTGGGACGACGCGTTCGGCAAGTCGATCGTGGTGTTCCTCAACGGCGAGGGCATGCCGGATCGGGACCAGCGCGGCATGCCGGTCACCGACGACAGCTTCCTCATGGCGTTCAACGCGCACTACGAGGATATCGAGATGACCCTGCCCGACGGCGAGTACGGCGACGGCTGGACGGTCGCGGTGGACACCGCGACCGGCGCGGTGACCGACGAGCCGGGCGAGGACGTGGTGCCCGCGGGCGGGCGGCTCAACCTGGTGGCCCGCTCGCTGGTGGTGTTGCGCCGCGTCGTTCCGGGTACGGAGTGACGGTGCCGGACAATTCCCACCACCGCGGGCATCCCGCGCCCAGTTCCACCTACCGGGTCCAGCTGCGCCCGGAGTTCACCTTCGACGACGCCACCGAGCTGGTCGACTATCTGCACCGGCTGGGCGTCGGCGCGCTCTACGCCTCCCCGGTGCTGGACGCCACGCCCGGCTCCACGCACGGCTACGACGTGGCCGACCCGACCAGGGCCCGGCCCGAACTGGGCGGCGAGTCCGCGCGCCACGAACTGGCCACGCGGCTGGCCACGGCCGGGCTCGGGTTCGTGGTCGACATCGTGCCCAACCATCTCGCGGTGGCGCAGCCGAAGGCCAACCCGTGGTGGTGGGATGTGCTGCGGCACGGCGAGAATTCCCGCTACGCCCGGCATTTCGACATCGACTGGTCGCGCGGGCGGCTGCTGCTGCCGATCCTGGGCGACGACTCGACCGACGCGCTCGCGGTCGAGGGTGACGAGCTGGTCTATTACGAGCACCGCTTCCCCATCGCCCCGGACACCGGCGACGGCACCCCGCACCAGGTGCACGACCGGCAGCACTACGAGCTGGTGAACTGGCGGCGGGGCAACGCCGAGCTGAACTACCGCCGGTTCTTCGACATCACCACGCTGGCCGCGGCCCGGGTGGAGGACCCGGAGGTGTTCGCCGACACGCACGGCGAGGTGCTGCGCTGGGTGGCCGCGGGCGAGGTGACCGGGCTGCGGGTGGACCACCCCGACGGGCTGGCCGATCCGGGCGGATACTTCCGGCGGCTGCGCGCGGCCGCGCCGCACGCCTGGCTGGTGGCGGAGAAGATCCTGCACCCGGGCGAGGAGTTGCCGGTCAGCTGGCCGGTGGACGGCACCACCGGCTACGACGCGCTGCGTGAGATCTGCGGGGTGTTCGTCGATCCGGCGGGCGAGGCCGGCTTCACCGCGCTGGCCGAAGAATTCGGGCTGCCGGTCGATTTCGTTGCGGTGCAAGAGGAATCGCGGCGGCTGATCACCGACACCGTGCTGGTGGCCGAGATGCGCCGGATCGCCGCGCAGCTGGCCGGGGTCGACTCCGAAACCGCCCGCGGCGCGGTGGCCGAGACCATGATCGCGTTCGGCGTGTACCGCTCCTACTTGCCCGAGGGTGTGGACCGGTGGACCGCGGCGATCACCCAGGCCCGCCGGGTGCGCCCGGAGCTGGGCGGGGCGCTGGACGCGCTGGACGAGCAGGTGCGCAACTCCCCCGACGGCGAGCTGGCCACCCGCATCCAGCAGACCTCCGGGATGGTGGTGGCCAAGGGCACCGAGGACACCGCGTTCTACCGGTACAGCCGGTTCGCCGCGCTCAACGAGGTCGGCGGCTCGCCGGACGAGTTCGGCCTGCCGGTGGCGGAGTTCCACGCGCTGGCCGCCGCGCGGGCGGCCGGTCGGCCGGCCAGCATGACCACGCTGTCCACGCACGACACCAAGCGCTCGGAGGATGTGCGGGCCCGGCTGGCCGTACTGGCCGAGCTGCCCGGCGAGTTCGCCGCGCTGGTGCGGGACTGGACCCGGCGACGCGGCATCGACGAGCCCGCACTGAACCTGCTGGCCTGGCAGACCCTGGTCGGCGCCTGGCCGATCGGCCCCGACCGGCTGCGCGACTACCTGGAGAAGGCGGCCAGGGAAAGCAAGCTGCGCACCACCTGGACCGACCACGACGAGGCGTTCGAACAGGCGGTGGCGGCCTGGCCGGACGAGGTGCTGGACGATCCCGAGGTGGCCGGCTCGGTGGCCGAGTTCGCCGACCGGATCATCCCGGCCGGCTGGGCCAACGCGCTGGGCCAGAAGCTGGTGCAGCTCACCGCGCCCGGGGTGCCGGACGTGTACCAGGGCAGCGAGCTGTGGGACCTGTCGCTGGTCGATCCGGACAACCGGCGGCCGGTGGACTTCGCGCTGCGCCGCGACCTGCTGGACCGGATCGAGGACGGCTGGCGGCCCGAGGTGGACGACAGCGGCGCGGCCAAGCTGCTGGTCACCCACCGGGCGCTGACCCTGCGCCGGGAGCGGCCGGACCTGTTCACCGGCTACCGCCCGATTCACGCCCAGGGCCCGGCGGCCGCGCACGCGCTGGCCTTCGCCCGGTCGGCCGATCTGGTCGTGGTGGCCACCCGGTTGCCGGTCGGACTGGCCGACGCCGGCGGCTGGCAGGACACCGTGCTGCCGCTGCCCGAGGGCCGGTGGACCGACACGCTGACCGGCCGCCCGGTGCCGGACGGTTTCCCGCTGCTGGCCCAGCTGCTGTTCCGCTACCCGGTCGCATTGCTGGTGCGAGGAGAGTCGTGAGCTTCCACTTGTGGGCCCCGGTGCCCGGCCGGGTCCGGGTGCGGGTCGACGGCGTCGACCACGAGATGACCAAGGACGCGCACGACTGGTGGCACGCCGAGGTCACCGGCACTGACTACGCCTTCCTGCTGGATGACGACGACACCCCGCTGCCCGATCCGCGCTCGCGCTGGCAGCCCGGGGGCGTGCACGCGCCGTCCCGGGTCTACGACCACGACGCGTTCGACTGGACCGACGCCGGCTGGACCGGGCGGGCGCTGCCCGGCGCGGTGCTCTACGAGCTGCACATCGGCACCTTCACGGCCGAGGGCACCTTCGACTCGGCCGTCGAGCGGCTGGATCACCTGGTGGCGCTGGGCATCACGCACGTCGAGGTGCTGCCGGTCAACGCCTTCGACGGCACCCACGGCTGGGGTTACGACGGGGTGCTGTGGGACGCCGCGCACCAGCCCTACGGCGGCCCGGACGGATTCAAGCGGTTCGTGGCCGCCTGCCACGCCCGCGGCCTGGCCGTGGTGCTGGACGTGGTCTACAACCACCTCGGCCCGTCCGGTGCCTACCTGGACCGGTTCGGCCCCTACTTCGCCGGGCAGAGCGACTGGGGCCCGGCGCTGAACCTGGACAATCCCGGTTCGGACGAGGTGCGGGCCTACGTCATCGACAGCGCGCTGGGCTGGCTGCGCGACTTCCACGTGGACGCGCTGCGGCTGGACGCGGTGCACGCGCTGACCGACCGCCGGGCCATCCACCTGCTGGAGGAGCTGGCCGTGCGGGTGGACGAGCTGTCGGCCACGCTCGGCCGGCCGCTGACCCTGATCGCCGAGTCCGACCGCAACGACCCGGCCACGGTCACCGCCCGGGAGGCCGGCGGTCAGGGCTTGCACGCGCAGTGGTCGGACGATCTGCACCACTGCCTGCACGTGGCGCTGACCGGCGAAACCACCGGCTACTACACCGATTTCGCCGCCCCCGGCGCGCTGGCGAAGACGCTGCGCGAGGTGTTCTTCCACGCCGGCGACTACTCCTCGTTCCGCGGTCGCACCCATGGCCGGCCGGTGGACACCCACCGGCTGCCCGGCCACCGGTTCCTGGCCTATCTGCAGAACCACGACCAGATCGGCAACCGGGCCGCGGGTGACCGGCTCTCGGCCACCGTGTCGGCCGGCAAGCTGGCCTGCGCCGCGGCCATCGTGTTCTGCTCGCCCTACACCCCGATGGTGTTCATGGGCGAGGAGTGGGCGGCCAGCACGCCGTGGCAGTTCTTCGCCTCCTTCCCCGATCCGGAACTGGCCGAGGCGGTCCGGACGGGCCGGCGGCGGGAGTTCGGCCGGCACGGCTGGGACGAGAACGCGGTGCCCGATCCGATGGACCCGGCCACCTTCCAGCGTTCCAAGCTCGACTGGGCCGAGCCGGACCGGGACGGGCACCGGGACATGCTGGCGCTGTACCGGGAGCTGATCGCGCTGCGCCGGACCCGCCCGGAGCTGGCCGACCCCCGGTTGGACCGGTTCACCGTGCAGGCCGAACCGGGACGGCCGTGGCTGGTGCTGCACCGGGGCGACCTGCGGCTGGCGGTCAACCTGGGCGAGACGCCGGTCACCGTGGAACTGGACGGCCAGGTCGGTACGGTGCTGTGCCAGCGGGGCGGCGCGCAGGCCGCCGGGCAGGCGATCGGCCTGGCCGGGGCGTCGTTCGCGCTGTTGGAGATCATTCGCACCTGAGTGGCGGTGAACCCGGTCGGGGGTCTTTGCGAGAATTCAGGGATGGTTATCCGACCCGCCGCCGACGGGCTCGTCCTCGCCGGGCGCCCGTATCCGCTGGGCGCGCACTCCGAGGCGGGTGGCGTGCGGTTCGCGGTGACCTCGTCGGTGGCCGAGGCCGTCGAGGTGTGCCTGATCGACGAGGGCGAGGAACGGCGCATCGAGCTGACCGAGCGCACCTTCGGCGTGTGGCACGGCGTGGTGCCCGGGGTGGTGCCCGGCCAGCACTACGGCTACCGGGTGCACGGCCCCTACGACCCGGCCCGGGGCCTGCGCACCAACCCGCACAAGCTGCTGGTCGACCCGTACGCCACCCGGATCAGCGGGCAGCTGACCGACCTGGACGCCGCGTTGGGCTACTCAGGCGACCCGATGCGCGGCAAAATGTCCACAGTGGACTCGCTGGGTAGCGTGCCGCTGTCCGTGGTCAGCTCGCCCGGCGGGCCGGACACCGGGGTCAAGCCGGAGGTGCCGTTCGAGGAGACGGTGCTCTACGAACTGCACGTCAAGGGCTTCACCCAGCAGCACCCGGACATCCCGCCGCACCTGCGCGGCACCTACCTTGGCCTGACCCACCCGGCGGCCATCGAGCACCTGCTGCGGTTGGGCGTGACCAGCGTGGAACTGCTGCCGGTGCACTCGTTCGTCGACGAGCCGGTGCTGGCCAGCGCCGGGCGGCACAACTACTGGGGCTACTCGCCGCTGGACTACTTCGCCCCGCACGCCGGGTACGCCTCCGAGCCGGGCCGGGAGATCGAGGAATTCCGCACCATGGTCGCCGCGCTGCATTCGGCGAACATCGAAGTGATCATGGACGTGGTGTTCAACCACACCTGTGAGGGCGGGCCGGGCGGCCCCACGCTGAGCCTCCGCGGGCTGGACGCACCGGCCTACTACCTGCACCGCGCGGGCGACCAGCTGGACCTGACCGGCTGCGGCAACACGCTGGACGCCGGCTCCCCCACGGTCATCCGGCTGGTCACCGATTCGCTGCGGTACTGGAGCACCGAACTGGGCGTGGACGGGTTCCGGTTCGACCTGGCCAGCACCCTGGGCCGCCCGCGCGGCGGCGCGTTCGACCGGGACTCGGCCATGATGATCGCGATCACCACCGACCCGGGGCTGTCCCGGTGCAAGCTGATCGCCGAGCCGTGGGACGCCACCGGCGAGGGCTACCGGGTCGGCGATTTCTCCGTGCAGTGGGCGGAGTGGAACGGCCGCTACCGGGACACCGTGCGGGATTTCTGGCGCGGCGCCACCGGCGTGCGCGACCTGGCCTACCGGCTGGCCGGCTCCTCGGACCTGTTCGCCCTCGGGCAGCGGCGACCCTGGCAGTCGATCAACTTCGTCACCGCGCACGACGGGTTCACGCTGCGGGATCTGGTGTCCTACAACAACAAGCACAATGAGGCCAACGGCGAGGGCAACCGGGACGGCACGGACGACAACCGGTCCTGGAACCACGGCGCGGAGGGCCCGACCGACGATCCGGACGTGCTGACCCTGCGCTCCCGGCAGGCCCGCAACCTGCTGGCCACCCTGCTGCTGTCCACCGGCACGCCGATGCTCACCGCCGGTGACGAGATGTGGCGCACCCAGCAAGGCAACAACAACGCCTACTGCCTGGACGACGAAACCTCGTGGCTGGACTGGAAACCCAGCGACGAGGCGGACGCCATGCTGGCCTTCGCCCGTCGCCTGGTCCGGCTGCGCGTATCCAGCCCGGCACTGCGCCAGCCACTCTTCTTCGAGGGCAGGCGAACTCCCTCCGGCCGCCCGGACCTGATCTGGATCCGCCCGGACGGGGTGGAAATGTCCCCGACCGACTGGTTCGACGACGCCCAGCACACCCTGGGCATGTGGATCGACGGCTCGAACAGCCAGTCCCGCACCCGCGAGGGTGAGCTGGTGGGCGACCATTCGTGGCTGCTGTTGCTGCACGCGGGGGACGCGCCGACCGAGATCGTGTTGCCCGGCGCGGAGTTCGGGGCCACCTTCGAGCCCACAGTGGACACCAGCACCGCCGACGGCAGCCCGGCCACGCCGGGCGTGCTGCGCGCGGGCAGCCGGATCGCGCTGCCCTCCCGCTCGCTGTTGTTGTTGCGCGCCCCGCGCTGACGCGTCGTTGATCACCCGCGCCCCGCGCCGAAACCCACGCCGATCCCCGCGCACCGCGCTGAACTCAGGGGATGCGACAACCGTAGATCACCGCGAGATCACCGAATCCATGCACCCGGGGCGACGCGGCGACGACGAGCACGTTATCTTCCGATGACCACTCTGGACGCGGCGCGCCGCAGCTACCAGAGTGGTCTCCAGCAGGTACGTTTGCGCGGGCACAAGATCGGGTACATCTTCCCCGGTATCACGTTGTGCCACTGCCATCCGACATTAAGGGACAACGAGGGACGATGCCCATGACCGGCCGACTCGGCATCGATGACGTCAGCCCCGCCGTGAGCTGTGGGCGTTATCCAGCCAAGGCCGTTGTGGGGGAACACATTCCGGTCAGCGCCACGGTGTGGCGGGAGGGTCACGACGCGGTCGCCGCCACCGTCTGCTGGCGCGGCCCGGGCGACCGGCTGGCCCGGCAGACCCGGATGGCCGAGCAGGGCATCGACGAGGATTTCTTCGCCACCACCATCGTGCCGGACGCCGAGGGAATGTGGACCTTCCGGGTCGACGCGTGGAGCGATCCGTGGGCCACCTGGCGGCACGCGGTCGAGGTGAAGATCGCCGCCGGGCAGGGATCCGAGGACCTGGCCAACGATCTGGAAACCGGCGCGCGACTGCTGGACCGGGTGTCCCGGCGGCCGGATCGGCGCCGGGAACGGGCCGCGCTGGAGCACGCCGCCGCCGCGCTGCGCGACGAGGCGCTGCCGATCGCCAACCGGGTCTCCCCCGCGCTGGCCGCGGAAACGCTGCGCATCATGCACGAGTACCCGGTGCGCGAGCTGATCACCAAGGGCCAGACGCTCAAGCTGTGGGTCGACCGCCCGCGCGCCGCCTACGGCGCCTGGTACGAGATGTTCCCGCGCTCCACCGGCGGGGTGGACGCGGCCGGCAACGCGGTGCACGGCACCTTCGCCACCGCGGCCGCGGCCCTGGGCCGGGTGGCGGACATGGGTTTCGACGTCATCTATCTGCCGCCGGTCCACCCCATCGGCCGGGTGAACCGCAAGGGCGCCAACAACACCCTGCTCGCCGGCGAGCACGATGTCGGCTCGCCGTGGGCGATCGGCGCCGACGAGGGCGGGCACGACGCGATCCACCCGGACCTGGGCACGATCGAGGATTTCGACGCCTTCGTCGCCCGCGCGGAGGAACTGGGCCTCGATGTCGCGCTGGATCTGGCCTTGCAGGCCGCGCCCGATCACCCGTGGGTGCTCAAGCATCCGGAGTTCTTCACCACCCGCCCGGACGGCACCATCGCCTACGCGGAGAATCCGCCCAAGAAATACCAGGACATCTACCCGATCAATTTCGACAACGACAGAGCCGGCATCTACGCCGAGGTGCTGCGGGTCGTCACGCACTGGATCGACCACGGGGTGCGCATCTTCCGGGTGGACAACCCGCACACCAAGCCGCCGGACTTCTGGGCCTGGCTGATCAAGTCGGTGAAGGACGCCCACCCGGACGTGGTGTTCCTGGCCGAGGCGTTCACCCGGCCGGCCCGGCTGTGGGGCCTGGCCAAGCTCGGCTTCACCCAGAGCTACACCTACTTCACCTGGCGCACCACGAAGGAGGAGCTGATCGAATTCGGCGTGGACCTGGTCGAGCACTGCGACTACGCCCACCCCAATCTGTTCGTCAACACGCCCGACATCCTGCACGAGTCCCTGCAACACGGCGGGCCGGGCATGTTCGCGCTGCGCGCGGCGCTGGCCGCCACCCTGTCCCCGGCCTGGGGCGTGTACTCCGGCTACGAGCTCTACGAGCACGTGGCGGTGCGCGAGGGCAGCGAGGAATACCTGAACTCGGAGAAATACCAGCTGCGGCCCCGGGATTTCGCCACCGCGCTGGCCGAGGGCCGCTCGCTGGAGCCCTGGCTGACCAAGCTCAACACCATCCGCCGCGTCCACCCGGCCCTGCACCAGCTGCGCACGCTGCGTTTCCACCACGTGGATTCCAGCTCGCTGCTGGCCTACACCAAGCAGGATCCGGCCACCGGCGACACCGTGCTCACCGTGGTGAACCTCGACCCGCACAACGCGCAGGAGGGCACCATCTGGCTGGATCTGCCCGCCCTCGGCTTCGACTGGTACCAACGGCTGATCGCGCACGACGAGGTGAGCGGCGAAACCTGGGACTGGGGGCAGGCCAACTACGTGCGACTCGAACCCTGGCGCGCGGTGGCCCACATCGTCGCGCTGCGGCCGCGCCACGCCTGACCCGACTTCCGCGCGGCCGTGCGCCCCGACGCGACCCGACCGGTACGCGTACGAACCGATTCTTGGAGAGGTGAGCACATGGACGCCGAATCCCGCCCCGACGCAGCCCTCGCCCTGTCCGATGTGCCGCACACGGGCGAGGCCATGACCGCCGACGGCATGCTGGTCGAGCCGCAGGCGGAGGACTTCCAGTCCGCGACCGAGGCGCCGCGCAACCCGACCTGGTTCAAGGGGGCGGTGTTCTACGAGGTCCTGGTCCGCGCGTTCCAGGACTCCAACGGTGACGGCACCGGGGACCTGCGCGGCCTGGCCACCAAGCTGGACTACCTGTCCTGGCTGGGCGTGGACTGCCTGTGGCTGCCGCCGTTCTACGCCTCTCCGCTGCGCGACGGCGGGTACGACATCAGCGATTTCCGGGCCGTGCTCCCGGAATTCGGCAATGTCGAGGATTTCGTCCATCTGCTCAACGAGGCCCACAAGCGGGGCATCCGGGTGATCACCGACCTGGTGCTCAACCACACCTCCGATCAGCACCCGTGGTTCCAGCAGTCGCGCACCGAGCCCGACGGCCCGTACGGCAACTACTACGTGTGGAGCGACGACGACTCGCGCTACGCCGACGCGCGAATCATCTTCGTGGACACCGAAACCTCCAACTGGACCTACGATCCGGTGCGCGGCCAGTTCTACTGGCACCGGTTCTTCACCCACCAGCCCGACCTGAACTACGAGAACCCGGACGTCCAGGACGCCATGATCGACGTGCTGCGGTTCTGGCTGGATCTGGGCATCGACGGGTTCCGGCTGGACGCGGTGCCCTACCTGTTCGAGCAGGAGGGCACCAACTGCGAGAACCTGCCGCGCACGCACGAATTCCTCAAGCGCTGCCGCAAGGTGGTGGACGACGAGTTCCCCGACCGGGTGCTGCTGGCCGAGGCCAACCAGTGGCCGTCGGACGTGGTGGAGTACTTCGGGGAGCCGGCCACCGGCGGCGACGAGTGCCACATGGCATTCCACTTTCCTTTGATGCCAAGGATCTTCATGGCGGTGCGCCGGGAGTCCCGGTTCCCCATCTCGGAAATCCTGGCGCAGACGCCGAAGATCCCGGACGGCTGCCAGTGGGGGATCTTCCTGCGCAACCACGACGAGCTGACCCTGGAGATGGTCACCGACGACGAACGCGACTACATGTACACGGAGTACGCCAAGGATCCGCGGATGAAGGCCAACATCGGCATCCGCAGGCGGCTGGCTCCGTTGCTGGACAACGACCGCAACCAGCTGGAGCTGTTCACCGCGATGCTGTTGTCGCTGCCCGGCTCGCCGGTGCTGTACTACGGTGACGAGATCGGGATGGGCGACAACATCTGGCTCGGTGACCGGGACGCGGTGCGCACCCCGATGCAGTGGACGCCCGACCGCAACGCCGGGTTCTCCGCGTGTGACCCAGGTCGAATCTACCTGCCCACGATCATGGACCCGGTCTACGGTTACCAGGCGATCAACGTCGAGGCGCAGTCCAACAGCGTCTCCTCGCTGTTGAACTGGACCAGGAGGATGATCGAGGTACGCAAGCAGCACTACGCGTTCGCCGAGGGCGAGTTCATCGACCTCGGCGGGTCCAACCCGAGCGTGCTGGCCTACAAGCGCCGGTGGCTGCGCCCGGACGGCGGCCAGGACGTCGTGCTGTGTGTGAACAACCTGTCCCGCTTCCCGCAACCGGTGGAGCTGGACCTGTCCGAGCATCACGGAAGCACACCGGTCGAGCTCACCGGCGGCGTGCGGTTCCCAGACATCGGTGAGCTGTCGTATCTGCTGACCCTGCCGGGACACGGTTTCTACTGGTTCCAGCTGGTCGAGCCCGGTGACGACAACGAAGTGAGGTGAGTCGGTTGACCGACCCGGAAGATCTGGTCGCACAGCTGGTGGCCGAGCTGCCGAACTGGCTGCCCGGTCAGCGCTGGTTCGCCGGCAAGGACCGGCCGATCAACTCGGTTGGTCAGCTGTCCACCACGGTGCTGTTGGCGGGCGATCCGCTGCTGCTGCACGTGGTCGTCGAGGTCCACCAGACCGACCGCACCGAGCCCTATCAGCTGCTGGTGGCCAGCCGCTCCCAGCTGCCCGAGCACCTCGGGTCCAGCTGGTTCGGCCTGGACGCCGGGGGTTACGAGGCCAGCGGCGACGGCGAGCTCACCGGCACGCTGCTGGATCTGATCGTGTCCGGTGCGCAGGTCGGTTCGCTGGCCTTCGAGCACGAGCCCGGCACCGAGCTGACCGGCGGGCTGCGGGCCCGGCCGATCTCCTCGGAGCAGTCCAACACCTCGCTGGTGTTCGGCAACCAGTACATCCTCAAGCTGTTCCGCAAGCTGACCACCGGCATCAACCCGGATCTGCTGCTGCACCGGGCCTTAGCCGAGATCGGCTGCGAGCACATCGCGGCGCCGCTGGGCTCGATCACCGGTGAACTCGCCGGGCAGCCGGCCACCATGGCCATGCTGCAGCAGTACCTGCCCGACGCGGTGGACGGCTGGGCCATGGCCGGCACCAGTGTGCGGGACCTGATGGCCGATGCCGAGCACAGCGCAGCGGAGGCCGGCGGCGACTTCGCAGGCGAGGCGCGCCGGCTGGGTCAGGCCGTGGCCACCGTGCACGCCGACCTGCGCCGGGCGCTGGGCGAGCAGCGGGCCGACCCGGGCGAGTTCGAGCGCACCGTCAAGGCCATGCAGGACCGGCTGGACCTGGTGTCCGAGGCCGTGCCCGAGCTGGCCGAGCACGCCCCGGCCCTGCGCACCGCGTTCAAGCAGGTGCGCGAGGCGGACGAGCCGGTGTTCATGCAGTTCATCCACGGCGACCTGCACCTGGGCCAGGTGCTGCGCACGGTGTCGGGCTGGGTGCTGATCGACTTCGAGGGCGAGCCCGCCGCCCCCGCGGCCGAGCGCAGCGCGCTGCGCTCGCCGCTGCGCGACGTGGCCGGCATGCTGCGCTCCTTCGACTACGCCGCCCACCAGATGCTCATCGGCCAGCCCGACGACGACGCCCTGGTGAAGCGAGCCCTGGACTGGGCCGCGCGCAACCGGGCCGCGTTCTGCGACGGCTACGCCGAAGCGGCCGCCGACACCTACGGCGACCCACGCCGGCACGCCGACCTGTTGCGGGCCTTCGAACTGGACAAGGCCGTGTACGAGGTCTTCTATGAGCACGCCAACCGCCCGGAATGGCTGGGCGTGCCGCTGTCCTCCATCGCCCGAATCACCACGGGGAGTGAAACGACGTGACCGCAGTACCGGCCGAGTCGCCGGATGCGGCGCCCTCGGCGCAGGATCTGGACCGGTTGCTCACCGGATCGCACCACGACCCGCACGCCGTGCTGGGCGTGCACCGGGTCGGCAACACCATCGTGGCCCGCGCGCTGCGGCCCGGAGCCGATGCGGTGACCGTGGTCGCCGGCGCGCGCCGGTTCCCGCTCAAGCGGGTCACCGACGGCGTGTTCGCCGGGGTGCTGTCCGAGCACCCGGGCACCTACCATCTGGAGATCGACTACGCCGGTCACGTGGTGACCGCCGACGACCCGTTCCGCTGGCTGCCCACGGTCGGCGAGCTGGACCTGCACCTGATCGGCGAGGGCCGGCACGAGCGGCTGTGGGAGGTGCTCGGCGCGCACCCGCGCAGCTACGACACCCCCGAAGGCCAGGTCGAGGGCGTGTCGTTCGCGGTGTGGGCGCCGACCGCCCGCGGGGTGCGGGTGTTCGGCGAGTTCGACGGCTGGGACGGCCGGGCCAACCCGATGCGCTCGCTGGGTTCCTCGGGCGTGTGGGAGCTGTTCATCCCGGGCGTGCCGGTGGGCGCCACCTACAAGTTCCGGGTACTGGGCGCCGATGGCCGCTGGTATGAGAAGGCCGACCCGATGGCCTTCGCCACCGAGCGGCCCCCGGCCACCGCCTCGGTGGTGACCCGCTCGCACCACGCCTGGGCCGACAGCGAGTGGCTGGCCCGGCGGGAGGCGACCAACTGGTCGGCCGCGCCGATGAGCGTGTACGAGGTGCACCTGGGTTCCTGGCGGCCGGGCCTGAACTACCGGGAACTGGCCGACCAGCTGGCCGACTACGTCACCGAGACCGGCTTCACCCACGTTGAGCTGCTGCCCATCGCCGAGCACCCGTTCGGCGGGTCCTGGGGCTACCAGGTCACCTCCTACTACGCGCCCACCTCGCGGTTCGGCAGCCCGGACGACTTCCGTTACTTCGTCGACCGGCTGCACCAGCGCGGCATCGGCGTGTTCGTGGACTGGGTGCCCGCGCACTTCCCGCGGGACAGCTGGGGGCTGGCCCGGTTCGACGGCACTCCCCTGTACGAGCACGCCGATCCGCGGCGGGGCGAGCAGCCGGACTGGGGCACCCTGGTGTTCGACTTCGGTCGCAACGAGGTGCGCAACTTCCTGGTCGCCAACGCCTTGTACTGGTTCGAGGAGTTCCACCTCGACGGGCTGCGGGTGGACGCGGTGGCCTCCATGCTGTACCTGGACTACTCGCGCCAGGAGGGGCAGTGGCTGCCCAACCAGTACGGTGGCCGGGAGAACCTGGATGCGGTGCGGTTCCTGCAGGAACTCAACGCGACCGTCTACAAGCGACACCCGGGTGTGGTGATGGTGGCCGAGGAATCCACCGCCTGGCCCGGCGTGACCCGCCCGACCCACCTGGGCGGCCTTGGTTTCGGTTTCAAGTGGAACATGGGCTGGATGCACGACACCCTGCACTACCTGAGCCGTGATCCGATCCACCGTTCCTTCCACCACAACGAGATGACCTTCTCGCTGGTGTACGCCTGGACCGAGAACTTCGTGCTGCCGTTGTCGCACGACGAAGTGGTGCACGGCAAGGGATCGCTGTGGCAGCGGATGCCCGGCGACGACTGGAACAAGGCGGCCGGGCTGCGCTCGCTGCTGGCCTTCATGTGGGCCCACCCGGGCAAGCAGTTGTTGTTCATGGGCGGAGAGTTCGGCCAGGAACGAGAGTGGTCGGAGTCGCGATCGCTGGACTGGGGCCTGACCGAGCAGCCGCTGCACGGCGGTCTGCGCGCGCTGCTGACCGATCTCAACGGCGTCTACCGGGCCGCGCCCGCGCTCTACAGCGCCGACACCGAACCGGACGGCTTCCGCTGGATCGACGCCAACGACTCCGGCGGCAATGTGCTGAGCTTCCTGCGCATCGGCGCCGACGGCTCACAATTGGCCTGTGTGGCCAACTTCGCCGGGGTGCCGCACCACGACTACCGGGTCGGCCTGCCGGCCACCGGCCGCTGGCGCGAGGTGGTCAACACCGACGCCGAGCACTACGGCGGTTCCGGCGTGGGCAACCTCGGCCTGGTGACCGCGACCGCCGAACCCTGGCACGGCCAGCCCGCGTCCGCGGTGCTGCAACTGCCGCCCAGCGGCGTGCTGTGGCTGATGCCGGACGAGTCGGAGGAGTTGGCCGAGGACGCCGAAGTGGCGGTGGAGGACGCGGACGCGGTGGTCGAGGACGCCGAGCTCGTGGTGCAGAGCGCGCAAGCCGGACACCTGGGCGCCGAACCGGCCCAGCCGGAAAGTGACCCCGAGATCCCGGCGCAGTCGCCTGCACCGGAAACCGGCACCGGGCTCAGTTCGCCGCCCGAGGTCCAGGCAGCCGCCAGCACATCTCCACCACGGTGCCGCCCAGCGGCCGGTGCCGGACCTCGCTGGAGTGGGCCAGGCCGCGGATGAGCAGCAGGCCCCGCCCCCGGTTGCCCGGATCGGCCGGGGGCGGGCGCCAGCGGCCCTGGTCGGCCACGGTGATCTTCACCTGCTCGCCGTCCACCTCGGCGTGCAGGTCGATGACCCCCTCGGTGCCGGGGTAGGCGTGTTCGGCGGCGTTGGCCAGCGCCTCGTACGCGGCCAGGACCACCGAATCCACATCGCGCCCGGCCAGGCCGACGGTGCGGGCCCAGCCGGCCAGCCGCCGGCGCGCGGTGCGCAGCGGGACGAATTCGGCGGGCACGGACATGCGCAGTTCCTCCCGGCCGTCGAGTTCGTGCTCGCGCAGCACCGGATCGTCGGTCATCGGCCCGGCTCCGTCCGGGCGGCGCGGACGAACAGGGCGGTGGCGTCGTCGTGGTCGGCCTCGCCTGCGAAGCCCTGCACGTGGATCTCCAGCTCGCTGGCGGCGGTGACCGGGTCCAGCCCGCTCAGCCGGGTCAGTACCTCGTGCACCTGCCGAACCCCTTCACCTTCGGCCTCCTCCCGGCCGCCGAGCAGCTCGGCCAGCCCGTCGCTGTAGAGCACCATGGTCTCGCCGGGCGCGAGCACGATCTCGGCCTCTCCGAAGTGCGCGTCCGGCAGCACTCCCACCAGGGTGCCCGGAATGGTGACTTCCTCAACATGGCCGTCCGAACGCAGCACCAGCGGCCGGGGATGCCCGCCGGAACTCAAGGTCAGCGCGACGCCGCCGCCCGGCTCGGGCCGCAGCTGGCCCATCACCACCGTGGCGAACCGGGTGTCGCCCAGGTCGAGCATGGTCTTGTTGAGCATGTCCAGCAGGTGCGCCGGGCGGTGTTCGGCGCCGGCCAGCGCGTGCACCGCCTCCCGGTAGCGCCCGCCCAGCACCGCGGCCTCGATGCCGTGCCCGCACACGTCGCCGACCACCAGCAGCGCCCGGCCGTCGCCGTCGGCCCGCACGTCGTAGAAGTCGCCGGACACGTCCAGCATCCGTTGTCCGGGCCGGAAGAACGCGGCGAACTCCACGCCCTCGATCGGCGGCAACGGCCGGGGCAGCAGCGGTTCCTGCAGCACCGAGATGATCCGCTGCTGCTGCCGGTTGGCCAGCCCGGCGGCCAGCGCCACCCCGGCCAGCGCGCCGAACCGGCGGATCACCTCAAGGTCGCCCACGTCGAACCGGCCCCGCCGGGTCTCCCGCACCAGCACCAGCGCGGCCCGCCGAGCCGGCACCCCGGCCAGCGGGTAGACCACCACATCGCCGACCGAGTCCAGCGATTCACCCGGTCCCCAGCTGGCCGCGGCCAGTTGGCCGACCAGTTCGCCGTCGCCGGGCGAGGACACGCCGTCCATCGCCGCTTCCAGTGCGGGCACCCTACGCAGCGATCGCAGGCTCATCCGGCTGTACTCGGTCGGCCGGGACGGCCCGGGGCAGCGCCACCATTCGGCCCGGCCCATCACCGGCGGCAGCACCACCGCGCACCAGTCGGCCAGCTCGGGCACCAGCAGGCTGGGCAGCAACGACAGGGTGCGGCGCGGTTCGAACGAGGCCACAAGGCGATCGGCGACCCGGGCCAGGATCTCTTCCGCCCCGGGGATCGAGGTCGGCTCGACGCCGTCACCACGGGGGGTCACCACAACCTCCGAACGTCGCGCCGGAAACCGCACCGAAGGCGACGGGGCGCTCGCAGTCAGCGACACGCACCGTCGGTGCCGTCTACTGTAAGCCTGGGGTCGCGCTGCCAGGAAGTCGCAGCGCGGGCGCGGGCGAAGGAGGCCCAGGTGACGTCACGGATCGAGGCGGGCCCAGTCATGCCGGCAGGCGAACCGGACCGGACCGACGCGGCCGCGCTGGAGCGCCTGCTCACCGCGCTGGAACAGTTGCGGGACGGTAATTTCCGCCGCAGGCTGGTGGTCGCGGGCGACGGGCTGACGGCCCAGTTGGCCGCCGCCTACAACGACATCGCCGAACGCAACCAGCAGTTGGTCAGCGAGCTGGCGCGGATCCGGCAGGTGGTCGGCCGGGAGGGGGTGCTCGGCGAGCGGCTGGTCACCGGGATCGGCCCGGGCGGCTGGGAACTGGCCACCGACTCGGTGAACGGGCTGATCGAGGACCTGATGCGGCCCACCAACGAGCTGTCCCGGGTGGTCACCGCGGTCACCGAGGGCGACCTGTCCCAGCGGATGTCCTCGCATGTGGGCGGGCGGCCGCTGCGTGGCGAGTTCGCCGGGCTGGGCCGGACCGTGAACCGGTTGCTGGAGCAGCTTTCCCTGTTCGCCTCCGAGGTGACCCGGGTGGCCCGCGAGGTCGGCACCGAGGGCACGCTGGGCGGTCAGGCGAACGTGCCGGAAGTGTCGGGCATGTGGCGCGATCTGACCGACTCGGTCAACCAGATGGCGGGCAACCTCACCGCCCAGGTCCGCAACATCGCCCAGGTGGCCACCGCGGTGGCCCGGGGCGATCTTTCGCAGAAGATCGAGGTGAACGCCCGGGGCGAGATCCTGGAGCTGAAGAACACCATCAACACCATGGTCGACCAGCTCTCCGGCTTCGCCGACGAGGTCACCCGCGTGGCCAGAGAGGTTGGCACCGAAGGAAAACTCGGCGGCCAGGCCAGCGTGCCCGGCGTCGCGGGGACCTGGCGGCTGCTCACCGACTCGGTCAACCAGATGGCCAGCAACCTGACCACCCAGGTGCGCAACATCGCCCTGGTCGCCACCGCGGTGGCCAGCGGCGACCTGTCGAAGAAAATCGACGTCGACGCCCGCGGCGAAATCCTCGAACTCAAAACCACCATCAACACCATGGTCGACCGCCTCTCCGAATTCGCCGCCGAAGTCACCCGCGTCGCCCGCGAGGTCGGCACCGACGGCAAGCTCGGCGGGCAGGCGCTGGTGCGCGGCGTCGGGGGCACCTGGAAGGACCTCACCGACAACGTCAACGTCATGGCCGACAACCTGACCGGCCAGGTGCGCGGCATCGCGGTGGTGGCCGAGGCGGTGGCCGGCGGCGACCTGTCCAAGAAGATCACCGTGGACGCCTCCGGCGAGGTGGCCAGCCTGGCCGCCACCCTCAACGGCATGGTGGACACGCTGCGCGCGTTCGCCGACGAGGTCACCCGGGTGGCCCGCGAGGTCGGCACCGAGGGAATCCTCGGCGGGCAAGCGCTGCTGCCCAACGTGGGCGGCACCTGGAAGGACCTGACCGAGAGCGTCAACTACATGGCGCGCAACCTGACCACCCAGGTCCGCAACATCGCGCAGGTCACCACCGCGGTGGCCAGCGGTGACCTGTCGAAGAAAATCGACGTCGACGCCCGCGGCGAAATCCTCGAACTCAAAACCACCATCAACACCATGGTCGACCGCCTCTCCGAATTCGCCGCCGAAGTCACCCGCGTCGCCCGCGAGGTCGGCACGGAAGGAAAGCTGGGCGGTCAGGCCGAGGTGGTCGGGGTGTCGGGCACCTGGCAGCGGCTGACCGAACGGGTCAACCAGCTGGCCGGAAACCTGACCACGCAGGTGCGCGCGATCGCCGCGGTGGCCACCGCGGTGACCGAGGGCGACCTGACTCGGCAGATCACCGTGGACGCCTCCGGCGAGGTGGCCGAGCTCAAGGACAACATCAACCAGATGATCGCCAACCTCAAGGCCACCACCCGGGCCAACGAGGAACAGGACTGGCTCAAGACCAACTTCGCCCGGATTTCCGAGCTGATGCAGGGACATCGCGAGCTGTCCGCGGTGGCCGCGCTGGTGCTGGGCGAGCTGGCCCCGTTGGTGCAGGCCCAGTTCGGCGCGTTCTTCCTCGCCGACACCGACATCGAGGGCGCCACCGCGCTGTCGGCCCGGGCCACCTACGGTTTCCAGCTGGCCCAGCAGCCGCCCCGGTTCCGGCTGGGCGAATCCCTGGTCGGGCAGGCCGCGCTGGGCAAGCAGACCATCGTGATCGACGACGCGCCACCGGACTACGTGCGCGTTTCCTCCGGCCTGGGCTGGACCTCCTCGGTGCACGTGGTGGTGCTGCCGGTGCTGTTCGAGGGGCAGACCCTCGGGGTGATCGAACTGGCGTCGGTCACCGAGTTCACCGCCGTGCACAAGGATTTGCTGGAGCAGCTGCGGGAAACCATCGGCGTCAACGTGAACACCATCGTGGCCAACGCCCGCACCGACTCGCTGCTGGACGAGTCCACCCGGCTGACCACCGAGCTACGGGCACGCTCGGAGCAATTGCAGGCCCAGCAAGAAGAACTGCAGCGCTCCTACGCGGAACTGGCCGAGAAGGCCGAGTTGTTGTCCCGGCAGAATACCGACATCGAAAGCAAGAACTCCGAAATCGAGCAGGCCCGCCAGGAACTGGAGGAACGGGCCCGTCAGCTGACGCTGGCTTCGAAGTACAAGTCGGAGTTCATGGCCAATATGTCGCACGAGCTGCGCACGCCACTGAACAGCATGCTGGTGCTGGCCAAGCTGTTCACCGACAACCTGGAGGGCAACCTCACCGGCAAGCAGGTGCAGCACGCGCGCACCATCCACTCCGCGGGCGTGGACCTGTTGCAGATCATCGACGACATCCTGGATCTGGCCAAGGTCGAGGCGGGCCGGATGGAGCTGCGCCCGGACGACGTCACGCTGGCCGGGGTGGTGGCCTACGCCGAGGACCTCTACGGGCCGCAGCTGGCGCAGAAGGAGTTGCAGTTCCGGGTGGTGGTGGACGAGAACGTGCCCGCCATCCTGCGCACCGACGAGCACCGGTTGCAGCAGGTGCTGCGCAACCTGTTGTCCAACGCGGTGAAATTCACCCACTCCGGCCATGTCGAGTTGCGCATCCGGCTGGCCGAACCGGGCGAGGTCAGCGGGTTCTACCTGCGCAAGACCGCGCAGCGGGTGGCCTTCGACGTGTCCGACACCGGCATCGGCATCCCGCCGGAGAAGCTGTCGGTCATCTTCGAGGCGTTCCAGCAGGCCGACGGCACCACCAGCCGCAAGTACGGCGGCACCGGGCTGGGCCTGTCCATCAGCCGCGAGCTGGCGCACCTGCTGGGCGGCGAGCTGCACGCCCGTTCGGCGCCGGGCCAGGGCAGCACCTTCACCCTGTACCTGCCGCTGGATTCCGTGGCGCTGACCGCCAAACCGATGAAGCCCGCCATAGCCGAAACCCCCACCGCGGCCGCGGTGTCCACCGGCGCGGGCGTGACCCAGCGCCCGGTGGTGGTCGCCGATCTGGGCACCGGCCGGTTCCACGGCGAGAAGGTGCTCATCGTGGACGACGACCTGCGCAACGTGCTGGCCCTGTCCGCGGTGCTGGAACTGCACGGCCTTGAGGTGGTGTACGCCGACAACGGGGTGGCCGGCATCCGCGCGCTGGAGCAGTACGACGACGTGGCGCTGGTCTTGATGGACATCATGATGCCGGAACTGGACGGCAACGCGACCATGGCGGCCATTCGCCGGATGCCGCCCTACACCGAACTGCCGATCATCGCGGTGACGGCCAAGGCGTTGCAGCGGGATCGGGACAAGAGTCTGGCCTCCGGCGCGACCGAGTACGTGACCAAACCGGTGGACACCGGACGGTTGTTGCAGCTCATCGCGTCCTACCTGGAGACCGAACCGGCCATCAGAGTGGCCGACGGCGGCTGACCCCGGGCGGGGTGGGGCCAGGGCCCGGTCGGGGCGAGTCGGTTCCGGCCGGGCCTCAGTCGTGCAGGGCGTCGGCGACGGTGTCGAACAGCTCAAGGGAGCCCTGCAGGCCGGTGATGCGCACCGGGCGGATGACCGCGTTCTGGGTGGCCACCACGCGCAGCGCGCATCCGGCCGCCTCGGCCTTGCCGCGGGCCGCGACCAGCACGCTCAGGCCGGGCGAGCCGAAGAAGGTGACGGCGAGCAGATTCACCACCACCACCTTGGCGTTGGTCACCACGGTGCTGATGTGCCGATCCAGTTCCGGTGCGGTGGTCATGTCGACGTCCCCGGCCACGTGCAGAATGACCTGCCCCTGATCGCGGCGCTCGACATCGACTCTGATTACCTCACCGACAGGTTCCGACATGACCGACCCTCGCCCGTATTTTCCGGGGGTGCCAGTCCACCCCTGCCGCACGCCGGGCGTCCCCGGCACTGACAAACCTAGCGTCCTGGTCAATCGGCCACATGCTCGACCGCCCGACGCCGAAGATCCGCATGTCACGGTTATTCTGCCGCAGTGCGGGGAATTCGCCGAACGTGACCGAGACTCATACTTGGCGTTCCGCGGCGCGAGCGCGGCTCATCGCGGCGGCCCGGCGCTCCCGGGAGGTCGCGGTCACCCTTCGTGACCGGCGGCGGGCGATGGAGGCCGACCGGCCCGAGACGCCGCTGGATCTCGATCGAGAACACCTCGTGACCGACCTCGAGCCGGAGCATCTTTCGCCGACTCCCGAACAGGTCGAGCCAGAACCCTTCACCGGCGCCCCGGCGGACGAGAACGCCGACACACCTGCGGGCGACCGAACCGGCCCGGCCGCGGGCGGAAGATCGACGGGCGGCTCAGCCGCTGGTGGCGAACGCACCGGCAAGGCAACGGGGGCACAGGAGAGCGACGAGGCGATCGCCCGGGCCGAGGACGCGGCCAGCCGGCTGTCCACCCCCGAGCGCCCGCTGGGCCGCCCCGGCCGCCCGCTGAACCACCGCTCCCCGTTCTTCGTCGGCCTGACCGGCGCGCTGGGCGTCGCGGTGACCTACGGGTTGCTGGAGGTGGTGGTCGCCGCCCGGGACGTGCTGTTGCTGATCGGGCTGTCGATCTTCCTGGCCATCGGCCTGAGCCCGGCCGTGGACTGGCTGACCCGCAAGCGGCTGCCGCGCGCGCTGAGCGTGGTGATCGTGTTGTTCGCGTGCGTGGCGTTCGTCGGCGGGTTCATCGCCTCAGCGGTGCCACCGCTGGTGGAACAGTCCACCCGGTTCGTGCAGGAGGCGCCATCGTTGTGGCACGGCCTGCAGGACCATTCGTCGGTCCTGGGGCAGCTCAACGACCGGTTCCACATCCAGCAACGAGTGACCGGCATGGTCAGCGGCAACACCGGCAGCCTGGTGCAGGGCTTGATCGGCGCTGGTCAGGTGGTGTTCAGCGCGCTGACCGACATGGTGATCGTGATCGTGCTGACCATCTACTTCCTGGCCGACCTGCCGCGCATCCGGCGCACGATCTACCGGCTGGTGCCCAACTCGCGGCGGCCCAGGGTGATCCTGATCGGGGACGAGATCTTCTCCCGGATCGGCGGATTCGTGCTGGGCAACCTGATCACCTCGCTGGTGGCCGGGCTGGCCGTCTTCGTGTGGGCGGAGATCTTCGGGATTCCGTATCCGGTGCTGCTGGCCCTGTTCGCGGCGATCATGGACCTCATCCCGGTGGTCGGCTCGACGGTGGCCGGGGTGGTGGTGGCCCTGGTGGCGTTGAGCGTGTCGGTGCCGGTCGCGCTGGCCACGGTGGGTTACATCGTGGCCTACCGGCTGGCCGAGGACTATCTTCTGGTGCCCCGGATCATCGGCCGGACGGTGCGGGTGCCCGCGATCACCACGGTGGTGTCGGTGCTGATCGGCGGGAGTCTGCTGGGCGTGGTCGGCGCGCTGGTGGCGATCCCGGTGGCCGCGGTGATCGGGATGATCATGCAGGAGGTGCTGTTCCCGCGGCTGGATCGCGGTTAGTCACCAGGAATGCGGCTTTCCCTCACCCACCCAGGGAATAGAATCACCCCTTTGTGAATGCCCCCTGGGCAGAAACTGCCGTTACTGTCGGCGACGTAAGCGATCCCCGCTCAATACGGAGGTTTCGATGCGGGCAACCGTCGTCGGCGCAATTCTTGTCGCATCAGGATTCCTGCTTGCCCCGGGTTTGGCCAACGCGTCGACAAACGCGCCCGCTGACCACCGCTGCCCGCCCGGCCAGTTCGCCGTGGCCGGACACTTCGGCCCGAACTGCACGGACCTGCAACACATAGCCCAGGGAATCGGCATGTCCACGAGAGGGCACGGCCGGGTCAATGCCGACAATCGCGGCGATTTCGTGGTGTACGAACCGAACAACCGGCTCATTCTGAACGGCTCGGTCTCGTTTGGCCGGGACGGCTGCCTCGTGGTCCACCTGGTTTATCGAGACGGACGATTCGGCCCGCTGCAGCACCCGGTCGGCATTCCCCGCATTTGCCTGGCCGACCACCGCTGACCCGCGCACCGGAGTAATTCCGGGAGCACAACCGAAGGGGCCGAGCCGTCGCACCGGGGCGTGACGGCTCGGCCTCTTCAGCATGGGTTCACGAAAGCCGGCCCGCCTGGATCGCCCGCACTAAGCCCCGGACGTCGGCGCGCAACTCCGGCCCGGTCTTGTTCTTACTGTCCCGCAACCGATCCAGCGAATCAGCCACCTCCACACAGTTGGAAACGGCCTGGCTCCGGCTGCCCTTCCGCCACCGCAGCTGTTCGGTCATCACTACCGCTCCTTCTCCGCGACCATCTTCGCGATCAATTCTATTGATGCGATCGGGCTCAGAGCGGCTTCCGCCACCAGCTCGACAGCATCCTCGTAAGCCGTCACGTCATCGTCCTCGTGCAGGAACAAGCCCGACGACCGGTTTTCCAGCAGCACGATGGGGACAGCGCCATCGGATCGGATGAGCGTGAAGGCTCCTTCGAGCGCCGGATGCCATCCGCTGCCGAACGGGGTCACCCGGATCGTGACATTCGGCCGCTTGGCCACGGTTCGCAGATGCCGCAACTGTTCCAGCATGATCGCCGGGCTGCCGATGAGCTGATGCAGTGCACCCTGGCCAATGAACGTGGTGAACTCGACCGGGTTCGGTCGGGTGATGGCCGCTCGACGCCCCACCCGGATGGCCATCCGGGTTACGGCCTCATCCGGTGGCATCCCGCCGCCGGACATGATCGCGCGGATGTAGTCCGTGGTCTGCAGCAAGCCAGGCACCAGAAGCGGGGACACCTCCACGATCGAGGTCGCGTTCTGCTCGGCATCGACGAAGGCCGCGAGTTGCTGGCGCTGGGCGGGCAGCGTGGTGGCGATCCATAGAGGCGCGTCGATGTCCCGGGCCAACGCCATGATCTCGTTGTAAGGCTCACCCACGACACCGAGCGCGGTCAGAACCTGCGCGACATGTTCGGGTTTGGCGGTCCCAACGAGAGATCTCACCCTGATTGCGGCCGATGCGCTCGGCCAGATCCCGGGTGGTCAGCCGCTGCTGCTCCCGCTCCTGACGGAGCGCCGCCCCCAGCGCCCGTCCCTTGGGCGTCCTTGCCATCTGCTGTCTCCGTTGCTGCATGCCCGCATCAGGGTACGGGCCGGGTGGTCGCGGCCGAAAATCACTTGATGCGCGTAGGTAGCGCGGTTGTCGTGCCTGACTGTCTCGCCATAGCTTCACTTGTCGAGCGATCTACGGAATCACCGCAGGTCAACCTAACAGGAGGCACCGACGATGACGGCGTCGACCGCAGTCGCAGGCAAGCCGGTGCTCAGGGGCCCGAGCGGCCCGGTGCCCTACATCGCCTTGTGGAGCGCCGAAAAACTACCGGCGCCGCTGGTGCTGCAATCGTCCGCCGGAATCCGGTACGCGGACGAAAACCTGCTGGACCGCGATAAGGACGGCGTGTTGTGGAACCGCGTGCAGTGCCGACCTGGCACCGGAGACCCGATCTACAACCAGGTTCATCCACTCCGCCAACGCAAAGCCATGCGCAACCTGTGGTGCCAGGTCTGCGCCGGGCCAGCGGATCATCACGACGACGGAACCCTGTGGCTACTCCGCGACCGCCGATCCGACTGGCCGAACTGGCCCGAGGGCATCGCCAACACCCACCCGCCGGTGTGTGCCCGCTGCGCCCGCGTCTCCGTCCGGATCTGCCCGTGGCTCAAACCCGGATTCGTTGCGGTGCGCGCCCATTCCACCGTGACCGGCGTCATCGGCGCGATCTACCGAGCCGGGCGCGTGTTCCCGCGCCCCACCGACGATGACGACACCGTCCGCTACGGCGACCCCCTCCTACGCTGGGTCCGCGCGACCCAACTCGTCCGCGAACTACGCGACTGCACATTCGTCGAGTTGTGATCGCCAGCGAGCCCGGCCCCGACGAGCGAAACCAACCGCGCGCGTACCAGGATGGCCGGGTGGACATCCGAGTCGAACCGGCGACCCCGCAGCGATGGGCGGACGTCGGCAGCGCGTTCGGCACGCGCGGCGCGCGACCCGATTCCTGTTGGTGCCAAAGGTTTCGGCGACACACCGAGGCCGACAATCGAACGGCCCTGCACCGCGAGATCACCGAGGCCCAAGTCCCGATCGGGCTGCTGGCCTACGTCGACGACTCCCCTGCCGGATGGACCCGGGTCGTCCCCCGCCGCGCTCTGCACGTCGTCCGCGACAACCGGGCCATCCGCCGCCTCCTCGACGAAGCCGACGCGGCCTGGTGGATCAGCTGCTTCGCCATCAACCCGGCGCACCGCAACACCGGAGTAGGCACCGCACTGCTGCGCGCCGCCATCACGCACGCTCGGGAAAACGGCGCGGCCGTCCTCGACGGGCATCCGGTGGACGTCGACCGCCTCGGCGCCAAGGCTTCCCCATCGGCCCTGTTCACCGGCACCCTGGCCATGTTCCAGGCGGCGGGATTCCACGAGATCGGCCGTACCTACCCCAGCCGCCCGGTCATGCGCATCGACCTCCGCTGATCAGTAGCGCTGCGCGAGGGCGGCGAGCAGTTCGTCGAGAGCGTCCAGGCGGTGGGCGCTGACCACGGCGTCGCAGTACGGCCAGGCCGCGGCCATCCCGCCGGTGAGCGGGCGGAACCGCGGGCTCGCGGTGCGCGGATTGGCCCACACGATCCGGTGCGCCACCCGCGACAGCCGCGCCATTTCCCGCCCGAGATCGGTCGCGTCGCCGGTTTCCCACCCGTCGGACACGATCAGCACCACCGCGCCCCGGGCCAGCCCGCGCCGGCCGTGGCGGCGGTTGAACTCGGCCAGCGAATCGGCGATCCGGGTGCCACCGGACCAGTCCGGCGCCTTGCGCCCGGCATGATCCAGTGCGCGTTGCGGCCGGGCCCGGGCCAGCACGGCGGTGAGCCGGGTGAGGCGGGTGGCGAAGGTGAACACCTCGGCCCGCTGCCCGCCCGCCGCGCAGTACAACAGCTGCAGCAAGGCCCGCGCGTACGGCTCCATCGACCCGGAGATGTCCAGCAGCACCACAAGTCGGCGCGGCTTCTCGCGCGGCACGAACCGGGCCAGCCGCACCGGAATCCCGCCGGTCCGGCGGGCCTGGGCGAGGGTGCGGCGCAGGTCGACCCGGCGGCCGCGCGGGGCGGTCGTGCGGCGGCGCGAGCGGCGCAGCGGGGTGTGCAGGCGCAGGCGGCGCATGGTCGCGGCGAGCAGCGCGAGGTCGGCCGGGCTCAGTTCGGCGAAATCCCGGCCGGACAGGCGTTCGGCCGCGCTGGCCAGGCCCGGAATCCGCACCTCGCGCGGCGACTCGTGGCCGTTGCGGCGAGGTCCGTCCGCGGTGGGGGTGCCGGGGCCGGGCTTGCGCGGGGCGACGACCGGTTCGTCGCCGGTCTGGCCGCGCCAGGCGGCCGGATCCTCCGCTCCGCCGAACACCTCGGCGAACACCGCGTCCAGGATCGGCAGGTGGGCCGGGTCGGCGATCAGCGTGGCCGCCGCGCACCAGTACAACTCGTTGAGCCGCAACGGATTCAGCACGGTGACCGCGCGAGCGAACCGGGCGCGGCGGTCCGGCCCGACCGGGAGTCCCGTGGCCCGCAACCGCGCCCCGAAGACCGTCGCCACCTCGGCCAGCCCAGCCCTGCGCCCCGAGTTATCCACAGCTCGTCCCTACCAGCACATTCCGCCCTCAATTTTCGACTAACGTGAAATTAGGGGGTCCCCCTTCGCCGGGGACCTCTGCATTGGCGTGGTCGAGATCCCCGGCCGCTCAGTCGCCCAGCGCCGACGAGCTGCGGGCCAGGTCGATGTCCTCGGCGTACTTCAGCACCGCGCCCAACGTCGGCGCCACCGCCCCGCTGTCCCACACCGACAGTCCCAGCGTGTGCAACGCGACCGCCCAGTTGATCGCCTCGGCCAATCCCGGCGGCTTGGTCAGGTCCAGATCCCGCAACCGGCGCACCGTGTCCGCCACGCGCGGCGCCAGCCACTCGCCCGCCTCCGGCACCCGCCGCCGGATGATCCGCGCCACCCGCTCGCTGTCGGGGTAGGCGATCCAGTGGTACAGGCACCGCCGCTTCAGCGCGTCGTGCAGATCGCGCGTCCGGTTCGAGGTCAGCACCACCACCGGCGGCACCACCGCCCGCACCGTGCCCAGCTCGGGAATGGTGATCGCGGCATCGGCCAGCAATTCCAGCAGGAACGCCTCGAACTCGTCGTCGGCCCGGTCCACCTCGTCGATCAGCAGCACCGCCGGACGCGGCCCAGGATGACGGATCGCGCGCAACAACGCGCGCGGCAAAAGGAAATCCTGGCCGAACAGGTCGGACTCGCGCAGCATCTCCTCGCGCGACTCGGCCAGCCGGATGGCCAGCAGCTGCCGCGGATAGTTCCACTCGTACAGCGCCTCGGTCGAGGACAGGCCTTCGTAGCACTGCAACCGGATCAGCGGGGTGTCCAGCACCGCCGCCAACGCGGCGGCCGCCGCGGTCTTGCCCACTCCGGGTTCGCCCTCCAGCAGGATGGGCTGGTCCATCCGCACCGCCAGCAGCAGCGCGGTGACCAGCCCGTCCTCGGCCAGATATCCCTTGTCCCCCAACTGCTTGCGCAACGTGGGCACGTCCACGCCCGGTTCACCCATGGGCGCAGCAGTGCTCGGCCGGGCCGACCAGCGCGGCCACGGGCTCGCGGCGCGGCCGACCGGAGACGATCTCCGCGTAGACCGACAAGGCGATCTCCCCCGCGCCACGCGCGCCGATGTCCAAACCGGCAGGCGTGTGCACGTTGCCCCGCAACCGATCCGGTATATCCACATTGGACAATACGGCCACACCTCGCCGACGACTGGCGATCAGTCCGATATAGGGAATCTCGGCCCGCAACGCCGAAGCCAGCACCGGTTCCTCGTCATGACCATGCGCGGCCACCACCACCGCCGCCAAATCAGGCGGCAGCGGCACACCGGATTCAGACAGCCGCGCGTCGTAGCCGAGCGCGCGGCCGACCTCGACCAGCGCCCGGCCGACCGGGGTGTCGCCGTAGACGTGCACCAGCACCGGCGGGAGCATCGCCTCCAGGAAGATGTCCAGCGCACCCCCGGACAGGCACGGATTGCCCACGGTCAGCACCCCGTCGTCGGCTGCGGCGGTCAGCACCCCGTCGTCGGCCGCGGCGGAGTCGGCCTCCGGCGTGATGCGCAGCAGCACCGACTCCCCGGCCGCCAGCAGCCGCAAACCCTCGGTCCGCACGGTCGACTCGGCGCAGCCGCCGCCGACGAAGCCCTCCATCGACCCGTCCGGCAGCACCAGTGCCCGGTCCCCCGGTTTCGCACTGGTCGGCCGCTGCGCGCGCACGACCGTCGCCAGCACGAACGGGGTCCGGCCGGTGCGCAGGCCGGCCGCGCGGACCATCAACTCGGTGTCGCTCATGTGATCGCCAGGTCCGTCCTCAGTGGACGGCCCTGCGCCGCCCGCCACACCGCGGCCGGGGTCAGCGGCATGTCGGCATGCCTTACCCCGCACGGTTTCAGCGCGTCCACCACCGCGTTCACCACGGCGGCGGGCGAGCCAACGGTGGCCGACTCGCCGACGCCCTTGGCGCCGATCGGGTGGTGCGGCGACGGGGTCACCGTCTCGCCCAGCCGCCAGGACGGGCACTCCATAGAGGTCGGCAGCAGGTAGTCCATGAACGAGCCGCCCAAGCAGTTGCCGTCCTCGTCGAAGGCGATCACCTGCATCAGCGCCATGCCGACACCATCGGCCAGCCCGCCGTGGACCTGGCCCTCCACGATCATCGGGTTGATCCGCACCCCGCAGTCGTCCACCGCGACGAAGTCCCGGATCTTGACCTCGCCGGTGCCCGGATCCACGTCGACCACGCAGATGTAGGCGCCGAACGGGTAGGTCAGGTTGGGCGGGTTGTACACGGTGCTGGCGTCCAGGTGGCCTTCCACGCCCTCGGGCAGTTCCAGGGTGCCGTGCGCGGCCAGGGCGATCTCGGACATGGTGCGGCCGGTGTCCGGGTCGCCCTTGACGAACCAGCGGCCCTTCTCCCATTCCAGGTCCTCGGTGCTGACCTCCATCATGGCCGCCGCCACGATCTTGGCCCGCTCGCGGACTTTCCGCGCCACCACGGCCGTGGCCGCGCCGGACACCGGGGTGGACCGGGAACCGTAGGTGCCAAGGCCGAACGGGGTCTGGTCGGTGTCGCCGTGCACGACTTCCACGTCGTCGGGCGGGATGCCCAGTTCCTCGGCCACGATCTGGGCGAACGTGGTTTCGTGGCCTTGGCCCTGCGTCTGCACGGAAATCCGGAGCACCGCCTTGCCGGTGGGGTGCACCCGCAGTTCGGCGCCGTCGGCCATGCCGAGGCCGAGGATGTCCATGTGCTTGCGCGGACCGGCGCCGACCGCCTCGGTGAAGAAGCTGACGCCGATGCCCATCAGTTCGCCCCGGGCCCGTTTCTCCGCCTGTTCGGCCCGCAAATCCTTGTAGTGCGCCATGTCCATGGCCAGGTTGAGCGTCCGCGGGTAGTCGCCGGAGTCGTACTCCCAGCCGGTCTTGGACTGGTACGGGAACTGTTCGGGCCGCAGCAGGTTGCGCATCCGCAACTCGCCCGCGTCCAGGTCCAGTTCGTGGGCCAGCACGTCGACCATCCGCTCGACCAGGTACACCGCCTCGGTGATGCGGAACGAGCAGGCGTAGGCCACGCCGCCGGGCGCCTTGTTGGTGTAGACGCCGGTGACCGTGCAGTGCGCGGCCCGCAGGTCGTAGGAACCGGTGAACACGCTGAAGAAGCCGGCCGGATAGTTGGTCGGCTGGGCCGTGCCGTTGAACGCGCCGTGATCGGCCAGCACGTTGACCCGCAGCCCCAGGATGGTGCCGTCGCGGGTTGCCGCGATCTCGCCGTGCATGTGGTAGTCGCGGGCGAAGGAGGTGCTCATCAGGTTCTCCGAGCGGTCCTCCATCCACTTCACCGGTTTCCCGGTGACGATGGAACCCACCACCGCGCACACGTATCCGGGATATATCCCGACCTTGTTGCCGAAGCCGCCGCCGATGTCCGGGGAGATGATGCGGATCTTCTGCTCCGGAATCCCGGCCACCATCGCATAGAGGGTGCGGTGCGCGTGCGGGGCCTGGGTCGTGGAATACACCGTGAGTTTGCCGGTGATCGGGTCCATGTCGGCCACCGTGCCGCAGGTCTCCAGCGGCGCCGGGTGCACCCGCGGATACAGCATGTCCTGCGCCACAACGACTTCCGCGTTGGCGAACACCTCGTCGGTCTGCGCCCTGTCGCCGGACTCCCAGTCGAAGATGCGGTTGTCGGTGCGGCCCTCCTTGTCGTCCCGGATGATCGGCGCGCCCTCGTCGAGTGCGTGTTTTGCGTCCACCACCGGGTCCAGCGGGTCGTATTCCACGTCGATCAGGGCCAGTGCGTCGCGGGCCGCATAACGATCTTCGGCGACCACGAAGGCCACCTCCTGGCCCTGGAAGCGCACCTTGTCGGTGGCCAGGACAGCCTGCGTGTCATAGGAGATCGTGGGCATCCAGGCCAGGTTCAGCCCGGCGAGGGTCTCCCCGGTGATCACCGCGCGCACCTTCGGGTGGGCCTGCGCCGCACTGGTGTCGATGGACACGATCCGGGCGTGCGCGAACGGGCTGCGCAGGATCGCCGAGTGCAGCATTCCGGGTAACTGCACGTCGTCGACGTAGGTGCCGTGGCCGCGCACGAACCGCGCGTCCTCTTTCCTGGTCATCCGGCCGAAGCCGATCGGCCGGTCCTCGGTCGCGGTCATGCCGGCACCTCTTCCTCGGCCGTTTCCGCGCTGGAATGGGTTGCCGCCCAACGGATCGAGCGGACGATGTTCTCATAACCGGTGCACCGGCACAGTTGCCCGGAGATCGCCTCGCGAATCTGGGCCTCGCTGGGATCGGGGTTGTGGTCCAGCAGCCAGCGGGCGGTCAGCATCATGCCCGGTGTGCAGAATCCGCACTGAAGTCCATGGCAGGCAACGAATCCCTGCTGCACCGGGTCCAGCTCGGCGCCCGCGGCCAGGCCCTCCACGGTGCGCACCTGCCTGCCGTCGGCCATCACCGCCAGCACCGTGCAGGATTTCACCGGCTGTCCGTCCAGCCACACCGTGCACACCCCGCAGTTGGAGGTGTCGCAGCCCCAGTGCGTGCCGGTCAGGCGCAGTTCGTCGCGCAGGAAATGCACCAGCAGCAACCGGGGTTCCACGTCCCGCCGGTACTCCTGCCCGTTGATGGTCACCGTGATCTGCATGTCACGCCTCCTGTCCGGCGGCGCGGGCCGCGGCCCGCAGCAGTGCGCGCCGGGTGAGCTCACCGGCGAGATGGCGTTTGTAGTCGGCCGGTCCGCGCTGGTCGACGACCGGTCGGCAGTGTTCGGCCGCGATCCGGCCCGCCTCGGCGAATCGTTCCTCGATGGCCGGGCCGCCGCGCAGGAAGTCCTCGGCCTCCGTGGCCACGAAACCGTCCGCGCCGACCGCGGTCAGCCCGATGCCGACCTCGGCGATGGTCCCGCCGGAGATCTGCAGGGCCGCGCCGGCCGCGGCCACCGCCCAGTCCCCGGCCCGGCGCTCCACCTTCTGGTAGGCGCTGGCGTGCGAGCGGATCGGCACCCGCACCTCGACCAGCAGCTCGGCGTCGCCCAGGGCGGTCTCGTAGGGTCCGGCGAAGAAATCCCGGACCGGGAGGGTGCGCCGGCCGTCCTCGCCCTGCATGACGACATCGGCGCGCAGGGCGGCAAAGACGGCGGAGAGATCCTCGGACGGATCGGCCTGGCACAGCGATCCACCCACGGTGCCCCGGTTGCGCACCAGCGGATCGGCGATCACCCGTTCCGCGTCGCGCAGGATCGGGAAGTGCTCGCCGACCACCGCCGAATCCAGCAGCGCGGCGTGCCGGACCATGGCGCCGATGGCCAGCTCGTCGCCGTCCAGCCGGATGACCGCCAGTTCGGCCAGATCGTTGATGTCCACCAGGGCCTCCGGCTGGGCGAGCCGGAGTTTCATCATGGGCAGCAGGCTGTGCCCGCCGGCCACCACCCGGGATTCCGGGCCGTACTGCGTCAGCAGCGCCAGCGCGTGCTCGACGCTGGTCGCCTTCTCGTACTGGAACGGTGCTGGGACCTGCATCCGCGCTCCCCTGGCCGTAAGGGTCGACTACTCCACCGTCAGGCTGCACCGGCGAAAACCGGCGCGGAAGCGCTGGATAAGCGATCGGTTAATCCCGGCCGGATTCCCGGAAATCAGGACGCGTCGGTGGACACGCTCAGCTCGTGCCAGCGCTCGTCGGACTCGCGTTGGGCCTGCTCGTAGGCGGCGGCGTGGCGCACCGCGTCGCTGCCCAGCAGCAAGCGCAGCGGCGGCCGCTCCAGCTCGACCAGTTCGAGCACCACCTCGGCGACTTTACCGAGGTCGCTGACGGTGATGGCGCCCTGTTCGCGCATGTACTCCACGGCCTTGCCCACGGTCTGCTGATAGGGCTCGCTGACCGGCGGCTTGGCCATGGACGAGCCGTTCCAGTCGGTGGGCATGCCACCGGGCTCCAGGTTGGTGACCGTGATGCCCAGCGGCGCGACCTCGCGGGCGAGCACCCCGGCGAATCCGGCCAGGGCCCACTTGGCCGACTGGTAGGCCGACAGGCCGACGCTGGCCAGCCGGCTGCCGACCGAGGACACGTTGATCACGTGCCCGCTGCCCTGCTCGCGCAACACCGGCAGCGCCGCCTTGGTCACGTTGACCACGCCGAAGAAGTTGGTCTCCAGCTGGGCCCGGAAGTCGTCCAGGGCGACGTCCTCCACCGCGACCAGGTTGGCGTATCCGGCGTTGTTGATCACCACGTCCAGTCTCCCGAACGTGTCCACCGCGGCCTTGACCGCGGTCTGCGCCGCCGCCGGGTCGGTGACGTCCAGCGCGACCGGCAGGACCTGCTCGCCGTAGGACTCGGCCAGGTCGGTCAGTTGCTCGGGCTTGCGCGCGGTGGCCACCACCCGGTGTCCGGCGGCCAGGATGGATTCGGCCAGCTGCCGGCCCAGGCCGCGCGAACTGCCGGTGATCAGGAAGACCTTGCTCATGTTCCTCGTTCTCCTCGTCCAGTTGACTGACTGGTTAGTTATAGAGAACCACCGCCGGTCCGTCCTGTCAACTAAGTGGTTAGTCAGCTATCCTGGGATCATGGCTGGTGACGCGGAGGCGACCCGACGGAAACTGCTCGATGCGGCGTCGGCGGAGTTCGCCGCGTACGGGATCGCCGGGGCGCGGGTGGACCGGATCGCCGAGGCGGCCGGCTGCAACAAGGCGCTGATCTACCACCACTTCACCAACAAGGACGGCCTGTTCGACGCGGTGTTCAACGAGATCTGCGAGAGCACCGTGCGGGAGACTCCGCTGGACGCCACCGATCTGCCCGGCTACGCGGGCAAACTGTTCGACCGCTACGAGGCGCGGCCCGAGGTGGCCCGGCTGGCCACCTGGTACCGGCTGGAGCGCGGCGGCGATTCCGCTCCGCTGCAGCTCGTGCTGGACAGCACCAAGAACAAGATCGCGAAAATCACCGAGGCGCAGCGAAACGGCGAACTGCCAAGCCATTTCTCCCCGGTCGATCTGTTGGGCCTGGTCACCCACGTCGCGGTGCTGTGGGCGGCCAACACCCCGGAGTACCAATCGTTGGCGGCCAAGCAGTCCCGGGCCCACCGGCGCCGGGTGGTCACCGACGCGGTGGCCGCCCTGTTGGCGAAATAATCGCCTGTTTCCGGTAAATCGCGGTAAGCGGCGGTAAATACGTTTAGACCATTGACCTGGCCAGCGGCGCGGCGAAGCATCAGACCCGCTTTGTCGATCCGCTCGGCGGTGCGAGGCCGTCGGGCCCAGGTAATGGGGAGTACGGATGAAGCACGGCGGGCGGCAACGACGCCGCACCCTGGTCGCCCTCGCGGCGACCACCCTGGCCGCCTCGGCTCTGGCGGTGGCCTACGTCCCGGCGGGCACCGCGATCGCGGCGCCCCAACCGCTCTACCTCGACCAGCACGCCTCACCGCAGGCAAGAGCCGCCGATCTGGTGAACAGAATGACGCTGGCCGAGAAGATCGGCCAGATGACCCAGATCGAAGTGGACAAGATCGTCGGCAACTGCAACTACGGCGCCGGTCCGCTGAACGCCACGTGCGCCCAGCAGGTGCTGGGCGACGACGCGGTCGGCTCGATCCTCTCCGGCGGCGGCTCACCGCCGACCGAGGACATCAACGGCGCGAACAGCCCGCAGGACTGGGCCAACGCGATCAACGCGATCGTGAAGTACTCCATCGACCACAACCCGCTGCACATCCCGATCATCTACGGCGCTGACGTGGTGCACGGGCACAACAACGTCAACGGGGACACCATCTTTCCCGCCGAGATCGGCATGGGCGCCAGCTATGACCCCGCCCTCGAACAGGCCGCCCAGGTGTCCGCGGGCAAGGCGGCCGTCGCGACCAACGTGCGGTGGGGCTTCGGGCCGATCGCCGACGTCGACCGCGACACCCAATGGGGCCGCTACAACGAGTCGTTCAGCGAGGACCCGATCCTGGCCGGCACCATGGAGTCGGCCGGCGTCACCGGGTTGCAGGCCAGTGGCCAACTCGGGG